>NZ_CP013704.1:0-600000 GCF_001936255.1 Borrelia anserina Es | reverse complement strand
TAGGAAAGGTATAAATAAAAGTTATGGAACCTTCCATAAAAGCCCCAAAGTTTGGAGATGCACCTGCACGAAAAAAACCAAATAAATATTGAAACGTAAGTGATGTAAAAAAAGATGAAATAGAATAATATCTTAGCATCACTCCTATAAGATCTGCATACTCCAACTTATAAAAAATATAGGGAACTAAAAATGATAAAACAAACATCATGACAGCTGTTAGAACAGCAAGAATAAAACCTATCTTACTCAAATATACTGCAACAGACATTATCTCTCTTTTATCATTATTCATTTCATATCCCATAACAATATTGACAGCAATGCAAAAAGCAAAAATTATATTAAATCCGATAAAATAAGTAGAAAGAGTTACACTATAAGCTGCATACTTAGCAATATCAATTCTTGAAAAGATTGCAATTAATCCCAAATATCCCAAATACCAAATAAAATCGTTCACGAAGATTGGAATAAAAACCTTAATTAACTCATAAAATATAACAGGATTGATTTTTAAGTTTTCAGGTTTAAGATGAAAATATGAATCCGTATTAAAGATAGTATAAATAAAATAAAAAATAAATTCAACCAAACGAACCAATGTAGTGGCAATAGCAGCACCAATTACACCCATATTAAATATAAAAATAAATAAATAGTTAAAAATTACATTCAAAACAACTGCAACAAAAGAAGTAGCAATTTGAATTTTAGTTATCTTAACAACTTTTAACGAATTAGCAATAATTCCCTTAAAAATTGCAAATACAAATGAATAAACAGCAATATTAAGATAAGACACTCCATAAGAAATAGCAACTAGGTCATCAGATAACAATCCAAGCAAAAAATCTGAATAGAACAATGAAACTAACATAAACAAAAAGGAGAAAAATAAAAGAATCAAAATGCTAATAAAAAATGTATTTTTAAATTTATCAATATCACCTTGAGTATATTGCCTTACTGCCAATATATTATAAGCTCCCATTAAAGCAAAAGCAATAGCACTAAAAATCTCAAAAAATTTATTTGCAAGAGAAACTCCAACGACAGGATAATCGCCAAGATAAGACACCATAATATTATCTGTAAATGCAACAACATTAAATAAAAATAATTCAATGGCCGTTGGAATTGCAATATTTAAAATATCTCGATACACGCTGCTTTTCTTAGATTTGCTTAATGAATACATAATCTTCTCCTAAAAATAAAAACAGCAAATTTTCAAGCTGTCTAAAAAACAGAAGCATATATCAAAACAAAAACACTATAAAAAAGTAGAGGAAATTCCCTTATTAAATAAAATTAAAATAAATTTTAAATTCATATTGATCATATAATAACCTTAATTGTTATTGTAACATATTTTAAAAACTAAGTCAGTTCTTCATAATGAATTTCTTTTATCCAATTATCTTTAAAAAATTCTATTAAAATAAATATATTTTTAAGAATCTCTTCAAGATTTACAATAAACACTATTAATGGCAATCTAAAATTTGTAAAAAAAACTAAAAAATAAGCAACAGGCAATGTATAAAAAACAATTATTCCTACCTCAATATAAAAACAAATATTAGGAATTCCACTAGCTCTAAAAACACCAACCAGTGTCTGAGCAGTAAAACCCTTAAAAACAACAATACTTGCAAAAATAGAGATAAAGGTATCCACAAGTTCAGGAGAATCCAAATTAACAAAAATAATAGGAGCAAATTTAGATATCAATAAAAGAATAAAGGCCACAAAAAATCCCAAAATAACTCCAATAACTGACAAAAATACTCCTAAAGTCCTAACATGTTCCTTATCATTGACCATTAAATGTCCAATAATAACACTGGTTGCAACTGCCATCCCATGCATCACAACAAAACACAAATCTAAAATATTAGATGCCACTGCAAAAGATGCATACTCACTACTTCCAAGTCTAGCATAAAAAGCATGCAAAATAGTTATGCTTAAAACCCAACAAATTTCATGCAACAAAACAGGAATCAGTATCTTTAAATAAGCTATCTTAATACTTTTTAAGACAAAAAAGTCACCTGTTTTAAGGTGATAATAAGAATTTATATTCAAAAAGTTATAAAAAAAGTAAAAAACAAATTCAATAATTCTAGCAAGCAAAGTAGCATATGCTGCCCCACTTATTCCCATACTGCACAAAAAAATAAAAATGTAATTTAAAACAATATTTATTAATACAACAAACATAGTAACAACTAAAGGTATTCTTATATCTTTAATGCTTTTAAAACCCATGGCAGAGAGAAAAGAATAAGACATAAAAATATAGGAAATGGAAACAATCCTTAAATACTCTATTCCAAAATTTAAAGACTTGTCTTCTCCTACAAATAACTTAATAATATCTCTTGAAAAGATAAAAGAAATACAGAAAAAAATCATTCCAACAATTGTTCCTATTCTAAAAGCATAAGCAAATGCTTGTTTAACATGTACAAATTTTTCTCTCGAAAACGCTTGAGAAACATAAGCACTAAGTGTAGTGCCCAAGCCAAACATAACAATAAAGAAAAGAAAAGTTATTCTATTAGCAAGAGAAACCCCTGTCACTTGTACAGATCCCAAATAAGCAATCATATAATTGTCAAAAAATGTTACCAATTGAAATAAGAAAGATTCAAAAGCTGTAGGAACAGCCAATACAAATAATTCTCCTAGTATCGAATTATAATTGTTAACCCTTTTTAGCATATCTCGTTTAGTTTACCATCTTTACAAAAAAAATTTAAAATTAACATTAATAAAATCTAAAAATCACTCCCAGAATTAAAAAGCAATTATAATATAATTACACTTTCATGAGATCACTACATATTTTTTCACTAATACTATTAACTCACAACCTGATTTTGCAAGCAAATACAATATCAAAGCAAGATTTAGAAATTTTACTTAAAGCCATAAAAACCCTGGACATTCCCCATCAAAAAAAAATAAAAAATAAGCCCATTCAATTCATAAAAGAACTTAAACCACTACTTAAAGCAGAAAAGAATGATCTCTTAATATTTGTAAATAAAAAATTTCCAATTCCTAAAAGATATAATCCAACTGATTTAGTTTATTTAAAAGATTTTAAAGAACTAAAGGGCATTGGGAAAGAAAACTTAAGATTAAGAAAAATAGTAATAGATGACTTAATCAGCCTTGTAAAGGCAGGAAAAGAAAATGGATTTCAAATAAAAATAGTGTCGGCATACAGAACAAGAGAATATCAAAAATTTTTATTTGAATATAATGTCAAAACTTATGGACTTAATATAGCAAAAATTCAATCAGCAAGTCCCGATCATTCACAACATCAACTAGGAACAACCATCGATTTTATAAATATAGATGACAACTTACTAAATACAAAAGCAGGCAAATGGCTTTATGATAACTCATCAAAGTATGGATTCTCATTATCGTATCCAAAAAATCATAAAGGAGAAACCGGTTATAAGGCAGAACCTTGGCATTACATGTACATTGGCAAACAAGCATGTATCTTACAAAAAAAATATTTTAACAATTTACAATATAAACTTCTCACATTTTGGAACGAACATAAAAAAGAACTTTCAAAATTAATTCAAAAATATACAAATTAATGTTCATTCTCTTTAGCAACAGATCTTAAATATGATAGTAAAAGACTATCAAGTAAATCAATATCTGATTTACCATAAGAAGACCGATTTAAAGAAAAACTGTTAAGTTCTTCTCTCATCAATCTTATAACATCCCTATCTCCAACAAAATCAGATATCTTGAGCTTTAAATAACCAGTCTGCTCAATACCAAATAAATTTCCAGGACCTCTTAACTTAAGATCTTCCTCTGCTATTTTAAATCCATCGATATTTTCCTTTATAGTCTTAAGTCTAAATTTTCCCGATTCTGTTAAAGGCTCTTTATAAAGCAAAAATAAAAAAGATTTTAAGTTACTTCTACCAACACGTCCTCTAATCTGATGCAAAGTAGAGAGTCCAAAACGCTCAGCATGCTCTACAACTATGCAAGTTGCATTTGGGCAATCAATACCAACTTCAATAACACTTGTTGCAACTAAAATATCTATTTTCTTTAAGTAAAAATCATGCATAATTTCTTCTTTGACACAAGATTCAAGCTTAGAATGAATCATTGCAACAGAATATTCCACAAAAATATTCTTAAGCTTCAAACACATACTAGTAGCATCTTTTAAATTAAACTTCTGTGAAGATGATATTAGTGGATAAACAAAATAAACCTGATGTCCTTTTGAAAGTTCATTTCTTAAAAATTCATATACCTTCTCTTCATTGCCATGCTTTACTAAGTAAGTAGTAACAGGTATTCGACCTGCAGGACCCCTCTTAATTAAAGAGACTTCAAGATCACCAAAGAAAGTCAAAGCCAAGCTCCTAGGAATAGGAGTTGCTGACATTAAAAGAACATCCACTCCTTCCCCTTTGTTTTTAAGCTCCTCTCTCTGCTCAACACCAAATTTATGCTGTTCATCAATAATGACATAAGCTAAGTTTTTAAATCTTGTTTCTTGGGAAAGAATAGCATGAGTTCCTATTACTAAAACATAAGTTCCACTTTGAATATTTACCAAAACGTTCTCTCTGTCTCTCTTATTCAAACTACCAGTTAAAAGAGTTATAGAAACATCAAAACCTTTCAATATATTTGTTAAATTATTATAATGTTGCCGTGCCAAAAGATCAGTAGGTACCATCAATGCGACTTGATATCCAGCTTCAATTAAAGGAATACTAGAAAGAAAAGCAACAAGAGTCTTTCCACTTCCAACATCACCTTGCAATAACCTGTTCATTGGTTTACTGCTTTTAAGATCATTAATTATCTCATCAATGACAACTTCTTGATCTCTAGTAAGCCTAAATGGAAGTTTCAAAACAATTTTATCAAGCAAATCCCTTGATAAATCCTTTTCTCTCCTTGAAAAAACTGCAGAACTTCTCCCTCTTGAAAACAATTGAAGCAAAAAAATCTCCCTATAAACCAAAGTCTTTTTTGCTCTATCAAGCATTTCAAGAGAACTTGGAAAATGCACTTCATTTAAAGCCTCATGCAAAGACAATAACGAATATTTATTTATTAAGAATTCAGGTATGTCTGACTGACCAAACTTTAAAAAATAACTAAGCGCCTCTTTTACATAAGAGGATACCTTTTTAGAAGTCAACCCTTCACTAAGAGAATAAACCGGAATAATCTTTTTAAATCTCTCAGGATTACAACTAAACACCTCACTATCAAAATTAGAACAACTCCACATCTGAGTATAATTGTTGTAATTGAATCTAGAATAAATATAGAATTTATGACCTACTTTAAAAATTCCTTCTAAAAAGCTCCTATTAAAAAGAAGAATTTCAAATATCTCACCATTTTCACTCCGAGCTATAAGTTTTAAATTCCTCTTATTAAAATTACTTCTAAGATCTCTATGTTCCAAAACAGTAAAAACTGTCATGAGTTCACAATTTCTCGCTTCCAGTGGATCTGGAAAAGTTTTTATATTTTGACGATCCTCATATTTTTTAGGAAAATATTCTATAAGTTCTTTTATATTTGTAATGTGAAGACTATTTAATCTACTAATCCCTTTCTTACCAAGACCACTTATACCCTGCAAGTCATACTGAAACTCATGCAAAAACATGAAAAATTCCTAAAAAGGCAAATAAGAACCTAAGACACTAATAGCCCATATAACCTGTTCAAAAATGATTATAAATACTATCAACAATGATCCTGCAACAATTAAATTAAGAACATAAGACATATTTTTATCTGTAATTATATTATTTATCTTAACAGACAAGGGAATTAACAATGAGTCAACGCTTCTCATGAAATCAGTACCATCAAATAGATGTAAAAACAAAAATATTAATCTTAAAATAAAGAAACAAATAAGAGCAAAAAAAACACCTCTAAATATCCCCCAGATTTCAATAATAAATAATATAATAAATGTGGAAAGTTTATAATCACCATAAGACAACATTCTCTCAACTATTGTAAGAGTAACTAAAGCTGCAATTGGTGAAAAATCATATATGCCAAGCTTAAAAACCCGAATCCTTCTAAAAATAGACAAAAATGGCTCTGTCGAATTATATATAAATCTAAAAAACACACTAGTATTAATTCCTGAGGATACAAGCCAACTAAAAAGAATTCTAAGCAAAATCAAAATTCTATAAATGTTTAAAAATGCAATTAAAATCTCTATTATCACAAAAAATCCTCCTAATCAACCCAAATATCCTCTACTATTTTATGACATCTCAACTCATTAAGTTTAAACTCATCAGGCTTAAAGTTTAAGGTTAAATCCATCTTAAGCTTCAAGATTTTATCATCGTTTTTTAAATAAAGATAAACATGTGAAAATCCAGTATTATCTTCAAGATCAAAGATCTTATCCTTTAAAGAATAAAGAAGATGCGAATCATTTAATCCTTCATTAGAAAATCTAATATGAAGATTATTAATCTTATTAACAGAAATTTCTTCAATACTTAAAACTTTTTCAACGACTATTGAAAATTTATCTCTATTAAATGTAAGCTTACCTATAACACCAATCACCTCACCTTCAATTAATAAATGTCTATATTTTTCATAAATTGCAGTAAAAACTACAATGTCTATTGCGCCTTTCAAATCTTCAACAACTCCAAAGGCCATCCTATCGTTATTTCTCTTAGTATAAATAACCCTTACTGAATTTAAACTACCAGCAAACTTAACAATAGTATCCTTCTTAACAGCAAGCTCCTCTAAAATATTAAAGTTTGTAAACCGTTCTAATTCGAGTTTATAAGGATCAAGAGGATGTCCAGATACATAAAAACCTAAAAGGTCTTTCTCAAATCTTAAAAGTTCAGGATAAGAATATTCTTCTAATAAATGATAACTAAAACTTTCTTGAGTAATATCTTGAGAGTCAAAAGATCCAAATAAACTATTTTGCCCAAATTTCTTATCATTCTTATCTTTTACTACAAAATTTATTAATTTATCAAGATTCTCAAAAAGTGTTTTTCTATTTTGGCCAAGACTGTCAAAAAGACCAGCCTTTATTGCAGTCTCAAGAAATTTTTTATTTATAACCTTATCATCCACTCTTCGAATAAACTCTTCAAAGGATTTATACGCTCCATGCTCTTGTCTCTCAGTAATTATAAGATCAACTATTAAACCCCCAATATTTTTAATACCATTAAGACCATAAGAAATATCAGAACCCAATACACGGAACTCTTTAAAAGACTGATTTATATCGGGTTTTAAAACATTGATCCCCATCGACCTTGCTTCTTCAATATAATAAGACAGCTTTTCAGTATTATTAATCTCATTTGTTAAGTTAGCAGCCATAAAACTTTCAGGATAATTGGCCTTAAGATAAGCTGTTTGATAAGCTATTAAAGAATATGCAGCTGCATGTGATTTATTAAAGCCATAACCAGCAAAGGGCTTTAAAAGTTCAAATATATCATTTGCAAGAGTTTCATCATAACCTTTACTAACAGCACCTTTTATAAAATCAACTTTCATTTTATTCATTTCATCTTCTTTCTTCTTTCCCATTGCACGTCTTAAAATATCTGCTTTCCCAAGAGAAAATCCGCCAATAATCCTTGCAACTTCCATAACCTGTTCTTGATAAACAATAACCCCATATGTTGGCTTTAAAACTTCTTTTAAATCTGGATGAGGATATTTAATCTGCCTATTTCCTGTCTTAGCTGCAATAAACTGAGGTATAAACTGCATAGGACCTGGACGATAAAGTGCATTTAAAGCAATTAAATCTTCAATACTGTCAGGTTTTGCTTCTCTTAAAACTTGCTGCATACCTTCAGATTCAAATTGAAAAACAGAAGCACTACGCCCTTCAGAAAGCATCTTAAAAGTTTTCTCATCACTATCAGAAATATTAGCAATGCTAAAGTCAGGATTAGTAATTCTAATAAGATTTTCTGCATTCTTTATTAAAGTTAATGTCTTAAGCCCAAGGAAATCCATCTTCACAAGACCACAATCTTCTAGCAAATCCATAGTATACTGTGTAGAAATCGTGTCTTGCTTATAATCCTTATAAAGCGGAACATAATCTGTTAAAGGCGTCCTAGAAATAACAATACCTGCCGCATGAGTTGAAACATGTCTATTCATGCCTTCAAGAACAAGCGCCACTTCCATTAATTCATTATAAATAGAACCTTTATTAAAATACGCCTTTAAAGACCCATCCTCAAAAACTTCTCTTAAGGAAACTTTCGGACCATCAGGAATAAGCTTAGTAAGTTCATTAGACTGAGCAAAAGGAATATCTAGAACTCTTCCTACATCTTTAAAGACAGCCTTAGGCTTTAAAGTCCCAAAAGTAATTATCTGTGCAACCTTATCCTCACCATACCTTCTTGTAACATATTTTATAACTTCATCTCTACCTTCAAAGCAAAAATCAATGTCAAAATCAGGCATAGACACACGTTCAGGATTTAAAAATCTCTCAAAAAGTAGATTATATTTTAAAGGATCAATATCAGTAATTCTAAGAGCATATGCAACAATAGAACCAGCTCCAGAACCACGCCCAGGACCAACTGGAATACTATTATCATGTGCAAATTTTATGAAATCCCAAACAATTAAAAAATACGCCTCAAATCCCATCTTAATGATTGTTGAGAGTTCATAAAAAGCACGCTCCTTAATACTATCAGTTACATTTGCATATCTAAACTTTAAACCTTCAAGTGTTAAATACTCTAAATACTGACTAAGAGTAGCAAACTCACTAGGCACCTGATATTCAGGGAAAATAGGACCTGGAAATTTAATCTCAAATTCATTACACTTTTCAGCAATCTTTAAAGTATTTGCTAAAGCTCCTGGCAAATCCTTAAAGAGTTCACACATCTCTTCTTGAGATTTAATATAAAACTCATCTGTCTCCATTTTAAGTCTATTAGGATCACTTCTCTTAGCACCCGTTCCAATGCAGACAATAATGTCTTGAGCCATCGCATCTTCCTTATTCACATAATGAGAATCATTAGCTATAGTTAGTGGGATATTAAGTTCTCTAGAATAAGCGATTAACTTTTCATTTACTATATCCTGCTGTTTAATCCCATGACGCTGAAGTTCAAGATAAAAATCATCACCAAAAACACTCTTAAACCAAAGAATTGTATTTTTTGCATCATCAAACCTATTTGCAAGAATTAACTGCGGAATAATCCCACCAATACATGCAGAAGTGCAAATAAGTCCCTGAGAATATTTTTCAATATCATTCTTATCGATCCTTGGACGGTAATAAAATCCCTCAAGATAAGAAATACTTGTCAATTTTAACAAATTCTTATAGCCTAACTCATTCTTTGCAAGAAGAATTAAATGATAATAAGGTTTCCCTAGTTCATCATTTTTCTTTATAGTCTTTGGAGTACTTGACATATAAGCTTCAATACCAATTATGGGTCTTATTCCTACCCTTTTTGCTTCTCTGTAAAATCTAACAGCACCAAAAAGATTACCATGATCTGTTAATGCAATATGAGACATATTACATTTTTTTGCCTTTGCTACAATATCTGTAATCTTAGCAGCTCCATCTAAAAGAGAATAATCTGAATGCACATGCAAATGAATAAACTTAACTTTTAAATCCATACTTATACTTATTTTATCAAAATTAAAATTAATTTTGCATAGATATACTTTATGCTTAAAACAGAATATTAAATAATAAACCCTTAAATAGAGAGCTTAAATCACTTAAAAATCTAAATTAATAAAAACAATTAAAATAAATGAAAAACTATGCAAAAACTTTAATACCCTGATTTTCACATTCAACTACTATTTTTTTAACAGACTCAAGTTTGCTAATAATTTCATCTGATAAACCTTCAGCTTGTACCAAAAAATCCTTTGCTCGCTTCAAGTCCAAATTACTAGAATTATCATGTGCAAACACTTTTATTATTTCAACAACAAGTTTATGAATATCTAAATAACAAGAATAAATATTCTCCCAAATTTCCTTGACCTCATGAACATTTGGAATAAATCCCTTATAAAACAATCCAAACCCATGTTTCATAGGATCAGTTTGAATTGCCATCATTTTTTGATTCTCAACAATTGATCTTACAATACTCATCCAAGACATCTGTTCTGAAATGCTAAATTCCAATTCCTTTAAAAACTCATCATTAGAATACATAAAAGCTTTAAAACTAGATAAAGAATCACAACTCCTTGCCAAGTAAGAAACGTTAGATTCAACATTCTCAAGATCACTAATTAATGTTGAAAAATCGTTTTGCTGCCCAACAAAATGCTTGAATAAATCTTCAATAGAAGTAAGCTCTTCAATCAAACTTGAGAAAAAGCTATCAATATCTAACTGCAATTTCTTAATATTATTAGAAACTAAATCCTTAGATACTTGTTCAATTTCCTTAACGGAAATCATATTCATAACATTCTTTGCCTGATCCGAGAGTCGCTTAATCTCATCAGCAACAACAGAAAATCCTTTTCCGTACTCTTTTGCTCTTGCTGCTTCAAGCTTAGCATTAAGAGAAATCATATTAGTTGCACCTAAAAAATTATTGATTGTCTCTAGGCTTCCTTGAACACCTACAATAACAGTACTAACACTTTTCAATTTCTCTTCATTATTCTTCTCAAGATCTTCGAAAATAATACTTACCTGATTACGAGCATCATTTGCTCTCTCAATAAGTGACCCAAAGACCTTGTCAATACTCTCAAAGCTAGAAAATAAATTATTACATAAAAACTCAATATGGACTAAAACATTACTAATAGAAGACTTAGCGTGATACACTCCCTTTATTATCTCTTTAACAGGGATTGTATATTCACATACATTTAAATCTTTACTATCATCCTCAATATCACTCAACAAATCGTTTTTAAATGATTCAGACCCATCAGATTTTTTACTACCAAAAAATGAAAATTTATACATGAAAAAATTCTACCACAAAAAATAATTTTCTAACAACATCAACGTACTTTAATGCAATAAATTAAGAAGAACACTCAAGAAAAGATATTTTAACACAAACTTATAAAATTAAACCTAACATAAAATAGCTAAATAATACTTTCCACATCACCAATAAAATTGCATATAAATAATAAATTACTTGTTTTTAACTAAAGAATATTTACTGTACATTTTATTATACTCAAACAAAACATGCTCATAAGAGAAAAATTTCATAAAAATATTAATAAAATCTTCTAGCTTCTCTTTAACCACTGGCAAATAAAAATCATTATCAAGATTAAAAATATCATCTGCATCTAATACAATCAAGTCCTCATCCTGCTTTAAAATAACTCTCCTAGGTTGCCAAAAAAGAACATTAATCTTACCGCTTTGAATCAAAAACCGACTAAGTTCATACTCAAGGTCTACATGATCTGCTTTTGCCTCAACAATACCAGCAATAATACATCTTTCATAATCCAATCTCTTAATGAGCACTGCATCTGTAAGCATGCCCCTTCCTGAAATATCAAGAGGAAATTGTTCCTCAATTTCATATTGTTTATTAAATGGAAGACTAGCTATTTTCCTTAAAAGATTAAGTAATATATACTTTTTACTCATATCTTTATTATTAGGTCTAAGACAAGGTATTTTCATTCTATATTTAAGCTCATCAAAGAAATATTTGACTAATCTTTTCATCAAAATTGCCTTTTTAACATCATGCTCCTTCATTATCCCCCCAACAAATTTTCTTAAAGAAATACACTTATAGATTATATTAATTTATTAAATTAATGAAATTAATTTAATAAATTAATCCAAATAACATAACTTGAAAAAATCAAAGGCATGCTTTTACTAATCCTACAAAAAGCTTAGATGGGCTTTCCAACCTTGTAATAAGCTCAGGATGAAATTGACAAGCCACAAAAAACCTATTTTTTGGTACTTCTATTATCTTTACTATTTGGGAATCTTCAGAAACTCCAGATACAATAAGACCATGCTTATTAAACAAATCAAGATAATCATTATTCACTTCATACCTATGCCTAAACCTCTCAACAATCATCTCACTTCCATAAAGCTTAAAAGCAAGTGTATCTCTCTTTAACAAAACAGGATATCCTCCAAGTCGCATTGTAGCACCCTTATCCTTAAGTTCCTTTTGCTCAGTCAATAAGTGAATCACAGGAGTTATAGAACTAAATGTAGAATGCTCCTCAGACAAATTCTCTTCAGTATCAGCATCAAGTATTCCACAAACATTACGTGCAAACTCAATTATTGCAAGTTGCATACCAAGACAAATGCCAAGAAAAGGAATATTATTTTCTCGAGCATATCTAATTGCACGAATTTTACCTTCATATCCTCTACTCCCAAACCCACCAGGCACTACTATACCATCTATACCTTTTAACATCTCTTCATCAAAATCAGTGCTATCAATCACGATAGTCTTAACTAAAATATCTAAATTAGCAGACACATGAGTTAAAGACTCAAATATTGATGCATAAGAATCGCCAAGATTAGTATATTTGCCACAAACAGCGATATTCACGACCTTCTGAGGAAAGATAAGATTCCTCTTTATTACACCTACTAATTGCTCAAGACTATCCACCTTAGGTTTAACATTTATTTTCAACTTTGAACCCAAAATCTCATGTAATCCCTGTTTATAAAAAGATATAGGTATTTCATAAATAGTTGAAACATCAGTATTATCAATAATGGACATCTCATCAACATTACAAAACATTGCTATCTTCTGTCTCATCTGCTTTGTCAGAAGTTGAGAACTTCTTGCAATAATTAAATCTGGAAAAATTCCGGCTTTATTTAAAGTTTTCACACTCTGTTGAGTAGGCTTAGATTTCTGCTCATTTATCCCAGCAGGATTTGGAATATAAGTCAAGTGCACAAAAGCAATACTATCAATCCCAATCTTATATCTTATCTGTCTCATCGTCTCAATAAACAAAATATTTTCCATGTCTCCTACAGTGCCACCAATCTCAATTACCAAAAGTTCACTGCACTCTTCTTTGGCAATCTTAAAAATTGTATCTCTAATCTCATCAGTAACATGAGGAATAAGCTGCACAGTTCTGCCTAAATATTTTCCATGTCTTTCATTTTCAAGAATATTTTTATATATCTTTCCCATTGTAATGTTCCAATTAGACTTAGAATTCAGATTTAAAAATCTTTCATAATGACCAAAATCCATATCAACTTCTCCACCATCATCAAGAACAAATACCTCTCCATGCTCAACAGGATTAATGGTTCCAGGGTCAGTATTTAAATAACCATCACATTTAATTGGTGTTATCTTCAAATCGTCCTTAAATAATCGTGCAATACTTGCAGATGTAACTCCCTTACCTATCCCAGAAATCACACCACCTGTTACTACCAAAATTTTTAGATTATCTATCATTAACACTCTCCAAAAAAACCCAATAATCAATTATTAACACTTAAAAATACTTAAATCAAAATCTTTAGTACCATAATTGTTTAGGTAACATATAAATTACAAAAAGATTTATAAATTTAAGAATAATATTTTCTATGTTTTTATAAAAATAAATTTTTCATAATAATAATTTATATACAAACAAAAACTATCCCAAAAACATTATCTTAATAAAAACTGCTAGCCATGAGATAGCAATACTTACTTCATACAAATACATAATTATTATTTACTCTAAGAATGAAATGTATAAAAAATAAATACAAATACCAACACCAAAAAAAGAATAACATCCTTTAAAAAAACAAATTTAGAGGATCTCCTGGAAAAACTTTTAAAGAATTAAAAAACTTTTCTCTCTTTTATGCACCTAAGAATCCACCAAAAAGCTTAAAAAGAACAATTTTTTCTATCATGTTCTTGAAAAGCATCAAATAATTTAAATTCAAATCTGAATAAAATTTAGTATTATAATAAAAAAATGAAACACCTATAAATGCTAATTTCAATTAAACTTCTCTCTTTATACTAATTTTAAAAGGAGTTTATAATAAACACAAGAATAAAACACTAATTCTTTAAAAAAAATCTATAAATAAATAGAGAAAAATTAACATAAAGTCTTGAACTAAAATGCCAAACCTTCAACATCATTCTTGGTAAAATTTGAATCTCACTGAACCTGGAACCCTTCAGACTTGAATAATAGCTTTGAAACTCCTTAGAATTACGAACTTCATTAAGAACAGAAATAAGTTTCTCTTTATATGCCTTATAAACAAGTCGATCCTTAATATGACAACCTATAATATAAACCTGCTTAAAAGAAATATAATAGTAAAGCTGCAAATAAAACTTTTTATAATATTCAAAATATTTTTCAAACAGTCCTTCGTCCCTTAGAAAATTCTCTACAACCTTAAGGGATACACTAAGTTTACTAATTACACTAATAGATGAACTGGCCCTTCCCATCCGCTGAAAATTAGTATAAAAATAATTATTTACAAAAGAAACTTTATCTGCTTTTAAAAAAATATGCACCATACAAACTATGTCTTCTAATATTACATCATTTACCTTAATATTATTCTTTATTATTAAATCTCTCCTAATCAGTTTATCCCAAAATGTACCCACAACAAAATTTTTCTTACAAAAGCTAGCAAAAACAGTCAATAATAAATTTTTAAAAGCAACTTCTCCAGCTATTGGATAATTTGGAAAAGGAAGCGCAGATTTTCTTTTAATATTTCTTGCAAGAAAGTAAATATAAAACTGAGAACAAACAACATCTGAATTATCAGCCTTTGCCCTATTATATAATACTTCAAGCATAGTACTCTCAACAGAATCATCACTATCCCAGTAAATTATATATTCTCCCTCAGACTTTTCAAGTCCAATATTCCTAGAAGCAGCTATTCCTAAATTTTTCTGACTAATAATCTTCACAAAATCATATTGATCAGCATATTTTTGAGCTAGGTTTAAACTGTTATCGTAAGAACCATCATTCACCAATATAATTTCTTTATCTCTTAATGTTTGATTAACAGCATTTTTTATAATCACTTCAAGGGTACTCTCAGAATTAAAAAAACAAATAATCACAGAGACCTTGTACTTATACATAAAACCCTCCCAAATAAACACAAACCTAATAAATAAAAAGACTGTATCAACAATTGAATATACTAAATACTCTTAATTATAAGATATAAGGAAATATTGTATAAACATCGTACAACATAATTAATAAGCTTATATGATTTAAAATATCTTTTCCAAAAAACTAGATATAAATATACTATATAATACAAATTAAAGAAACAGATAGAACTTAAAGAACAAGGAATTTAAATGATAAAAATAATTAGCCTTGGGGGTAGCATAATCAATCCCAATAAAATAAACATAAAATATATTAAAAATCTTAAAAATCTTATTTTTCAATGGGTACAAAAAGATAATAAAAGAAAAATTATCTTAATCACAGGAGGAGGCAAAACAGCAAGAGAATACCAAGATGCTTATAAACAAATCAATCCCAATTTTAAAAATCATGAACTCGATGAGATTGGAATAATGGCAACCAAACTGAATGCCAAACTTATAAGCAAAGCAATGCAACCATTCTGCATTGATAATATAGTAAGTGATCCAACTCAAGATTTTAACTTTAAAGGACAAATATTAGTTGCATCAGGATGGAAAGCAGGATTCTCAACAGACTACATCGCTGTAAAGTTTGCCGAAAGGTTTAAATCAGCTGAAATAATTAACTTAACCAACGTAAATCAAATTTATGATAAAGATCCAAAAAAATTTAATGACGCAAAAGGACTAAAAAATATTACTTGGAATGAATTACAAGATATCGTTGGAAACAATTGGGAACCTGGTTCAAACCTACCATTCGATCCAATAGCAACCAAACTGGCACTTAAGCTTGGTCTTAAGGCTTATATATTAAATGGAACTAAACTTCAAAACTTAAAGAAAGTTTTTGATCAAAATGATGATTTTTTAGGCACTATTGTAGTAAAATAAAATCTGTTACCGGTATGGCGGAATTGGTAGACGCGTCAGACTCAAAATCTGATGAGGGTAACTTCATGTCAGTTCGACTCTGACTACCGGTAATCAAGTTAATTTAAATAATAAAAGGTTCTTATATTAAGAGAAGAATCTAAATAAATGTCACTCGCCAAAATGAGCACTAATGACGTCTAATAGAATTAAAATTACTAATACTAAATCTTTCTAAAGATAAATTCTTTAAGTATTAAGTTTCTCAATGGCATTCTTATAAATTAAAATAAGATTTACAAGTTCACCCTCATCAATACACTCATTAGTTTTATGAGCTGTATTATCTGAACCTTTAAATAACGGACCAAAAGCAACACAATTTTTTAAAGATCTCGAATAAGTCGCACCACCAATAGCAATAGGACTAACATCACTCTCACCTGTAAAGTTCTTATAAACTTCAAGCAAAGACTCAACAAACTGTAAACTAGAATCAATATAAAGAGGTTCAAGAAAAGAAACTTCATGATAATCTAAGGAATATAAACTTAAAATTCCCTTTATCAAACTAACTAGCTCTTCTCGTTTAAAACTTACAGGATATCTCATATCAAAAGATAAAATTTGCTTAGATATCTTAGATAACTTAATCTTAGTCAAGCAAAGAGTAAGTTGTCCAGATATTGAATCTTCTAAAACTCTCCCAAATAGTTTCTCACCATTAACAGTAAAACCAATTTTGTCCTCAAAAAAGTTAATAAAATCGGCTTTTACACCTAAAGACTTAATAATACTTAATGCATAAGGAGCAACATTAACACCAAGTTCAGGTAATGAAGCATGTGCAGAAGTGCCGTGAATTAAAACATTATTCTCTAAAAATTTATATCTAATCTTACCACCAAAACTGTCAAGCAAAATTCTAAAATCATCCTTATTAGAATCACCAAGCACAAAAGAACACTTGTCAGGAATCACATTATATCCAGTCCCAAGCTCAAAATCCATAAAAAATCTTTCATTACTAATAACATCGAACTGCAATAATCCTTTCTCAGCATTAACAACAGGAAAATCACCGTCAGGTGTAAAAGAAAAATCAGGTATCTCTTCCTTAAGCTTATATTTTTCAATACAACGCCATGAAGTCTCTTCATCTGTCCCAAAAATCACTCTAAATCGTTTCTTAAAAAAAATTCCCTCTAAAATTAATAATTTAAAAGCATAAAGAATAGTCATCAAGGGTCCCTTATCATCCAAAACACCCCTAGCATACACTTTTCCATCTTTAAAACTAAGCTTAAAAGGATCTGAATACCAATTAGACAAATTACCAGCATCAACAATATCAATGTGAGTCAAAATACCTATAATTTCATCACCCTGCCCTATATCAGCAAAACCATAATATCCATCTCGATCTTTATAAACTTTAAAACCAATACCTTGAGCTATTTCTAAGACTTTATCTAAACATAAATCAATCTGTTCCCCAAAAGGCTTATTTTCTGAAGCAAAAGCATTAACACTATTAAATTTTACCAACTCTCCTAGATGGAAATAAAACTGTTTTTCTAAATTAAAATCCATAAAACTAAAGCCTAAATATAACCTTAAGAAAACTTAAAAATAAGAACTAAAATATCTTTGATAATGTTTGCATAAGAGTATCAGGATTGAAAGGCTTAACAAGCCAACCAGTAGAACCAGCCTTACGTCCCTCATCAACTTTTGACTGTTCAGATTCAGTTGTTAAAACAAGTATCGGCACAAAACTTCCAAATTCTCTTATCTGTTTAATTACACCTATTCCATCTAAATTAGGCATATTGATATCTGTAATAATCAGATCAAAATCTTTATCACTCTGTCCAACAGCTTCTTTAAACTTAGATACACCCTCAAGCCCATCTTGGGCTTCGGAAACCTCAAAACCATTCTGCTCTAAAATATAAGCAACACTTTGCCTAATAGCTCTATTATCATCTATAACCAAAATCCTTCTTTGCATGCAACGCTCCTAAACCCATATAAAAGTATACATAAAGTTAAAATAAAATTACACTACCCTCATCAAACGAATAGATCTCTTTTTCATCCTCAATAAGAGACAATAAATATTTCTTGTGAACAAATAAAGTAAACCTATTAGAAATTCTGCGAATAAATTCTTTATCTTCAATTTCAACATAATTAAGACCATTTTTCAATAATTTTGAGTCAAGACTACTATTAATATCATTTCCCATTTCAATTAAAATCCTTTCAAGGTTTAAAAGATCCATTTTCAAATTCTTAATATTATGAATATCTAATTTTATTTCTTCAAATACTTCCAAAAAATCAATTGGAAATATTTCATATGATAATACATTATCAAGAGCAATCTTTTTTATCTCAAAAATATTATTCTTGATCTCCAGAAAGAGTTTTTTAAACCTATTAAAGTAATTTCTCTCAAGATAAAATCTATTATCACAATCTTTTACAACCTTTTCAAAGAAAAATATTATTTGAGATAAAAATTCCCGTCCTTTAGTAATATTTAAATCAATATTATTAATAATTTTGGACATTTCAGAAATATTACCTTCCATATCCCCAAGCTCAACTCTCTTTACAACCTCTATTTTGGAAGCTATATTAATATTTTGAAACCTAGAAGAAATAGATGAAATATTTGAAAACATCAATTCTAAAGATTTAACAAGCTTAATCTGCTCATAATAAAGATTTAAAAAATTAGAATTGTTTTTTTCAACATCATCAATCCTTTTAAGCAAATCCGATAAAATAACTGAAAAAGAATCCACTGCTTTCGAAATATCAATATACAAAGCATTATCTGATCTTAAATCATTAATGAGCTGAATAGAAGAAATAGATGTATCAATGAATTCTTCAAAAGACATCAAATTTTCATCCAATTTAGAAATCACGTCGCTAATTATCATTTTGGAAGAATCTGTAAATAAAGATAAAACCTTTAATTTCTGAATCTCACTTGTATCTCTGAACTTAAAAACATCAATACTCGAATACATAATATTTAAATGATACAAAGACTGAGTAAGCCTATCTTGAAACTGTAAATAAGAAACAGCATTTACAAACTTAAATTTAAACTCATTAAGTACATTCAATATGTTATCATAAAAGGCAATAACTTCCCCTATACACCCCGCAAATTCATCTATATTTTTTATCAAAGTATCTTTAAATTCTTCAAGAATCTTATTCTCAGCCATATTATTTTCAAGTACCTGGTTCTTAGCACGATCAAGTCCAACTTTAATATCTCTACCCCTACTAGTAAGCTGATCTGCTTGCTTAATCATAGATTGAGTTAAAGTTTTAATCTCATTTGTAATATAAGAAAAAGCACTTCCTGCTCTCCCAGCTCTCATGGCAACAGTTAATGTATTAATAGACATGATTTCCATATCAATAGAACTTTTTTTCATCTCTCCAATCACATCTTCAAGAATCTCTATGTCCTTAACTTTATCCCTTATCACTCCAAACTGAGATTCTAGTAATTTAGTTGAGGAATTAAAATAAGATACAAAATCATTTAGTACACTTATTACTTTAGAGATAAAAATATTTAAAGAATACTCATTATCAACATCGAGATTAGAAATAAACTCAATATTAAAAGATAAATCTTTAATATCCTTAGAAAGTTTATCTATTAATTTAGGAATTGACTTACTTAAACTAGCATAAACTTGTCTTGAACGACTATCAAAAGCCTCAAGTCCATCAAATAATTTATTAATATGCGGGTCAATATCCAAAAAATCATCATGATCTTCCATTAAGATCTCCTTAAAATATATTCAGATATTTCATTTAAAGGAAGAACCTTATCTACAGCGCCTATTTTTATTGCCTCCATAGGCATACCAAATACCACAGATGTTGCCTGATCTTGCGCAATATTATATGCACCATTCATCTTCATCTCAAGCATACAACAAGCACCATCATCTCCCATACCCGTAAGCATAACGCCAATGGCATTTTCCCCAGCATACATAGCAGCAGAACGGAATAAAACGTTAACAGAAGGCTTATGTCTGCTAACTAAAGGACCGTCTAACAAATTAACAAAATAGCTCCCATTAGCATACTTCACAATTAAATGATAATGACCATTTGCAATTATCACAAGACCGGGCCTTAAAATATCTCCATCTTCAGCTTCCTTTACATCAACCTCAAGTTCATTATTCAGACTTTTTGCAAAAGATGTTGTAAATCCACCTGGCATATGTTGAACAATCACAATCGGAGGAGAGTCTCTCTTAAAAAACTTCAAAAAAACTCTCAAAGCTTCAGTACCACCGGTTGAAGAACCAACAAAAATAACCTTTCCTGTTTTATTCTTGTTAATAACACCTTGATATTTCAAAACAACATCTGGATCATTCTTGGGAGCAACATTAATAACATCCGCAACCTTATAGCTTCTCGTTATACCAGTAACGTTACTATCAGACTTCTTACTCTCAGACTTAGCAAAAAAATCAGGAGCTTTTATTCTTCTAATCTCACAAGAAGCAATAAATTTATTAACAGCAAGTTTCCTTATCTCAGATTTTATTAAACCCAAATAATCGCTTCTAAATAAATTAATTGTAAGTTTAAAATTAAGTTTATTTATTATTAATTTAATTTTATCTTTCTTAGGCTCAAGAAATCCAAATTTAGGATGAATCTCATCTTCTGCTATAAAGATAACAGGAAGTGAAATATTATTAAGAACATTATTAAGAGCATTTCCAAAATGTGACTTAGCCGTACTCTCGTCAATAATAACCAAATCAGGAAATTTCTGTAAAAAAACATTAATGAGGTTCAAAGAATTAGAACCTGGATTTAACACTTCAACATCCAAATCCTTAGAAAAAGCCCTAACAAAAACCTGTCTTATAAGACCCTGAATATCAATTACCAATATTTTCATTATTATTTAGTATAAACTAACCTCACAAAAGCCTAAAATATATTATGTTAAATATACTACCTTATAATCTTGGTTATTGTGTCAACATCAATTACCAATGCTAGGCTACCATCTCCAAGTATTGTAGCTCCAGATACTCCTTCTACTTTAGAATAAAGTTTACCTAAAGTCTTTATAACGGTCTGATGTTGTCCTAATACCTCATCTACCACAATCCCTATTTTGCCACTATTTGTATTAACAATAACAACATGCTCACTATCACTTTTTTCATTAGATATTTCAAAAAATTCTCGCAGGCGTATAAAGCTAATCATATTCCCTCTATAATCCATGACATTACCTTTATTTGCAAATCCACATACTTGAGAAATCAACTTATCAGCCTCAAGACAAGACTCAACACTAAAGAGAGGTACAATAAAATGTTCATCTTTTACCCTAACAAGCCATCCTTCAATAATTGCCAAAGTCAAGGGGAAAACCAACTTTATGCGAGTATATTTGCCAAATTCACTCTCAAGAATCACATTTCCTCTGAGAGACTCTACCTGCTTTCTAACAACATCCATTCCAACGCCACGTCCTGATATATTTGTCACAATATCAGTTGTTGAAAATCCAGATTCAAAAATTAAATTATAAACATCCTTATCTGACAAAGTTTTTGAAACAGTCTCAGATATTACATTTTTCTCTATAGCTTTCTTAATTATCCTCTGTTTATCAAGCCCTCTCCCATCATCTTCAATAATAATAATCACAGAATCACCTGACTGATGCGCAGAAAGCTTAATGACACCTTGAGGTTCCTTTCCTGCCTCTATTCTCTCTTCAACTGATTCGATGCCATGATCAATTGAATTTCTTATTAAATGCACTAAAGGTTCATTCAATCTTTCAATAATACTCTTATCAAGAACAGTGTTACCACCTTGAGAATAATAACGAATTGATTTGCCAAGTTGAACAGATAAATCCTTAACTATTCTTTGAAATTTGACGAATAAAATCTCAATGGGAACTGTTCTAAGTCCTGTCGTATAATCTCTAAGCTCATTAATAATCAAAGAAAATTCAGCTGAAATCGAATTTAACACATTATTATTCATATTCTCGGATTCTTTTGCAAGCTTAGATTGAATTGTAACAAGCTCACCAACAAGATTTACTAAATGATCTAATTTCTTTGAATCAACCTTAATACTTGCAATGTTTACTTTACTCCTAGCAGTATCAAAACCAAAATTATTGCCACCACCCTTAACTATCCTATCATCCTTATCACATAGCTCTTTTGATTTTAATAAGACTTGATCTTCTCTAGAAAAGTTTTTATCAAAGACTTCATTTAAATTATCCTTCATCAAAGAATCAACTTCAAAAGCTTCAGGTATCTCATAAGATGCATCGACTTCTTCAACAACAAACTTTGACTGTCCATCCAAAAATATAAAAATATCTTCTATAGAAATTTTACTCTCTTCCGTTTCTAACTTGACTTCCCACTCAACATAAACATTATCAGGAGATATTAATTCCAAATCAGGAATATTTTTTACTCTAGCTCTAACTTGTCCATTTCCTAAATTTAATAATTTTTTCAAAAAATTTATTGGTTTGTGTCCATGAAATAAAATTCCCCTTGAAGGCGCGAAAAGAATCCTGTAAACTTTAGTCTCAATACTTAAAGCTTCATCATCAAACTTACCTTTCTCCAAAGACTCATTCAAGCCAGATTCTTGAATATTTAAATCATTAGGTAAACTTATCTGACTTCCCTTAGTATAATTTAAAACTGAATCACTATTAAATCCAACGCTAAGCTCAAGCCCTTTCTTGATTGAGTCTATCAAATTTTTTTCACGATCCTTATATACACTCTCATCAATAACCTCATCTCCTTCAATTAGTTCACGAATAAAATCAACTGCCATTAAAGTAGCATCAACAGTATTCTGATTAAATTCATCAGAACCTTTCTTGATAGGATCAAGAACTGTTTCTATTTCATGTACAAGAGATGCTGTCAAATTAAAACCAAACATCCCAGCACTACCCTTTATTGTATGTAAATTTCTAAAAATAGAATTGACAACCTCTGTTCCCGATTCAAACTCAATATTAAGAAGTGCATGCTCAATATCTGAAATATTCTCTATAGACTCCTCTTTAAAAGAAGCTTTAAATTTATCTATCACATCACTACTATTCATAAATTGTCCTTAAATACATACATAAAACTAAAATTCAATTAAACTAAGGCCTAAATCCAAGTTATCAATATCTTCAATATCATTTAAAAATCCACCATATATCAATGAACTCAAAACTTCATCAGATGGATATTCTATCTTTATAAACAAGTTCCTATCTTTAGCATATTTATTAGAAGCATACAAAATTTGTATAAAAGTCACATCTATCTTTTCTACATTTGAAAGATTAATTACCAGTGTCTCGTTTTCTTTCATCTCCTTAAGAATACTTAAAAGATCCTCTTTAACCTTGAAAATATTGTTTACTACAAGTTCTCCTTCTGGATTATAAATCATAACACATACAACTCCTACTGCTCATCAGGATCACATACTGTAGTATTTTTAAATCTGGATAGTTCTTTAATATCAAATAGATTTTCTATATTAAGGATAATAATAAATTTATTATCATCTTTACCAATTCCAGATATAAATCTTGAATTAAACCCCGTACCAATCTTTGGAGCATCATCAATATTAGACGAATTTAACTCAAGAACCTCATTAACATAATCCACCAAAATTCCAAGATTTAATTCATCACCTTCACATTCCAAAGTTAATATGATGATATTTGAAACATTAACATCTCTCTTCTTAATTTCATTATCACTAACTTTACGCTTTTCCATACCAAACTGCTTCCTAATATCAATTATTGGAACTATTTTCCCCCTATTATTGATTATCCCAGCCATATAATCAGGAGTTCTTGGTATCTTTGAGATTTTAGTATACTCTAATACTTCAACAACATATTTAATCTCAATCGCATAAAGTTCATCCAAACTAAACAAAAGATACTGATTTAATTTACCTTGTACATTGGTTTGTAATTCCATAAATGCCTCTCAATAATATAACTCATAATAAATAAGAACGTCCATAAGTCTTATTCAAACTTCCCGTATCTCATATACTGCCATGTATAAATTATAAACCAAAAATTTAAATACTAAACAAATATAAAACGTAAAACATCATACATAACATAAATGAAATCTAATATAATTAACCCATATAGTAAAGCAAAACTATAAATATTAATCCTTAAACTGTTGGAAAGAATATCTGATAACTTAAGCAACTGTTACAAACAACATCAACAAAAGATAATCAATGATAAGGAACAATTTTTATCAAAAAAACTATTAAATTAGGAAAATGCAGAATAAAATTTGTTATAATCATGGTTTATAACAAATTTTATAACAAAGGAAAAAAAATTATGCAAAAAAAGAGTATGCTTATCTCAATGTTTATGTTATTATCAATATCTGCCTTTGCAAATTCAACATCAATGGCAAGAAGCAAATTTGGAATGGGAATCTTATTGCCATTCCCAATAGCATTAGAATTTAATATTAAAAACTTTGATATAGACTTAGGTATCTACAGTGGAACAAACAATCTTTTTCAGAATTGGCAAACCTTGTTTCTAGCGATAGATTACATCTTTTACACACATACTTTTGAAGGGGCAGATAACATGCTAGATTTCTCTGTCGGAGGTGGTGGTTATGGAACAATATGGCTCTCAAGATGGAACAATAGTCAATTAAACAATAGCCCAATGAGCTTAGGAGCACGATTACCATTAATTCTAAATCTTGCAATAGCTAGAAAAAAATTTGACATATTCTTAAAAGTAGCACCTGGCATTGGATTAAATATCTGGAGTAGCGGTGTTGGATTTAGATGGGAAGTATTTGCTGGGCTTGGGATAAGATTTTGGTTTACATAAACAAACTGACTATCATATAAAGAGAAGTACTAAAGTACTTCTCTTTACAAATTTAAATAAAACATAAAATTAAAATTATAAAAGCTTAACTATAACTTTAAACAACTTCAACGCCATGCATACATGTACTTTACTTCAAATATGATAATTAATACTCTTACTTCAGGTTGAAATCAATCAACTTGCTACACTTGGAATCATACCATAACTCGCAAAAAATCAACAATATTATAAAAGCACAACAAACTTTCAAGTAAAATTTAAATCAAACGAATTTTTCATATAAGATATCATTAATCATTAAAAATCAAATATAATGATACAAAAATATTAATTGTTGGAGATTTAATGCAAAAATTAGTGATAACAATGATATTAATACCAATCATGTGGATTGGTGCATTTGGAAAAAGCTCATACTCCAATAGACAAATAGGATTTGGACTCAGTATTGGAAATCCAATATTTAATTATATTATGTCATTTCCATTTATCGACCTAGAAATAGGATATGGAGGAACTAATGGCATAAACCTATCAGCAGGAAACCTCAAATCAAAAAATTATGATTTCCATGCATTTGTACTCTCAGCCTTAGATTTAATATTTACAATACCATTAATAGAAAAATTATCTATTGGAACAGGAATCGGTGGAAATGTACATATATCATCCAACAAATCAAACTTAGCAAACATTGAAATAGGATTTGGACTTAGAATTCCTATTACTATTTTCTATGATTTAACAGAACACATAGAAGCAGGATTTAAAATAGCGACTTCAATAGAAGTTATATCAAATGCAAAATCCATCGCATATCATTATTCACATGCAGGATTTAAAACAAATATAATGGGCGGAATATTAATCAAATATTACATCTAAAAAATACCAAACTCAAATTATTCCCAAGTACTATGGAAAAATTCACCTCTCTTTGAATCAATTCTTTCAAAATTATGAGCACCAAAGAAATCTCTTTGAGCCTGAATTAAATTAGCTGGCAAGTAATTAGTAGAATAAGAATCTAAGAAAGAAAGACTTGAATAAAATACTGGCAAAGGTATACCAATTTCACTAGCTTTTGAGATTATGCGTCTTAAAGATTTATGATGACTTTTTATTATATCCAAAAAGTAATCATCAAAAATCAAATTAATAAGATGTGGATTTTTATCATAAGCTAATTTAATCTTTTCTAAAAAAACACTTTTAATTATGCAACCCTCACGCCAAATTAAAGAAATTTTTCCTAAGTTCAAGTCCCAAGCATAATTAACAGATGCACTCTTCAGCATCATAAAACCCTGAGAATAAGCTAATATTTTAGAAACTAAAAGAGCATAATAAAGATCTAAAATCCAATCACTAAGATCAAACTCAACAGCATCAACTTCCATCTTAAGAATATCACTAGCAATTACCCGCTCATGTTTTAATCCTGATAAAAATCTTGCGAACAAAGATTCAAAAATCAAATTTGCTGGTACATTTAATTGCAATGCCTCAATTGATGCCCACTTCCCAGTACCTTTTTGATTTGCAACATCTAAAATCTTATCAAGTAAATATTCATTATTCTCCTTATATTTTAAAATTTTGGACGTTATTTCTATCAAATAACTAGAAAGATCACCTTCTCCCCACTTGTCAAATACTTCAGAAATCCTTAAATTATCTAAATTAAAAGCCCTTTTCATAAAAAAATATACTTCACTAATGAGTTGCATATCTGCATACTCAATTCCATTGTGCACCATCTTTACATAATGTCCAGCTCCATTCTCACCAACATAAGTAGAACAAATATCTCCTACATTCGTCTTAGCAGCTATCTTATTTAAAATAGGCTCAATTAACCCATAAACCTTTTTACTCCCACCATACATCAAAGAAGGACCAAACCTTGCACCCTTTTCACCACCTGAAATTCCAAGTCCAACAAAATAAATATCCCTAGAAGATAATTCTTGTTCTCTCCTTATCGTATCCTTATAATAAGAATTTCCACCATCAATAATAATATCTAATTTTTCAATTAAAGGTAAAATCTGTCCAATAACCTCATCCACAGCTGAACTTGATATCATTAAAATAATTTTTCTAGGTTTCTTTAAGCTTTCAATAAAAGTCCCGATATCTTTAAATCCATGAATCTTTTTATGAGCATTATTGACAAGAAAAATCTCCGTCTTATCATAATCCCTATTATAGACAGAAACATTAAACCCGCTATCAGCAATATTTAACGCCAAATTGCTGCCCATAACTCCTAGCCCATAAACACCAATATCCATTGTATTATCCCCTACTCTAATCTTTCACTATAGACAAATTTATTTTATTCACTATTTTTAGATTATGTTATATTATAAAAAAAGTAAAGATTAAAACGAATACAAGACAGGAGAATCATATGAAAAAACAATTCGATACAGAAGTTAATGATTTACTTTATTTAATCATACATTCTCTTTATTCTCATAAAGAAATATTTTTACGAGAATTAATATCAAATGCTTCTGACGCCATTGATAAACTTAAATTTTTAAACCTAACAAACGAAAAATTTAAGGATATCAAACTAGATCCAAAAATCGAAATAAGCTTTGACGAGAAACTCATTAAGATAAAAGACAATGGAATTGGGATGAACAAAGAAGACCTGATTAATCACCTTGGCACAATTGCAAAATCAGGAACCAAAGAATTTATAAACAAATTAAAAAAAGATGAAAAAAAAGCCGCAAGCTTAATTGGACAGTTTGGAGTTGGATTTTACAGCTCTTTTATTGTAGCAGACAAAGTTGAGGTTATAACAAAAAAAACATTGGAAGATGTTGCCTACATTTGGTCTAGTGATGGCAAAACAGGATATGAAATAGATAAAACAGAAAAAGATGAAAGTGGAACTGAGATAACCCTTTATCTTAACAAAGAAGGCACCGAATATGCTAATAAATGGAAAATCCAAGAAATTGTCAAAAAATATTCAAACCACATAAGTTATCCTATCTTCATTAAGTACAAAGAACCTTTAATGAAAGATGGCAAACAAGAAGGATTTGAAGAAAAAGAAGATAAACTAAACGACACAACAGCAATTTGGATAAAAAATAAAAATGAAATAACTGATGAGGAATATAACGAATTTTATAAAAATATAACATTTGATTATGAAAATCCATTAATCCATATTCATACACAAGCTGAAGGAAGTATTGAGTATACAAGCCTTTTCTATGTGCCAAGTAAAGCCCCTTATGACCTGTACTATCCAAAACCTAAAACCAGTGTAAAGTTATTCATAAATAGAATTTTTATCACAGATTCTGCAGACAGCTTACTTCCAAATTACTTAAGATTCATAAAGGGAATAATAGATTGTCAAGACTTACCTCTAAACGTAAGTAGAGAAATTTTACAACAAAACAAGATATTAGCCAAAATAAAAGCATCTTCTGTAAAGAAAATACTTAATGAACTTGAAAAGCTAAGTGAAACCGATCATTCTAAGTTCAATGAGTTTTCCAAAGAATTTGGAAGATGTTTAAAAGAGGGAGTTTATTCTGACTTTGATAACAGAAGCAAACTTATATCCCTAATTAGATTTAAATCTTCTCACGTAGAAGGTCTTGTATCCTTAAGAGAATACAAAGAGAGAATGCCTGAAGGACAAAAAAGCATATACTACATAACCGGAGGAAAAGAAAACATACTTAAAAGCAACCCAATTGTAAATGCTTATAAAGAAAGAGGCTACGAAACTCTTATCATGGATGATGAACTTGACGAAGCTATTTTGAATTTCATCACAGAATATGATGGCATAAAGTTGAAAGCAATAAATAAAAACGAAACAAGTGATGAACTAAAAGACGAAAATTTCAAACATATGGAAGAAGAATTCAAAGATATTTTACTCAAAGTAAAAGAAATACTTAAAAAGTATGTCAAAGACGTTTCACTATCAGCAACGCTAACACAAGAACCATCAGCAATAATCATCGATAGCTCTGATCCCACTTACCAAATGCAAAGAGTTATGATATCAATGGGTCAAGAAGTCCAAGAGATAAAACCTATCCTTGAGCTCAATCCAAACAATAAAATCATTCAAAATTTAAAAAACCTAGATGATAACAACTTAGAAAAAATAAGTATCATTCTCCTTGAAGAGGCAATGATAACTTCAGGCTTGCCAAGTAAAAACCCAGGCCAATTTATAAGCATTATAAATGAAATGTTAGAGAAAAACATATCATGAAAGTAAGTTTGCAGTATAAGCTGCAAACTTACTTTCTAACCCTAAGAACTAAATCTTTACCCGCTTCAACATGATTGGTTTGAGATATCTTAGTTTTAACGTCTTCAGTTAAAGTAGCTGAAGAAGGTATGATATATTCAGAACCATCAGAAAACTTCCCAAACACATACTCAATACTTGCAACTTCATCACAATTTGCAATAACAACAGGAGTAACTACTGATTCTGCCTGGGCCTTTAAATACTCAAGGTCAAGCCTAATAATAACATCGCCCTGCTTAACATTCATTCCCTCCTCAGCAACTCTCGTAAATCCTTTACCATTTAAATTAAGAGTATTAATACCAAAATGAACAAAAATCTCAACACCTTCTTTAGTTTCAAGGCTAAAGGCATGGTTAGTTTTAAAAATTTTCCCAATATTTCCATCACAAGGTGCAACTAACTCACTTCCAGTCGGCATAATCGCAATTCCATCACCAACTATCTTCTCAGCAAAAGCCTCATCTGGAACCTTATCAATTGAAACAACTTTTCCACTAACAGGCGCCATTAAATCTAAAGTAGCAGACTTTTTAAAAAAACCCAAAAACCCCATAAACTAATCTCCTATATATTTATCTAAAATTTTTAAAGTCTCTGATACTGAATTACTATTTAACACTTTACTTGCTAATTCACTTAAGTCAGACATTGTATATCTTCTTAGTAAGTACTTAATTCGAAGGGAAGCACTAGGAACCATACTTAAAGATCTAAATCCAAGTCCAATAAGAATCAAAGCCCCAGCCTCGTCCCCTCCAAGTTCACCACAAACAGAAACATCAATGCAAGCACTATTACCAGCATCAAGAACATTCTTAATTAGCTTCAAAACAGCAGAATTATATTTATCGTATAAATTTGATATCTTCTGATTACCCCGATCTACAGCTAAAGTATACTGAGTTAAATCATTAGTACCAATGCTAAAGAAATCTAATCTCCGAGCAAATTCAGAAGCCATCAAAGCCGCTGCAGGAACTTCTATCATACAACCAACTTCCAAATTTTCATCAAAAGGCAAACCCCTAGACCTTAAATTCATTTTAGCCTTATCTACAAAATAGTCAATTATATCAATCTCCTCATATCTAGTAAGCATAGGAACCATAATTCTTATTTTGCCGTAATAACTAGCCCTAAAAATTGCATTAAACTGACTTTGTATTAAATCTTCATAGTCCATATACATTCTAAGAGCACGGTATCCTAGAAAAGGATTATCTTCCTTCGAAAAATTAAAATATGGAATCTCCTTATCTCCTCCAATATCAAGAGTACGAATAGTAACAACACCTTTCTTCTCAAGAGTTTCCACAACTCTCTTATAAGCTTCAAACTGTTCATCTTCTGTTGGTGGCTTTACAGATTCCATATATAAAAACTCTGTCCTAAAAAGCCCTATACCATCAAGCCCATATTTATTAACATAAAACATATCTGAAGGAGTTCCAATATTAGCCTTAAGAGATATTTTAATATCATCTTTTGTTTTTGCATCTTGGTTCTTTAATGTAAAAAGTTCCCTTTCATGCTCATTATACTTTAATATTTTATGCGCATATTTATCGAGTTCACTGGATGAAGGATTACCAATAACTAGTGAAGACAACCCATCAATTATTAACTGCTCACCCTCTTTAATTTTAGCAATATCAAGAGGTTTCATAACAAGAGCCGGAAGCCCCATCGTTCTTGCCAAAATAGCAGCATGGGAAGTCTCACCACCAACCGCAGTCACAAATCCCTTAACATAACTTAAATCAACTTGTATTGTATCAGAAGGCGTCAATTCTTCAGTAATCAGAACTACATCTCTCTTAATCTCAGAGAGATCTGTCACATGACCTAAAATGTTTGCAATAAGCCTATTCCTAATATCCTTAAAATCAGCAGCTCTCTCTTTTAAATAAGCATCTGTATATTCTTCTACACTTGAAATCAATTCCTTGAAAGATAAATAAACAGCATAAGCGGCACCATAATTTTCATGTTTAATAAAGCTTATAACAGAATCAGAAAGTTCGTCATCTTCAATAACCAACATCTGCCCTTCAAAAATACCTTCCTTATCAGCACCAAGCTGTTCCACAGCCTTTTTTGTAAGATCCTTAAGCACAGATATAGACTTTGATTTAGCATCATTAAATTTTTTTATCTCACCATCAATTTGAAGAGAAGTAATTTTTGACTTATCAATGAATTTATCAAAATCTTTCTTAATAAAAAGAGCCTCTCCTATACCTATCCCTTTAGATATTCTTTTCCCCAATAAAGTCATATCAACCTTCCACACTTACTCTTTAAAAGATTCAATAAGCTCAACAAGTTCAGTAACAGCTTTCTCTTCATCATCACCCTCAGCACAAACCATAAGTTTCTTACCAGAAGATAATTCTAAGGTCTGTAATCGAAACAAACTTTTTCCACTAACAGATTTTCCATCAGCTTCGATAGTTATATCGCTAACATACTCTTTAGCCTTTTTTACAAACGTTGATGCTGGTCTAACATGCAAACCATTAACAGCTTTAATTGTAGCTTCTTTTTTCACCATAAGCTTAAGCCCCTTATTTGAATAATTATTTTTTGATTAAGTTATTAACAAATAAATATTATAATGCATAAAACCAAATTGATAAATTAATTCTCCTTCTTTTATATTAAAACTATACCAAAATAACAGCAATTATTTAATAGTGCTAATTTTCATAATATTAAAAACTAAATAATATATCAAAATAAAAATTTTTTATAAGCCTTAAACTCCTCTCTCCTAAATTAAAGTTTTTAACATCTCGAATATGCTTGTCTAACATCTTAATAGAATCTTCAATTTCAACTAAAGATAAAGGTAAAGATTTATTCAGAAGTAAAACTTGCAAATCTCTTAAAGTAATAACCTTATCATTATAAAATATTTTCATTATAAAATCACTTATAATATCTCTTTTAACATTTAAAAGAACGCAAATAAAAACAATGTTCACCTCTTCTAAGATCTCAAATGAAAAAGTATCAACAAATATCTTGCTATAAAAACTCTTATTCCACAAATTTGTAATTGGAAATTTTAACTTACTCAAAAATAAAGTATGTCGACTTTGTATATAATCATCTCTGTTAATACTATAAGCATTATAAGTATAAGTTTTTTTAGTCAAAATATTTTTAAACTCAAGCTGAGCATCAAGACTTAACAACAAAGGATATAAATCAAATACTGTATTCTTATAATAAAAACCATTAGCAATATTAATACTATTTAGATATATCCTATCATTTAATTTTGAAATAAATTCATAAAATAATCTTGGAATGTTCCGCTCTCCAAATTGCAATATAGCATCATAAGTAACACATGGACCCATTTCTAAAAAATTACTCTTAAGAGAAACCTTATTAAATCTTTCAAAATTATTAATTATAAAAAAGTTATTGTTAATTTCATTTTTCATAAAAATTTCAAGATTTTTATGAAAATCAATCTCATTATAAATTACATAATTGTTTAGATCTTCATTAAATAAGCTAACAAGAGCAGTAAAACTTTCTGGATAATATACCTTCACATCACTCATTTTCTCTCTAACTCTTCCAATCGCAAATAAAGCTCTAAAAAAGTATTAACATCAAGACAATGACACTTTAATGCATTATAATATCCTACAATATCCGTTCTAATTATAACTTTACGTTTTAAAAGATAATAAAACAACAATACATTAGATGAAAAACAATTTGTACAAAAACCAAAATCATTTTCTAATAAAACCTTAAGCAAAGTCTCATAAAAGGTTGTATTTTGTAAACCCTCAACAGTAATAATGCTACGCCCATTTAACATAAAAGCTGGCACTAAAGATGAATATACAGGTTTTAAGTCTAAAAGCACTAATGAAAATTTCTTACTAATGCTTTCAATAAAGTTACGCTTACATGAATAAAAAATACTTATCAAAAGCTCTTTAGCACTTAAAGAAAGTTCAATACTTTTCGAAAGAGTCTCTCCATTCAAATTAAAGCTAATTAGTATCAATTCGCACACTCCAACTACCTAGAATATCCTTAAGAACAATAGGAGTTTTACATATATTAAAGTCAAAAGCCTGAATTAAAGCTGTTTTTATTGCAGAAACAGCTGCAATAAACAATACTCTAAAAGAAAACACAAATTCACCATCTTCAATAAATTCAAGCTCTACAGAATCAACAACATCATAAGTAATATTTCCAAATACATAGTCAACTGCCAAGTTAAAAACCGAAAATGCACGTTTATTATTTATCCTAAGTTTATCAAACTTGCCATTTTCAACAAAAAAATCAACATTACTAAACATAATATTAAAAGAATTTATTTCTATATCAATCTCAAGAGAACATGCAACATTAAATTGCTTATCTACATCTAAAACAAAGTCTCGACCAATTACAACAGGATATTCTCCCTTAAAATTTTCACCAGTAATCATGACAAGATCATCCTTAATAGCCAAAACTTCTTTTTCAATAATATAAGATTCCTTGATAAACGTATAATAAAGTCCAACATCATTTATCAAAGAACCACTAACAATAAAATTGACATTATCATAAGACAAGCTAAAAGTCCTAGCTAAAGTATTCCTTAAATAGTTCATTAAGTTGATATCTATCAATTTATAAGGAATAAATACATCTAATTTATCTTTATGTAAACTCACAGAAATAGTCTGATTACCACCTAAGAAATCAGATTCTAGACTGGAATTTAGGTTTAAAAAAGCAAATCCTACGCCTTTTCTTCTCACATCGAAAATATTATATTTGTTATTTAAGCTTATAGAAGATGACTTACGCATGATAGAATTTTTTAAATCCATTGCCTTAAAAAGCTTTAAAAAAATATTATATTCACTCTTAACATGACTGAGTAAATAACTAATAGGCTCAATTGACAAACTAACTGCAAGATTATAAAAGTTTGAATAAATAAAACTATAAATAGAAAATCCAAATAAAAATTGATTGTCATAAAAAAATACAGCATCACTCTTAGTTGATATAAAATTAATATGTATACATACATCAAAAAATAAATTACTAAACATACGCCTGAGGTAGTTAAAATAAAATTTATATAAAAAATTTAGTGGTCTATTGATTTCAAGATCTAACATAATACTAGCAAGCCTATTTTCTACTGATAGACAATTAACAACTGAAAACTTTAAACTTAAGGATTGTGTCATTAAAAAGTGTCTTTCATAATAAAGAACATTAACCTTTTGCCCAAGTTTCTTAGCAATTATTATGCCTTGTAAGATAGCATTAAAAGAAACTGAAAATAAAATGCTAACACAATCATTATTAATAGGATTAATAACAATCTTATCTTTATCAATGCAAAAATTATCACTAATAATTTGCTTTACAATAGCAATATTATCAAGGTCTGCATTAATAATTAAACTATCATCTTTAAAGCACACACTAACCAAAAGAATATCACTGCGATAACTGAAAGAATCTGAAAACTCATAATAAGAATTATAATTTCTAAACTCACCTGGTTCCTTTAAGCTAGAATCAGGCAAAACATCTGTTGGCTCAGTAATTTTTAATTTAAAAATAATACTTGCTTCTGCTTTTAATAAAGAGTCCAAGTTATCAGAATATAAAACTAAAGGAATTTGCCCTTCAAAATTTATTTTATTATCAAAAAGTTTCAAATAAAATACATTAGAATCAACAATATCAATAAACTTTAAGATAATGCCATCTTTATAACTTACATTTGAAACCTGATCTTTATATTTGTCTGAAATCTCAAAATCCTCAATGATAGAATTTTTGATATTACAACAAACTGGCAAAGCCCAAACTTCATTCATATTTCATAGCTTTATAAATAATTATTAAAATAAAAAGTCAAAAATTTACACTTTATCTTCTAATTTATTTTTCATATGTATCATTATGGCACAATACCAACAAAATTACTATTGAAAATCAAAATATGATGAACAATTGACCTAATACAACCAATAATACCTAAAAGCTTAAAATATAGATCTAAACACTTAAATTTCTTTCATATCATTATAATTTTTTTTGATAAATCCTAAAAACTATGATAGCATTAAAATTAAAATGAATATCAAATTATATCAATAGGATATTTATGGGTAAAGATAAAAAGATACTTCTAATGCTCCCTAAAACTTTTATGTTATTTTTATGTACATTACTTTTTGGAGTGTCCAAAAAAAATACAACTGATCATATAATAAATTATTCAAAGATTTATATTCCCAAGGAAGACTTAAGTGAAGATTTCAACAATGAAGAAGATACAAACTACCATAAAAAAAATGCAATTCTAAAAAGCAACGGACAATCAAGAAACAATATTTTAACAAATGAAGAATTACAACATACACAAAGCCCAAACACAAAAAATTTTTACTTAACAGAAGAAAATATAGATGACTGGCTTATAAAAAGTATAGACAACTTAAAGATTAGAATTGAAGATTACGAGAAAAAAATAGAAAATATAGAAAATATTCTAAGTCATACAAGTATAAAATCACTTAAAAAAAAGAATGAAGAATATGAATTTATAATAAAAAGCTTAAAAAAAGAAATCGAAAAGATAAAAAATCTAATTAACATAAAACAAAACTTATTGGACAATGATATTCAATCAAAAAACAGTACTTACTATAACAATGACCAAGAACATGAAGCAAATCTAAATGGATATATAGAAAATGAAGAATATAATTATCCACCTGAAGAGAACACATATGATATGTATCCCCAAGAACAAGAATATTTTAATCCAGAAAACCCAATACTAAGTGAAATTTACGATAAAATCAATAATAATAAAGATGCCATCAATGATAATATTCAAAGACTAAGTGAAATTGACAATAAAACCAATAACAATAAAGATGCCATTAATGATAATATTCAAAGACTAAGTGAAATTAACAATAAAACCAATAACAATAAAAACGCCATTAATGATAATATTCAAAGACTAAGTGAAATTAACAATAAAACCAATAACAATAAAAACGCCATTAATGATAATATTCAAAGACTAAGTGAAATTAACAATAAAACCAATAACAATAAAGATGCCATTAATGATAATATTCAAAGACTAAGTGAAATTAACAATAAAACCAATAACAATAAAAACGCCATTAATGATAATATTCAAAGACTAAGTGAAATTGACGATAAAACCAATAACAATAAAGATGCCATTAATGATAATATTCAAAGACTAAGTGAAATTGACGATAAAATCAATAACAATAAAGATGCCATTAATGATAATATTCAAAGACTAAGTGAAATTGACGATAAAATCAATAACAATAAAGATGCCATTAATGATAATATTCAAAGACTAAGTGAAATTGACGATAAAATCAATAACAATAAAGATGCCATTAATGATAATATTCAAAGACTAAGTGAAATTGACGATAAAATCAATAACAATAAAGATGCCATTAATGATAATATTCAAAGACTAAGTGAAATTGACGATAAAATCAATAACAATAAAGATGCCATTAATGATAATATTCAAAGACTAAGTGAAATTGACGATAAAATCAATAACAATAAAGATGCCATTAATGATAATATTCAAAGACTAAGTGAAATTTACGATAAAATCAATAATAATAAAGACATCCTACTAGTATTCCAAAAAGAATTAATAAATTTAAAAAATAATAATACTAAATTAAAAAATATCGAAAATAATTTATCTTCAATAGATAGAACAATAAAAGCACTCAAAGATAAGATTGAGAAAAATGAAGAATTATACAAAGAGAATAAAGATATAATTCAACAAAATCAAGACAAAACAAATATATTAAATAAAAGATTAACAGACAATGAAAATAACATTTTAACAATTAAAGAGGAATTCACAAAATATAAAAACAAAGATAATTTAACGCATAAAAATAGAGAAGTGCAATACACAAAACAGAAATTTTATCCTAAAAATAAAAAAACGATTAACAAAAATAGCATAATCAAAATTGCTGAATTCAAAATATATCCAGATACACATTCAAATAACTATAATTTCAAAGATCAAAGTAGTAGTGAATTTGATTTTAAAAAATCTAACGGATATTATATTGAAATAGAACCAACGAAAAATTTATACAGAGCAAAAGAAATTTACAAATTAATTCCAAAATATAATGTCAAAAACCATTTTATCAATCCATCATTAAAACATAAAGAGGCATTTTTTAGAAACTTAATCAAAATAGAACATACAAATGATATAAGTACTCTATACAAAAATTTATCATCAGAATTTAAAAATATAAGAATAATAAAATAAGTCTAATCATCTAAATCCACAAAAACCATAATATCAGAAAGACCAAGGATTTTAATACCCAAATCATGAGCCTTCTTCAATTTTGATCCAGGCTTTTTACCAACAAGTAAAAAATCTAAATGCTTAGTAACCGAACTGCTGAAAAGAGCACCTTTTTTAGTAATCTTTTCAACAAGAATATGTCTAGAATGACCCTCAAAAGAACCCGTAATACAAAATCTTTTTCCAAATAAAAAGGAGGAACCTACAGTACAATTAGTATTATCTTCGCCCATTTTAAACCCTAATTCTTTAAAAAAATTGAACTTATCAAGAATAGTTTTATCATTAAATGCCTCAATAATATTCAAAGCTATCCTTTCCCCTATTCCTTCAATCTTTAAAAGCTTGGCAAGAGCATCTTCTCTATTTTTGCAAAGAGTACTAATTGCATCAAAAGAGTTTAAGTTATTATTAATTAATATTAATATTGTAGTCGCTCCAAGATCTTTAATTCCCATACCAAGAAGCAACTTTCTAAACGGCCGACTTTTACTATTTTTAATTGACCGCTTCAAATTATCTACCCTTTTAAGATTAAAACCTCTCAAATGAATAAGTCTATCAAAATTAAAAGTATAAAGTTCAATCTCCGAAGATATAAACTTCATCTCAAAAAGAAATTCTATTGTTTTCTCTGCAAGCCCTACAATATTCATGCACTTCTTACTACAAAAATATTTTATCTGCTCAATTATACGATAAGGACAATGTCTATTTACACAAAAAAGATGTGCTCCTTCTTTCATTAAAGTCATTCTACATGAAGGACAATCACTAGGAATTTTAAAATTACCAACCACAAGCTTTTCTACAACAAATTGAACAGCAGGTATTACATCTCCACGCCTTGAAATTGAAACAACATCTCCAATATTTAAACCAATAGAATCTATATAATCTTGATTATGCAAACTTACATTAGTAATAAAAGCCCCAGCAATAAGTACTTTTTCTACACGTGCAACAGGAGTAATCTTACCACTACGGCCAACCTGAACAACTATATCAACCACCTTGCTAACTCCTGTGTAAGATTCAAACTTATAAGCTATTGACCACTTAGGATGATGAGAAGTATATCCCAAAATATCTCTTAAAACAAAGCTGTTAACCTTCAGCACAATACCATCTATTTCATATTCAAAAACATCTCTTTGTGCCTCTATACTTTTAACATGCCTCATAATATCATCTTGCAAGTTCATTCCATCAAAAAATCTACAAAGAGGATTAATTTTAAATCCGAATTTCCTAAGTTTATTAAAAGCATCATGATTAGTACTTAATTTAAAACTAGAATATAAGATATCATAAACAAAAATATCTAAAGGAAAATTAGCAACTTCTTTACTATTTATTCTCCTCAGTATACCTGAGGCTAAATTTCTAGCATTAACATAAGGACTTGTTAATGTTTGATTAATTTTCAAAAAATTTTCCTTAGTAATATAAATCTCACCCCGTAACACCAATTCAACCTTCTCATCAATACATAAAGGAACATTTTTAATTGTTCTAACATTCTCAGTAACATCATTACCAACCTTACCATCTCCTCTAGTCAAAGCTCTCTGAAGTATCCCATCCTTATAATAGAGAACAATTGAGCATCCATCAACTTTAGGTTCAACTGAGATGCCAGTATCAAATCTTAAGATAGAACCTTCTAAGACCATTTTATCAATCCACAATAACAATCCCTTAATATCATAAACCTTATCCAGGCTTAATACAGGAAAAGAATGTTCAACTTCTTTAAAATCATTTAAAAGATCACTCCCAAACTTAAGAGTAGGAGAATCCAAGGTTTTATACTCAGGATATTTGTTTTCCAAATCTTGAAGCCTCAAAAGAGCCTTATCATAAGTAAAATCGTTTACACTAGGTGCAGAATCAATATAATACTCTTTATTCCACTTTCTGATAATATCTCTTAAACTTAAGATTTCATCCTCTATATCTTTGATCATAAATTTAATATCAAATCTACTTAAAAATTCAAACTATATTTTAACAAAATAACGTAAATAAAAATATAAATTTCCAATCCAAATCCTTGAGTAATAAACTTATTCATATTAAACTTTATGAGTAAAAAATACAAAACAGATACTTACACATGATATTTCTCATAATATCTTTATTTATATTAAATGATTTTAATATATTATTATGTTAAAATTAAGTAAGGAGTGAGATTTGGAAGAGAACAGAAAGGCTCTGATAGTTGACGATTCCATTTTTATGAGAAAAAACTTAATCAAGATATTGAAAAAGTTAGGATTTAGCGAATTTTTTGAAGCAGAAGATGGAATAAAAGCTATTAAAGAATTCGAAAAACAAGAAGAAATTCATCTAATAACCCTTGATATAACAATGATGGGCATGGATGGTATTACAGCCCTTGAGAAAATAAATGAAGTTAACAATAAGCTTTCAAGAAAAATGAATGTATTAATGGTTACAGCACTTGGGAAGCAAGAACTCATTGCAAAAGCCTTAGAACTTGGAGCAAAAGGATACATTACAAAACCTTTCAGAGAAGATCAAATAGCAGAACAAATAAAAAGATTAAATGAGGAGCAAATTTTTGAGAACGAAAGAAGACATTTATAAAAGAACACAAATCAACACATCAAGTCCTATATCAATATTGGTAATGCTTTATGAGAAAGCAATACAAGATCTAGAAATTGCCAAAGAATTTTACAAAAATGAAGATCCAGTCAGTATAACAAAAGCTGATGAAAAAGTTTATCATGCACAAGACATAATCATTGAATTAATGTCCACACTAAATTTTGAAGATGGTGGGAATATTTCAAATAACCTATTTTCAATATATTCCTTTTTAAACAAAACATTAGAAAGTGTTACACTAGACAAAAATAGAGATAACATTCAAGAAGTTCTAAAGCACCTTAAAAGCCTGCATACAGCTTGGAAAGTACTACTTAAAAAAGAAGATAATACTATTAATAAAAAATTAGGGATAAATATTGTCAGCTAATAGAATATTAGAAATATATTTAAAAGATCTAATACTTGAACTAAAAAAACTAAAAACCATTTTAGAGTTTGAAGATAAAGAAATTAGTAAAGGAATGCTAGATATATTAGCCATCACAAACCCTGCAAAGGATATAATCTTAAACTCAATAAATAATTATTATATAACTACAAATTCATGGCTAGAGAGACAAGATAAAATACAAGAAGAAGTTAAACAATTAATCAAAGATATTTGTTTCTTAAAAGAAGAGATATGCATTCAATATCAAAATACATACAAAACCTTAAAAGAAATATTTGATCAAAAGAAAACAATACCAAAAATAAAATTCCCTAAAAATCTTTTTGATTATAATATCCCAGCTTTAGTTGATGTCAAAATATGAAAAAAATTTATCTAATCGATGCTCTAAATATAATATTTAGAAACTATCATGTAATGAAAAATAATCCTTTAACAAATAGTAAAGGACAAAATGTTAATGCATTTATTGGATTTTTCAAAACTCTTTTTTTCATAATAAAAGAAAAAAATCCAGAAAATCTAATTGTAACTTTTGATTCAGAAACGCAAACATTCAGACAAAAAAAGTATCCAAGTTACAAAGCAACAAGAGACAACCCTCCGGATAATTTGATTCCACAAATCCATTGGATAAAAGAAGGTTTAATAAAAGCAAATATTCCAATGTTTGAAATAAAAGGATATGAAGCTGACGATCTTATAGCCAGCTTTTCAAAAAAAGCAGAAAGCAATAATTACTTAACTTATATCATTTCTCCAGATAAAGATTTATTGCAATTGATGTCAAACACAACCAAAATACTTAAAATTGAAAATAGCAACTTTGTAGAAATAGATAACGATTATGTGATGAAAAAATTTGGGATAAATACATCCCAAATAAAAGATTATTTATCCATTGTTGGAGACAGATCAGATAATATACCAGGTATCAAAGGAATTGGAGAAAAAGGAGCCGCTAAGCTACTAAATGAGTTTCAAACATTAAATGGAATATACAAAAATTTAGATTCTATCAATAATAAATATAAAGAAATTTTAATAAGAGAGGAAAAAAATGCCTTCTTAAGTTATGAACTTATCAGTCTTATAGAAGATCTAGAATTACCAACACTTGAAAAATTCAAACTAGAAAACTTGAAAGAAGACATCTTTTCATTATTTGAAGAACACTCTGCAACGACTCTAATTAAATCTTACAAGGCTATATTAAAAAAAAGATATGTCACAATAAATCAAAAACAAAAATCAATTTTCGAAACAAATATGACAAAACTAAACCAAACAAGCACAAAAACTTTACAAACAACAACATCATACTCAAATACTCTTAAAACAATACAAGAAGAAAGTATTAAATATGAAACAATATTACAAAAAGATCAACTAGACTTACTAATAGAGAAACTAAAAAAAGCAAGCTATGTAGCAATAGATACAGAAACAACTTCCATTAATATCTATGAAGCACAAATAATCGGCATTTCAGTTTCATTCAAAGAATTTGAAGGCTACTACATTCCCATAGAAAATAAAGAAAAAAATTCTATCGAAAAAGAATACATAATACAAAAATTCAACGAATTTTTTAAAACAAAACCTAAACTTATTGGTCAAAACTACAAATTCGATTATAAAATACTCAAAAAACATGGATTTAATGCAATTTTCCCCTACTTTGATACAATGATAGCAGCATATATTATTAACCCAAATACAAGAGTATCTCTTGATTTTTTAGCAGAAAAGTATTTAATGCATAAAAACATCAAGTATGAAGAAATTGTAGCAAATGGTACTCTGAAAGACATACCACTTGAGATAGTCTCCAATTATTCTGCTGAAGATGCTGATATTACTTTTAGACTATTTAAAATCCTCAAAAAAAAGCTTAAAGAAGATAATCTTGAAAGTCTAATGACAGATATAGAACTACCATTTAGCAATGTCATTACAGAAATGGAAGAAAACGGAATTTACCTCGATAAAGATTACCTAAAAAAATATGCAAAAGAACTTGATAAAGAACTAAAACTAATTGAAAATGAGATAATAAAAAGTATAGGAATTGAATTTAATCTAAATTCACCCAAACAGCTGCATACAATCTTATTTGAAAAACTAAATCTGGTAATACCCAAAAATACCAAGCAAGATTCAACAGATATTAAAGTACTCGAGACAATAAAAGATCAACATGAAGCTATACCAAAACTCATACAATATAGACAACTCTCAAAGTTAAAAAATACATATACGGATAATTTAATAGAGTTTATAAATGAAAAAACGAATAAAATACATACAAACTTTATACAAACAAGAACATCAACGGGACGTATTTCAAGTACCGAACCCAACCTACAAAACATTCCAATCAAAGATGAAAAAGGACGTAGAATAAGAGAGGCCTTTAAACCTGAAGAAGGTAATATTTTTATTTCTGCTGATTATGCACAAATCGAACTTGTCATACTAGCACACCTATCGGAAGACGAATCACTCATTGAAGCATTTCAAAACAAAAAAGACATTCACATAAAAACAGCATCTCAACTTTTTAAAGTAGATGAAGAAAAAGTAACACCTTCCATGAGAAGAACAGCAAAATCAATTAATTTTGGAATAATCTACAGAATGTCAGCCTTCAGACTCTCACAAGAACTATCTATTAAAAGAGAAGAAGCTCAGAAGTTTATCAATTCATATTTCAATCTTTATTCTAAAATAAAAACTTTTATACAAAATCAAATAGAGTTTGTAAGAAAAAATGGATACAGTGAAACCCTTTTAAAAAGAAGGAGATATATAAAAGAAATTAATAGTCAAAATTACGTGGAACGATCGGGAGCTGAACGAATAGCAATAAATAGTACAATCCAAGGAAGTGCATCTGATATAATGAAAATCGCAATGATCAAAGTACATAATGAATTTAAAAGTAAAAACCTCAAGTCAAAAATACTCTTACAAGTACATGACGAGATGCTAATCGAATCACCAAAGCAAGAATGTGAAGAAGCAAAAAAAATAATAAAAGAAATGATGGAAAACTCTTATCCTTTAAAGCTACCCCTAAGAACAAATATTGAGACTGGAAAATCATGGGGAGAAATTCATCGGTAATTGGCATAACTGGTAGAATATCAACTGGCAAAGATACCGTTTCAAAAATTATTAGTAGTGAATATGGTTTTCATGAAATAAATGTAGATAAAATCGGACATATGGCCCTACAAGCAAAACAAAATAAAGTAGTTAAGACGTTTGGCAAGCAAATATTAAATAATAACAATGAAATAGACAGAGTAAAACTTCGAAATATTGTATTTAATGATAAAGCAAAACTAGAACAATTAGAAGCAATAACACATCCCCTTATATATAAAGAAGTAGAACAATTAACATCAAAGAAAAAACTTGATAGAATCATAATTAATTCTGCGCTACTTTTTAAATTAAATCTTGAAAAGTTCTGTAAGTATATATTTATAATAAAAACAAATGATGAGATAATAAAGAAAAGATTAAGCTCAAGCCGCAATCTTGATGAAAATTTAATTACCAATATCCTTAGGTGGCAAGAAGATATTTTTTTAAATAAAAAAATCATAAATTTAAAAATAATAAATATAATTAATAATAATAACTATGAACACCTAGAAAAAGAGGTTAGGGCAAAAATGAAAGAGGTAAAACTAAATGAGAGATTTTAATGAAAATAATAGTAAAGGATTTTTAGTAGCATTAACTTCAATTGTAATCGTTTGTACAATCATATTTCTTGGAATAATTACTTTTTTCCCAAACAAAGACTTAGCTTCTGATATTGCAAGTAAAAACATCATTTTACAAGAGACTAAAGATGAAAAAGGTATAGAAAATGAAAATACTGAAGCAACCTTATCAATCACTGATAAACCAAATGAAATTATAATTGACCTCACACAAGACATCAAACAAGATCAAAGTTTTAGTAGTAGGATAAATCAAAATAATAAAAAAATTATTAACAAAAAAGAACCACAAGTTATAAATCAACACGAACCTACAATAACACACAAAAAGGAAGAGACATATCAAAAAACAAAACCCATTGCAAAGACAAAGAAATCAATAAAAAAAGAACAAAATCATAATAAGTCTGATGAAAACAAATATGATCCCAGAAAAGAGTATTACATACAATTTGCATCGTTCTCAGATCCAATTTCTGCTGACAATAACATTAAAGAATTAACGAAATATAAAATAAGTGCAAAAATCTATTCAGCAACAGTAAACGACAAAGACACCTACAGGGTTAGATCTGGACCCTACAAAACCATAACCGAGGCAAAACTTGATCTTAAAAAAGTATCAGGATCAAGCGAGTTTAAGGACGCTTATATATTAACCATTAACAAATAAATTAAAATTAGAAACATACTTATGATATTTCTCCAAATAAAGCTCATGTATACTAGCACTAAAAAATATAACCTGTTTAAATTTAGCAATCTTTTTAAATGCTTTATCCAAACTGTCAAACTCTCCTAAACAACAAAAAGCTAAGATTGCATTACCAATAAGCTCGGAATGCTTAAATTCAAAAATCTTTAAATCTCTACCAATAATATTAGCTTTTAATTCAGTTAAAAATAAATTATTTGAATTAGAACCACTCACAAAAATATCTACGACATCCCTTCCAATAGACTTAAGCTGAAGAATTCTATTATAAAATGAAAAATAAGAAGACTCAAGAATTGCAACTCCAATCTGTAAAGGATTATCTATTTTACCAAAAATACCTTTATTCAAATTACCTCTTACTTGTGAATCTATTACAATACTGTCAGAAAAAACCTCCCTATTGTTTGGATAAAAACAAACATTACCTAAACCACATACCTTAGAAATTTCTTTAAGAAATTCTTCAAACGACTTTTTATTTTTAAACAATCTATCTTTAAGCAACTGCAATAAATATCCCGAAGGAACTATTCTTCCAATAACAAACAAATTATCTAAAAAATAAGGATATACCAAAGAAAAGCCTGGCAAGCATGCATCCGAGACAAAATTAAAACCTTCGCTTGTACCTGTTCTATTTGACACAATCCCAGAAAAGAATGCCCCACTTCCAACAAGCACGCTTAAATAATCCATTCCAGCATTAATTACCTCTATCCCACTATCGATGCCAAATTCACTACTAGCACTAGTAGTAACACAGCCAACACTTTCCCCCATCCTTAAGAAAGGAGGAAATTTATTCGTATCAAGATTATACTCTCTTATCTCAATATCATTCCAAATAAACGGTATATAAGACAAACTTGGATAGCTTGTAATCAGATTACCTGTAAGTAAATAAATAAAATACTCAAAACAAGATACAAAATACCTAACCTTATCATAAATCCCCCTCTCAAGTGTGCTAAGTACAAAGGGTAAGAAAGCTGATTTCCCTTGAAAATTATCAACTATCTTAGAAGAATTCCAATGTAAAACTTCCAAAGGAGTTAAATCCGAACCAAGAGCTATGAGACATGGAGAAATACCACTAATAGAAATACAATCAATTTTTTTCTCCCTAAAATTAGAAACTACTCTCTTGAAAGCAAAAAACCATATTTTGTAGTCAAAGTTCTCAAAATCAACACTAAAATAATCAAAATAGTTTACATCAAAACTCTCTAAAATCCCATGATGAGAATTAATCAAAGCAGATTTCAAAGTACTAGTACCAATATCAATACTGAGTACATTCATAAAACTAACTCTTAGAAATTAAATTTTGAATATCCTGACTTCTATCAAGAATCTTTTGCAAACTAACTCTATTATGAATTGCAAAAATTGCACCAGCAAAAAGATGTGCAACATTAGCTTCATAATACCAAGGCTTGCTGACAAGCCTATCATCATGATATACAGCATTTGTTCCAATCACCTTATAAAAATAGCCTGCCTCATAAGCTTTATCAAAATACCTAATTGCATCCCCATTAAAAAATGGCAAACTTACTGCACATATAATCTTCTTAGCACCCATACTCTTTAACAGTTTCATAGCCTTAATAAAGGTTCCACCAGTAGCCAAAATATCATCGCTCATAAAAACATTCTTACCTTCCACATCTCCCAAAAGCTTAGTAACAGAAATATTGGAATCGTTAACATTATGGGTTACCTTTGAATAATCTCTTTCCTTATAAAGCAAAGCTAAGGGCCTTTTAAGATTAGACGCAAAAAACTTGTTCCTATTAACAGCTCCTGTATCAGGAGAAACAACTACCAAATTTGAATCTCTAATATCAATTAATTCAGCTAAAGCATCGAAAATTTCATAAGATGCATTCAAATTTTCAAAATAAGCTTTTCTAAAGACATTTTCAATTGCTTTTGAATGAATATCTAGTGTTAAAATATGTTTAACGCCCAATTCTTCCAGCAATCTACCAAAAAGACTTGCTGTTAACCCTTCCCTGGAATGCTTTTTATCTTGCCTTGAATAAGGATAAGAAGGAACAATAACACTCACAGAATTAGCCTTAGCTTGCATGCATGCATCTATTGTAGTCATCAAATTCATTAGATGATCATTAATTGTCATTACTACTTTTTCATCATTATTTACATTGACTGGATAAGTATTAGAAACGTCTTGAACAATAAAAATATCTTTATTTCTTATGGTTTTTAAAATTTCTGTTTTAAATTCACCATTAGCAAACTTAATAAAATTTGCAGGAACTTCTATAGTCTTATCAAAATTTAAGTCAGAAAACTTAAATCCCTCTAAAAAAAGAGATAAAATTCCCTCAAATTTCAAAATATCTTCTTTTAAACAATGAGAAGTTTGAGAAATTTTTTCAATAGCCCTACTCTCAGTATCGGAAAATATTTTCCTAAGTTCTTCCATTATTTTATCTGCAAATACCCTTCCACCAGGACAGGCAATAATACCTATTGATTTTTTAATAAGCAAACTCAATTTTAAAGCTCCCTAACTCGAACAAAAAATCTTTATTTCATTGTACATTAATATAAACAATTCAAACAAGCTCAAGACATATATCTAAAGTTAAAACAATAAAAAGTGTATTATGTATAAATTAAAAATTAGATAACATAAGAACTTATTTATTACCTACCTAAATAACTTCAAACTCAAAACCTATCCCAAACTTAAAATCAGAAAATTTATCATTTTGAATATTCCAACAATAATATCCCTCAAGTGCCAAAAAAGCAAATGTAGCTCTCATACCAAGATCCCAACCAAACATACCAAATTCAGTCAAAATAGAATCTTGAACAGAAGTAGCCATATTAATTCTAGGCCCAGTAAATAATAAAATAGCCCCAATAAAAAAGTCTAACCTTGTATAAAATCTAGACTCAATAGCCGCAATGAATGAAAAAATATCATTCAATCGTCCTTTATGATTAACACTTCTAAATACATTAAAATCAAATCCAAGTTCAAAACCAAGTGAAAGGAAATCATCAAATCCCGCTCCCATTTGAGCATATCCTCCATAAGTTAAACCGCTCTTAGAAATGTCAACAATCTCTGCAAAATTTTTAACAATTTGTTCTCTCTCCAAAGTAGATATCTCACTTTCAAGTTTTGCACCAATATCTAAAGCTGTATTATAAAAGTTTGAAATAGTACTAATTGGAAAATCCAAACCAAATCCTAAATTAAATTCAAAAATAACATTTGAAAATGCATTGCTTGTAATAAATATCAAAAAGCTTAAAAATAAAACCTTTATCCGCATAATACTTCAATCCTCTAGATACTTAGAAACGAATTTATAAATTAAACCCATACAACAAAAAATACCGAAATTAATACAAATGATCTCCAACATTATTCCTCCAAAACAGATGAGACTATTTCAATGGCATTAGAAGGAACTGAATATTTTAATTCCTTATATTTCAATATATATTTTTTTGCACTTTTCAGATCTTTCTTTAAATAATACATATAAAAAACATTAAATAACGCTTCTTGATTAGCAGGTGCTATCTCTAAAGTTTTTAAATAAAAATTTAAAGCTCCTTCCAAATCATCTTTTCTCAAGAATAAATAAGCTTTTAAATTAATTAACAAAATATTATTGGGATCATTCTTTAACAAAGGTTCAAGTTTTAACTCAGCATCATCATATTTCTTTAAATTGATGTAAGCCAAAATAAAATTATAACTAGACACCCTATTAACACTAGAATCAAACTTAATAGCCTGTTCATAAAGTGCAACAGACGCTTGATCATTACCAAGCTCCTCATTTAATTTGGCAAGTTTATAATACTCATCTGAGATATCTTGATAAGATTTAGAAAGAGTTTCACAAGAAAATACAAAACAACAAAGAAAAATAAACAATATCTTATACATCAAAGTAAAACCTGAATACTAGCTTAAGCTAATATCACCAACTTAAAACATCAATTTAAATTAATACTTAAATAATTACTGGAATCTCAAATCCAAGTCCAACCCTTAAGTCTCTATACTTAAGATCATTAATAGAAAATAATACTGATGATTCCAAATTAATAAAGACTAATCTCAACCTGAGACCTGATTCAATAATATTAAAAGGATTAGTCACTCTGCTATGACCAAGTAAATTACCTACATAAAGAGGATCTATAACCAAAGATCTATCACCAAAACCTGCAAACAAAGTAGCTGCTAAATAATAAATATCATATTTTATGAATAATCTAGGCATTACCCCAAAACCCAAATCAAAATCATAAGGAGACTTCAAAAGGTTTAAATCGGGAATCATCATCCTTCCAAGATTAAAACCAAATCCAAGTTCAAATCCATAATAAAAATCACTGATAAAAATAGGAAAACCTATTTGAAAATAACCTTGAAAACCAGCACTAAATAAAGGTGATAATTTTTGTCTTAAAGACTCATTTAAAACAGTTCCTGATGTAGACACATCATTCCACAAGACCGTAAAATCATCTAGACTACCAATCCCAAATTCACTTAATTGATCAAATATCACATCATTTAGTTCAAGAGCCTGTTTTGTTGTTTCTTCTAGTTGAGTCAAAAATTCTCTCATATTCAATCCAACTCTATCTAAATTCTTCAACAATTTCTCTTTATCTAACTTCCTAAGTTCAAGCAAAAACTTTCTTAAATCATGAGTACTATTAATAAGTGGCTCTAAATCATCCAAATTAAACTTATTGATACCATTATCGACTTGTGAAGCTTTATTTTGATTCTTCCTATAAAACTGAAATAAAATAGCTAAATTTTGCTGAAAAGAATCATATAAATTAGATAAATTGTCCTCAAATACATTTAAACGAGGCAAAAAATTACCTTGAAAATCTCTCAAAATAGGAAACAATCTAGGACTCATTAACTTATCTAAAACTGTACCTGTTTCCTTATTAAATAAATAAAGTGATTCAATACTAATTTGTGTGGTAAAACCTGCCGAAAAATACAAAACCTTAGCATAAGAAGTACTAAAAAATAATAAAAACAATATTATGAAAATCAAAAATCGTTTCATAGCCTAAACCTTGATCAAATGGATAAAAAAATATCAAATAATTGAATTATATTATATAATTATACAACATAATTCAATTATAACAACCTTTATTGCAAAAAATGCAATACAACCATACTTTTAAGTTGCATCACATTATTCAATTAACATAAATATTAAAGCAAACAAATAGAGAAAGATTCCTATATATTAAGAATCTTTCTTGAATGACTAACTCAATAACACAATTAAAGCTTCTCCTGATCATATCTGTTAAATATGTGCTCTGTTAAATATCTGCCAACTGACTTTTTATCTTGCACAAGCTTAGATATTATATTAAAATGCCTCGGTTCAATCTTAAAATATTTGTAAGCTCTCCCATCTTTAAAAAATACAGAAAGCTCAAACAAAGCAGAATCGTAATCAATCTGACATATTTTGCTCAATTCATGAGATATTATTAAAGTATTCAAACTTATACCCTCCAATAGTTATTTTAGGAGTATAAAATATAAAGTAAAGAAAGAATAAATTCATTAAATGATAAACATTCTTAATCAATAAAATCAAAATTTACTAAATGATATATTCCTTATAATTAAATGTATATGTTTAACACAATCTAAGTCAAGCAAGTATGTTAAATAACTTAAAGTCTTTCACGAGATCAAACAGAAAACGAACATATTTGTATCACATAAACAAAAAACTAAAATTTAAGAAAACAATAACTTCTATATCAAACGTTTCTTCATAATTACTAAATAAACACACTTTATACTTCAAATAAACCGTAAATTCTCCTGCTAAAAAAAGGCAATTAGAAAAAATTACTTACCTTTTAGACACCACAATTCTCTTAAGTCAAAATCAACTGGAATAGTTTAAAATAGACTTTTTTTTAAAAATCATGTAGAATTTGAAGTAATTCGTGTTCGAACTATACACATACTCAGGAGGAAAAATATTCCATGGACTATAAAAAATTGCGAAATATAGGTATCAGTGCTCACATTGATTCAGGCAAAACCACACTCACAGAACGTATTCTTTTTTATTGCAACAAAATTCACGCAATCCATGAAGTCAAGGGAAAAGATGGAGTTGGAGCAACAATGGATTCAATGGAACTTGAAAGAGAACGGGGCATTACAATAGCGTCGGCTGCAACTCATGTGGAATGGAAAAATCATCCAATCAACATTATTGATACTCCAGGTCACGTCGACTTTACAATTGAAGTTGAACGTTCACTTAGAGTTCTAGATGGAGCAATACTTGTTCTTGATTCTGTTGCAGGAGTTCAATCTCAATCAATTACAGTTGATAGACAACTGAAAAGATACAATGTACCGCGCCTTGCATTCATAAATAAATGTGATAAGACTGGAGCAAATCCTAATAATGTAAAAGATCAACTTAAAGATAAGCTTGACTTAAATGCGGTTCTAATGCAAATTCCAATCGGACTCGAAGATAAACATATGGGAGTTGTCGATCTTGTTTTAATGAAAGCCTATTATTTTGAAGGTAAAGATGGAACAGAAATTATAGAGAAAGAAATTCCTGATGAACTATTAAATGAGACTGAAGAAAAGCGTAAAATAATGCTAGATGCATTGTCTGACTTTAACGACGAACTTATGGAACTCCATATGGAGGGACAAGATATAGCTATAGAGACAATATATGATGCTATTAGAACTGGTACTTTAGCTTTAAAACTTTGTCCAGTATTTATGGGTTCTGCTTATAAAAATAAAGGTGTTCAGCTTTTACTTGATGCTGTAAATAGATTTTTACCCGCTCCTCATGATATTAAAAATGTGGCACTTGATTTAAACAAAAACGAAAAAGAAATCGAACTTAAAACTGATGATACATTACCAACTGTGGCACTAGCCTTTAAACTGGAAGATGGACAATACGGACAATTAACTTATGTCAGAATATATCAAGGGATTTTAAAAAAGGGACAAGAGCTCATAAATTCAAGGACCTCTAAAAAATTTAAAGTCGGCAGACTCATTAGAATGCATGCCAATAATACTGAAGACATAGAATTCGGGAATAGTGGCGATATTGTTGCATTATTTGGAATAGAATGTGCATCAGGAGATACATTCTGTGACCCTTCAATTAACTATTCAATGACGTCAATGTACATCCCAGAGCCAGTAATATCTTTATCAATAAAACCCAAGGATAAAAAATCAGCCGATAACATGGCAAAAGCTCTTGGAAGGTTCACCAAAGAAGATCCTACATTCAAAACTTATATAGATCCCGAATCAAAAGAAACAATCATACAAGGAATGGGTGAACTACACTTAGAAGTCTACATTGAAAGAATGAAAAGAGAATTTAAAGCAGAAGTGGAAACAGGAATGTCCCAAGTAGCATACAGAGAAACCATTACAGACAAAGCAGAATTTAATTATACTCATAAAAAGCAATCAGGAGGTGCAGGCCAATTCGGAAGGGTTGCTGGATTTATGGAACCACTCGATACAGAAAGACAAACTTATGAATTTGTAAATCTTATAAAGGGTGGAGTAATTCCAACAGAATATATTCCATCATGTGACAAAGGATTCCAAAAAGCTATGGAAAAGGGAACTTTGATTGGTTTTCCAATAGTAGGGATTAAAATCACAATTAATGATGGCCAATATCATGTTGTTGACTCATCAGACATTGCATTCCAACTTGCAGCCATTGGAGCATTCAGAGAAGCTTATAATAAGGCAAAACCCACAATACTTGAACCAATAATGAGAGTAACTCTTGAAGGACCAACCGAGTTCCAAGGCAATATGTTTGGTCTTTTAAACCAAAGAAGAGGAATAATTGTAGGCTCTGTTGAAGAGGGCAATTTCTCAAAAGTCGAAGCCGAGGTACCCTTAAGCGAGATGTTTGGATTTTCAACTATTTTAAGATCGTCCACACAAGGGAAAGCCGAATTTTCAATGGAATTCTTAAGATATGGGAAAGTTCCAAGTACAATATTTAATGAACTATGTAAAAAATTTAATGAACAAAAAAAATAAGGAGGGAATTATGTTTGAATTAACGCAAGACAAACAAGAAATAAAGATAAAAAACAAATTTCTAGCTCAAGTTTTTGGGCTAATGGCAATTGGTCTCTTAATATCCGCAATATTCGCATACACAACATCTGAAAACGCAACAATGCGAGCCATAATATTTACAAATCCAATGTCATATATAGCAATACTAATTGTACAATTTGGACTAGTTTATGCAATAAGTGGAGCAATTGAAAGAATATCAAGTAGTACAGCAACAGCACTTTTCTTAGGATACTCAGCTTTAACAGGAGTGACACTATCTTCTGTATTTATGATATACACTCAAGGCTCAATAGTTTATACATTTGGCATTACTTCTTTAACTTTCCTTGCAATGTCCTTTTACGGATATACAACAAGCACAGACCTTACAAAAATGGGAAGTTATTTCATCATGGGCTTATGGGGTATTATTATTGCATCTATTTTTAATATATTTTTTAGAAGTTCAGGACTAGATTTTTTAATCTCAATTCTAGGTGTTATATTATTTACAGGATTAACGGCTTATGATGTTCAGAATATCTCTAAAATGAATAGAATGCTAGAAGATGGTACTGAAATTAAAAGTAGAATGGCAATTGTGGCTTCTTTAAAACTTTACCTGGATTTCATAAATTTATTTCTATACCTACTAAGATTTTTAGGCCAAAGAAAAGATTAAGAGCCAAAAGACAAACTTAAAATTAACGTTAAAGTAAAAATGAATGCTTTAATTAAGCATTCATTTTTAGGAGTTAAATTGAGCATAGATACCCTAGAATTTGAAGAAAGCAATATTCAAAATGTTATAAAGAGCAATTTTGAATTCGAAGGATATGTAGAAAGCAATAAGCCAATAATCATCGAAGGAATATTTAAAGGACTTATAAACTCCACAAGCTCAATATACCTAAGAGAAAAAGCTAATGTAGAAGCAGAAATCAAGTGCAATAACTTCCTAAATCATGGAACAATGAAAGGTAACGTAGAGGCTTTAGAGACAATAAAAATTTATAAAACTGGAAAGTTAATTGGCAATATCAAAACAAAAGAACTTTTCATAGATCCAGGAGCACTATTTAATGGAAATTGTGAAATGGAGGAAAAATGATAAACAAAAATTTTGGCTTAAAAATAATTATTATGCTACTCTTATGCTTAAGCCTACTAAAAGCACAAGAAAAAGAAGATTCACTTTTACTCTATAGACAAGGTAAATTTCAAGAAGCCATTATAAATACCCAAAACGAAATAAAATACAATCCAAATAATTTAGATGCAAGAGTAATACTCATATGGAGTTTAATAGCAACAGGAGAATACAAAAGAGCTGAAATAGAATCTATTAAGGGCCTTGAAATAAAAAAGCATGACGCAAGAATAATACAAGCACTAGGAGAAGCATACTTTTTTCAAGGACAATACAAAAACGCCCTTAAATATTTTCAAAAATATATTAGTCTTGAGCCTAATGGACCTCGAATAGCTAAAGTATACATCTTAACTGCAGACTCCTTTTATAAACTTGAAAGATACAACGAAGCTGATTTTGCATATGAAAATGCTTTAAGATTTCTGCCAAACAACCAAAGCATACTATTAAAGCTAGCAAAAGCAAGAATCAATGCAAAAAATAAAAGCTTAGCAAAAGAAACTCTAACACAATTGCTAACTTTAAATCCCAATCACTTAGAAGCAAAAAATCTATTAGAAAAGATAGAAAAAAATAATAACAATCCTTGACATTACACCTATAAGCATTTATCCTATTTATTAGTTTATTAATAAACAGAGGGCTGCTAGCTCAGTTGGTTAGAGCGTCGGATTCTTAACCCGTAGGTCACAGGTTCGAGTCCTGTGCAGCTCACTATATAATAAGTCAAGTGAAAGCTTTATTTATTTCAAGTAATTGACACAACTTGAAATAAATGGTATAATTAAGGCTGTCAAGTTTGAGTGTTATCCATGGGCTCATAGCTCAGTTGGTTAGAGCATCGCCCTTTTAAGGCGGTGGCCGTAGGTTCGAGTCCTACTGAGCTCAATTTTCTGTCCTCTTAGTCTAGTGGTTAGGACTCCAGGTTTTCATCCTGGCAGCAGGGGTTCGAGCCCCCTAGAGGATGTACATAGAGAAAACTCTAGGGGTTCTCTTATTGGCATTATCATATATTTATTCTATGTAAAATAACAAAAGCTATCGCCATCTTAGTAATTATTTTAACGATACTAATAAATTTCCACACAATACATGATAATAAAAACAAAAAACTAACAATAGAGATTCAAATGAATAATATCAAACTTATCAGACCAAATAATGTTGTTGAAATAAAAAATATGGATATTAAAACAGTAATTTCAAATCTCCAAAAATTTAAAATATTAATTAGTCAAAATGAATATTTTATTAAATTTAGTCTTCACACAAAGATGTTTATAAAAAGAATCTCAAAAAATAATAGTATCTAATTTAAAAAAGTACACACTACTAAAAAATAAGAATGATGGAATAAAACAAACAACAATATGATTTAAATAAGCTACATTGAGTATATTGGCAGGAATTATTATAATGATATAAACAAACCAATCAATTCCAATCTAAAATTAAGAAACATCTTGTTTACAACTTATTCAAAAGATAAAACTACGTAAAAAATAACCCAAATGATCATTTTTATTGCATGAAATCTTACACATGTATAACTTTAATAAAGTAATCTCTAATTCCTAGAATAAAATATCTTATCAAAAGATAAAAAATTCTAGATTAAACTTTTAGACGACAAGATTATGATGTTAAGTTTAAATACTTAGTAAAGAACGAATTCTAAACCCACACATCCCAAATTCCATAAGAGAATATTACAAACCATTTAACTAACAATAGTTCTCTACAATTGAAATAAAAAGATACACAAAATGGACTATAAAATTAGAAGAATTAATATGGAAATCAAGAGGATTAATAGCTGCAAAACTATTAATCCTCTTCAAAGGCAAAATAATGAAATAACAAAATTTTAAATCAACTGCTCTTTTCTGGAATCAACACAATCTCTGTCTTTTGACCAAAATTAATGCCCTTAAACAAGGTATTTATGATATCTTTCTTTAAACTATTTTCGATAAATTTAACACTAAAAGTGTCTTTAAAAGCATCATACCAGAGAACTGAACTTAATATTTTTGAAAGCCAATATCCATTACTTTCAGAACCAATATTATTATTTTTAATAATATTTCTCTTAATATAATCAAAATCCTCGTCCACGACACCTATTTTCTGTTTTTCTAAGATATACTCATGAACAGCCATTAAAACATTATCCAGCACCTTAGGCTCAACCATAAAAGATATACTTATAAAACCATCTGAATCAGAATGTTTTCTAAGTAAACAATCAAAAGCTGCTCCTATTGAATAAACACTAGAAAGCTTCCTTCTAATGGTTTTAACAAGACCTTCTGTTAATAGCGATGCCAAAGCTTCATAATTCAAAACATTCTCAGGTGTATAATTGAACTTAAAAGGATACAAAATACACACAGTACTACTTGAATCCTCACCCTTCCTTATAATTATCCTATCTATATTTCTCTTATAAGAATAATCCAAATCCCTAAACTCATCCAAATTTTTAGAACTTAAATTACCCAAATACTTACCTGAAAGACTTTTTATTGTCTCTAAGTTAACATCTCCCACAAAGATAAACTTGAAGTTGTTTGCATAAGTAAATCTCTTTTTATAGAAATCCAAAAGGAGCTCCTTCGACACATTTTTTAAATCAGAGTATTCAATATCTCTCAAACGATAGTCATCATTGTTATAAAATCGATTAATAGCACTATAAAAGAGATGCTTAGAATCATTTTGCCTACTCTTAATTACTGCTTTTACATCCTCAATCATACTTTGCAAAATAACATCATCTATCTTTGGCTCATTAAATGTAAAGTATATAAGCTTAAAAAGAGTTTCAAGGTCCTTAACATCAGCACTACCACCAATACTTGACATTTGATCACCAACTGTTGGGATCAAACTTACAACCTTATCTGATAAATATTTATCAACTTGAAGCTTAGAATAATCTCCATACCCTGAATTAGAAACTACTCTTGGTGCCAAAGACAAAACAGGCACAAGTTCAGCATTCTCACTCAACAAACCACCCCAAGAAGATGCTCTAAAATTGACTACATTTTTCTGACGCTCATTATTTTTAAAGTAAACTTCAACGCCATTCTCTAACATAAAGTATGAAATTCCATCAGATAATTCTTTCTCGTCAACAATATTTTTACTTTCCAGAGACTTTTCAAAGAATTCTCCCTGAATTAATATATCATTATAAGGCTTAATTTCTTTATCCAAAGCAAGGTTACGTAATTCTTTTACCTCTTCAAGAGTCAAGTTGGGATGAGACTTCTTAGAATAAAAATAAATAATGCTCATATTATTTAAGGATGCCTCACTCCTAGCCAAATCTGATATTGCTCTTAAGCTAATTTTATTTAGATGATCAATAGCAATATCAAAGTACTCATTCATATCAAACATCTGAGAGCCCCCAGAAGCAACATCTACTAAAATGTCCACAATACTAGATGAATGTCGTTTATTGATATTATCCTTACTAAGCCTATAATAACTAATAAGCTTAGACTTAATCTTATCAACCTCGCCCTTTGTAAAACCAAACCTCTTGATTCTCTCAATTTCATAGAAGAACCCCTCAACAGCTTCTTTAAAATGCTTCGGATTAATATTAAAGGAAATTTCATTAAGCAAAATATAATTATTATCATCTGATGCAAAATGTGAATTAGATTTATTAAATGACATAAAATAATTTGTCCCAGAGGTTTTTAATTCATAAAATCTATTTATAAAAAGATCGTCTAATAAAGTTTCCTCAACCAATCTTTTAACTTCACTAATAGTAGCAAAATTATATTTCTCCTCAATTTCTTTTTTAACAACAAAACTCATACTAGGAAATGGAGTCTCAAAATCCTCTATACTTACAAATTCTTCATCAATGACTGTATTCAAATTTATTTTAATTTTTTCAGGATCACCTACTGGTTTAGCAAAAGATGAAAATCGTTCTTTGACTTTCTTTTCAATTTTATAAGGATCAATATCTCCCACAATAATGACACTAGTAAGATCTGGTCTATACCATTTTTTATAAAATTTCTTAAAGTCTGCTGACTTAAAAGATAAAATTCTCTCTTCAAGTCCAATAGGGGATCTGACCTCATATTTACTATTCTTCAAAACAATCCTAAACATTTTTTCTCTCAATCGACCTAAATAATTTTCTCGAAGCTTTTTCTCTTCAAGAATGATATTACGTTCTCTATCTATTGCTACTTCATCAAATTCGATTTGGAAAGCCCAGTTCTTTAATAAATTCAAAGCCTCATCAATCTCTGACTCATTACCACCATCCGGCAAATCAAGACGATAATAAGTTTTATCAAAACTAGTATAAGCATTAATATCAGCTCCAAATTCCATTCCAAATTTTTTAAGAACTTCCAAAATATTTTCACCACCAGGATAATCCTTTGTACCCTTAAAAGCCATATGCTCAAGATAATGCGCTAAACCTCGTTCATTTTCCTCTTCATTTAAAGATCCAACATTAAACAAAATTCCCATGTAAACAGCCTTACTTGGAACTTGATTGCCATAAATATAATATCTAAGCCCATTCTCAAGTTGACCACTTACTAAGTTTTTATCAATCTCTAAACTAACAGGCAAACAAGATAAAATAAGAAAGGCTAAAATTAAAGAGATAAACTTTAATACATTCATACTATTAACATATTCATTAATATATTTATATTTCATTTTACTTTCCTTGAATTGATTATTACATTATACATCTCTTGAATTTTTCTAAGCATAGATGAAAATCCAAAATCGTACCAATCCTTTATGCCCTTTAACTTAGAAATAGGGAACAATTCATAAAATAAGAACAAAAGTTCCTCCTTAGATAACTTTAAAATGTCATCAAAATAAACTCTCTTATTCAATTCCCCAACATAAACAAAAGGTTCCAATTTATCTAAAACCAATTTACTAAAATCAGGATTTAAAATACTCTTCTCATAAATTTCGATAGTAGTATATTCACTTGATACACCATCATAAGCTTTAAAAGATACTGAATCTAAAATAACAAAATTACCATCTTGAATACCTACATTACGCCCATCTAAAGTTTTCAAAAATCCATCACCACTGTCAAAATAAATAGAAGTGTTTAAAGCTTTCGAAGCTTTTAAGATAAATTTTGAACTATCAAAATTTTTTGGACGTTGTAAAGTATTATTAATATGTTGTATCTCATCTAACTCATCACTGCCACTTACAAATTGCACATCTCTTTCAGCCAAGGCCTGCTTAGCCAAATCGATATATGTAAAAAGTTCATTCTTTTGAGTAAAATATTGTTCTCTCTCTAGTAAGTGGATCACTAACAATAGATCTTTCTTCTCAAGACTGCGATAAAAATCAATATCCTCTAAATTAATCCCAAAAACAAAACTGTGAATAAAAGTAATAAGGATAACTAAAAAATACCTACCCATATACATCACCTCCACACATATTATTTTAATTTCACTATCTCAACTCTAAAAAAACAGGACAATGATCGCTACCCAATACTTCCCTTAAAATTAAAGCATCTTTTACTTCAAATTTAAAGACTTCATTAACAACAAAATAATCAATCCTCCAACCTATATTACGTTCCCTTGCCCTTGTTCTATAATCCCACCAAGTATAATTACCCGGCTCCTTATTAAACATTCTGAAGGTATCCACATAACCCCCATTTAAAAAATTATCCATCCAAGTAGTTTCTTCAATGTAAAAACCAGCAGATTCTCTGCTGGTTTTAGGATTAGATAAATCAATCTCCATATGCGCAATATTAAAATCACCACAAATTACAAGGTTTTTTCCAGAATCTACAAATGAATTTGCAATAGACTCAAGAGCCATTAAAAATTCAAGCTTATAAGTAAGTCTTTTTCTTAAAGCCTGAGAATTAGGAAAATACGCATTAATAAGAATAAAATCATGGTAATGAGCAATAAGACATCTTCCTTCCCTATCAAACACTTCCACATTCATATTCTCTAATTTAACAGGCTTAATCTTTGAATAAAGACCAACCCCACTATAACCCTTTACTACAGACTCTGCAAAATATGAATAATATCCTTCAATATCTATAAGCTCTTTTGGTAACTGTTCTTTGCAAGCCTTAGTTTCCTGAAGACACAAAATATCTGGATTATACTTTTTAACAAACTCAAGAAAACCTTTACCAAGAACAGCCCTTATTCCATTGACATTCCAAGAAATTAAATTCACAATTACCTACCAATTTAAACATGTATCTTCAAACCATCATAAGCCAAATAAATATTATCTCGCTTTAGATAATCAAATTCTTCATGCATTATATCATGTGCAATATGTGTAAAATAAGCAATTTTAGGATTTATTTTTTTAACCTCAATAATAGCATCATCAAAATTTAGATGACCAGGATGAGGTTTAACCCTTAAAGCATCTATTACTAGTACATCTAATCCTTTTAAATAGTTGTAAGAAATTTCAGGAATAGATTTAACATCAGTAAGGTATGCTAGATTATCTATTCTATACCCTAAACTAATGATATCCCCATGTAATAAAGGAATTGGCATTATCTTTATTCCTCTAAAAAAAATTTGTTGTAAATCCATTACCAAATTAGGAATAATGTTTGCTTTTCCACTTATAGACACTTTTGATGAAAAATTATGCGGGAAGGCATTTTTAATATGCTGCATCGTACTCTCTCTAGCATAAATAGGTAAAGGAACAGTCCTTGTATAAAACTTAATATCATCAAGACCCATAATATGATCATAGTGCTCATGAGTATAGAGTATCAAATCTAACTTAACGATCTTTTCTCTTAAAAGCTGTGTCCTGATATCAGGACCTGTATCAATTAATAAGTTCATTCCACATGAATTGATGAAAAATGCACTTCTAAGTCTTTTGTTTTTACCAAAGTTTAAACTACATACTCTACAATCGCAATTCAACATAGGAACACCACTTGATGCACCGGTTCCTAAAAAGATTCCAAACATGTATTACTATTGCCTCTTGAAGGTCAAATTATAACACAATAAAAACAAATGATAAAAGAAAAAAATATTAAATAAAACAAGAATTAATGAATAAATCAAACCTAATGGATAGAAACTTAAATCATAAAATCGCCACCCTTCAGAAAAAGAAATTATAAAATCAACCAATTACAATTAACTATAACTCTAATTATATATTTTCAAATCAAAATTCAAAAAATTACAACAAATCATTTAAAATCAATTAAGATAGAGCCAATATAATTCACTAAATCACAAATCAACCTAGCTTGAGTTATATAATTATCGCTTACATCAATCATTACAATTTACTTTATAACTAAATAAATTATTTTGTAAATATCGTTTTTATGCTTATAATTACTTAAGGAAAATTTATTTTTTATGAATGAACAATCTTACGAAATAATATTTTTACTAGGCTTTAGCATATTTTTGGTAATAAATTTCTTCAATTTTAAAAGAGAATTTTCTTATGAAGATTATTTCATAATCTTCCCAGGAATCTTCTTTATAATTACCCTATACCTAACAGAAATTAGACCATTCATGATTTATATTGGTCCTATATTTTTATTTTTTCTAATAACAACCACTATGAAAATCATAAAAACAATAATTCTTAGAAGACAAACAAAGAAAAAGGAAAATAAACTTAAAAAAATCATTTTTACAATCCCATTTAAAATGATGGTAGTATTACCATCGATAATTATAGTACTAATTGCAACAGTATTTTCATACCTTGGCCTCTTCACAAATTACCCAAAAGACGCAAATCCCAACTACAAAGTAGGCTTTACAAAAATTAAAGATCACAGTAATAATTTAAATCTATCAGTTTGGTACCCAATTAGTCTCACCTTAGGAATTAGACATCAAAATCCTTTTTTTTACTACGATTTTAATCCATTGTTCATAAATGAAATGAATTATCTACCAAAATATGAAAATGTATATAAAGAAGCCCCAATTAGCAAAAACCAAAAACTATACGATAGCATTTTAATTATCCTGCCCTTTTATTCTCATGATTCAATGTTTAAATCATTCGTAAACAGACTAGTTAAAAAAGGAAATATTGTATATCTATACACCCCACAATACAAACACATAAATACTCACGATTTCACTAAAACCAAAAATAAGAGCTTGTTAAATTATATTGCAAACGCAACTATTAAATATTTAATAGAACCTATAAAAATTTTTAGTGACAGAAAGGATAAAACATCTGAAGTTACAGAAATTCAAAATGTTCTTGAGCTTATTAAATCAACTCAAAAATTAAAATTTCTAGATCTAAGAATGGATCTAAATAAATTAATCCTAATTACAATGGGAAATCAAGCAAACATTGCAAACGAAATCATTAGTAAAAACGAACAAATAAAGAAATATATAAACATCGGTGGAAAGCCTCAAAACTCAAAAATACTAACATTACAACTACTACTAAAACAAGACGAAAATGAATGGCAAAAAACGGTTACAGATCCATCTTCCATAAAAGTGACAAACATAAATAACATTGGTGAAATTTCTGATTTCATCTTCAGTAGAGGCTACTTAGAAAGTTTCAATGTTTTTGAAGATAAAAAGTTAGTGTTATCAAGATTTGATTTTGTAATCAACGAAATCGACAAATTCATTGAAAGGTCTTAAAAATGCAAAAAAAATTCATACGGTTATTAATATCAATATCATTGATATTAATAACCGTAAAAAGCTATTGTATAGAAGAAATAATTGAAATAAACACTGAAATGCAAAAAGAAAAATATATTCCTTTTCTCTTAAGTAAAGGAAAAAGCCAAGTAGAAGATCTGGTAAAATATACATTAAAAATGAATCCCTACCTTGAAGCTGAATACGTCAAAACAATTGCACAAACTTACATAGATGAATCCCTAATTGAAGGAATAAACTCTGACATTGCATATGCTCAAATGCTACTTGAAACGGGCATCTTAAAATTCAATGGTATTGTCTCTAAAGAACAATATAATTTCTCAGGCATAGGAGCTACTGATAACTCGACAAAGGGAGATTCTTTTGCAAATATCAAAGAAGGAATAAGAGCACACATTCAACATTTAAAAGCTTATGCTTCAAAACAAAACATAAACTCCAATATGGTTGACCCTAGATTTTACCTAGTCAAGAGAGGCTCTGCTCCAACAATATATGATCTTACAGGAAAATGGGCCAAAGACGAACTTTACGATAAAAAGTTAAAGAGAATACTACTTGGATTATTAGAATTTGATAATGCAAAAAAATAAAGATACTATGCTAGAAATACTAGAATTTATATATAGTAAATACAATAAACAAGAATTTATTCATCCAGATCCACTAGAATTTCTATACAAATATACAAATAAAGAAGATATCGAACTTGCAGGTCTTATTAGCTCATCAATCGCACTAGGAAGAGTTGAGCAAATACTGGCAGCAATTGATACAGTTTTAAAACCACTTGGGAATAAGCCTTCAGAAACACTCAAAACACTTAAAAAAAAAGATTTATACATAATATATAAAGATTTTACTTATCGATTTTTCAAAACAGAAGATATTGTAAACTTATTAATGTCTTTAAAGAAAATAAAAGAAAAATACTTAACAATTGAGAATTTACTTTATAATATTTACAAGAAAAATCAAAACCTCATATCAAGCTTAGAAGATTTAATAACGCAAATGGAAAACATCAATGGGCACCCATTTGGCATAATACTCCCAAAACCCTCAAGGGGAAGTGCCTGTAAAAGATTATTTCTATTCTTAAGATGGATGATAAGAAAAGATGATGTTGATTTAGGAATTTGGAATAAGTTCAACCCATCAAATTTAATAGTTCCAATGGATACTCACATGATAGATATCTCATCAAAACTATTTAATCTCCAAACCACCAAAAATGTAAGCCTTAAAAGAGCAATAGAAATCACAAAACATTTCTCAAAAATGAATAAAGATGATCCTGTAAAATATGACTTTTCCTTGACCCGGTTTGGAATAAACAGAAAATTTAATAAGAAAGAACTATTTACAAACCTTTTTAAACTTTAATACCAAGAATTAAAATTAGCATCAAAATATTAACAATTGTCTCTAAAAGCATTTCCCAAAATCCTAATGCCTTCAAGAGTTAAATACAAATTAGATATAAAATCTATATTTATTAACGGTAAAATTAAATAAGAATTACCACCTGTAATTATCAATTCAAATTTCCTATCATAATTACGCATAAGTTCATGATAAACACCCTCTACTAAATATTTATACTGATAAATTAAACCACTATTTACACTATCAATAGTTGATAAGCCTAACAATTTTTTTGGTACTGTAAGATTAAAATCTTTTAAAAGATATGCTTTATGAATTAATGCATTTAAACTTGTAAAAGGTCCACCATTAATAAGACCACCAAGTATGCCTTCCTTCCTGCTAATTGCAAAAATAGTACAAGCAGTTCCAAGATCTAACACCAAAGCATCATTAACATTATAATACTCAATAGCTCCAATAAGATTCGCAAAAACATCTGACCCTAATACAAAACGATTGCCATTATAAGGATTAAAACTTAACTCATAATTTAAATCAAATCTAATAAACAAAGGAGTTACCTTATAAAGAGCAAAAATAACATTCATAAGTAATTTATCAATTGATGGTACAACACTACTTACAAATACTTGATCAACCTTATAGTTAAATTTAACTTTAAGAAACTCATAAAGCTCCTTAAAACTCAAATCATGTTTTGTGCCAAGCTTGCAAAATACATGCATTTTATCCAACCTATACAATGCAAAAGATATACTTGTATTACCAATATCAATGATTAACTGAACTGCATCAACAAACTTACTCATTAATCTTGCCAAATACCTCTAAATCATCAAATCTTAAGAGAATTTTTGTATCGTCGGACTTCTTAGGTGTTATTTTTAAAACCAATATATTATTATCTAAATAATATCTCCATCCATCAGAATATATATAAAACTGGGGATCTGTAAACCAATCAATATTCCTAAACCTAACCAATGTAGGACGTGGAATTCCTTTAAAAAAGAAGTACCCAGGAGAATTTAAACTATGATTAAAATCAATAGAATAAAAAGTATCAGAAAATTTAAAATTTACAATCTTTGACGCACCATATATCCAATGTCCAACTCCAAGATTTGGAAACAAACTAAATTTTGGAATATAATCATTTTCAACAATATCAGCATAATAATTCTCATACGGAATTTTATCAATATCAGGCTTAAGTAAAGAATAATAAATAGCATTAAAAGCAAGATCTAAGATCAAATCACATCCTAATTGGGCAGCAAGTCTTTTAATCAAGCCTGCAATCTTAAGTGTATATTCAAAATCCCAAGACAAATCATTCTTATTTCCAGAAACATACACCTTTCCATCACTAGTTACAGAAAATAAAGTAGACACAAATTTAATTAACTCCTCTTTCAACTTATCAAGCACAAAACTATTATTATCAAACTGCAAAAATATAATATAATTAGAAAGCACATTATAAGCTTGAATTAAATTAAATCCAGAAGTCAATATTACTTCCGGTTCCCTCAAAATATTTAATGCATCATTCAAAATAGAAACATTTTCAGATAAAAAAATCTTCTCCAGAAGATATGAATCTTCTTTCAAATACCTTAAAAGCTTATCCGTCTCAAGAGAATTAATAAAAGTTTTATTTACAGATAAATAATGAAAAAATTTATCTATCTTATCCGCATCAACATAGTAACTTGCACTTAAATATGTCAAATGATTTTCATTAAGACTCACTAAAGATTTAAGCTTTGAAAATATATCTTCATAATTAGGCCTTGTTAAAGACTCGGCTAAAAGATAAATAAATATATCCTCATCAAAGAAGTACACATCGCCTCTACGCCATCCACCTTTCTCAACACTAAAACTTGACTTGTCACTCCATGAAGCATATGCTTTATCTCTAAACCTAATCAACGCCAAGTTAAAATTCTCTTTACTTACCTTCCTAATCAATGAATATATAAGATTAGAATTTACATCTAACTTAATATCCCTAGAATGTCCTTTAAAAACCAATTCCTCTGAAGTTCTAGATTCTTCAACCAAATTTCCGATTTGAAAAACTTCCTGAGGACTAACTGAAATTTCTCTCTCGCTCATTTGACTATGTTTTCCTAAAGAAACATCAAAATGACTACCGGAGCCCTTAATGATAATATTTTTATCAAATAAAACTTTATAATCATCCTCAATTTCATAACTCATTAACAGTTTTTTAGAAAGATTTGAGCTAACATTAAAATTATTATCTGAATCAAATGAAAACAGTAAGAAAATATTATTCTCAAAATAAACATAAATTGCATTATCCTGAACTTTATAAGAAATGGGATAAAGATGAAGATCATTTTCAGGAATAATCAGAGGCTTAGTTTTAGATAAATTTATCTTAATTCCTCTTATACTAAGAGTAAGATTGTCTAAAACATATTGATTATCTTCAACTCTATTGCTAACCAAAAATTTTAAATCCTTTAATAAAAATATATTTAAATTTAAGTCTCTAAACTGAATAAAAATAACCAAAAATAAAAACAGAATGCCAATTAACAAGTAAAAAACACTTAAACTCAAATATTTATTCATATCATCTAATATTAATAACAAAGAATTAAAATATCAACATCAGTTGTATAAAAGCAAAAAACTTAATAAAATTAATAAAAGCATACATGATGAGTAAGGATAGGAGTAAAAAAACAAATGAAGATTCCAAAAAACTATATTCCAGGTACAAATCCATATAAATCCCTCCCTAAGAAACCTATTATTGAATCAAAAAAAATATCGAAAAAACAAGAACTAATAAATTCAGAAATAATGAATGTGCAAGAAAGGATACTAAAATTATACATGAGAAGATTACAAAAGAAAGAACAAATAATGCTTCAGAACTTCATAATGGAAGGACACAAAGTTGGTTCCAAAATTTTTAACAACTTACCAAGAATCTTAAAAGAAATAATAACTATAATGAACATAGAATCTCTAAAAGTACTACTGAGAAATACAAAAAATCCTATTAAAAAACTTTATATCAAGTTTTCAACTTGGACACTAAATAAGCTATTAAAAACTATTAATAATTCCACTATAACTCAAGAAAAAAACAGCCCAAAAAAACATAAAGGAATAAGGAAATAAACATTCCCTCTACTGATTTAAATAAATAACAAGGAATATCTAAACAATCTTTTTACATAAGTCAAGATAAGTTGTTAAGGCTTAAAGTCACAATATAAATTACAATTGAGCTTTAATGTCCAAAATAACAGCATCATTTAAAAAAATATGCAACCCTTGCCTTGAGGGACTCACTTACTAATTAAGGATAAACTCTAAAATAGAAAAATCATCTCTAAACGCATTATATCTTGATAAATCCAACATCTTTTCATAAATGCGCACTAAAATAAAATCATCTAAATCATATGAACTTTCTTTCAATACATTATAAAAATTATCAATAGACATTATTACACCTTGCTTATTTTCAACTTCATAAACACCATCACTAAAAAGCAAGAGGTGTGAAAATTTACTCAATACATATTCATTCTCCTCATAAGAATATATTTCTCCAACTCCAAGAATAGTTCCTCTTGACTGAAGATAAATATTATCTTGATGATTTAAAACAACAGCCGGAGGTGCTCCTGCCGACGCGAACCTTAGATGTCTCGTTTTTACATTTAAAACACCATACCACAATGTAATAAACATATCACTTTTAAACTTAACAAAATAACTGTTAACATACCTTAAAACTTTAGATGGAGTAACATCATTAGTATTAATAATATAAGAATTAATAACACTTGAAACGCTAAGTGATAAAAGTGCAGAACCTATTCCATGACCTGAAATATCTATCAAATAAATTATTAAATCATCATTAATAAAATAATAATTAAAAAAATCACCTCCAATTCTCTCTGATGGAACAAAAACCCAATTAGAACTAAGGAATTCATTTTGTATCTTCTTTGGCAATAAATTTTCAATATAATTTCCAGCTTCAATTAGCTCATTCTCAAAATATTTTCTACCATGAAGCACAAGATCCAAATATTTCTGTCCCTGTTCTATAACCTTTTTCTTTTCAATAAAACTATTTATCCTAATATCCAACACTAAAAAATCCAAACTTCTCAAAAAATAATCATCAACTTGCTCTTCAATAAAAGTTTGAATAATATCTGTCCTATTTATCTGAGAAATAACAATAACAGGAATCATCTCATAAAGACCATGATTCTTAACATTTCTAAGCAAGTTTAAAATTAACTGTATATATTCATCCGAATTTAAATCAAGAATAATTAAATCATAAAAATCATTACAGAGTAACTGATTGAACAAGTCAACAGTATCTGTAGACACAACACCATAACCTTTTAAAACCAAATGATCTTTAAGTCTTGCACTATAAATGATATCAAAGGAGAAAATCAATATCTTATGTCCATCTTTACTGAAAGCCTGTCTACTTGAAAGAGCAGAAGAGAGAACTATATTCTCAATCTCAACCTCTACATAAGATATTATCGATGAGATCTTACAAGCAATGGCCTTAAAAAAAGCTATACCAGTATCTTTAATCTCACTATAAAGCATAGAATTCTCTATTAATTCCAAAGATAAATACAAATAAGAAATTAAATCACATTTCATGCTTCTAATTAGAAATTTACCTAAGTTCAACTCTTGAAAGCCTTCAAATTCTCCCTGGAACTTATTAGCAACCTCCAAAGTTAATTCAAGATAATTTGTAATATCATCATAAAAATACCTAGGTGTTTCTTTGTAAAGTTCATAAGAATAAGTATTTATAAGCAAGAAAATCTCTTCTAATTTTAAACTAAACTCATTTAATATACTAATAACATTATTACTATTCATCCTTAGTCAACGCAACTTTTAAAATAGGAAGTAAAATGTCATTACCAAAGGCTTTCCTAGAAATTTTAACTATCATAGGACTTTGCCTCCTTTTATACTCACTATTAGAATAAAGATCTAACACCTTTGTGACTACTTCTTCTCCAAAAGATTTATAAAGCACTTCCAAGGGCTCATTTTTAAGTAAATATTGACTCAATATCTCATCAAGAACTTCATATGTAGGAAGAAAGTCACTGTCTTTTTGATCAGGTCTCAACTCAGCAGAAGGTTCCTTTAAAAGAATATTAACAGAAATAACTTCTTTTCCCTCTTTTAAATTAATATATCTTGCGAGATTATAAACATCGCGCTTAAATAAATCGCCAATCAAAGAAATTCCACCACAAGAATCACCATAAAGAGTGAAATAACCAACAGCAATTTCACTCTTATTCCCAGTATTGATAAGCAAAGACTTATTTGCATTACTGTAAGACATTAAAAAAAGACCTCTAAGTCTGGATTGAAGATTCTCTTCAGTAATTCCTTTCGTATTAAAATACCCATCAAAAAATTCCAAAGCAGATTGAAACATACTCTCAATAGGCATATCAATTAATTTAAATCCTAGTTCCCTTGAAAGTTCCTTTGCATCAGAAACAGATCCTTTTGATGAAAATCTACTAGGCATAGAAATGCCCACAACTCTATGAGACCCTAAAGCAATACATGCAATATAAGCAACAAGAGCAGAATCAATGCCTCCTGAAATACCAAAATGAACTTTATCAAACCCAGATAACCTAACATATTCTCTTAAAGCACTTACCAATGCCCCAATAAGTTTATCAAAAATCTTAGACTCGCAGTCTAGCTCTAAAACATAAAATTCTTCATTAAATAAAATATCGTTTTCAAATTCCTTAGCCTGTTTTATTTTTCCATATTTATTAATAAAAAAACTCAAACCATCAAATACAGTAGAATCATAAATACCACATAAATTGGCATAAGCAACTTCTAAGTCATTTTTCATAGCTATTTTTCTAAAGAACTCAATCCTTAAGTTATTTTTATCACAAGTAAAATAAGACTTTGACGGAACTAAGAGATAATCAGCTTTACTTAAAAGTTCATTAAATTTTACCTCAAATCCCTGAAACAAAAGCTCATCGTTCAAGTTCAAGATAGCAACACTGTGACCCTTATAATCAAATAAGACCGGCACATTAACTTCTTTAGTTGTCAATATAAAACTGTGATCACTCACTACAGATACAGAGTCTAATAATTTGCCTTCATGAAAACTATAATGTCCAAATACGACACAAAGCCTATCATCAACTTGCTCTTTTATAAAATCAAGGTAATTAAGAATTTTTTTCAAATATTCTGGTCTCTGAAACAAACTCTCGTATTCAATAATCCCAACAAAAATAAAAGGAAAAACTAAAATATCAACTTTATGTTGAAGAGCATACTCATAATTTTCCCTAAACTCATCTAAAATCTGTTTAAACTTAAAAACATTACACTTTGTTTGTGCTATACATATTTTCACAAAGTAAATCATAAGAAATAACAGAAAAAATTACAAGAAAACCATAAATCACACTTAACAATTTCTCAAGTCTTACCTTTAATGCTCATTAAATCAGAATCATACTCATCAACTACTTTACCTGCTCAGGTTATAAAAATTAAGTAAAATTTCAATGGATATCTCCCTTTAACGCCCTTGAAAAATTCTTTTTTAGATACTTAATAAGCTTCCACCACTAACACCAATTTTGAAAAAATAAAAAATGAAATACCATAACTGTAAATTGTCTTACAAAATTTTGAAATCTTATCATTCAATCCAGGTTGCTGAAAGCCAAACTAATTACAAATAAATATCAAACTTAAAAAGTCTTTCCACTTATTATTATATATCCTGTAGAACATTTCCAATACTAATGATCTGTATAACTAGAGTTGGCCATCACATCTAATACAAGCAATACCTTTAAAATACAATCTGCAAGAAAAATCTAAACTCCTGATGCAAGCTCCAAAAACATACAAACTCATAAAAACTACTTCAACATACTCAAACAAATTTTTAGGCATAATTTTCAATAAAATGAACAAATAACATATTTTTTTTATTTTGACAAAAAAGTACACATAAGAATTTATTAAGCCCGAAATATGTGTCAATATTATACTATTATGGCTAAATAGTCAAAATTGAATCTTTCAAAGATAATTAAAATGAATCAAATTCTTAAAAAATTCTTTAAACTAAAAATTTGTAAAATATTCTCTTTAAAGATAAAATGCTTTATAAAAGGAGGCCAAAGTGGAAGAAAAGGACAAATGTGAAGAATCTGAAAAAACTAAAGAACAAGAAAATAACACTCTCTCAAATAAAGACAGTACTAACATGGAGAAAAAAATCACTGAACTAGAAAACGAAGTTTCAAATTTAAAAGATTTGTATTTAAGGAAACAAGCAGAATTTGAAAACTTTAGAAAAAGACTTGAAAAAGATAAAGAAAACTTCATTAAATTTGCAAATGAAAACATAATGAAAGACATAATTAACTTTCTTGATAATTTAGAAAGGGCAATAGATTCATCAAAACAATCAAGAGATTTTGACACTCTACTATCGGGAATTAGTATGATTGAAAGTGAAGTACTCTCAAGTTTTGACAAAAAATACAATCTAAAAAAATTTGGTAGGCCGGGAGAGAACTTCGATCCAAGTCAACATGAAGCAATAAGCATAGAAGAAAAAGAAGGGATTAAAACCCCTGAAATCGTAGAAGTATACCAAAAAGGATACTGCTACAACAATCGAATATTAAGAACTGCAAAAGTTAAAGTTGCACAAGGCAAAAATTAATATTTCTTAATATTTAAAAAATAACAAAAGGAGGCTTTATATGGGAAAGATAATAGGAATTGACCTTGGGACAACAAATTCATGTGTAGCCATAATGGAACATGGAAAACCTGTTGTAATACAAAACTCAGAAGGAGGAAGAACTACTCCATCAATTGTAGCTTATACAAACAAGGGTGAGCGACTTGTAGGACAAGTAGCAAAAAACCAAATGGTTACAAACCCTGAGAATACCATATATTCAATAAAAAGATTTATGGGAAGAAGATTTGAGGAAGTTACAAGTGAAATCAAAATGGTTCCTTATAAAGTAGAAAAGGGAAAAAATGGAGATGCTCGAGTCAATATTTCCAACATAAAAAAACAAATGTCACCACCAGAAATATCAGCTGCGACTCTCACTAAAATGAAAGAAACAGCTGAAGCTTACTTAGGAGAAAAAGTTACTGAAGCTGTAATTACCGTTCCAGCTTATTTCAACGATGCACAAAGACAAGCAACAAAAGATGCCGGAAAGATTGCAGGACTGGATGTTAAGAGAATTGTTAATGAGCCAACAGCTGCAGCTCTTGCCTACGGGATTGACAAAAAAAAGGAAGAAATAGTTGCTGTTTACGATCTTGGCGGAGGAACATTTGATATCTCAATACTTGAACTTGGAGACGGTGTTTTTGAAGTTAAATCAACAAATGGAGATACCCATCTCGGAGGAGATAACTTTGATGATGAAATCATCAAACACTTAATTACTGAATTTAAAAAAGATAGTGCCATTGACCTATCAAACGACAAAATGGCACTTCAAAGACTCAAAGAAGCAGCGGAAAAGGCAAAAATAGAACTCTCAGGCGCTCAAGAAGCATCGATAAACCTTCCATTCATCACAGCCGATGCAAACGGACCTAAACATCTACAATATACTCTTACAAGGGCGAAATTTGAACAAATGGTAGATTATTTAGTTCAAAAAACGAAAGAACCATGCATTAAGGCTATTAAAGATGCCGGACTTAAAGCTTCTGACATTAATGAAGTCATACTTGTTGGAGGATCTACAAGAATACCAGCCATTCAAAAAATTGTAAAAGAAATATTTGGACAAGAACCAAATAAGGGTGTAAACCCCGATGAAGCTGTTGCAATAGGAGCTGCAATTCAAGGTGGAATCTTAACAGGAGAAACTAAAGACATGGTGCTTCTTGATGTTACACCTCTCTCACTAGGTATTGAGACACTTGGTGGAGTTATGACAAAACTAATTGAAAGAAATACTACAATTCCTACTAAAAAGAGCCAAGTGTTCTCAACAGCAGCAGACAACCAAACTTCTGTAGATATTAAAGTATTGCAAGGTGAACGTGAGATGGCATCACAAAACAGAATATTAGGTAATTTTATTCTTGACGGAATACCAGCAGCACCAAGAGGAGTGCCACAAATAGAGGTCAGTTTTGACATTGATGCTAATGGAATAGTTCATGTTTCTGCTAAAGATATGGGAACTGGAAAAGAACAAAAAATTCGAATCGAATCATCATCAGGACTATCTGAAGATGAAATTGAAAGAATGATTAGAGATGCCGAGGCACACGCTGAGGAAGACAAAAAACTAAAAGAAAGCATAGAAGCAAAGAACATAGCTAATTCCTTAATTTACCAAACCGAAAAATCGCTAAAAGAACATGGAGATAAAATAACAAGTGAAGACAAAGAAACTATTGAAAATAAAATCAAGGAACTTAAAGACGCACTAGAAAGCTCAGACGCATCTTCAATTAAATCAAAAACAGAAGAACTTCAACAAGCTTCTTATAAAATAGCTGAAATGATGTACAAAGACACTCAAGCCAATGCATCGAACCAAGGTAATGATCAAAACAATGCAAGCAGTGAAAGTAAAGAAGCTGATTACGAAGTTGTTGATGAGGATAAAAAATAGTGAAAAGAGATTACTATGAAATTTTGGGGCTCTCAAAAGGAGCCTCAAAAGATGAAATAAAAAAAGCATATAGAAAAATAGCAATTAAATATCATCCCGACAAAAATAAAGATAACAAAGAGGCCGAATCAATTTTTAAAGAAGCAACAGAGGCTTATGAAGTTCTATCAGATGATAAAAAACGTGCCCAATACGATCGACTTGGACATACAGCTTTTGAAGGTGGAACTTCAGGATTCAGTGGATTTTCAGACATCTTTGAGGATTTTGGAGATATCTTTGATTCATTTTTTACTGGAAGACGTGGACAAGATAGAAGTAGACAGCATGCACAAGGCCAAGACGTAACATACCAAATAGAAATATCACTTGAGGATGCCTATTTGGGTTATAAAAATAACATTGACATAACAAGAAATGTATTATGTGAATCGTGCTTAGGAAAAAAATCAGAAAAAGGAACTGGGCCTTCAATATGTAACATATGCAATGGAAGTGGCAGAGTAATGCAAGGAGGAGGCTTTTTTAGGGTTACAACTACATGTCCAAAATGTTATGGCAACGGAAAAATAATATCAAATCCTTGTAAATCATGCAAAGGTACTGGAAGTACAAAACATAAAGAAACAATTACTCTTAATATCCCAGCAGGAATTGATGACTCCCAACAAATAAAAATGAGAGGAAAAGGTAGCGTAAATCCTGACAATCAACAATATGGAGATCTCTATATAAGAGTATTAATAAAACCCCATAAAATTTTCAAAAGAAACGGAAAAGATCTATATGCAACTCTTCCAATAAGCTTCACTCAAGCAACACTTGGGAAAGAGATAAAAATACAAACAATAACGGGGAAAAAGACTGTGATAAAGATTCCAAAGGGTATAGAAAATGATGAACAAATTATCATAAAGAATGAAGGAATGCCAATATTACATACAGAAAAATTTGGAAATATCATTTTGATTGTTAAGATCAAAACCCCTAAATATCTAAGTCATAACGCCACTAATCTCCTGGAAGCTTTAAGCAAGGAACTCAAAGATATTGATGAAATTACTTTAAATAAAGTTTAGTATGTACATTACACACGCCAATTCAATAATCGAAAGCATAAAAAACAATCAAGGAGTTGAATTATATATTTCAAAGGCAAGTTCAAAAAGCATAAGCATTGAAAAATTAGCTAAAGAACACAATATTAAAATAATAAAAGTAAACAACCTTGCTAAGATAATTGGCAACCATAACCATAGAGGTTTTGCATTAAAATTAAAAATCTCAAAATATAATAATACCAACAAACAAGATAAAAACTTGGAAGAATTTTTAGAAGAACTTCAACACAAAAACAATGTATTTATCTTAATACTTGATGGAATAGAGGATCCTCAAAATTTTGGAGCAATTCTTAGAACATCAGAGCAATTTAACATTGATCTTATAGTTACCAGCCAGAGACGAACTGCAAAAGATAATGCAACCATCTTGCGCACTAGCTCTGGTGCAAGTCAATATGTCAGTAAATTGATAGTTCCAAACATAAATAACGTAATAAAATATTTAAAAAAAAATGGATTTTGGATATATGCTAGCGATATCAAAGGAAAGGCAATAAATACCATTAAAATAAGAGATACTAAAATAGCACTTATCATGGGCAATGAAGGAAAAGGAATACATAAATTAACAAAACAAAACTCAGACTTTTTAGTAAGAATTCCAACTAAGGGCAAAGTAGATTCACTAAACGTCTCAGTTTCAACAGGAATTTTAATATTCGAAATTAAAAGACAACTCAATTTGCTTTAACACACTCTTTATAACTAACCCAATCTATTATCTCAGAAAATTTCTCAACTCAACAGAAGCTAGAAATCCTTCAGCAGCAGCCGTAATAGCTTGTGCATAAAGCTTGTTACTAACATCACCACAAGAAAATATCCCCTCAACACTAGTCTTAACAAGATCTCGAGTAGAAATATACCCATCTTCATCCAATTCCAAAAATCCTTTTAAAAACTCTGTATTTGGCTTATAACCAATAGCTATAAATATACCCTCTAACACTAATTCAAAAGTAGAATTATCCTTATTATTCATAATCCAAACTCTAGATATAGAATCATCTCCATTAACTTCTATAGCTTCACAGTTATATAAGATCTCAACATTAGATAATTTTTCAACATTTCTCCTCAACGTAGAAATAGCTTTTAAATAATCCTTTCTTACAATAAGATATACCTTTTTTACTAATTTGCTCAAATAAATAGCTTCTGTGATTGCTGAATTGCCCCCACCAATCACTGCAACAGTTTTTCCTTTAAAAAGATGCCCATCACAAATTGCGCACACAGAAATACCTTTATTCCAGAACAAATCTGAATTCTTAAGAGTATCAAGTTTTTTAGGTACTGAGCCTACTGCAACAATAACAGCTTTGCTTTTATAAATATAATTGTCAGTAAATAGATAAAAAATATTATCTCTCTTTTCTATGGCCCTTACAGTCTCAAGATAGGTAGTAGCACCCAAATTCAACACCTGCTCTTTCATGTTCAACATCAATTCTCTTCCATTAATGCCATTTTTAAATCCTGGATAATTATACACTTCAGTCGTTGTTGTAAGCTGCCCTCCAGGCTCAGGTCCTTCTAAAATAACTGTTTTATATCCGCTCATAACAGTATAAATTCCAGCTGTAAGTCCTGCAGGCCCTGAACCAACAATGATCACATCCTCAATAGAATCTATCTCTGTTCTTAAAATATTTTTATTACTCTTTTTTATATCAAGCTCTTCAAAATCTAACATAAATATATCCCTAAACCCTCATTAACTTGCTTAAAACACACTAAAAAAATACACTTCCTTTTTTAAATGTCACACTAATGCAAAATATTGAACACAAAAATATTTGCCTCAATATAAAAGCTTATTAATGTTAACTTCTAGCACACAACATGGAACTATAATTCCAAAATTGCTCAATATGTAAGGAGACACCTCACCAAAACTACCTAAAACAGTATTACCGATTAAAATATCGGCTCCTCTGCCACATATATAAAGAGTTTTACTTGATTCTTTTAACTCAAATTCAATATTTAAATAATAAAAAAGAGATGCAACTAAAGAATTAATCTCATTAAATGAAACCTCCCTATCAGCCATCAAAAAAGCTAAATTATCATAAGTAACAGTACCATCAACACTATTTAAATCCTTTAAAGCTACTTTACCAATCTCAAAAATCTTATGTGGATAAGGAAAATTTGAACTAATACTTTCAGATTTAAGCAAATTAGGCACTATCGAGCCTCTAACATACTCATACCCTTCTGTCATCGGATTAGCAATACTTAAAAAGTCACCATCCTCAATATTCATTTTTTCAATAAAATCTCTCCTGGAACCCAGATAATTATAAATCATCTCTTGAAATCCCATTCCAATCAGTAAATTTTTAATTTTCCTTGAAAATTCTTCTACCAAACTCAGTTTTCCTAAAGTAAAATCTTTGGGAAGCTCAGGTTTAAAACTACTTAATCCTCTGCTTATCATTATTTCCTCCATAACATCTACTTCGTGAAGAAAATCATTTCTATAAACAGGAGGAATAATATAAAATTTACCTAACTCTTTAAAGTAAGCTGATACCCCCAATTTTTTTAAGTCAAGACACATATCATTTACTGTAAAATTACTACCAAGTACCCTATTAACCCTATCAACATTAACCTCTAGAGTATCTTGAAAATAATAAGGACAAACTATTTCTTGCCCAAATAAAGTCTCCTCAGGAAAAATTGTCTTTACTGGCAAAATTTCAAATCCCATATCATAAAAATCACAGGCAACAACTGACAAAGACAACAACGTAGCCTCTAGATTATTTCCGCTAACTTCAACAAACAAATCGGAATCACCTACCTTTAAAGCTCCAATATCATGCGAATTGACTACCGGCGGATAAGAGAGCACATTACCCTTACAATCTAACAACAAAGGATATTTACTAAAATTCTCAAGAATCGATGCATATTCTATTCCCTTAGGATGTTTCTTATTAATATCTTTAATAGACATTTCAGTATCCATACCTAGAGGAATAAATCTATAATCAGCATTACACGCAATATAACTCAACGGAAACTCAATAGAACCTGATGCGTACATTCCCATTGCAACCCTTTTACGCTTTTGCCCATAATTATAACAAAGCTTTTCCTGCAACTGAATTAAAGTTTCAAGCATTTGCTCATTGCAAATTATCCCTTTTGCTAAAAATCCAAAAATAAAAGGCCTGATACTAAATACTTCAGGTCCAACCAAAATTTCACCATAAAATTCTTGTGCATTATCTTTCATTGAAAAAAATTTAAACAAAGGTAATTCACCAAAAAGATATGTCTTAATTTGACGTGCAAGTCCTGTATAAGACCACAAGTCAGGCCTATTTGTATCATTAAATTCAATTTTTATTTTATCATTAACCATATCAAGTTCACAAACTTCAGCCTTAACCATTTCAAGAAAAGATATAAGCTCAGAATTAGTTAAATCTTTTCCTATCTTTTCTAATAAAATACTCTTATAAACTTCTATCTTAGGCATTTACTTTCCCTCGTCTCAACACAACATCACCAATATCATGGGTAAAAAGTTCCCTTAAATCACTTAAACCTAAATGCATTAAAGCCATCCTATCAATGCCAATACCCCAAGCAATAACAGGCACATCAATTCCAAAAGGTTTTGTAACTTCTGGTCTAAAAATACCGCTTCCACCCAACTCAAACCAACCGAGCACAGGATGCTTCACATGTACCTCAATTGAGGGCTCTGTAAATGGAAAATAAGCAGGAACATATTTAACTTCAGTAGCACCAGCTAGTTCCTTAGCAAAAATTTCAAGAAGACCCAATAAGGTTTTAATGTTAACATCACCAATAACAATCCCTTCTGTTTGATAAAAATCGGCTCCATGAGTAGCATCAACCTGATCATACCTAAAACACCTAACAATTCCGAAATATTTACCAGGATTCTTAACATCAATTAATTGCTTTACTGAAAGCACCGTACCTTGGGTTCTAAGTACTAGTCTTTTTGAAAGACTTTCACTAAAATCATATCTCCAACCTCTTGAACTTGTAGTATAACCATTTTCATGAACAGCCTTAACATTAGAAAAATAAGGCTCAGGCAAAGATTTCAGCGAGCTAGGTTCTTTGATATAATAAGCATCTTTCAAATCACGTGCAGGATGAAATTGGGGCATAAAAAGAGCATCATTATTAAAAAATTCACTCTCAACTAAAGGTCCATCAAACTCTTCAAAACCAAGACTTACAAGCTTATCCTTAACTTTAGCAATATATTCTGAATAAGGATTTGCACGTCCAATAAAGGTCTTCCTTGATGAAACATGAATATTATAAGCCCTAAAATTTCTATCTTTATAAGATTTATCTTTCAATATTTCAGGGGTTAATTTTACAATCTCGTCACCCGTTAAATTATTCTTTCTAAGTTCAGATCTTATTTCTAACCCAAACTCGGAAAATCTAAATTTTAAGTCCAATTTTTCTACCACTTTAAATAAGGCATCACTAGCGCCTTTCTTCTTAGAATAATTAGAAATGACTAACAATTCATCATTAGACAAATTATCTTCTGAAAGATCGCTTTCTTTAGCTTTTATAAGCAATTCTTTAACTATCTTGCAACTAGCGCGCTTTAAATCCTTAACAACAATTTCTTTACTCAATCCCAAAGATAGAACTCCCTCTTTAGATAAATTGCCAAATGCCTTACCAGCATCCCTAGCATCAATTGCTAATTCTGACGATAAATTAGCAATTAAAACTGTTTTTCTAGATACAAGATTGATAACTCTTTCTTCAATTAAACCATTATCTAAAGCATCAATACCTTTTTGAGTAAGACGATAAAACACATTAATCTTCCTAAAGGTCTCCCTAAGAATACCCTTAGAAACAAGCCATTCAATTGTTTTATTTGACTGGCCCTCATTGTAAAATAGGTCAGCAGCAAGCCTTAATGCAAAAATTTCATCCCCCTCTTTATAATTTAAAATCGCCTTTATCTCAAGAGGGTGTAATGCTTTTAGTATCTCAAATTTATTCTCCAAAAAACTATCCCTCTAATTATCAGTTTTACTACTAATTCCAAGTTCCAAAATAAGCTCAACCTCTCCAACAGATAATTTAGTAGCCCTTGAAATTTCCAAGGCACTCCAACCTTGTCTCATAAGCTTAATTACAGAATCTCTAACCGTTTCATTATTAAGCCCAACATTATCTTTATACCTAGATTCTGTTTTTACAAGAATTCCAAGAGTTTTGATTCTCTCTTCCGCCGCGATATTTAAATTTTCTAGTCGAGTTTCAGACTTTGCAACCTTTTCTCTTACATCCTTGATATGCGTCAATTTACTGTCAATCTCTCCTAGAATTTCTTTAAGAGTTTGAGCATCATTCAACACTTCCTGCGATAAATCTTTATTTACCAACAACTCTGACATAATACCTTTCAACTCATTAAGACTATCCTGAAATTCAGAACTTTCTTTAAATAACACATGCATTTTATCTTCTATTTCATTTATCAAATCAAAATTTTTATCAACAGATTCTAACGTAGACTTTAGTATGCTATCTTTATTACTAATCCTATCATAATTATCAAGAATAGCATTCTGTTTTTCCTTTATTTCCTTAATTTTAGCTTTGTAAAGCTGCATTTCATCATAAGCTTCTGTAAACTTTTTGTACCTTTCCTTAAAAGAATCGTAAAATTCAAGGAATTGAACAAGATCTCTTTTAATTCCTTTAATATCCATTTGATGCGTCTTTAAGTCATTAAATACTTCAATAATACTGGATGACTGGGCTTTAATATCTCCAATTTCTTTAATAATATCTTCAGAATCACTCTTATATACCTTAACAAGATTTATTTCATTAGCTAAAGTTTCCCGTAACTCTTCCAACTCATCCTTGAAAGAATAAACTTCTTTAATAAGCTCCTTATTTCTATCAAGTTCAAACTCAAATCCCCTAAAGCTTTCAAGCTTAACACTTATGACAGCATAACGATTATCAAGTTCTTCTCTCAAATCAGCCTTATATACAACTAAATTATCTTTAACCTCATCCATAAAATGATTAAGCTCATTATTATAGTTTAAAACCCTCAATTGAAGTTGTGATACATTATCATCAATACCTTTAATCATCAGATTATATTTATCCTTAAACTCGGATTCTATGTCATCAACTTGCAATTTTAAACTATCCCTTAAAGCTTTTATCTCTTCTTCTGAATAATTCAAACTATTTTTAATTCCATTCTCAAACGCAGTATACTCCTCTCTTATAGCACTAGAAAAAGCATCATAATTTTCTCTAATTGTTTTCTCAAAATTAACTCTATATGCACTAACTTCTTCAGAAAGTCTTAAAACATCATTTTGGATCACTTTTACTTGAGATTCAAAACCACCTTTATTATCCAAAAATCTACCTATAATGACTTGCTTTTCTTCCTCAATTCTAGAAGCCATCAGATTGAATTCATATTCCAATTTTTTATTAGCCTCACTGATCTTATCTTCAATATCTTTCTGCTGACTTAAAAACTTAATCTCAACTTGTGTTGCAAGATCTTCCAAATGAGAATTTATCTTCTCATTTATGGATCTAATCTTAGAATCCATGAAATTTTCAATACCCAAAATTTTCCCCTGAACCTCATTTGAAATATTCTTCAAGTTAAGGTAAGAGCTATTCTCAAATTCCTTAATATCTGCATAAAAATGCTCAAAGACTTCTCTCGCCCTCTGATTAACACTATCTTTAATAACCTCCAAATCACTCTTAATAAGAGAAACATTACCTTCAATTTCATTTAAACTCTTCTTTGAAATACTTGTCTGTTCTTCAAGTTCTTTGTAAGTGTTTTCTTGCCAATTTGTCATATCATCTTTAACTTTCAAAAACCAAGAAGCAACGTTATTTTGACTATTGTCCATAAATTTAACAAACTCATCTACTTTATTGGTAATATTAGTTTCCATTAAAACTATCTTATCCTCTACATCTCTTTTTCTGATATCAAACTCTTTGTTAAATTCTGAGTAAAAATTTTCTTTATTAAGCAGAAGCTCCTGTTCGATTTCAACCCTAAAATTATTCATAAGGATTTCTTTATCTTTTAAGCTCCTGATTATATCTCTCTCTAAATTCTCAATTTTTTGATCTGAAGAAGCTACAAAATCTTCCAAAGAATTTTTCAAATTATCATTTCTTTCCTTTAAATCTTTAAAAAAATCCTCTTCAAGAAGTTTGAGATGGGATGACATATTATGATAAGAATCTTCTTTAAGTTTTAATACATCTCCCTCAATATTATTCAAAACTAACTTAAGTTCACTAAGATTTTTTAATTGTTCCTTAATCTCACTATTTATCTTTTCACTTGAAAGAGAAAGTTCTGCTCCTAGATCAGAAATATACGTATTTAACCTATTTTCCATATTAAGGTGAATATTAGAATATTTGCTATCAAGCTCATCATACCTGCTTGTAATTAGCTCATCAATTGAACTAACTTTATCATTTATTTTCTTTTCCACAAGAAAACGCTCCTCGTCACATTTTCCCTCAAGCTCAGCATATTTTAAGTCAATAGTTTTACCCAATTTATCATGATATTCACTAATTTTATTCTTTAAATCTTCCTCTATCAGCTCAAAATTGTCTTCAATTGACTTAAGAGCAGATATTTTTCCATTAATACCATGCTCATACCTTTCAATCTCTTCATTAATTGTAGCAATAGCTTTTCTCATGTAAATATCAAATTGATCTTTCATCTCTTTTTCAATACCAGCCTTAATGACATCAAATTGATGATGTATTTCATTGTTACTTTCCTGTATCTGCTTTCTTAAATCTTCTTCAATCTTTAGAACTTCTTTTGACCTTTCCTCGATTACCTCAAAATTTCGATCCATTTCAGAAATTTTTGCCCTCAAATGCTCATCGTTATCTGTAAGTATCTTATATATCTCATCTCTAATCTTCGAAATAGCCCCTTCACTCTCAATAAAAAATGTAGAATATCTCTCTTCAAAATTATTTTCAATAATCTTAAATCTTTCTTTATAAAGATCATTTAAAAAATCAGATTTATCCTCGATACTATTCCTAAGTTCGTTAATCACTCCTATAAATTGTTCCCTTAACTGAATGATATCACTGTCTATAGTTTTCTTGTAATCAATTGCCTCTTCCCGCCTAAATTTATACTGTTTCTCAATTTCTCCAAGCAATTCAGCAATTCTTATTTCCTCTTTTTCTATTATATCCTTAATTTTAATTTCAAAATTCTCAACTCGATACTTTGATATATCAAAAGATGATTTAAACTGCTCTAGATTTTCATCCATATTCTTGCTAAGAACATCTATTTTGTCTGTCAACCTTCTATTTACATTTTCAATCTCATATCCTATCTCATCCTCTAATTTACTTGCAAGGGTTTCTGAATATCCCCTAGAATCAGATATGACTTTACTATATTTTTCATTAATTTCTCTATTCACATCATTAAATCTTGAATTAAGAGAATCAATGGTAATATCAATACTTGCCTGAAATGAAGCAATATCTGCCCTCTTATCCTTAAGCAAACTGTCAACTTCCTTAACAAACTCTTCTGACCTTTCTAAAACTGTAGTAAATTTTTTAGATAAATTTTCCTCAAGCTCCTTAGTATCTGCATCAAAATGACTCATAATGTTTTTAAGAAGCTCATCGGCATATAAATTTCCCTGATTTCTAAATTCATCTATTTTTTCAAGATAATAACTCTCAAGCTCTTCAAAAGTAGTCTTAAGATCATTAATCTTTAAAGTCATATCAGAATTGATCGAACTTATATCAAGCTTTCCTGAAGATAATACGTTCTCAATATTAACCGATATTTCACTTAACTTACCCTGCCAATCACCAAGCTTACTATCTATTTCACTATCAAACATATCCCTTCTACTTAAAATGTCTTGTGATATTTTATTTAAAAAATCATCTATCTGTCTCTGATTATCTATCTTAATTTCAGAAACTTTTTGTGCTCTAGTTTCAATAAATGCATCAAGATCTGACCTAAGATTATTTAAAACATCTTCACATTCAACTTTGAAGTCTTTAAGTCTATAATCAAGTTCTGATATATTACCCTTAATTAACTCTTCTTTATTAGAAAAGTCTTCATTAAGACCATTAAGCATCATAATAACTTTATCGTGAATTATCTCAGCTTGATTATCAATAAATTCCCTAATACCTGATAAAGTATCTTCACTACTCTTATATGATATATCTCTTAATTCTTTATACTTACCTAATACTGAACTTTCAAAGTCTTCGGTCTTTGAGGTAATATACTCAAGTCTTTCATTAACATCCTTTTCAAAAGACTCTATCTTCGAAGAAGCTGACAAAAGCAATTCCTCACTTGAAATCTTAATATCAAGTAAAGATTTGTTTAAAACAATAAGTTCATCTTTCCAACTAATATGCATATCCATTGCTTTCTTTTGAATATGCTCTGAGAGTTCATTAAAAATATTTTCACTAAGCTCTTTACCTCTAATCCTTTGAGTCTCAACCAAATTTAAAAATTCTTCATTAGTCTTATTTAAATGGGATTTAATATCCTCTAAATTCAAAGAGACTTCCCTTTGCAAATGTTCATGTTGCAATTTACTAGCTTCCATTTGCCTAATAAATTTACCTATATCCTCTCCATAATTACTCTTTAAATTAGACACTTCATTATTAATCTCAGAACTTATGCTAATCAATTTGGACTCAAAATCTCTCTTTAAAGCCTCAAAGTCTCGCACCAATGAATCATTTAAGGAAACTACACTTTCCTTTATGTTTTTACTAGTAATTTCAAAATTTTGATAATCATGATTTGACTTTTCAGAAAGTTTACTAAATTTTTCATCACATTTAAAAGCAAGGTCATCAATATCATGCTCAAACTTATCTGCAATAATTTTATACTTACTCTCCAATTGGGTTTCTAATTCACCACTTTTTAAATTCAGAACTTCTAAGAGAGATTCATACTTTAAGTTAATGCTATCATCTAAACATGAATAGTCATGAATAATCCTTTCATTCACTTTTTTCAGATCTAAGTATAAATTACTATTCAAATTGGAAATCTTATCTTGAATATCAGTATTGATATTTGAAAGTCTCAATTCCAATTCATTTCCAATATCATTCATTCTTGAAAATACATTCTCGCTAAAACTATCAATATCACCTTGAATTTTTTCCTTAAATTCAACATATATCTTATTAGAAGCATCGTCAAAATCATTAAGCAATGTCTTAACGTCATATTGAACTTTCTCTATTCTAGAATCAGCATCATTTAGACTACCCTCTAACCTCTCTTTTATATCCTTATTGAACTGATTTATTTTACCATCATATTCTCTGTAAATATCACCAACATTAGACTCAATTTGAACTCTAAACTGCCCCAAAATATCTGCAAATTGCTCTTCATACTGTCTCATCTCTTGTTTGATAGTTTCTTCAAGAGAATTTAGTCTAGAATAGGTATCGTCCTTAAAAATAGAACTTAAAGAAGAAATTTCATTATCTATTAAAGTCAATTTTCCTTCAAGCTTATCTCTTATTTGATTAGAGCGATCATCTACATATATAAAGACTTCGTCAAATTTTATCTTTAGCTCCTCATTCAACCTAGCTAAAATAAAATCTTCCTTATTATTAATCTTAGCCTTAGCTTGTTCCATAATAAGATCAAGAGAATTTTCTATCGATTTGTATTTATCTTCATACATACTAAAAGAATCTTCCATTGACTTATCATAACTATCTATGCTAGATTCAATTTTCAACACAAACTCTTTAAACTCACTTTCGAGCTTTTCATTACCCTTACTTAGAATTTCTTCTTTCCTCTCTTCAATCATTACCAATGATTCCTGATAAGATATGAGCCTTCTATCCAAATCATCCATTCTCGCAATAAAATTTTTAATAGTATTATCAAACCTATCCCAACTCTCAATCTTAATAGCCTCAAGATTTTCCTTATTTGTCTTATCGAATTGCTCAAAAACTGTAATTAATTTAGAATCAATAGAATCAATCTGAGTATTAAAATTCTTTAAAGTTTTTGATAGTTTATCTACTATCTTTCCATCCACTTGAAGTCTTTGTATATTATCTTGCACTTTAAGGGCCATGTCATCCAGATCTTTCAGCATAGAATCATGATAAGCAATTTTCTTCTCAACCTCTGCGAAATCATTACTTTTATTTTCAATCTTTCGCTGAACTTCATCTATTCTCTTTATGATTTCTATACTTGAACGTTGATACGCTTCCATATCAACGGCAAGATTATTAATCTCCTTTGTCTTCTCATCAATAAAATCTTCAAGGTTATCTTTGGCAATATCAATAAACTTTTTAATCTTATATAAAGCCCTTGAACGTCTATCATACTGCCTATAAATAAACAAAATCACAAAAACTAATAAAAGATTAACCAAAATGGTTACAAAATCTATCATAAAATATTTTACCCACACGTTACATATTTAAAAGAATATATCTTTGCAAGTCTTTATAATCACTAAAGATAAAATCACACCTTACATTCTTAAGCAACCTTCTCCTAGAAAAATAAGCTGTTCTCATACATGCATCACTGGCACCTAAAATATCATATTCATAAGAATTACCGACATATAAAATATGATTACTATTTATACCCAATTCATCCATAATCCTTGAAAAAGCTATTTTGTTTGGTTTTAAGTAACCTGTCTCCTCTGATGAATAAAGAACATCCCAAAAATTATCCTCAATACCTAATAAATTACTCAAACGAGCTGCAATCGGAAAATCTGACATAACCCCCAATTTTATTCCCTTAGATTTAAGAAAATAAATCAAATCATGAACACCAACATAAGGTTTGAGATTTTTAAACTTATTACTAAAAGATTCACCATAATATATTTTATTTAATAAAAATTCACACCTATTCTTATTATATCTTAGATAATCAGCAAGCATTGTAACTTGCACAGACATCAACTCGTCTCTATTAGAAGGAATAATTTTTCCGCTTTGTAAAACTCTTATTTCCTTTCTTACCTTTTTAAAAGCTAAAAAAAATTTAATATTCTTTAAAAATTCAGGCAACATTATTAAATTAATACTAATTTCAGGATAAAGAGTTCCATCAAGATCAAACACTACAGCCTTTATCATAATATCTAATTATTTATCCTTTTTGGTATTGGAACTATAGATATATTCTTTGGAACTTTGGCCCTAACTAAATGAATATATGAATTTGAATATCTACCTCTAAGTGATTTAATTGAAGTTTCACTATTAACTTCCATTAAAGATACTCTAAAAACAGATTCTCTATCAATAAATGGAAATAACACAACAACATGTCTATGAAAAATTTTTCCTGGAAACCCATTAATTGTTGTATTAACAGAGCCAAAATACATATGACCAGGCTCCTTTACAGCTAAATAATATAAAATAAACTCTAAATTATCAATCTTATATCCACGATTTTCAATATATTTAAGAAAATCAATATTATTTACATCCAAATCCTTAACCCTAGATAAATCCAGATTAGCATTAATATTTTTCAGTTTATAGGCAATATTACGAGTCCAGTCAAGTCCAAAAAATAGATCTCTACTAAATTCATAGTATTCCGTAAAACTATTACCTCGAATCCCAATATGCTTAACCTTAAGATCCTCTATCTTCAAAAGCTTACCTGTAATTGCCTTATAAATTGAATCTGCTATCCACTTACCAAATCCAGAACAATTAAATCCAATAGGCCCTCTTTGAGGCTCACCAGTCTTAATATACACCATTTCACCCAGTTCATTCATTGCTCCATCATTCACTTCAAACACTAAAGAAGAAAGCTTTAAAAATTCTCTCAGGCTGTTAATCATATTAGAAACATTATCATAAGCCTCAAGATATTTAGGAATAAAAAGTTCCAAATCAATAAAATCACTAATATACTTAGCTATTTCCAAAAAAGAGCCAGTAGCAATGTCGCTAATTTTAAAAGGCAATTTAATATCTCTATGAATTAAAGTATTGATTAAATAAAAGTCAGCACTAGAATAAACATCACCGGCTTTTATTCTAATAAAAGTATCTGCTCTATTTAGAAAAAATATTTTTACCTGTTCAATACCATATCTCCCAACCTTAATTACGTAAGAACCTGGAAGAATGTAAGACGCGCCATCTTTCCGATTAAAAAAAGCATAATAAGCATAATCTCCTAATCTTGAACTTGATACTTCAACATAAAACTTGTCTCCAATATAATATTTTTGAGATTTTATCTTAAAAGTAGTGCTACTTGAATTAAAATACTTTGCATAATTTGAACGGACACTAAAATCATAAAAAAAATTATCAAACGCGAAGAGATTTAGATTGCCAACTATCAAAAATAAAAATATGTATTTCACCTTAAGTCTCTTGTCTTGTCTCTTAATTCTATTAAAATTGGAATATTGTAATAACCAATCTTACGAATATTATTTACTAAATAATTATAATAAGAATTCGGGAAATTAGTTACTTTATTTGCAAATAAAATAAACTTAACAGGATTAACATTAACTTGGGTTATATATTTCACTTTACATAAAGCATTCAAATGGTAATCTTTAATCCATAAACTTAACATCTTATTCAAATCGGAAGTATTTATCTTAAGTTCAAGTTGTTTCTTTAATTTAATTGCTTCTTTAAAAAGATTGTCTAATCCCACTTTTTTATGAACGGATATTCTTAATATAGGAGCAAAACTTAAAACTGGGAAAAAGAACTTAACACGACTCTTTAAAGCTTTAAAATAATCACTCTCTGACCTTACAAGATCCCACTTGGTAAACACAATAATAATTCCTTTACCTCGTTTAGTCGCATAATGAGCAATCTTTTTATCTTGAGCTGTTAAGTCTTCCTTAACATCAACAAGTAAAAAGATAATATCTACCATATCAACTACTCTTAAAGCCTTACTTACAGAATAATGTTCAATAAGTTCATTTACTCTTGACCTCCGTCTTATTCCAGCTGTATCAATAAGCTCAAATGTCTTACCATACTTACGAAATCTTGCTTTAATAAAATCCCTTGTGGTTCCAGCTACTGGGGACACAATTGAAACTTCATGTCCTGCCAGAGAATTAACAAGAGTAGATTTGCCTGAGTTCGGTTTCCCTATAATACCGATCTTAACATCAATATTATCATCATTGACTAATTTGCCTACTGAGTTTTTCAAAAAAGTTCTTAAGCTACTAATTCCCTTTCCATGAGTTGCACTAACTAAAAAGCTCTTTTTAAAGCCCAACTTCTGAAACTCGTAAGTTAAAGCTTCCTTATGGTGACTATCTATTTTATTTAATACCAAAACTATCTTATCACTGTATTTTCTTAACCTCTCAATAAGCTCATAATCTTCTGATAAAATTTCATTTACATCTAAAACAAGTAAGATTAAATCAATGCTATCAAGCAAGCTCATAACTTTATTAACCACAGATCTGCTAAGTTCATCCCTTAGAAGGGTAAATCCACCAGCATCAATCAAATAAAACCTATAAAAATCTACTGTACAAACTTCTTTTATTAAATCTCTAGTAACTCCATAACTTTTATCAGTAATACTTCTATTCGAGTTTAAAAGCCTATTAAACAAAGTCGACTTTCCAACATTTGGCCTGCCAGCAATAAGTACACTTTTATAATTTTGAACTCCGAAATCAATCAAAGCTAACCTGCCTCTTCTTTTATATATATATTTTTATTATAATATCAAATGTTAAGCTTTATGCCAATTATAAATGGATGTCCAATTGATAAGGAAAAAAGGTAACAGTAAGCGCAAGAAAAACAATTTCAATCAAATAGATATATTCCTAGTACTATTTGCAATATTCCTAACAGGACTGTGCTTATTAATAATAATTCAAAATTCAATAATTAGAAATATATTTAATGAACAAATTGACAACAATAACAATTTTGAGTTTAACCAATCAAAACCTAAAAAGATAGAAACAAAATTAGACAATACAAAAAGTGAAACTTTTAAAATACTCAGTAATGAAAAATTTTTAATTAAACCACCTGAAATACAAAAAATCGAAGAAGAATTCAAACATCAAGAACAAAAACATTTAAAAAACAAAAAAGAGGTTAAGCTATATTTTATCAAAGTCACAGCTGAGGGACATTTTTTAAAACAAGGAACTAAGAGAACTATTCAATATGATGAAAATATCCTTGAAGAAACATTAAAAGCACTAATCAATGGTCCAAATGAATATGAACTTAAAAATAATTTTTTAAGTCTCATTCCCATCAATACCAAAATATTAAACTTAATAGTAAATGACGGAATTGCTCACATAAATTTGTCTAAAGAGTTTTACGAAAATAGTTTCGGAATAGAAGGAATAATCAACCAAATGAAACAAATTACTTTAACATGTCTTGAAATTCAAGGCATCAATGGAATAACTTTAAAAATTGAAAACAATCCAATAATACTTGAAGATTTAAATTTGAACTTTTCAGGAATTCTAGATAGCAAAAAACTCACAAAATATTAAAAATTAATGTCTCTAAGAAGTGCAAGAGATTGTTTAAGATTTACTCCACTATCTTTGACAACTAAAAACATAAATTCTTGATTTCCCTTCCGTCCTTTGGTTGTAAGTTTTAAAACATTTTTAATCTGTAAATTATTATCATAAAACCTTCTAATTAACTTATCCAATATTTTACCTAAATATCTATTTTCAACTACACCATTAAAATGCTTTATATCCAAACCTAATCCCTTAAGCTCAAATTGAGGTTTAATAAGAGCAACGATAAGCTTATCGGAAAGTCTATCAATTAACTCTGCACATATATTTATTACAGACCTAAAAGAGACATCAATAACAGCTAAATTAGGCTGTATGTCAAATTGTTTAATATCAAAAATATTAGTCTTTTCAAAAACTCTAACCCTTGGATTAACTCTTAGTTTATAAGCAAGTTGATTAAATCCAACATCAACTGAATAAACCAACTTTGAACCTTCTTGCAAAAGACAATCAGTAAACCCACCTGTTGAAGCACCAACATCAATGCAGATTTTATCTTCAACTGTAATTTTAAATGTCTTTAAAGATTCAAAAAGTTTATTTCCTCCTCTTGAAACAAATTGTCTAGACTTGCCCTCTAATAAGCCTATCTTACTATTTTTCAATAGCAAAACTTTAGGGTTTCTTTCTTTATGAGAATTAACATACACTCTGCCAGTCAAAACTAGAATTCTCAATTCTTCTCTTGTAAGTCTTGGATATTTTTTACAAAGCACATTTAACAAACTATTTCTGTATTCTTTCAATTTTCAGAGCACGCCCCGTCTTTAAATGTGAAGTAATAACAACTCCCTGTATAATCACATTCTCTTCAACAGTTTCTGTTCGTAAAGCTACGTATTCAAGTAATCCTTTAAGAGAAATTTCAGGATTAAATCCTATTACAGAATCCAAACTACCAGTCATCCCAAGATCACTAATATAAGCAGTCCCTTTATCTAGAATTCTCTCATCTTGTGTCATTACATGCGTATGAGTACCAACAACTCCAGTTACCAATCCATCCAGAAAATATCCAAAACTTTCTTTCTCATAATTACTCTCAGCATGAAAATCAACAAAAATAGTCTTAACCTTATTCTTAATCATATTTACAACTTTTTTTATATTTTCAAAAGGATTTTTAACAATAAAAGTCATCCCTAAAAATCCCTGAATATTTACAACAGCAACCTTTTCACTCTTGACATTTAAAATACAATACCCATGCCCTTCAAGCAAATCTGAGAAATTATTTGGCCTTAAAATATACTCCTGCCGATCTAAATATTCTTTTATACTATGATCAGAATAAACATGATTACCTGTAGTAATAACATTCACACCTGCTCTAAAAAGATTTTCTGCTATTTCTGGAGTAATCCCAAAACCACTCGAAGAATTTTCTCCGTTAACAATTGTCAAATCTATATTATATTTCTCTTGAAGACTCTTAAGATTAAAAAAAATCTTTTTAAGTCCTCCTTCACCTATTACATCGCCAATTATTAAAGATCTAATAACATTACTATCTTGCATACTCAATAACTCTAGTCTCACGAATAATAGTAACTTTTATTTTACCAGGATACCTTACTTCAGCTTCTATTTTTTTGGCAATATCTCTTGCAAGCATAGTAGCTTTCTCATCATTAACCAATAAATTGTCAACAATAATCCTAACTTCACGTCCTGCCTGGATTGCATAACACTTCTGAACACCCTCAAATCCATATGCAATCTCTTCAAGTCTCTTAAGCCTACTTATATAATTATTTAAACTCTCACGTCTTGCACCAGGACGAGATGCAGAAATAGCATCAGCAACCTGAACAACAATAGCCTCTAAACTTTCTGGCTTTATTTCATTATGATGTGAAGCAATAGCATTGACAACAATATCACTCTCTCCACAACTTTGAGCAAGTTCAGCACCTGTAATAGCATGGCCCTCACTATTCTCAGAAATACTTTCCATCCCCTTTCCAATATCATGCAAAAGACATGCCCTTTTGACAACAATAGAATCCAGCTTCATCTCTTTAGCCAAAATTTCTCCGATTATTGCTGTTTCTTTTGAGTGACTTAGAACATTTTGACCATAACTGCTTCTAAAATAAAGTCTTCCAAGGCCTCTAATAAGCCTTTTATCAAATCCATGTATATTTAAATCAAATACTGCTTTCTCACCTTCTTCAAGAATAATATTATTAATCTCATTAGTAACGCTATAAACAATCTCCTCAATTCTTGCAGGATGAATTCTCCCATCTGCAACAAGCCTCTCAAGGGTCCTTCTCGCTATCTCTTTTCTTACTGGATCAAAACAAGATATAACAACAGCCTCAGGAGTGTCATCAATAATAATATCTGCACCTATTAATGTTTCAAGAACCCTAATATTACGCCCTTCTTTACCGATGATCCTACCTTTCATCTCATCATTAGGCAGTTCAACAGAAGTAACTGTAAATTCAGAGCTAACCTCTGTCACTATGCGTTGCATAGTAGAGACTAATATTTCCTTTGCTAACTTATCTGCCAAAAGCTGAGCCTCTTGCTCACTTTTATTAATAATTATTTGAGCATCCCTTTTAACTTCATTCTCAACCTTTTCAATCACAATCTTTCTTGCCTCTTCGTTTGTAAGACCGGCAATATTTTCTAATTTTTTAACAAGAGATAATTCCTTATCTCGTATTATTTTTTCTTTTTGCTCCAACTCTTTAAGCTTAAAATCAATTCTACTTTGCTGCTTATCAAGAGCTGATATCCTCTTATCTAGAGTCTCTTCTCTTTGTAATAATCTTCTTTCTAAATTAAAAACCTCATTTTTTCGTTCTCTTAATTCCCTATCCTGCTGGTTCTTCTCTCTAAGCATTTGAGCTTTTGCATGTGAAATAACTCGTTTTCTTTCATTTTCTATCTCTAAGATTGACTCTTCTTGTACTTCTTTTAGCTTTCTATCTAAACTTAATAAAGAAAATCTACCTAAAATAACTCTTATTATAAAACCTAATATAACACCTAAGATACCAACAAGAATAGAAGAAAAAGTAATATATGACATATAACTTACCCCCCCCCTATTCTACCAAACTAATTAAATATAACTCTCTTAGAAGTAAATATTTAATATGTAAGACCGTTACTTTTCTTCTAAGGTTTTATCAACTAGTTCAAGAATTGCCATCTCAGCTGCATCTCCATACCTTTGTCCTAGCTTAATAACCTTAGTATAACCACCCTTTCTCTCTTTAAAGATAGGGGAAATTTTAGTAAATAATTTATTAAGAATATATTTGTCATGTATAAATTTTGACACTTCTCTCCTATTATGTACACTATCAACTTTAGCCCTAGTAATTAACTTTTCAGCAAATCTTCTAACTTCACTCAATTTTGCCTTAGTAGAAGTTATTCTTTCATATCTAAAAAGAGAAATTACCATATTTCTCAAAAGCGCCTTTCTATGACTTGATTTTCTATCTAACCGATTAAATCCTACCTTAGTCTTCATATAAAAATGGTCTCCCTTCTAATGAGATATTTTATTGTTTCTATTCAATACTTTTAAAGCTTCTGCCTTAGACATTCCTAAAAATAATCCATAAGAGCCGAGCCTTTCAACTATTTCTTCTAAACTCTTTTTCCCAAAGTTTCTTGCTTTTGAAAGCTCCTCTGCGCTCTTGCTAATAAGCTCGCCTAAAGTTTTAACATTTTCCTTGGTTAAACAATTAAGAGATCTGACAGATAAATTTAACTTTTCAATACTCATACTAAGTATATCAGACTCCCTAACTCCAGAATCATCAGCAGAATGTACAATTTTATCCTCAAAATTAACCAATGGAAGCAAAAATTCCCTTACTATAGACGCCGCCTTTTTAATTGCATCCTTAGCACTAATTACACCTGTTGTCCAAAGCTCCATAACAAGCTTATCATAATCAGACCTTTGCCCCACTCTAGTATCTTCAACAGAATAAGTCACCTTCTCTATTGGAGAAAATATAGAATCAAGAGCAATGGTATTAACTTCTTCTAAATACTTTGCATTCTGTTCAGAAGAAACATATCCCCTACCATAATCGATTTGAAATTCAAAATCCAAATTTGCTTCACTTGAAAGTGTAGCAATAACTAAATCTTTATTAAAAACTTCAACACCTTCTCTCTCAAGATGAGCTGCCTTTAAAACATTAGTGTCCTTCCCATTAACAGAAAGACTGATTGTTGTACTGTTAACTCCCTCATCTAACTTTAAATGAATATTTTTAATATTAGCGATTACTTCAAGAGTATCTTCTACAACACCAGGTATCAAATCAAACTCACTTGAAACAACCTTTAAAGATCCATCTTGATTAGACTGAATTCTCATAGCAGAAATAGCATATCCTTCAATAGAAGATAACAAAACCCGTCTTAAAGTATTTCCAATAGTAACACCAAAACCTTTTTCAAAAGGATATATTATAAACTTTCCATAAGAACCATCATCTTCTTCCCTTAAAAACTCAATCCTATCAGGTATAGTAAAATCTTTCAAAAATTTTCCTAAAGACATCAATAGCTCCTCTAACTAAACTCGTCTAGTTTTCTTAGGTCTACACCCATTATGTGGTATTGGAGTAATATCTGAGATTGATTTGACAATTACACCTGTCGATCCAACAGCTCGTATGGCAGACTCTCTACCAATTCCTGGTCCTTTAACAAAAACATGAACATAATTAATACCAAAATCCTTAACCTTACCTAAAGCCGCTTCTGCAGTCATCTGAGCAGCATAAGGAGTTGATTTTTTAGCACCCTTAAAGCCCATTCCACCTGCACTTGCCCAAGCTAAAGTATTTCCTTTTATGTCTGATACAGTTACGATTGTATTATTAAAAGTAGCCTGTATATAAACATTACCCTCACCAATACTTCGTTTTATCACCTTTTTCTTGTTAGTTGATACTTTTGCACTCAAACTTCTCTCTCCTTCATAAGCAAAACAACTTTATTTAGCAGCCATTTTCTTATTAGCCACAGTTTTTCTCTTTCCCTTTCTAGTTCTTGCGTTAGTTTTAGTTCTTTGACCTCTTAAAGGCAAACCTTTTCTATGCCTAAGTCCCCTATAACATGCGATATCCATAAGTCTCTTAATCGACATAGCTAATTCACTTCTGAGTTTTCCTTCAACAACATAGTTACTCTCAATTATTTTTCTAAGCTTATTAACTTCATCATTATCCAAATCTTTAGCTCTTTTATCTGGTAAAATATCTGTTTTTTTACAAATCTCTAAAGCCCTAGCTCTTCCTATGCCATAAATAGATGTAAGAGCGATCTGAAGTTGTTTGTTATTTGGCAAATCTATTCCTGCTATTCTAGCCATTTTTTCCCCTCATTTTTGTCTTTGCTTGTGTTTAAGATTATCACAAATAATTCTTAAAACACCTTTTCTTTTTATTACTTTACATTTTTCACAAATTGGTTTTACACTTGCCCTAACTTTCATAAATTACTCCTAAATTTTCTGTAAAAAAGCATACTTTTTACTAGTTCCATGAGACAATCCTTGAGTCTTTAAATATGCATCAATCTGAATTAATGTATCAAGAGCTACACCCACCATAATAAGCAGTGAAGAACTACCCATAATCCTTGAGACATCATAAGGAAATCTAAAAATATTTTGCACTAAAAACGGAATAATTGCAATAATAGACAAAAAAATAGAACCTGAAAATAATGTTCTGTTCATTATTTTATCCAAATAAGCCTCCACATCACTCGCCTTTATACCTGGAATAGTTCCCCCATTTTTTCGAACATTATTACTTATATCTTTTGGACTCAATTGTATCTTTGAATAAAAATATGTAAAACCTATAATTAAAATCACATTCAATAAAGTATAATAAAATCCATTAGGTCTTAAATAAGATAAAATCTGTCTTGAAATAACAGAAGTCCCAGCAAATCCACTCAAAATTTGCAAAGGCAACGTAATAAGCACAGATGCAAAAATAACAGGCAAAACACCTGATGGATTAAGTTTAATTGGTAGGTATGAACTAACTGTATTGCGTGAGTTTGCTCTAGCATAATGAATAGTAATCCGTCTTTGTGCCTTATACTCATATATGATCAATATTATAACCAAAACAAAAACACTCAAAACTAATATTACAAAGACAGGATTAATATTTTGAGATGGATCTCTCATGCTTTGAAATAGATTAAATAAAGCAGCTTGAAGTCTAACTACTATCCCTGAAAAAATTATCAAAGATGCACCATTTCCAACTCCTCTTTGATTAATTTGTTCACCAAGCCATAAAAGAACAAAAGTACCCGTTGTAACCGTTAAAATAGAAATAAAAATATATCTATAAAAAGGCATATTAATTGCTCCAGGAATACTCTTGGCATAAAGACTCGTAGCATACCCTTGAGCTATTGAAGCAACAATCGTTAGATACTTTGTATATTTTTTTATTTTTTTTCTTCCATTATCACCTTCCTGCATCTTCTTAAGAGAAGGAAAAGAATAAATAAGAAGTTGAACAATAATTGATGCTGAAATGTAAGGTCCTATGCTAAGCATAAATATGGAAAAATTACTAAAAGCACCACCTGAAAAAAAATCAAAATAATTAGTAATTGAAAAATCTGACTGAGATTTAAAATAACTCCTAAGAGCTACAGGATCTATTCCTGGTATCGGCAAGTAAGATCCTACTCTAAAAATAAAAAGAATAAACAGAGTAAATAAGAACTTGCTCCTTAAATCTTTAATTGTCAATAAATTAAAAACCAAACCTTTCATCTCATTACCATCTTAAATCAATTTAATACTACAGCCAATTTTTGTTGCCAATTCTTCAGCAGATTTTGAAATGCTAGAAACTTCAAGATTAACCTTTTTAGTAAGTTCACCATTAGCCAAAATTTTAATATTCTTCTTGTTTTTACCTACAAGTCCTTTTTGTAACAAAGTACTATAATTTACTAAGTCTCCAGTTTCAAATTTTTTATCTATATCTCCAAGTCTCACAATTTCGTATCTTACCTTATAACGATGATTAGAAAAACCTCGCCTTGGAAGTCTTCTATAAAGAGGAGTTTGTCCTCCTTCAAAACCAACCCTTGGCGAACTATTTCTAGCTTTCTGCCCCTTTTGTCCTCGTCCAGAGGTTTTCCCAAGTCCAGAACCTGGACCCCTACCAACAATTTTTCTAGACTTATTAGCACCCAAAGGCCTCTTTAGATTAATCATTATTTACCTCACTTAATAAAACCATGCTAATTACACTACTAAGCATCCCTTGAAGAGACTTGTTTAAAATATGAACTTTTTTATCTCCTATTCTCTTTAAACCTAAGGCTTTCAATGTCTTAACCTTACTGTCTAACTTTCCAATAAGACTCCTCCTAAGTTCAACCTTAACTGTAATATTGCTCTTAGCAAGAATTTCCCTATTCTTTTCCATTCTTCTAGCAAAAGCCCTATTCTTAATCCTAGACCTTGAAGCTTTAAACCTAACCTTTTTAAGCTGAAGTCGCAATTTTCTCTTAATCATAAACTAACTCCATAAAGCCCTTAAAGTTTTACCTCTTATATCCGCTACCTTTTTAGCATCTAAAACCAAGTCAAATGCTTTAAAAGTTGCCTTTACTACATTCATAGAATTATTTGAACCAAGAGATTTACTTAAAATATCATGAACTCCCAACGCCTCCATGACAGCACGAACAGGTCCCCCTGCAATAATACCAGTACCTTGAGTAGCTGGCTTGATCAAAACCTTAGCTTTCTTAAAATCTCCAACAACCATATGAGGAAGAGTTCCTTTCCTAACAGGAATAAACTTTAAATTTTTCCTGGCATTCGTTAAACTCTTCTTTATTGCATCACTAGCATCATTGGCCTTACCAAATCCCCAACCAACTTGACCTTCACCATCACCAACAACCATAAAAGCAGAAAAAGAAAACCTTCTTCCACCCTTTATAACCTTAGTAACTCTATTTAATGATATTAATTTCTCTACTTGCTTTTTATGAACTTGAGATTCCACTATAATTCCTCCCTAAACATCAATTCCGGCTTCACGCAAGGAAGTTGCAAAACTTGCAATAAGACCGTAATACTTATAACCATTTCTATCAAAAATAAGTTTACTTATATTTTTATCTTTAAGCCTCCTTGCAAGAACCTCACCAAGTTTCCTTACATCTTCAACATTTTTATTCAATTTAAGATCCCTTTCAATAGTAGAGACACTTGCAAGAGTATGACCTGCTACATCATCAATGACTTGAGCATAAAAATATTTATTAGACTTAAAAACTGTAACCCTCGGTCTCTCCGCAATACCAAATCCAATCCTACTTCTTATCCTTTTTTTTCGCTTTATATTTCTTTTTTCAGCTTCTTCTATTCTTTTCATAAATGCTCACCTAAAACCTATTTTTTTACTCCTGATTTTCCTATTTTTCTTCTGCTTACTTCATTATCATATTTAATTCCTTTACCTTTATATGGTTCTGGAACCTTCAAACTTCTAATCTCAGCAGCCACCTGCCCAACTCTACACTTATCTATACCCTCAACAGAAATTTTAGTATTACCATCAAGTTGAATATTAATTCCTTCCGGAATTACATACTCAAATTGAGTTGAATATCCTAAATTAAAAAAAAGACTCTTTCCTTGTTGTTCAACCCTATATCCTATACCACTAATAATAAGAGATTTTGAGAACCCATCAGACACTCCTTTAACCATATTAAAAATCAAACTTCTATAAAGCCCATGGAAAGCTCTTGTCTGTTTGTCGTCAAAAGAACGCTCAATAATAATATTGCTATTCTCAATCTTAACCTGAATACTACTATTTATTTCTTGGCTCAATTTACCCCTCTTACCTTCAACTGATATTACGTTATCTTTAATATCAACTTTCACAGAATCAACTATCTTTATAGGAAGTTTACCAATACGTGACATATTTACCTACCTCTTAACCTTACCAAACTGAGCAAATTAGCTCACCACCTACTTTACTATCTCTGGCTTGCTTGCCAGTGATAACACCCTTTGAAGAAGACACTATCAATATGCCATACCCATTTTTTATTCTTGGCATATTTTTATATGAAGAATAAACTTTTCTACCAGGAGTTGAAATGGCATCTATTTTATTTATAGCCGGATTCCTATTTTTATCATAATTTAGTATTGCCCGAATATAAGAAATGCCTTTTTTATCAAAGATGCTATAATTTTTAATATATCCTTCTTCCTTGAGAATATTTAAGATAGACTTATTTATTTTAGACATCTTTAAGTCCACAGACTCATGCTTAACCCTACTTGCATTTCTTATCTTAGTTAACATATCTCCCACTGAATGTGTAACAGCCATAAATTCTCCTTACCAGCTTGATTTTGAGACACCAGGAATTAATCCTGCAGATGCATGATTCCTAAAGCATATACGACACATACCAAAATCTCTCATATACCCCTTTGGACGCCCACACAATTTACATCGATTTTTTTGTCTTGTTTTATATTTTGGCTTTCGTAAGGCCTTAACTATCATTGATTTTTTAGCCATAAATAAAAACTCCTCTAACTACTAAATGGCATACCTAACTTAGAAAGCAAAGCTTTACCCTCTTTGTCATTTAAAGCCGTAGTCACTATCGTAATATTCAAGCCAGATATCCTTTCTATCTTATCATAATCAATCTCAGAAAATATTATTTGCTCTGCTATTCCAAAAGAGTAATTGCCATTACCATCAAAAGCATTACCATCTAAACCTCTAAAATCCTTAACACGAGGCAATGCCAAATTAATAAGTTTATATAAAAACTCATACATAATATTCCCTCGAAGCGTAACCTTAGCCCCTATCTCTTGACCTTGCCTAATCTTAAATCCAGCAATAGCTTTCTTAGCTTTTGTCTTTACAGCCCGTTGTCCAGTAATTTGACTAAGCTCAAAAACAGCTGAATCTAAAAGCTTCTTATTCTTAACAGCATCACCCACTCCCATAGAAACAACAACTTTCTCTACCTTTGGAACCTGCATAATAGATTTATATTGAAATTCACTAACAAACTCTTTTACAATCTTATCTTTATAATGCCTCTTTAACTCAGGAATATAACTCATAATCTAAAAATTCTCCCCATTCTTTTTAAGGTATCTCTTTTTTTCATTATTTTCAAATTTAATTCCCAGCCTTGAAGCTATACCACCTGAAAATAACATTACATTTGAAATATCCATAGGTGCTTCCTTTGAGGTTATCTTACCTCTCTCCTGAGGAGTTCTCGCCTTGATAACTTTTTTGACCATATTACAAGACTTAACAACAACCTTAAGCTTTTTTCTATCTATACTAAGAATTTCGCCTGTCTTACCTCTATCCTTGCCACAAAGAATTTTTACATTGTCGCCTACTTTCAACTTTATATTCATAAGCAAACTCCTCATATTACCTCTGAAGCTAACGAAACAACTTTCATAAAGTTAGCCTCCCTTAACTCCCTTGCAACAGGTCCAAAAACCCTCTTACCTCTTGGATTTAAATTAGCATCAAGTATAACACATGCATTATCATCAAACCTAACATAAGTACCATTCTTACGTCTTATCTCTTTTGATGTTCTAATAACCACAGCTTTATGTACATCTCCCTTCTTAACAGGTGAATTAGGAATTGCTTGCTTGACAGCAACAACTATTATATCCCCAACCTTAGCATATCGTTTTTTACTCCCACCAAGAACCTTTATGCACTGTGCTATCTTACCGCCTGTATTGTCAGAAACTGTTAAATATGTTTGCATCTGTATCATAATTAATCTCCTCTATAAAAATGAATAGAATTATTTTAACTTCTCCAAAATTTCAACAAGCATCCATCTTTTTTCCTTACTAATAGGTCTGGCCTCAATAATCCTTACCTTATCTCCAAGTCTTGATTCCTCCCTTTCATCATGAGCTTTAACTCTTTTGCTAACTTTTAAGTATTTATGATAAATAGGATGCATTTTTCTTTGTACAACTTCAACAACTATTGTTTTACTCATCTTATCACTAACAACTTTACCAATTAATTCTTTCTTATTTTCTCTTGCCATAATATCTAAACCTTCCTAATACCTATTTCATATTCATGAATTATCATATTAAGCCTTGCAATATCCCGCCTTAACTCTCTTTTTTTCAAAGGATTTTCAACATGACCAACTACAGCCTTAAATCTTAAGTCCATATATTCCTTTTTTAAAGCCAATTTCTTAGCTTTTATATCCTCAAAAGTAAGATCCTTAAATTTTTTTAACATAACTCACCTCAAATCTCGCCTTACTACAAAAGTAGTCTTAACCGGAAGTTTAGAACTTGCAAGCATCATAGCTGATTCAGCGAGCTCTCTAGATACCCCAGCCATCTCAAACATAACAGTTCCAAGCTTAACAGGAGCATTCCAATGATCAACCCCTCCCTTACCTTTACCCATTCTCGTTTCAGCTGGCTTTTTGGTATAGGGCACATCTGGAAATATCCTGATCCAAACCTTACCTCCCCTTTTAACTCTACGAGTCATAGCAACACGAGCTGCTTCAATTTGCCTCGCAGTAATAAAATATGTCTCAAGAGAAACAAGCCCATATTCTCCAAAAGATATTTTGTTACCTTTTTGAGCCTCCCCAGAAAGTCTTCCCCTCTGTTTCTTTCTATACTTAACCTTTCTCGGACTTAACATTTAACGCTCCTTAAAGATTCTAGACATCAGAACCATTTTTCTTTTTAAAATCACTATTGGCTTTAGATCCAACCTCTAATTTTTCTTTAGAAAAATTATCGTCATTTAAACTTTTCCTATCTTTTATCTTTATCATCATTCCTATCATCTATCTTGCTCTTACTAAAATACTCATTCTTTTCCTTTGAAGATTTCCTATTAATCACTTGACCAGCATCTGAATTTGTCTGTTTTCCCAAAACCTCTCCTTTAAACAACCAAACTTTAACACCAATAATACCATAAGTCGTCTGAGCCTCAGCAAAACCATAATCTATATTAGCTCTAAGGGTATGCAGAGGGATTCGTCCTTCTTTAACTTCAAAACTTCTAGCAATTTCAGCTCCACCAAGTCTACCTGAAACTTTAATTTTTACACCTTGAACACCTTTGGAAATAGAAGATGAAAGTGAAGACTTTAAAAGTTTCCTATAAGAAGCTCTATTCTCCAACTGCTTTGCTATTCCATTAGCAACAATCTGAGCATCACATTCTGGCTTCTTAATCTCTTTGATTTTAATATTAATTTTTTTAGATATTTTTTTAGTTAATAATTGTCCAATTTTCTCAAGATTAGCACCCTTAATCCCAATAACAGATCCAGGCCTTGGAGTAGAAATTATTACTGTTACCCTTTGAAGATTATTTCTAATAATCTCTATATCAGAAATATCAAATCTAATTCCTTTAAGAAACTTCATAGTTTCACGTCTTATCAAGAAATCTTCGTGAAGAATCTCAGAGTATAACTTTTGATGAAAATACCACTTTGATTTCCAATCCCTATTGATTTTAATTCTCAAACTGTAAGGATGTACTTTTTGACCCATATCTTATTCTCCACCATACGTCTTTTCATAAACTTCAACAAAAATATGACAACTTCTGCTAATAAGCCTATCTGCCCTACCTCTAGCTCTAGGCCAGATACTCCTACGTCTCCTTCCATCGTCCACCATGACTGTCTTTACAACGATCATATCTTCTGAAAGATTCCTATTATGATACATAGCATTAGATGCTGCTGATTTAACTACTTTACCTAAAAGCTTAGCACCTTTGTTAGGCATAGAATAAAGTATTGCAACAGCTTCAGTATAAGGCTTGCCTCGTATATTATCGGCTATAGGTCTCACCTTTTTTGGAGAAGATGGCAAATTTTTGCCTCTTGCAGTATATCTTCTATTTACAAACATAAACTTTACTTCCTTCCCTTCTTATCTGATTTAGCATGACCTCTAAAAATTCTTGTAGGCGAAAATTCTCCAAGTTTATGCCCAACAAGATCTTCACTAATATACACAGGAATAAAAGATTTCCCATTGTAAACAGATATAGTAAGACTTACCATTTCAGGAATTATTGTTGAGGCTCTAGAATAAGTCTTGATCACTATCTTTCTCTCTTTACCAGAAGAAGCTAAAACTTTTTGATAAAGACTTTTTTCTATAAAAGGTCCTTTTTTAATAGATCTTGCCACTATACGCTCCTACTTATTTCTTCTTTTGATGATAAATTTGTCTGAATACTTATTTTTTTTCCGAGTCTTATATCCTTTAGTTGGCTGTCCCCAAGGAGACACAGGATGACGACCACCAGAAGTTTTACCCTCACCACCTCCATGTGGATGATCGACAGGATTCATAGCAACACCCCTTACCTTAGGTCTCCTGCCAAGCCATCTGCTCTTACCAGCCTTACCAATAGAAACATTTACATAATCTTCATTACCAATCTGTCCGAGAGTAGCCATGCATTTCTTAAAAATCATGCGAACCTCACCTGATGGAAGTTTAACTGTTACATAATCTCCCTCAGAAGCAATTACCATTGCATATCCCCCAGCCCCTCTTACAAGCTGACCACCTTTCCCAACATTAAGTTCAATGTTATGCACTGTCTTACCAACAGGAATATTTTCAAGTGGCAAAGCATTACCCACCTTTATTGGAGCAGTCGGACCACTTTCTAAAATATCACCGACCTTAATTCCCTTAGGAGAAATAATATACCTCTTCTCCCCATCTCTATATACAAGCAAAGCTATATTAGAACTTCTATTTGGATCATACTCAATAGATACAACCTGAGCAGGTATACCAAACTTATCCCTTCTGCCAAAGTCAATCTTTCTATATCGTCTTTTATGTCCCCCACCTTTCCTTCTAACACTAATTCTTCCAGAAGAATCTCTTCCAGCCCTAGATACCTTCCCTTTAGTTAAAGACTTCAAAGGACTATTACCTTTACTTAATTCATCAAAAGACAAAGTTGTCTTATAACGCAAAGATGAAGTTTTTGGCTTATAAGTCTTAATACCCATATTTTTCTCCAAAATCACTAAAAAATATCTATCTTATCTTCTTTTTTAAGATAAACATACACCTTCTTCCACGAAGAAGTTTTCCCTTTACCAATAGGATACCCCTTCCTCGACACAACCGTTTTAACCTTGCTCTTAACATTAAGCAAATTACATGATATTGGAGTAACATTAAAAAGTTCTTTAATCGCAGCACCAATCTCTTTTTTATTTGCTTGCTTTCTAACCTTAAAAGCATAAACATTCATATTCTCTCTTTGAATGTTAGTTTTCTCTGTAAGCATAGGCGAAATTATTATATCATAAGCTCTCATAACTCATCCTTACTAGCCATCTTATTTAATATAAAGCTCATTAAGTCCATTAATAGCAGATTCAAGCGCTATTAAATTCTTAGCATAAAACAAATCAACAACTCTAAGTCTATTAAAAGACAAAATCTTTAAATCTTTTATATTCCTCCCCGCCCTTTTAATCATATGATCATCATTACCCAGTAAAATTATTGTTTTACCATTAACATTTATAAATTTTTTCATTATCAAAGCAAGCTCTTTTGTCTTTCCTGATTCAATAGTAAAATTTTCAACAATCCTTAATCTATCTTCTACAGATGTACACAGACTTAAAACAGACCTAAAAGCAAGTCGCTTAACTTTTCTTGGAAGTTTATAGCTATAATCTCTTGGCTTTGGCCCTAAAGCTATACCTCCACCAACCCAAATTGCATTTCTCTTAGTACCAACTCTTGCACGGCCTGTACCCTTTTGTTTCCAAGGCTTCTTTGAACTACCCTTAACCTCAGATCTAGTCTTAGTTGAAGCTGTACCAACTCTAAGATTAGCTAGCTCATTATTGATAGCATTATATATAGAACCATAACTCACATCTATATTAAAAACTTTATCCTCTAAAGCTATAGTTCGAAGTTCCTTTCCATCCTTAGAAAAAACTTTTCTCTCCATATTAAACACCTACTTTTTTTGCCTTTTTAACGATAACAAAAGAACCCTTAACCCCTGGTACAGCTCCTTTTACCAAAATGGCCCTTTTTTTCTCATCAATAAAAACAACTTCAAGATTTTGAATAGTTTGCTGCTCTCCACCCATCCTGCCAGCCATTTTAGTTCCCTTAAAAGTTCTAGCAGGTGTAGTAGCCTGACCTGTACCACCAAGATGTCTATGAAATTTAGAACCATGTGAAGATGGACCACCACTAAAATTATGCCTTTTCATAGCACCTTGAAAACCTTTACCTTTAGTAGTACCAGTAATATCTACATACTTAATCTCCCTGAAAGCATCAAGACCAACCTCATCTCCTGTTTCATAACCGTCAAGTCCCTTAAATTCTATAACATATCTTTTAGGCTCAATATTCTTTAAGTTTTTATATTGACCTTTTATAGGTTTTGAAATTTTAGAACTCTTAAGATCAACAGAACCCATTATTAGGGCATCATATCCATCTCTTTCTACCGTTTTTTTTCCTATAACATAATTGGGCTCAAATTCTATCACTGTCACAGGCACCACAACTCCATTGCCTTGAAAAACCTGCGTCATGCCAACTTTTTTTCCAATCAATCCCAACATTAAAAACACCTCAAATTCATAACTTAAAAAATCTATTTACTGTTTAATATCAACCTCTACCCCTGCAGGAAGCTCTAATTTCATCAAAGAATCCATTAAAGCAGAAGTAGGCTCTAAAATATCAATAAGCCTCTTATGAGTTCTCATTTCAAACTGTTCCCTTGATTTTTTATTTACATGAGGAGAACGCAAAACAGTATATTTTCTTATCTTCGTCGGCAAAGGAATAGGACCTTTAATTTGTGCCTTAGACTTTTGAACAGCCTTAACAATAGACTCAGCACTCTGATCTAATATCTTAACATCAAAACTAAAAAGCCTTACCCGTATCTTATCTTTAGTAACCAATTTATTCTCCTAAACTTTAGAGATACAAAACTTTCTAAAACCCATATTATTCCAATATTTCAAGAATTCTTCCTGAAGCAACTGTTCTACCACCTTCTCTAACAGCAAACTCAACATTTTTATCCATAGCAATTGAAGATATAAGTTCAACGACAATATCAACATTATCTCCAGGCATAACCATTTCTTTACCTTCTAAGCTAACTGTACCTGTAACATCTGTTGTTCTAAAGAAAAACTGTGGTCTATATCCTGAGAAAAATGGCTTATGTCTTCCACCTTCTTCTTTAGTTAGACAATATATAGAAGCTTTAAACTTTTTATGAGGAGTAATTGTACCAACAGCAGCAATAACCTGACCTCTTTCAACATCTTTTTTATCAACACCTCTTAATAAAAGACCAACATTATCCCCTGCTTCACCTTGTGTAAGAATCTTTTGAAACATTTCAACACCAGTAACAGTTGTCTTTCTAGTCTCTCTAATTCCAACAATTTCAATTTCCTGTCCAACTTTAATAATACCTCTTTCAATACGACCAGTAGCAACAGTACCACGTCCAGAGATAGAGAAAACATCTTCAATAGCAAGCAAAAACGGTTTATCAATATCTCTCTCAGGAAGATCAAAATAATTATCCATAGTATCAAGAAGTTCTTTTATACATTTTGTAGCTTCAGGATCATCAGGATTTGACATAGCCCCAAAAGCTGAACCCTTTACTATTGGTGTATCACTAGGAAATCCATATTTTTCAACAAGCTCTAACACTTCAACTTCAACAAGTTCAACAAGCTCAGGATCAGCTAAATCCAGCTTATTTAAAAATACTATTATTTTTTTTATCCCCATTCGCTGCGCAAGAAGCAAATGCTCTTTTGTCTGAGGCTCTGCCCCACTATCAGCAGCAACCAATAATATTGCAGCATCCATCTGAGCTGCACCTGTAATCATATTTTTAATATAGTCAGCATGTCCAGGACAGTCAACATGAGCATAATGCCTATTTAAAGTTTCATATTCAATATGTCTCGCATTAATTGTTATGCCTCTAGCTTTCTCCTCAGGTGCATTATCAATATCTTCATACTTAAGCGCCTTAACATCTTTATTTACCTTTGAACAATAAATACTAATAGCTGCGGTTAATGTTGTTTTACCATGGTCAACATGCCCTATTGTACCTACATTCATATGCGGCTTTGTTCTTTGAAAAACTTCCTTAGCCATGAATCACCTCCCAAAAGTTTGTACTCTAAATCCTTACCTATTCTTCAAAACTATTACCTTAAGAATTCTATCTTGTTTCTTTATTAAGATACAGCAATTATGCCAATAAGCAAAACTACCATATTAAAAAAACATAACTCCTTAGAAATTGACCCGATTTTCGTGTTTTTCTAAAAGAATTCTTATTGATCTCATTAGTTTACATATTATTTAAAATATAGTCAATATATTCAACGTTTTAATATAAAATTTACTCAAAATCAATAATATTTTTACAAACGCACAGTTAATAATAAATACAATCCAAATTTTAAGACATTAATATAAAAATAATAACGATACAGACATTAAAACTTATTAATTATTCCAAATTTATAGGTGAAATGATTATAATAAATTCATATTAAAAATAATTACAATGAGATAATAATATGTCACAGGATGACTTAAGATATATACGATTAAACAATATTACAATATCAATCTTATCCTTATTTATATCTTGCATAAAAAACAATTCTGTAAAATCAAAAGAAATTGCCAAAGAGATTACTTATATCATAAGTATAAAGAAAAATATAGAAAAAGTCGAAATCATAAGATTTCATAGTAATAATAAAAATGAGTTAGTAATTACTCTTAAAAACAATAAAAAAACAGATATAAAACAAAACTCATTGGCTATCTTTAAGAAAGGAAATAAAACCGGTCACATAATTAAAGGAAGTCTTAAATCAGGTGAAGAAAAAACCTTCAAATTAAATATCAATATAAATAAGAAACAAAAAAATATATTCTATATATTTCTAAAGCAAGATTGATTTACATAATCTTAATCCAATATTTTTCTACCTGCTTAATACAAATTAGCCCGCTATTAGATCTTAATCAACTAACATAAACCAATATAAATGAATGTAAGTATTTAGTGTCTTAAATTTATCTTTGCACAATATCTAGTAATAGTTAAACATAACAAGATAATTAAAGCCACATAATTTGAAATTATAAAAGCATATCCTAATGAATTCTCCATAATCCCAAAATACTGAAAGATGAACACAGCTGGTAAGCGAATAATCCAAAGACGAATACAAACGATCACCATAACAAGTTTTGTAAGCCCTGTACCAATCAATCCTCCAAAAAAAACCTGCTGTAGACAAAATCCAATAGCCCCAATCGATGCCAATAAAAGATAATCATTAGCATAACTAAAAACTTCTAAGTCATCTGTAAAGATATCTATTATAATCCCTTTAAAAAAGATTACAAATGAAGCAACTGTGAACATTATTATTAAAGTAATAAAAAATCCCTTCTTTAGAGTATCTCCTACTCTATTAATATTCTTTGCACCAAGATTTTGTCCAACAATTGAAATAACAGCAGTACCAATGCTTACTCCAGGAAGAAGTAAAAAAGAAATAATATTATTAGACATACCATAAGCAGCTAAAAATTTTGGACTGATTCGAATTGCAATATAATTAAAAATCAAAAATGAAAGGGAAGCCATAATTTGTCCAAAAGCCACTGGGAATCCTAAATTAAAAATATCTTTTATTATAGCAATATCTGGAACAATATCCTTCAAGTGCACTTTAATTCCACAATTTAATCTATAAGTAAAAAAAAGATAAGCAATAACTGTAATTAATTTCGAAAAAAGGGTAGACCAAGCAGCACCAGCAATACCTAAATCAAAAGTAAACATCAAAATTGGATCAAGGATAAAATTAACAATATTTGCAACCAAAATCAATATCATTGCAATAAAAGTTTCTCCCTGAGCATTTAGTATGTATACAACAGAAATACTTAAAAACATTATAGGTATTGCATAAATTACGATATAAAAATAGGATCTTGCAAGTTCCCTAAGTTCACCACTTACACCCATAACATCAAAAATAAGATCTATAGATATTAAAAATAAACCTGCAACAAACAAAGATAACATAAAATTTAAGAATATTAATTGCCCTGCATATTTTGAAAATTTAGCAAAAGTCTCTTCTCCAATACACCTAGACATTAATGATACGCTTCCTGTAGCCATTCCCATACCAAAAACCATAATAAGAAAATTAATAGGCCCAGTGAGAGATAATGCAGCAAGCGGCATAGACCCAAACTTTCCAACATAAAACATATCTACAAGCTCATAAACAGACTGAAGAGCATTAGTTACTACAATAGGAAAGCTAACAACCAAAAGAACTCGATATAAATTACCCTTCAATATTAGTTCTCTAGTTTTCGCCTTAGTTTCACTTATTAACATAAAAATACACCTTATGTCATATTATACTTATAAATTGTTAAGTTTTATAAAAAAATGTCTTCATTTAAATTTAAAAAACAAACAAATCAAGTTATGAAATTTACAAAAACTTTAATTTTCCAAAACCAAGTAAGAGATATCAACGCAAAAAACACAACATTTTTTAATTTAAAACATATTGACCAACTTATAAGTCTTAACAATATTACCAATAACATTTGCCTATTTTGAATTTCTTAAAAAGACAAGCTTTATTTTCACCAAATAAAAATATAAAAATTATTTATTTTCCAATTTCTTAATCTTCGCACCCAAAGATCCCAACTTAGCCACAACATCTTCATATCCTCTCTCAATCTGATAAATATTTTGAATACGACTCTCACCTTCAGCACAAAGAGCTGCAATAAGCAAAGACATGCCGGCTCTAACATCAGGAGAAGATACACTACTTCCCTTAAGAATAGTTTTTCCTGTAACTACCGCACGATGAGGATCACAAAGAACGATCTGAGCTCCCATTTTAATAAGCTTATCTACAAAAAACATCCTTGATTCAAACATTTTCTCAAAAATAAGAACCGTCCCGTGAACTTGAGTCGCAGTTACTATCATTATACTCATAAGATCTGTTGGAAAAGCTGGCCATGGCCCGTCATCAATTTTAGGAATATGTCCCCCAAAATCTAATTTTACCTTTAAAACCTGTTTTTCTTTAACATATATATTATCATCGTCATACTCAAAATTAATACCAAGCCTTGAATATACATGTCTTATTAAAATAAAGTTCTGGGGATCGGCCTTATTAATTTCAAGTTCACCACCTGTTAATGCAGCAAGACTAATTAAAGAACCTACTTGCATAAAATCAGCCCCTATGCGAAATTTAGTGCCACTTAATTTTTTAACACCCTTTATTCTAATTATATTAGAGCCAATACCACAAATATCAGCACCCATAGAATTTAACATATTACATAAATCTTGCACATGCGGTTCACATGCAGCATTCATTATCACGGTTTCACCAAAAGCAAGAACAGCAGCCATAACAATATTCTCAGTGGCAGTAACTGATGCCTCATCTAAAAACATCTCAGCACCAACTAACTTATCTATCTCTAAAACAATTCGTTCACTCTCTATTAACTTAGCTCCAAGCTTACCAAGTCCATAAAAATGAGTATCAAGACGTCTTTTACCAATAACATCTCCACCAGGAGGAGCAATATCGATTCTACCACACCTAGCAAGCATGGGACCCACAAACAAAATAGAAGCTCTAATTAAATCTGTCAAATTAGAATCTATATCTGTTTTGACAATATTTAAGGCTCTAATTTTAAGGATATTACCTTCTCTTAAAACCTCGGCCCCTATGTCTTTTAAAATGTTTAAAATAACTTCTACATCTTGAATATTTGGAATATTTTCTAAAATAACTTCTTCATCTGTAAGCAAAGCCGCTGTAATGCAAGGCAAAGCCGCATTCTTATTACCACTAGCTGTTATTTTTCCACCTATTTTAAAACCACCCTCCACAAGATAGCTATACATTACTACCTCCAAAATAAATAAAACTCGTATAAATAAACCTCATTTTAGAAAATAAGGGTACTATTTAAATATCCCTATTCTCAAGGCTATCATCAAAATCAATACATTCCCTTACAACTTCAACCACCAAAGCTTTACCACCATCAATCTCAACTATAACACCATTAAAACCGAGACCATCCCAAGATTCAGTAAATCGATTATTAAACAACCCTCTTAAGAATTTATCTGTTTCAAATTTGGGAGCGTATCCAATAACACTATTTAAACTACCAACTCTACCAAGGTCAGTAATGACTGCAGTACTATTAAAAATTCTAAGATCTGCTGTTAATATTCTCTTACCAATACCTAAACAAGCACTAACTCTAGATTTTAGATAAAAAAACATAGCATTAACTTCAGCTGTAGTATTTGAGTCAAAAAGCACAATTATATTGTTAGTATGCAACTTGATCTTCTCGTAAAAATAATCAAAAGCAAAAAAAGGATTATTAAAATTATATTTTGTAATACCTGTTTGTCCAACAAGTCTAATCACGGCAAGCTTACTACCATTAATATTGTAAATAAAATAGGAATAACCTTTTAATTTGGAAGGACAATTTAAAGGCTTCAAAATAAAATTATATTTATCAAGTTCGTCACTCAGTCCAGTTCTCACAAACGCATTTTCTCCTAAAGTCAAAACATCAACACCATACTTTTTAAGCAAAAATGCATGCCTTTTACATAGACCCCGAAACCCTGTGGTAAAATTATTACCAGATATCACAAAATTGATTCCCTTCCTTTTTTTAAAAGAAGACAAAAAATTTTTTATCGCAACAATGCCAGGCTTACCTATAACCTCCCCAGCAATTAAAACCCGCAAACTCACCAAATCCCCTCTCTTTATTAATCCAGATTAAAAAACTTAAAAATAACACGTCTTAAAATAATACTTGATAAAAAATAGCTTATCAAAATTGAAATAATAATCATAAAAAAAACCAGCACAAACTGAAAAACAAAAGAAACGATAATATTTAGCCTGGCAATAAGAAGAAACTCAACAAAAAAAACAAAAAACATCAAAGATAAATTAATTAATGAACACAAAATAAAATATAAAATTTTCATAAATCAGTACTTTTATTTTTGGCAAACAAATCGTAAATCACAAATAAAGCTATTCCTATAACAACATAACTGTCTGCAAAATTAAAAGTTGGCCATCTCTGAAGCCCAAAAATACCAAAAAACTTTACATCCAAAAAATCTACAACCCCCAAGGGTTTAAAAATTCTATCAATAATATTCCCAATACCACCAGATATAATAAGTAAAAGAGCAACTCTAACTATTGTAGTCGTCTCTTTTAAAGCAAAATAAAAAACAAAAATCAAAATAACAATAGGAATTATAAGAAAAAATAAATTTTTCAAGCTAGAATCAATATTAGAACCTATTGAGAATAAAATGCCAGTATTTCTTACATGTATGATTTTAAAAAAATCTCCAAAAAAAGAAAAATATTCAGTTCCAATGTTGATATATTTAATAACTAAATACTTAGAAAATTGATCAAAAAAAACCAAAATAAAGATAAATATAAAATTATTAACTAATCTGCTTTTGTCTATATTCATATACAATCCTTATAAATTAGTATCTTTTAAAATAAATTTAACCTCTAATTCCCTCTGGCTCCCAAAATACTCCATTAACTTTATTAAGCCAAATGTTTCGGTAAAATAATGACCAGCAAATATTAAATTTACACAGTGTTCTTCAGCTAAAGAATATATCTGATGAGAAGTATCTCCTGTTATAAACAGATCAACACCATATTCTAATGCTTCTTCGAAAAAAGAATACCCAGAACCACTAACAATTGCCACCCTCTTAACATATTCCTTAAACCCTTTGTAATAAAGAATATGTCTATTGTGAGCTTTAATTTTTTCCAAAATTTCAGAAAAATTATAGTCAGCAATAGAAATAATACCCAAATTAATTCCCTTATAATTTGCAAAGGGAATAGGATCATGAAAACCAAAAAAATCAGAAAATACCTTGCTATGAGAATAAATAGGATGAACATCCATAGGTAAATGCACGCAGTAAAGTGCTAAATCATTGTCAATCAGCCATTTAACTTTTTCATATATTCCAGAAACAATCTTTTCTGAATTTGACCAAAAAATACCATGATGAGTTATCAAAAAATCATAATCTTTTGCTTCTCTTAAAGTTGCCATACCCGCATCAACAGCAAAAGCAATTTTCTTAACCTCACTCTCTAAATTACCTACTTGTAAGCCATTAAGACTTTTATCAATATTTTTATAATCCTTTACCTTGAATATTTCATCTAAATTGAATGATAATTCTTTAACAGTCAAATTAAATTCTCCAAATTGAAGCGTAACTTCTCTTACCCTTCAATCTTCTATGAGAATAAAGGTTGTAGTTACAATAAGTACACAATCCCGAATCCTCAACATCTAAATTAAAATTAGAAATCAACCCTAAATTAAAATTAGCATTGTCAAAATATATTTTACCATCCTTTTTATAAAAAGACATACTTAATAACTTTTTACTAAATTTTAAACTTGCTTCTGATAGAAATTCTGGTAAAACCTCATAACAGCATGATCTATTATAAGGACCAAATACAATTTTCAAATCCTCAAACTTTGAGCCCATACTTACAAACATAAATAACATTTTTAAAATGATAAGATTAAAACTACCTTTATATCCACTGTGAGCAAGTCCAATATATTTTTTTAATTTGTCAAACATATATATAGGGAGACAATCTGCATAGTAAGCAAGAAGAGCAACATTGTTAGAAGAAGATACAAGTCCATCTCCTTCCTGAAAATTAACAAAATCATCAGAAACTCTATAAACAACATTTGTATGTAATTGTTTCAGATATTTTATCTTTTTATCCTTAGGAATAAAACTTAAATTATCATTACTAATATACCTTATATCCAAATTAAAAGGTTTCTTAGTATAGATCAATTTAATACTAGGATCCAATTCAAACTCATAATAAAGTTCTCTTTCGACTACTCTCATAATCTAAATTCTTCACCAAGATAAAGCTTTTTCGCTTTTTCGCTATTGATTATATAATCAACATTCCCTGCATCAAGTACTTGCCCTTGATAAATAATATAAGCTCTATCTATTATATCAAAAGCATCTCTTACATTATGATCAGTAATTAAAACACCAATATTCTTACTCTTTAAAATCCTTATTATATTTTTTATATCTCCAATAGCAATAGGATCAATACCTGCAAAAGGCTCGTCAAGCAATAAAAAATATGGACTTACCGCCAAAGCTCGTGCTATCTCAGTTCGCCTTCTTTCTCCACCAGAAAGAGTATAAGCCTTTTGATGTTGTATTCTCTTAATTTCAAAATCTTTAAGAAGACTTACAAGTTCAATTTTACGCTCAGCCTGAGATAAATCTTCTCGCCTCTCAAGAGCAACTAAAATATTATCTTCAACTGTAAGCTCCCTAAAAATAGATGGTTCTTGGGGAAGATATACAACGCCTAGCCGTGATCGCTCATACATGTTAAGACCAGAAATATCATGACTATTTATCAAGACACGCCCACTGTTAGCCCTAATAAAACCCACAATAGTATAAAATGTTGTAGTTTTCCCAGCACCATTTGGACCAAGTAAACCTACAACTTCACCTCTATGAATATCAATAGTTACACCATTAACAGCTACTTTCTCTCCATACTTCTTCACAATATTATCTGCCTTAAGAACAATATCATTAACAGTATCAAGACTGAGCTTTTCTTTAATTAATTTTATTCTATTTTTCCTGTTGAGGAATATCTTCCTCCAATTGAGTAAATTTACCTTCAACATCGCCCTCAAGAACATATTTTTTGGTTTCTGTATTAAAAATTATTCTTGAAGCAGAATAATAATTATTATCTTGATAAATCACTGGAACACCTTCAAGAACAACTTCTTTTTCTTCCTTATTATAAATCCCATTTTCAGCCCGTGCAAAAATATCACCCTTATATATCTTAACAGAATACTGCATAATATAAACACTTGTCTTACGACTACCCTCAATCCTTTCAGCTTTAACAACAAGTTCATTTTCTAAATCCTCAAGCTCAACACCTTCCTGAAGATAAAAATTATCTAATTTTCTATTAAAAAATAAAAATTGCGACTTAACATTCATTTTATCCTTATAATTTTCATAATAAACATTGCCACGGGCCTCAATATAAGAACTCCCTTCACCATAAATTTCAATTTCATCAGCCCTAAGTTTAAAATCAGATGAAATTACCTCAGGATTACCTTTTAAAATAATTTTTCTATAAAGAGAGGAAAAAATACCATGAGAAAAATCTGCCCTAAAAGTAAATTCACTCTTTCTCTGTGAACCCTCTTCAACAGTTCCCAACTTTGAAGACACTTTATCTTGTGCATGAGCACCTAAAAAAGAAATACAAACCAAGTAGATAATCAAAGCTCTCATTTTATAAATCCTTCAATGCCAGAATAAAAATAAAAATTATTACTCTTTAAAAAATATGAAAATCCATGCCCAATTACATTACTCTCATCAAATCTAATCGAGACCAACTCATTTGGAGGAGAGAATAATTTTTTCTCACCATCTTTCCATAAAAGTCTATTGGTATTAATTAAATAATAGTTATCCAAATCTTCTACCTTTAACTCCACAGAATCTTTCATGTCTAAATCGTTAGTAACATGAGAACCCTCTAATCTATTAAATTTACCTGAAAATCGATTTTTTAAAACATGATGCAAAAATCTTCCATTGTCAACTTTATAAAGTTTATAATAATTAAAATAATTAAAGCTTAAAGCTTCCAATATAGTTTGCTTTTTGCCACCTAAAACATTATGATAACTAATACCCAATATTTGTATTGAAGGAGTCTCCTTAGCTGTCTCTGTCCTATCAGAATATTTTTCGTAATCGAAAGTGCAATTTAAGAAAAGAAAAGGTAGCAAACAATAAAACCAAGCAAATCCCATCATACAAGTCCTTACACAAACTCACCAAAAAATACCCTTAAACTCCTCTATTAAAAAGTAAATACCTAAAATTTAATACAAATATCATTCATCAAGTTTAGGTAACCATCATTTACATCTTTTAAATATAAAAGATTAATAATATAAATCGCTTATGAAATCCATATTTTCCTTTAAAACAGCTCGTTTTTATGCTTGTCCACGAATACTGTAAAAATTATGAAATATCCATAAAAATTTTTCACTAAATATGCTTTCATACTACCATGTTTAACTAGATTTGAATTAACAAATACAAATCTTTTAGAATCAACAAAATTAAAATTATAGTTTCTAATAGCTAAAGACCAGAATCAGTATTAAAATTTGAAAGCAAAAACTTAGCTCCTTTCTTATCCATCTTGTTTAAAAAACTTAATAAGTTACTATACATTTTTAAATCCAACCTATATCTACTACAACTTTCAAAGTTATTTGTTTTCTGAACAAGAGATACATAAGATAGATCAAGATAGACAAAATCATCTTTATCTATGAAATCAATCACACAAAAAAAATAGATTCACAACCTTAACCTCCCCCAAAAGCTTAAAAGCCAATTACAAATTTTCAATTCTATAAAGGTCAACTTTATTATGTTTACTAAAAGGTATATTAAATCTCCCCTTTCTATTCTCCTCATAAAGATCATTATAACAAGTTTTAGTTAAATAAAGGGAAAATACATATCTTTTCTAAATTAGTTAAATCCTCATTAATAAAATTACCCCACAATATAATAATACTCCTCCTATAAAAAGTCCATTATGCTTATTAAAAGGAAAGGCAATATTACTTAAAATAGCTTTCGATAAATTTTCCTTACCACCAATCCATTTCAAAATAGACTATATTGTAGCATTCATATTCAACTATAATAATGCTCAAGTTCATCATCCCTTTTATAAGTTAAAATTTCATCTTCTCTAAACCAAATAGGTATTTCACGAAGAGCATCAACAATATTTGCAGAAGCATGGATTACATTATAAATCGCAAACTTTTTCTCATTAGCATACTTCAAACTATGATAAGCAAAATCACCCCTTATTGTTCCAGGAGAAGCTATTTTTGGTTCTGTAGAACCACAAAATTTTCTAACAACCTCAACAGCTTCAATACCCTCAACAACAAACACAAAAACTGGAGAACTCATTATAAAATCAATCAAAGCCTGCCAAACAAACTCGCCATGCCTTAAAGCAATATCATCATACGCATAATGAGTCTCAGCTATTTCTCTATTAACTAAAATCATCTTAGTGGCCACAATTTTCAATCCTACCCTTTCAAATCTAGAAATTACATTACCAATCAAACCCCTTCTAACGCCATCAGGCTTAATAATACACAAAGTTCTTTGTATCAAAGTAGACATAAAGACCTCCTAACGTTTTCAACAAAATTCAAGTTAATTATAAGACATAATTTATTGACTTTAAAAACATTAATTTCAAAACAATAAACAAAAAATTATCAAAAAAAGCTGATTTTTTTTTAAATTAACATAATAAATATAAGTAAATATTAAAGTACTCTACCACATAGTCAATTAGATTTACAAAAGATACACTTACAAATAAGCCTTACCCACCCAAAAAAACCAAAAATTAAAGCTAATATTTAAACAATCGAAAAATTACTCAAAACAATTTTTAAAAGCCATAAAAATATTTTTCAAATATTACATCTTAAGTCTTAAACGCAAAGCCCTCATAGCAGTAATCTTATCTGCACTACTAATGCTACCCCCAACAGGAAGACCAGACGCTATTCTTGTAACATTAATATCTAAATTCTTTAAAACACTACTAATATAATTTGCCGTTACATCTCCTTCAATACTAAATTCCGTAGCAACAATCACTTCCCTAGCCCCAAGTGTTCTAACATAATCTTCTAATTTGTCAATATTTAACCTACCTGGACCAATATTTCTTAAAGGATCAAGATGACCATGAAGCACAAAATAGAATCCATCATACTCCTTAGTAGACTCAATAACCTCTAAGTCTTGTGGCATCTCCACAACGCAAATTATATCTTTATTTCTACTTAAATCCACACAAATATCACAAAATTCTCCCTCAGAAAAGTTGTAACAACTTTTACATTGTTTTATCCTAGAATGGAGCTTAATTAACATTTGTCCCAGATCTTTTGCATATCCTTCGCCGTTATACAGAATATCATAAACCACTCGTGCTGCAGTCTTTTTACCTATACCTGGCAACTTAGAAACCAAAACAATTAAATCTTGTATAATCACAAATCTTAAATCCCAAACGGAATAGAACCCATTGTCTTCGATTTTATTTCTTCTTTAACTTTAGAAATAGCATCATTAAAAGCCGATTTCATCATATGTTCAAGAGCTTCATTATCTAAGTCACTAAAAAACTCTTCTTTAATTGAAACTTTTTTAACAATAAACTCTCCATTCATCTCAACAACAATAACATCGCTTCCTGCTCTGCCATAGACAATGATTTGAGATATTTCTTTCTTAATATTGTCAATATTATCTTTAAAACTAGACATACTCTTTAAAAAATCTAATGGATTTACTCCCATGTCTTACTCTTTCACCTCACTTGCTCCAAAAATATTCTTGATCTTCACTACCTCATTATCAAACTCATCGTTATCTTTAAACTCCTTTTGAAAGACAACATTCAATCTAGGAAATTCTTTATAAAATTCGGCCCTTATTTCATTCTGATAAGCTTGTAACTGATTATACTCAAACCCACTAAAAATCTTATAATAAAGCACTCCATTATCAATCAATACCTCTCCTGAATATACTAAAGTTTGAACATACTTAGATACTAAATAAATAAAACTTTCTTTAATTTTATCATTATCATGTACCTTATCAAAACTATCTTTAGGCTCTACAAAAATCTCATCAATATCACCACCATCATCAAAGTCAAGATATGTAGAGTCTTTAACTTCATTCTTTAATACAGTATCAACTTCATCTAAACCCAGTTCTACCGGTTCTCCTGAAGAAATATTATCTAATTCTGGTTTTAAATCAGTATCAAAATCAGCATCATTTAAATTAAAACTGATCTCATCAAGCAACTTAGTTTCGATATCCTGAATTTGTTTAATTAAAACATGACTTGGCACATAATCTTTAAGTCTAAGTATCTTAATAAAATTAATCTCAAGTTCATATTTAGGATTTACTGAAAACTGCAAATTCCTATAAGTTTCAAGCAAAACACTAATACTTCGCTCAACATGTTTTAAATCAAAACTTAATAACTTTTCTTTTAAACTCTCAGACTTAATACCAATAAACGTAAGATTTTTAATATCTAATTTTAGAAATAATATTTCTCTAAAAAATTCAATCGCATCAAGCAAAAATTGCTCACATGAAATCCCAGTTAAAAAGACAGAATCTAAAACACAAAGCAATCCTTTTAAATCATCACTTAGAATGCTTAATGCCAATTTTTCTAAAAATTCATCATTAGTTAACCCTATCTTAGATCTAATATGTTCAAATTTTATGTTGGAATTACTTAATGACACAATTTGATCAAAGAGAGTATAAGCATCCCTTACACTCCCTCCACTCTTATAAGCAATCCACCTCAAAGCCTCATCATCATATTGAATGTTATCTTCAATGCAAACATGCCTTAACATCTTATAAATCTTATCTAAAGGCAAAAGCCTAAAATTAAAATGTTGGCACCTACTCTTTATTGTATCAGGAAGCTTGTACACCTCTGTCGTAGCAAAAATAAAAACAATATAACTAGGAGGTTCTTCAATTGTTTTTAAAAGAGCATTGAAAGCAGAATTTGAAAGCATATGTATTTCATCAATAATATAAACCCTATACCTAGAATTAGCAGGAGGAAACATTATCTCTTCTTTAATTTGTCTAACATCTTGAACAGAAGTATTTGACGCACCATCAATCTCAATAATATCAATACTATTATCATTATCAATCGATTTACAACTAAAACACATACCACAAGGCGTAATTGTTGGTCCTGCATGGCAGTTTAAACACCGTGCAAAAGCCCTTGCAGAAGAAGTCTTACCAACTCCTCGTGGGCCTGAAAATATATAAGCATTTGCTATCTTATTATTTTCTATTGAATGTTTTAAGGTTTCAACAACAAAATCTTGCCCCTCAAGAGAATTAAAATCTCTAGGACGCCTCTTAATGGCAGTACCTCTTACAGATATCATCCCATCCCCCATACACTAACAGAAATCTCACTTAAACCTTAAATCTCATAAAATCAAAAGTATTAAAACAATCAAAATTATTCCTTGACAAGATATATATCAATAATGTCAATCTCTTTTTAGTATTAATTTTAAAAATATACTTACCAATTTAAACAAAACAAAAAATTTATCCTAAGATGTACACACTCATTGAGTAATCACTTACCGCTGCTACTTTCCAGTCCTGACGGGATTAGGTAACACTCAATAGTGCGGATCCTAGGAATCGGAGAAAATGGGATTCGAACCCATGATACATTTTCATGTATACACGCTTTCCAAGCGTGCGCCTTAAGCCACTCGGCCATCTCTCCAAAATCCAATAACTTTCGTGCCCAAGAGGATTTGAACCTCTGACCTTCAGAACCGCAATCTAATGCTCTATCCAGCTGAGCTATGGGCACAAGTACTTAATTTTTATTGTAATAAAAATTATTATTTATTACAATAAAATCAAGTTTATAACAAATATTCAAAAATATTCTTAGAAATAAAAACATTAATTCATTTATCAAAAGGAGCAATGAATGCCAATTAAACTTCCAATTATAATATCAATATTATTACTATTAATATCATGTAAAAAACATGAAAAAAAGGTAGAAAGTTCTGAAGTTAATATTGAAAAAAAAATTATTAAAGAAACTATCACTGATGCAAATAACAATATTTTTCATATAGATGCTAAAATCCCCATCATAAAAGGCCTAGAACTTGGTTTTGAAGAGCTTATAAAAGAATGGAAAATTTATAATGAAACTGAATTTCTTAAAACAAGAAAATCACAAAAACATACATATGAATTTTCTTATTACTCTAATTTTGAAATATTCGCAAACCCAGACCTTAAAATAACATCAATTCTATATAGCCAATACACAACAGCAAAAAATGATGCAAATGGACTTACAACATATCATCCAGTCAATCTACGTGGACAAGAAAAAATAAAATTATCAAATATAATTTCAAAAGATCAATTAGACTCTTTGATACAGGTATTAAGAGAACAGGTAAAGAAAGATTTTAGAAAATTTAGCATTTATGCCAACAACGAATCTGAATTTGAAAAAGAATTTGAAGAAGCTTTCAAAAAATATAAATATTATTTTAAAAATAATAATGTGATCATTTTTTATGACACACTCATAATAGGCTCACACTCAGATAGAAAAGCTGAATTTACATTTCCAATAGACAATACTAATGAAACTTGATAACTTCATTTGCTTATAATAAAACAAGCAACGGAGAGGGTGAGATTCGAACTCACGGTAGGCTACACCTACGACGGTTTTCAAGACCGTAGCATTAAACCACTCTGCCACCTCTCCAAGTTATTATCATACTAATAAACTAAAGAAATCTTTGTCAAGATAATCCTTAATAAAAATTCTCTACGGAGAGAATGGGATTCGAACCCATGGTCCCCTTTTTGAGAGGACAACTTCTTAGCAGGAAGCCCCATTCGGCCACTCTGGCATCTCTCCTTACATCCATACCAATAAAATAGTATATTAGAGTAATATATATTGTCAACAAAAATTTTCAATCCTAATAATTAATCCTAAAATCCCTATAAGCTACGATTAAATCCCTAATATCTTTAATTGCAACATCCATTTTAATTCTTGTAAGTTCATCTGAAAAAATTCTCTCGATAGTCTCTACTTCACTGTTGCTAGCTCTAAGTTCAATATGTTCATCTTTAATTTTCCAAATATATGGACAAAGCCTAATATCATAGTCAAATATAAAAACAGGATCTTTCAAATTCAAGGAATTATCAATAAAGAACAAATACTCCAATGCCCACTTGCCCTTTAAAGCCATTGCAAACTCATTTAATAATTCTTCAATTGAAATATCTTCTCTAAATTCGAGTAAATTCAAGAATTCAGAATAAGTATCCGGTTCAATCTCACAAAGTTTTTTTATATAAAAATGAGCATCTTCAAGATCACGATTCCTTAAAAAAAATAAAAAAGCATAAAAATAAACCAAATTTATATCATGATAATCTAATAACAACCTATCAATAGATTTTTTAGGAGAAAAATTTAACAGTTCTATTGTAGCAATATGCATATTGTATACTGTGTAGATATTAGGAAAACTCAAAATAGCTTTCACATAAGATCTAGTGGCTTGTGTCATACTACCTATCTTATGCAAAATAGTTGCCCTATTATGCCAAATATATTTAGAATAACTTAAATCTGTTAAAAACCTCTCGGAAAGTTTAATTGCAACACTTATCTCTCCAATAGAATAAAGATAATACATTAAATAATTAACAATAAGAGCAAGATTAACCCCTGAAAAGTTCTTATCTATCTCAAATGGCTTAGTGCCCTTGAATATACAATTACTTTTTAAAAACCAAGCATTCAATTTAATAAGAGCATTATTTTCATCCACATTAGCCGCTTTAACAATCATCTGGCCAGCCTCATCTTTTCTGCCAAGTATCTCAAACACAATAGCAGCATTATTAATAGCCTGAATTAAGCTGGGACACTGTTCAATAGCCTTTAAGAAACAACTCAAAGAATTTTCATAATTTCTTAACCCAAAATAAAAAACACCAAGATTATAATTTTGGAAATAACTCAATCTATCTTCCTGAATTTCAGGATTACCATAATGTAAGAGTTTCATTAAAAAACTATACTCACTTAAAACAGGATAAGTATCTAATACATATAAAAGCGCCTTATAATCTTTTAGTTTAAAATAAATTAGAGATTTAAGAGCCAGAGAATCAAAACTTTCATCAAAAACATCCAGCTTTAAAAGAGCATTCTTAAAATCACCCTTTTTACAAAGCTCCAAGGCCTTTTCAAAATCAATATTATTCATATTGCTTAAAAAACTCCATAGGTCTTACAGAAATCTCTTTTGAGAAAGATGTCTCATTTACACTCTTATCTAAATTGTAAGAAGCAATACTAATATAATAAAGCCTTCCGTTCTCAAGACCTGTAATTCTAAAAGAAGTCTGATTACCAACATCAATAGGAGATGTAAAAATACTCCCAGCTTTACCATGATAATTTCCAGGGCTAATCCCAATATAAATATAATAACCTCCAACATTATTATTAACAACCGGAAACCATTCAATCAATATTTCACCAGATCCTGGAACAGCTTTTGTTATTAAAGGTGGAAAAGGTGCAGCCTCAGGTATGTAAGTAACAATCATACCATAAAGAGCTGGACTCTCCAAAGGATCACCGCTTGGATAAAATTCAGCCTTAATTTGAATATATTTTGACACATCAAATTTATGAAATGCATTCTTAGGATCAAAATGAACCCAATCTCCTGTTAAATTCTTTTTTATGTCTCCATTTTCATCTGTTGAATAAAACACCTTATTATTTAATCTATAATAATAAAAAATATCTGTATTTCTTGGCTTATCACTATCAAATTCAACAGATAAAATCTGTGAATAATCCTTAGATAACTTGATTGGCTCTGTAATAATATATCCCTTATCTCTTGAAAAGAAAGCATTATGTACTTCCTCAAAACTTCTATGAATTTCAAAATTCTCAATAGCCCCTGTAAAATATTGCCCTAAAGTAAAATCAATAAAATTACCAATACTCAACAAATAACCAGAACCTTCTTTCCTGTCAGCAGTAACATATTCTATAGCCTGAGGTTTAGAATCTATTAAATATTCCAGCAAGCCATCTTTTTGCCTATACCTCACAGTGTGCAAATGCCACTCTTTTGGAATAAAATCATCATCACTTTTCAACTTAACCTTAACAGGTTCTCCACTATCATTTAAAAACACATTATTAAAATTCCAAACAAAAGTTTCACCTTCACTCTCTAACCGAATAGCTTGATCTAACCAAACGCCCTTAATATTCTTATACCCGTTCCAACTTACAATAATCTCCCCAGTAACAGAAGTAGAACGATATGCCCAAAACTGGATAGTAAAATCAGAAATTACATTACCCGAATAGAAAAAAGCCTTTTTTGTTAGTGGCTTAAGCTTAATAGTATTGCGACTTGAATAAAAAATTAAAGAATTGCCTGAAATATTATGAAAAGAACTTGAAACCTTTGCATTATTTGAGTCAACAAAATAGTTTAAAGCAGCATCCTTAACAATATTATCTTTTTCTATTTCCAATCTAAAATCAACATTATTAAAATCTAAGACTCCCTTATATCTATCCAAATAAATACCAAGAACACCTCTACCATCTCTTGCAAAGCTAATATTATGAGCTTCCTGAATAAATTTAAACCCATCTTTAGCATCAAGAATTAATTTAAGTTCTTGAGGAAAAACACTAGAAATAAACAAACAAAATATTGCACATATAAAAATCAATCTCATTACAAACCTTTATCTTTTTTAACATAAAAAGAATCAAAATATACAATAATTTCGATATAATATAGCATTATATCACAAAAATAAATCATTATTTAAAAGCAATAATAGACATAACATGAGAGAAAATTTAATCAGTTTATACAAAAAAGCACAAGAATTTCCAACAACAAGTGGCTGCTACAAGATGTACTCACAAGCAAACAAAATACTATACATTGGAAAAGCAAAAAACTTAAGAGCGAGAGTAAAAAACTACTTCTCAGAGCGAATTAGCAAAAGAGTAAAAATACTAATGAGAAACGTAGCAAATATAGAAGTAATTAGCACAAATAGTGAATATGAAGCTCTACTCTTAGAATGCAACTTAATAAAGAAATACAAACCAGACTATAATATCAAGTTAAAAGACGATAAAGGCTACCCCATGATAAGAATCACTTGTGAGAAATACCCAAGAATCTTTAAAACCAGAAAAATAATAAACGATGGAAGTGAATACTTCGGTCCATATGTTAATACAAAAAACCTAGACTTAGTACTAGACCTTATTAACAAAACATTTAAAACTAGAAAATGCAAAAAAAAATCAAAAACTCCATGTCTTTATTTCCACATGGATCAATGTCTTGGGGTATGCTACAGAGAAGATCTTGAAGACAAGTACAAAAAAGAAGTAGAAAAAATAAGACATATCTTAAATGGAAATATATCTAATCTTTTAGATACCATTGAAATAAAAATGAAAGAAGCAATTAAAAAGGAAGATTTCGAATCAGCAATAAAGCTTAAAGAAACTAAAAAATCATTAATTGAGATAAGTCAAATACAAATAATTACAAAAATAAATAAACTTAGTACAGACTATATATACATTCATAAAACTGATAGTCTAAATGTAATAGTCATACTTAAATATAAAGACGGTAAACTAGTAGAAAAAGATATAAATTTTGATGAAAGCATATACGAAAAGGATGAACTAACAGAAAAATTTATAACACAATACTACACGTCTTTAAACATGATAGTACCTAATAAAATATGTATTTTTAAAAAAATTGCAACTGAAGATATCACAAAATTAATAAATGAAATTAAAAGTACAAAAACTGAAGTAGTCTATGAAGGAACTAAAGACACTTTAAAAATAATGGAAACGGCAATTTCTAATGCAGAAATAGCATTAAGATCATATGATAATGAAAAGAATAAAGCAACAGAGAGTTTAAAGATCATTCTCGAGATGACAAAATTACCAAAAACAATTGAAGGATTTGATATCTCTCATCTTAGTGGATATAAAACAGTAGCATCACTTGTTACCTTCAAAATGGGTAAACCTATTAAAGATAGATATAGAGTGTACAAAATTAACTCATTAAATAATGGAAAGATTAATGACCTTAAGGCAATAAAAGAAGTCATATCAAGAAGATACTCAAAACTCATTAATGAGCAATTAGAATTACCTGATTTAATACTAATAGATGGAGGGAAAGGGCAGTTAAATGCTGCTTATTCTATTTTAAAAGGATTACAAATTGAAGATAAGATCGCTATTTGTGCATTAGCAAAAAGGGAAGAAACAATATTTTTACCAAATAAAACACAAAGCATTAAACTTCCGAAAGGAAATTCTGCTCTTAAGATATTACAAAATGTTCGAGATGAAGCTCACCGAAGAGCAAACAGCTTTAATAAAAAGCTACGCAAAAACATAGAACTATATTACAGTCAAATAGAAAATATTGGGAAACAAAAAGCTAAAAACATTTTAAAAACACTTGGAACATATCAAGACATATTATTATTAAACGAGGAAGAAATAGCCAAAAAAATGAAAATAAATATTGAAATGGCAAAAAAAATAAAAAAATTTTCAGAAGATAAAAATTTGAAAAATACAAATTCCACAGAGTCTTGACTTCACATTTAACATGCATAAAAAACAACGCCTAAAAAAATGAAGTCATCAACAACCTATGAAAAACTACGATTTGACATATAAGCAATCATAAAATATTAGCAATAATGCTAAACTTAAATTTATTTTATATAAAACAAATACTATATTCTTTAACCTAGAACCTTTGAACTAAATTAAAGGACAATCGGATACCTTAAAAATCAAATTCAAAATTAAACGAAAAATTGTCCAAAATAGTATCATCCTGACTTAATAATATGAATATCATAAAATATGATAAATTCAAATGCAGATTTTTACTATAAACTCTTGAATATAAATCAAACTTATTTAAAATTTTCAAAATAAATTTGATATCAAAAACCGAGTAATTTTTAAATCCTATCCTATAACTTCTCTCCAGTGATACAAATATCCTATGCTTTTTAAAGACAGCTGAAATGTTATGAGAAACTTCACAATCTACTTTTACCTTTAAAAATTTTTTGAATTGCCAACCAAGACTCATTAAAATATTGCTCAAATCTTCTCCTTGTTCCAAGATAGACCTAACTTTAACCAAAGCACACTCCATATCTTTTGTCAGAATCGACTCAAACAAGGAAAAAGGATTTTCAGAACGCATAAAACTAAGCCAAGAACTTACATCATGTTCATCTATGATCTTATCTTTAATCATAAGGGCAAAGGATCTTATATAAAACTGCAAAACCTTAGTGTCTGCATCCAACATAAAAAGCATCAAATTTACAGCTTTATCTGTAATTTTAATTCCAAGATTGAAAAAACTTTTCTTTACAAATAAAAATTTATCAGCACCAGATAACTCATAAAAAATTTTTTTAACTAAACTAACAGAACCCTTAGGATCAAAACTAATCGTATTTTCATTAGAGACAAAAATAATAATCTTATTTAAAGATTTTAAGATTGTATTATAAACTAATTCTAAATCCTCCTTATTTTTTAGATTTTCAGCCTCATAAATAATAAAGGCTTCCTTTTTAGAAAAAAAAGAATTAGTTAAGAGCCGTTCAGAAAGCTCTATGGATGACAATTCTGATAAAAAAAGCTTAGTAATGCATATATCATCAGTATTTAAATTGCTAAAAATAGTATTTAAATAAGTTTCTTTTAATCCCTGTTCTTTTCCCAAAAGTAAATAAACTTTTTGCATTTAAGTAATATTATAATTCAAATATGTTATACTTCAACTATCAGGAGGACATATGAAAATTGCGATATTCACGGATACATACCTCCCAGACAAAAATGGAGTAGCAACATCCATAAAACAAATCAAAGAAGGATTTGAAAGAAAAGGTCACAGCGTTTATATTTTTTGCCCACAATATCAAAAAATAGATTTAAAAGAAAAGAACATTTACAGATGCTTCTCAATTAAATTGAATAACACAGTAGATGCCAAAATGGCTTTTCCAAACAAAAAAAAAATAAGCAAGATAATACAAGAATATAGGCCTGAAATAATTCATACGCATTCGGAATTTACTATGGGAAAAATCGGAAAAAAGTTAGCCTTACAATACAATATCCCAATCGTTCATACGAACCATACAATGTGGAATTACTACCTACATTACTTAGGAATTCTTAAATACTTAACTGATCCAGACAAAATGATGAAGAAATATTATGATCAAATACATCATTTTATTTATCCATCAATTAAGGCACGTAATAAATATTTCAACTTTGCAAAAGATGCCGACTACAAAATAATCCCAAATGGGGTAGACAGAAAACTTTTTATAAAAGATCTAAGTCAAGATAAAAGACAAGAAATTTTAAATAAACATGGAATAAGCAAAAACGATAAGATTATAATCTTTGTTGGAAGAATAAATAAAGAAAAAAATATATGCCCCTTAATAGAACATTTAAAGAAACTTCTCATTGAGAATAAAAATCTTAAGATAATCCTAATAGGAAAGGGAAAAGAAGAAACCAAGGTAATACGATTTAGAAAGCAGTATGGACTTGAAGAACAAATAATACTAATTGGAACAATTCCCTGGGAAGAAATGTACTATTATTATAAAATATCTGACGTATTTGCAAGTCTATCAAGAAGTGAGGTATATCCAATGACAATAATTGAAGCCCTAACTGCTGGAATACCTGCAGTGCTTATCAATGACATAATATATAAAGATGTAATCTGTCAAGGAATAAATGGATTCTTGCTAGACAATTATGAAGACATATATAAATATATGAAAGAAATAATTGAAAACGATGAAAAATTAAAAACTTTAAAGAAAAACGCAGAAGAAACATCTATGAGATTTTCAAACTCATTTTTTGTAGAAAAAATTGAACAGTATTATTCTGAAATCATTGCAAGTCAAAAATGTTAACTCAATTTGTTAAAATCCACAACATGGATAGGAAATTTTATTCCCATATCATCCAAAATAACTTTAACATTTGCTGCCATGAAATATTGAAAATCCCAAAAAAACTCAGTCTTTACAAAACATCTAACCTGCATGACTATGTAATAAGGAGTATATTTACTCACAACAACACTAGGATTCCTGATACCATATCGCTCGCAATCCCATGAGAATGCCAAATTTTCTATCTTGATTTTAAGAGAATTAATATCCGTATCATAAGGCACCTGAAAAACAAATGCAATCCTCCTTTGTGGATTTGCAGAAAAATTAGTAACTGATTTACTTGTAAACTTATCATTTGGAATCTTAATAAGCTTACCATCCACAGTCTTAAGTGTAGTAAAAAATATCTGAATATCATTTACTTCTCCCTCAACATCATCACAACTAATATAATCACCGATTCTAAAGAAATTGGAATTTAACACAACAAATCCGCTAACAAAGTTAGATAAAATCCCCTGAGCAGCAAGACCAACTGCAAGACCTAAAGAACCAAATACAGCAAAAATAGATGCCGTAGAAACACCAAGATAAGGCAAAATTACTAAAATTAAAAACACATCTGTCATCACTTCAAAAAACGACTTCAAAAAATTAAGCACAGCAGAATCTAACTTTGTCTCCAACTTGGATTTTTCAAAAGCCTTAAATAAAAGCTTACCTCCTCTCTTAATAAAAAACCTTAAAACGTACCACACTACCAGTGCCACAATAACTTTTAACCCATAACCTATGATCGTTTCAAAAATTTCATTAATATAATTACGAAAAACAAATATTTCTTTAAATACATTTAACACTTTTAGATTTTCATTCATAAACTACTATGGTTATAGCATAAAAATAATAAAAAAATACAATCTTTAATCACCAAAACAAAAAATTAATATACAAAAACACCTATACTAATAATATATTAATAGCCACTATGATACAATGTAACCTAATCTCACATTCTCACAATTAGGATAAAAACTGCATGAATACAACAAAGGAAACATCTTGTTATAATTTACTAAAATTAGCCTATATTGTATTAAAAATTACAACAATCACAATCGGAGGAGGCTTATTAATAATATCTGAACTTAGAAAAATAATCGTTAACAAAGAGAAATTAATATCTGATCAAGATTTCAATGAAATACTTGCAATATCAAACGTAGTTCCTGGAGTAACAGCAATCAATTTTGCATTCTTAATTGGTAAAAAACTGAAAGGATTTAAAGGTGCGATTCTATTAACTATTGCTGGCATCCTACCATCCATAGTAATAATCACAATAATAACACTTTATATAAACTTAAATTCAAATAATACCTACTTTCAAAAATTCCTTGAAGGTGCAAAAATATCATCAACAATAATAATGTCAATTACTATATTTGAATTCTCAAAAAAAATGCTCAAGAAATCAATAACAAAATGGATAACGTGCCTACTGGTAACATATGTACTATACAAGTTTCATACAGATATATTATACATATTATTAACATTTTTACTAATATGCTTTGTAATATATATAGCAAAGAAAATATTTCTTCAAAAAAAGGTATAAATTTGATCCTAATAAATTTATTCATTACATTTTTTCAAATAGGAATTCTAAATTTCGGAGGAGGAAACGGAATTGCAACGATAATTAATAAGGAAATTGTTGCTAATAAGGAATGGATAACAAAAGAAGAATTTATTAATATCATTACGATATCTAGAATTACTCCTGGACCTATTGCTATCAATGTAGCAACATACGTCGGCACAAAAGTAGCAGGAATTACTGGTGCAATAATTGCCACAATAGCTCTAATAACCGCACCAATATTAATTATTACCCTTATAATATCAGTACTGCATAAGATAAATTTCTTAAATTACTATTTTAAACACTTAAAACCTGTCATTATAGCATTATGGATAATGACTATAGTTATTCTATTGAAAAGTACATCCTTAAAAATAAGCTATAATACTACAGAACTTTTAAAAAGCATCGCAATTGCAGGATTGAACTTAATAATTCTATTGCTTTATAGAAACACCATCCCTGCAATACTAATAATATCCAGTGGAATAATATATACTTTTATGTAAAGATGCTTAAACAAAACTTAAAGCTAATGCAAAAATTACAAATAACACAAATTAATACACTCAAAATGCTAAGTCTTGACAAAAAAGAACTAATAAAAATTATGTTAAATGAAATTGAACATAATGAATACCTCCAAGTAGACTCAAATAAAATATTTTTTGAGACACTAAAAACTTATAAATTTAGAAAATTGATTTATAGAGAAGATAATAATAACAAAACACAATATGAAATTGCACTGGCCAAAAAATCACATAAACCCTCTCTTAAAGAACACCTCCTATTACAGCTAAGAATCCAAAGACTCAGTAAAACTGAGATCAATATAGGAGAAATCATAATAAATAATCTAAACAGCAAAGGATTTCATATAATCAACCCTTATGATTTTTTTAAAAAAGAAGATTGGCCTCTAGTAACTAAAATGATTGAATTAATTCAAAAATTTGATCCAATAGGAATTTGCGTGCCCAACATAATAGAATCATTAATACTACAAGCAAAATATCATAAACTGGATACTAATATAATTAAAATCCTTGAAAGAGCAAACTTGCTTGAAAATACTCAAGACAGACTAAAAGAAGAACTTAACATTAATACCCAAGACTTAAATGATGCTCTTAACACAATTAAACTTAAGCTTAACCCTAATCCCACATTTGAGTTTAAAGACAAAAATGACACAAACAACTATATTGAACCAGATATTATTGTTGTTAACAAAGACAATAAACTGAAGATAAAAATCAAAGAGGTAAATATTTTCAAAAAAGAAATTAAAAAACAAGAAGTTCAAGATTCAAAAAAATATAAACAAGCCAAATGGTTAATTGAATCTTTAAGATACAGGGATGAAACATTAGCTAAAATAGGAATAGCAATATATACACTGCAAAAAGAATTCTTACGAAGAGGGTTTAAAAGTCTACGACCAATGAAACTAGCTGACATATCTGCAAAAATTAATTTATCAAAATCAACCATATCAAGAACAATAAAAAATAAATACTTAAAATTTGACTGGGGCACAATCCCAATTAGAAAATTATTTAATTCAATTGGAGGTGCTAAAACAAATGAATTTCCAAAATTAAGTATTAAACTAATAATAAAGGAAATATTAGAGCAAAATAAAAATATGGTAGATAGTCAAATTTCTGCTATACTAAAATCTAAAGGAATCACCATTTCAAGAAGAACTGTAAATAAATATAGAAATGAATTAAAACTTGAAGGAGAAATTTATGGAACCTAAAATACAAGCCATTAATTATCATTTAAATAATGACACAAAAGAATTTATCATAAAAAAATTAGAAAAACTTGGGACACATATTAAACAAAACTCAGAAAGTCTCAAAATTACAATCAAAAAAGAACACGATATTTTTGATATAGATGCTCACCTTCACTTTAACTGGGGGAAAATAATACATATTACAGAAAAGGGCAAAGAATTATATGCTTTAATAGAACACTTAGTAGAAAGACTACAAAACACAGCAAATAAAGAAAAAGATAAAAAAACACAGTAAAAATAAACAAGTAAAACTAAATGCAAACAATAACAATTGAAATAACTAATAAAGAGGGCCTGCATTCAAGACCATCAAGCATGATTGCAGAACTTGCAAGCAAATACCCTTCTTGTAATATAAAATTAGTTACAGAAGATGGAAGAAAAGCTAATGCCAAATCTACAGTCGAAATTATAATACTTGGGGTCATATACAAAGAAAAAATAACTATCATTGCAAATGGCAAAGAAGAAACTGAAATAATTGATAAACTATCAGAACTATTAAAATCAAACTTTAAAGAAGAGATTAAAGAATGAACAAAAAAATCTTATACAAAATATTATTCATAATAAACCCAATTCTCTCATTTGGAACAGTAGATTATATGAAAGATACTAGCTACAATATTGATGCCAAAATCTCTTCCTTCATAATGAGTCTAGCACTCATTGTAATATCAGCCAGTCTCCTTGGTAACTTAGTAGGCAAGCTTGGAATCCCAAAAGTAATAGGACAAATAACAGCAGGCATATTATTAAGTCCAACATTTCTTGGAAAGATTAAAATGCCTTTATTATTCCCATCAGGAATCATTAGTGTTGGTGATAATTACCTAATAAATGAAGAAATATTTGCAATATCAACAATAGCTTCAATCATTCTACTCTTTATGGCAGGTCTCGAAACTGACTTAAAATTATTCCTTAAGTTCCTACCACGTGGAGGACTAATAGGAATAACAGAAGTCATGGGTACTTTTACAAGTTTTGCACTACTATCTACTATTTTGTTTGATGTACAATTCATTAGTCCTATAGCTCTTTTTATAGGAATAATTGCAACACCTTCTTCTGCAGGAATTGCTGCAAGCATACTCTCAGCTAAGAAAAAAATGAGTACATCAGAAGGAGTTACAATAATATCAACTTCAATAATTGATGATGTCCTTTCAATGATTATGTTGACAAGTATAATAACAATATCAAGATCACTCTCAGACATTGATATTGCAATTTCAATTACAGCTACAATTAAAAACATACTAATTTGGTTTTGTCTAACATTTATATTGATCTCCTTATCAGAACCAATTTCAAAATTACTCAAAAGTTTTAACAGTGTCTCATTAGCAACCGTGATAACTATTACTTTCACCTTTATTATTGCAAGCTTTTTCCAAAACATAGGAATGTCATTTGTAATTGGAGCTTATATATTCGGACTAGCTATGTCAAAAACAGATATTGTATATGTAATCCAAGATAAATTAACAATATTTGAAAGATTTTTTATACCAGTATTTTTTACATCAATAGGACTCATGGCCGACATTAATGTAATATTATCAAAAGAAGTCTTAATACTGGGAACCCTTCTAAGTCTCATGGCTATAGCAACAAAGCTCATATATTGCTTTATTCCATCGTGTTTTTTAGGCTTTAATAAGCTAGGTGCATTAAGAATAGCTTTTGGAATGGTGCCAAGAGGCGAAATATCACTAATCATTGCAAATGTAGCATTATCTTCTGAATTTATAACTCAAAAAATATTTGGAATAATAATAATTATAGTCTTCCTGCCAACAATAATTGCAACACCAATAATCAATATTTTATTCCAAATAAATAAAAACGGATTAAAGAAAGAAATGAAAACAGAACAGAATACTCAAATCACGGTATCATTTAAATATGACAACCTAACAAAAATACTTGTATGGGACTTAAAAAATGAACTAAGAAACGAAGGATTCTTCACTCAACAAGTAAAAAATGATTTCTCACAATACATAAACGCAAGACGAAATGATATTTCACTATCAATAAAAAGAGAAGGAAGTAAAATTACATTTGAATGTCCAAACAAACATCTAATCATAATACAAGATTTGTTTAGAGAAACTATTTTAAACTTAGAAAGAATAACCGAAGAAGTTAAAACTGTTTCTGTAAAGGCACAAAAGTTAGACTACTCAATCAATTACGATAAAATACACAGTAACATTGCCTTAGATAAAAGAATTAAAAAGGAAAATATTATTTTAGACTTAAAAGCAACAAATAAAATAGAAGTACTAAGAGAACTACTAGGTGTAATAAAAGTTGAAATTGACAAAGAAACAATATTACAAGACTTAATGGAAAGAGAAAAACTCATAACTACAGCCCTTAAAGAAGGATTTGCAATACCTCACTTAAAGACTAATTTAATTAAAAAAATGCATATTGCCATTGGCATCAGTCATAATGGAATCGACTTTAATGCCATTGATAAAAATCTAAGTCACATCTTTATATTAATACTATACCCAGCAAAAGAGTATATTAATTATCCTAGAATTTTAGCATCTATTGTAGGTAAGGTTGGATCCAATAAAAAAGCAATGCTTAAAGCTACAACTAATAAAGAAATTTATAATATAATAGTAGGATAAATTATGTTCAAAATCATTAAATGCAACCAAATAAACGATAAATTTGTAAACAAAAGAGTAGAAATAAATGCCTGGGTAAAAAAAATAAGGCATCATGGAAAAGTTACCTTTATTAATCTCAGAGACAGATATGATGAAGCACAGGTGATTGTAAATGATGAAAAGCTTTTAAAGATAACATCACAAATAAAAATGGAATACTGCATTAAAGTCCAAGGGAGATTAGAGTTAAGACCTTCAGAGCTTGTAAATAAAGAAATGAAAACAGGAACATTTGAAATACTTGCAGAGAATATAGATATAATTACAAAATGTAATGAATTGCCTTTTATGATTGAAAATAACAATGCGAATGACAATGCAAGACTTGAATATAGATACTTGGATTTAAGACGCGAAGAGCAAAAACAAAAAATAATACTAAGAAGCAAGGTAATACACATAATTAGAAATTACTTAACAAAAAAAGATTTTTTAGAATTAGAAACCCCAACATTTGTCAAATCAACTCCAGAAGGCGCAAGAGACTTCCTTGTCCCATCAAGAATACACAAAGGACACTTCTACGCATTACCACAATCACCACAAATTTATAAGCAACTTACAATGATAGCTGGATTTGATAAATACTTTCAAATAGCTAGATGCTACAGAGATGAAGACTCAAGAGGTGACAGACAACCAGAATTCACGCAACTTGACCTTGAAATGAGCTTTGTAAAAAAGGAAAATATATTTAAATTAATAGAAAATCTTATTTTCACCGTTTTCAGAAATTCACTAAACATTACCCTACCCAAAAACTTCAAAAGAATGACTTACAAAAATGCAATGAATACATACGGAAGTGACAAACCAGATACTCGATATAAATTATTAATACAAGATATGAGCAAACATTTCAAGAAATCTTCATTTAGTATCTTCAAAGATACATTACAAAATAAAGGCACAATAAAAGCACTTATAATAAAAAACCAAGCTCATAATTTTTCAAGAAGTAAGATTAATAACTTAGAAGAACATGCCAGAATTTACAAGACACAAGGTCTTTACTTCACAAAAATAGAGAATAATGAATTTTCAGGAGGCATTGCCAAATTTTTAAATGAAATAAAACAAACTCTAATTGAAACTTATTCACTTGAAAACAATGATATAATATTCTTTATATCGGATTCATGGAAGACTGCTTGCAAAGCCATGGGACAAGTTAGAACCAGGATTGCAAATGAACTTAATCTAATAAACAAGAATGTATTTGAGTTTTTATGGATTTATGACTTTCCCTTATTTGAGTATGATGAAGATACAAAAAGCTATAAAGCAGCCCACCATATGTTCTCACTTCCTCAAGAAAAATATATCCATATGCTAGAAAACAATCCAAGTAAAGTATTAGGCGAAGTTTACGATCTTGTATTAAACGGAATGGAACTTGGCTCAGGTTCAATCAGAGTCCATACAAGAGAACTTCAACAAAGAATTTTCAAAATAGTGGGATTTAACGATGAAATAGCAGAAGAGAGATTTGGTTTCTTTTTAAAAGCACTAGAATATGGAGCTCCTATTCATGGAGGAATAGCCATTGGAATTGATCGACTTTTAATGCTAATGACCCATTCAACTTCAATAAAAGACGTAATACTCTTTCCAAAAAATTCATTTTCAGCCAGTCCACTTGACAAATCCCCTTCCCCCATCTCAAACGAACAACTACGAGAACTAAATTTAACAATTGAAAATTACAAAAATTAAGGATGCTACAGCACCCTTATCTTATTCAATTGTAATCTTTTTCTCTTGAGTTTTCTCAATAGCTTCTGCCTTTTTAGGAAGCTTAACAAATAAAACACCATCTTTTAGTTCTGATTTGATTTTATTTTGGTCAATATTACCAGACAATCTAAAACTTCTTGTAAAAGAGACATCTCTTCTCTCCACTCTTAAATACTTATCATTTTGTTCTTCTGTTTCATCCTTACTATCATAACTTATTGTCAAATAATCATTTTTAATTGAAATTGAAATATCCTCTCTTTTTATTCCTGGCAAGTAAACTTCAAGAGTAAATAAATCTCCCTCATCTTTAATATTAACCGGAACATCTTGAATACCTCTAGGACTCATAAAATCAAAATCATCATTTAAAAAATCCAGAAAATTTTTCTTATAATTTGTCAACAACATATAAAACTCCTTTTTTATAAATTTATAAAAAACCTCTTGCAAAAACCATACCAAATATTCAAATCAAATATTAAATAACTATTCAAACAAACAAACAAGAATCATAACTGCAATGAGAATAAATGGAACATAAATCTAATAAGAAAGTGTATTTATGTATAATAAATACACACAAATAAAAAAGTCGCCTTTATAGGCGACAAGCTAAAATTATTAATTACACTTATCTCAATTTCTATTAACATTATTAAGGTTCTTGCAGGCAAGTTTTACACGTTCTTTCATGCTAATCTCAGATTCTCTAAGCCACACTCTTGGATCATAAAACTTTTTATTTGGAACATCAGCATCACTACCATCACCAAGTTGTCCTTGTAATCTATTTTCATTCTTCTTATAATAATTCAATATACCTTCCCAAGCAGCCCACTGAGTGTCTGTATCAATGTTCATTTTAACAACACCATAAGAGAGTGCCTCATGAATCTCTTCTATTGTAGATCCAGAGCCACCATGGAATACATAAGAAACAGGCTTTGGATTACTTGAATTAGTCTTTGATATAACATAATTTTGTCCATCTCTTAATACTTTAGGAGTAAGTTGAACATTTCCAGGTTTATAAACTCCATGGACATTTCCAAAAGCTGCTGCAATCTGAAAATTAGGACTAACTTTCATAAGCTCAGAATACCCATAGTAAATATCTTCAGGTGTAGAAAATAATTCATGATGTGCTCTATCTGAATTATCAACACCATCTTCCTCACCACCAGTAATTCCAAGCTCAATTTCCAAAAACATTTCAATATTAGACATTCGCTCTAAGAACTTTTTTGATATCTCAATATTTTCTTTAATTGGCTCTTCAGATAAATCTAGCATATGTGAAGAAAATAAAGGTTTTTTATGCTCTTTATAATATTTCTCGCCATATTCTAATAGCCCTTCAACCCAAGGAATTAATTTATTTGCACAGTGATCTGTATGAAGAACAACAGGTACTCCATAATATTCTGCCATTAAATGAACATGCATAGCACCAGAAATGGCTCCAAGTATAGAAGTTCCTTGAGGTTTTTCAATTTTCAATCCCTTACCACAAATAAAACTAGAACCACTATTTGAAAACTGTATCATAATAGGAGAATTAATCTCCTTTGCTGCTTCTAAAACAGCATTAATTGAGTTTGTACCTACGCAATTAATTGCAGGAATTGCAAAGCCTTCACTCTTACATATTTCATATAAAGTATGGAGTTCCTCACCATAAACCACTCCTGGCTTAATCTTATCTAAAACACCCACCTCTAACACCTCCTTCCTCATAAACTGACATATATCTTTATTATATACCTTAACCATAAAATTGATTTTATTTTATAAAAATAAAACCTCAAAAAATTAAAAAATATAAAGACTGAATGCCGATAAATACATTACTTAACCATCTTGGATTTATACCAACTTACAAATTTTTTTATCCCGTCCTTAATAGAGGTTAAGGCCTCATAAGCAAAATCATTTTTAAGTTTTGAAATATCACAACAGCTCTCTACAACATCTGCTTTTTGCATAGATAAAAAATTTTTACAAGCTTTATTTCCAAGATTGACTTCAAGTTCATTAATAAAATCCGTAAGCTTAATGGCATATCCTGTACCTATATTATATATTCTATACGGAGCAAGAGAACTTGAAGAATTGGGATTTCGTACATCAAAATTACTATCACTCTCAGCTGGCTTTCTAAGTACATTATATATGCAATCTACAACATCATCCACATATATAAAGTCCCTAGCCATATTTCCATTATTGAAAACATTAATAGAAGTTTGTTTTGCAATACCATCTGCAAACAAATACAATGCCATATCAGGTCGTCCATAAGGACCATAAACCGTAAAAAACCTCAGTCCTGTTGTCGGAATATTAAAAGATGAACTGTAAGCATGTGCTATTACCTCATTAGATTTCTTGCTAGCCGCATACAAATTTAAAGGATGATCCGTAATACTATCTTCATCTGAAGGCATATTTTCATTTATTCCATACACTGCAGATGTTGAGGCATAGACAAAATGCTCAATACAACTTTTATATATTCTGCATGCATCCAAAACATTAAAAAAACCAACAATATTAACTGAAATATAACTATCGGGATTTTTAATACTATCTCTAATGCCAGCTTGAGCCGCTAAATGACAAACATGCGTAAATTTATAATCAGCAAAAAGAGATAAAACTTGCTCTTTATCTAAAATATCAAGATAAATAAAACTTAAATTACTATATTTATTGCTCTGAATAACTTTTCCACTACTTATGTCCTCACGATCAAATCCTAAAACTTCTAACCTTTCATATTTAAAATTAGGTTCATAATAATCATTTAGAACATCAATACCTAAAACTTCATGCCCATCATCAGCAAGCCTCTTAGCAACATGAAATCCAATAAATCCCGCAATACCCGTTAAAAATACTCTCATACAACAACCACCATAAATTACTAACTAAACAATAAATTAACCATCCTTGTCTCATAACTACAAAGCGACTAATTAAACATCTGTCTCATAATTCAAGCAAAGTCCAAACAATCATAAATTACCAGTTTATAAATATTGAAAGCAAATATTTTACTTTCTAACATTAGCATCTCTTTTTTGATAACTGCGAAAATTACTATTATATTTGCTATTTCTAACATAAGAAATCCTGACTCGCTTTAAATTTCCATCTCCTTCACTCTCTGTCTTAATATCACTATAACGATTCAAAGTAGTATGAATAATTCTTCTCTCAAAAGGATTCATCGTTGGTAAAAGAATAGAACGTCTACTTCTCTTAACCTTATGCAAGGAGTTTATTGCCAAATTAATAAATCTTGATTTAAATCTTTCTCTATAATCTTCAATATCTAATATTATCCTATTAAAATTACCATTATCGCCAATAAGCCTAGACATGTAAACATTTGCCAAAAGCTGCAACGCATCTAAATTTTTACCCTCTCTTCCAATCAAGATATTTGGATTATCCGTCTCAATAGCAATCTTAATATACTCACCTTCTCTAGATCCAATCTTCAAATCAACGCAATAACCCATTTTATTTATCATTTCCTTAATAAAATCTAAAACCTTATTATAAATCTCTTCATCAATCTGAACCTCAGATTTGAGTACATCTTCTTTAATATGAGGAGACACCTTTATCTTAATCATCTCTTTTTTAAATAAAAAACCAACCTTTTCCTTGTCCAAAATTTCTACATCAAACTCGCCTTCCCTTAAATCAAGATCTCTCATTGCCTTTTTAATTGCTTCTTGTTCTGTTTTTCCATAAAACTCATAACTCATCTGTTCCTCCTTTCAGATACATTCATCTTTATATAGTATTGTTGTAAAATAGTAAAAATATTGGTTGTAATCCAATAGATCAAAAGCCCTGAGGGCATATCATAAAGTATGAAAAAAAACATAATGGGCATACCAAAATATAAAAATTTCTGTTGTGATCCAAGACTTTTAAAATTCACATTAGAACTAATCATTGTAGATAACAACTGAGTAATCATCATAATAAAAGGTAAAATTCTAATATCAGTCCACATAAAAATTTTATACCCAAAATGATATATACTATCACCAATTGACAAATCATCAATCCAACCTGGAATAAAACTAGCCCCCCTTAGTAAAAAGAAATTATTTACAAGCCCATAAAGAGCAAAAAACACAGGCAGTTGCAAAAGAATAGGCAAACATCCCCCAAGAGGATTAACACCCTCTTCTCTATAAAGTTTACTCATCTCTTCATTTAATCTTCTAGGATCATCCTTAAATTTTACCTGTATCTCCTTCATTTTTGGCTGCAATTTAGAAAGTTCTGCTGTAGCCCTAAAACTTTTAAAAGTCAAAGGGAATATAAGTATTCTTACAACAATTGTCAAAAACATTATTGAAAGTCCCCAATTAGGAATAACATTATAGAAAGTTTGCATTATCAAATTCATAGGAGCTTGAATAAAATATAACAAGCTCTTTTCTACAGACATTCCAAATCCAACATTATATAAACCAAAATTATTAAGATTCTCTTCATCAAAAATATCCAAATATCTGTTATCTCTAGGACCCGCATAAATATAGAAAGTATCACTAATATTTTTGCCATCTACTTTGTTTAAAATAAAAGCCTTTAAAACTTCATCCTCCTGCTTAAATTCAATATCCATGTTTTCTTTGCAAACTAAAACTCCAAAATATTTAGTACCTGCACCAACCCATCTAGGATTAATAACACTCAAACCATCCTTACCATATCTAAGCTTATTATCATAATAAATAGCCTGAGATAAATAATTATTATATTGTAGCTTACCTCTCTCGCTTAACTTTTCAATATTAGAACTCAATACAAAATTATAAGAATCAATACCAAGATTATTATTAACATCAACATTATTTAAAAAAATTTCAAGCTTAATTAAATATTCATTTCTATCTGAAAACGTATACCTCTTTATATACTCATAATGCTTGCCATTATATTCAAAATTAGTCTTAAAATCATGCGTATAGTCATCCACTCTGTCATATAAAAACACACTCTTGGTTAAGTTATCAAAAGTAATATAAAAAAGACCTTCCCTGGCAACACCAACCTTAACAATCTCGGTTGGCTCTTTCTCTAAATTTAAATGGTTTTTAAGCTTTAAAGAAATTAAATTTCCACCAAACGTAGAAAAAGTAGCACGATATATGCTAGTCTCAATAATAATATCTTTAGAATGAGCAATCAAACTTAAGGTATAATCCTCATCAACTAAAGAAGCATCAATACCAAAATTTTTATCTAAGTCAAACCCAATTTCCCTACCCATTATAGAAGGAGATTTCCGAGAGAAAAAAATATCATCAATAAGCATAAACATACCAATAAAAAATAAAGATAAATAAATAGCTCTTAAAATTCTTCTACTATGACTCACATCTTCCTCTCCATGATATATACACTTATACTTTTTAGTATACCCTTAACTTCGTAGTAGTTAACATTTGCTTTTTGAGGATAAATTACGAAAATACAATCAAAATACCTATCTTTGAATAAAGCAAGCTGTTTCCTAAAACATTCCTTAAAAATTCTCCGAACACGATTTCTCTTAACAGCACCTTTAAAAATTCTAGGAAACGTAACAAGTATCCTAGAGAGCGATAAACCTGTAAACTTATAAAATACATTAATCCCTTCGATCCTAATCAATCTACCTTTCTTAAAAAGCTCTTGAATTTCTACCTTCGATTTTATCTTAATATTTCTTTTTTTCATCGGAAACAGTTAATTTTGATCTTCCCTTAGCTCTTCTTCTGGCAAGAATAAGTCTTCCATCCTTAGTTTTCATCCTAGCTCTAAATCCAAATTTTCTATTCCTCTTAACCCGACTCGGCTGATAAGTCCTCTTCAAAAAAGTCCTCCAATCAAAAACATTCTTTACTTATAAGATGTAAGTTAAACACTACAATATTATATTATACAATCACAATTGTCAATAAAACTACTTTATCAAAACCTTTATATCTACTATCTCAAGACCTGTAGACTCTTTTATCAATTTTAATATTTTTGATCTATTAAGGGAAATGTTATATAAAATACTTGAATTCTTCACAGCAACAAATAATATATTATTATCCTTCAAACTCAACAATTTTACACTATCCGCAAGGTCTTTAAAGATAATTTGCCAATTTTTAGACAGAATAAAACTGGCATTTAGCTTTTCATTAGCATATATATCCGAATCTAAATATTGTTTAATTATATCAGAAGCTTTTTTAAAGCTCAAACCTTCCATTCTTAACCCTGTATACTACAAAATTATTATCCTGTTTAATATCATAACAGTCATCCAAAAATGTAAAAAAGCATTGTGAATCCTTTGGCAATATATCAAAGACCCTCTTTCTTCTCACACTATCCAATTCTAAAAACACATCGTCAAAAAGCAAAATAGGAGCTATACCAAATCGTTTATTAAAAATAATAACCTGAACAAGCCTATAAATCAAAGCAAGTGCCCTGATTTGTCCTGTTGAAGAATGATGAGTAAACACTCTTGCTCCACTTAATATTTCATATAAATCTCTGTGCGGGCCTATTAAAGTGACCTCATTTAAAAGTTCATCTTTCTCTTTTAAAAACAAAGTTTTTAAAAACTCATCTCTTCCGCAAAATTTAACAGAAGGTAAATATTTAATTTCTAAATTATAAGAAACATCAAAAATAAGTGAATAATAATATTTAAAAAACTCATAAAAATGCTTTATAAAATTTTTCCTCATTTTTGTTATCTCAAGAGCATAATCAACGAAAATTTCATTGTAAACTTTAAGTAAATCCCTATCACCTTGTCTTAAAATTAAATTTCTTTGTTTCAAAATCTTTCGATATTTCCTCAGAGAATCTAAATAACTTAACGAAATAAAACTTATTGCCTGATCGAAAAACCATCTCTTCTTAGCTGGAGCTCCAATGATAAAATCAGTATCATAATTTGAAAAAACAATTGTTGGAATGTTTAATATCAAATCTTTCCTATCTTTTATGAGACTATTATTAACCTTTATTTCTTTTTTTCCATTCCTAAACGATAAACTAATCTCCCCATCACTTCCTTTAGTTTCGTAGAAACACTTTAAATAAAATTCAGTCTTACCATACGTAATAAGCTCTCTATCGGTATTGACTAAAAACGAAGATGCAAAAGCAAGACAATAAATAGCATCAAGAATGTTAGTTTTACCTGAACCGTTTTCTCCACAAAAATAAATATGATTAAAATCAAAATTAATGACCTGATTTTCTATATTTTTGAAATTAAAAAGTTCAATTTTCTTTATCATCTTACCAATAAAAATGTATTTTAGTTTAGTACCATGGGCATTATTAAATGAATAAAGTCAGAATTCTCCGGTTCACTTAGTTTTAAGATACCTCCTCCACTAAATTTTATCTCTAACCTTGAAGTATGAAACACGCTCATTGCTTCCACAAGATAAGCACTATTAATAGCGATAATTTCCTCGACTCCATCATAATCATAATTGGGATTTTGTATAAAAAATTCCCCCTTCCTTCCTATGATTGGATCTTCTGCTTTAAGTCTCAGTTGAGTACTGGAAAAATTTAGAATAACCTTTTTAGATCTTTTGTCTGTGTAAGAGTTTACTCTTGAAAGCCTATCTTTTAAAATACTAGCCTCGACTAATGCTCTGTTTTGTTGCTCATTTGGTATTATGCCTTCATAATCAGGGTAGTTTCCACTTATCAAGCTGCAAGCTATCCTATAATTGTTAAACTCGACATAAAATTTTCTATTAGAAACTTTGATTTTTATCATGCCTTCTCCTGTCATCATTTGCCTTAAAAGGTTAAACATTTTAACAGGTACAATGAAATTAATGTCCTCTTCAAGTATTAACTCTGTTTTATATATGGACATCCTATGCGAATTAGTAGAAACAAGTGTTAGTACAGAGTTCTTGTCTTTTGTAAAGTAAATCCCATTTAAGACATTCTTAGATTCATCATGTGAGGCTGAGAATGAGACTTTGTTTATAACTTTCTTGAACTCTCTCTGGCTTAACTCAAATATAATGTTGTAAGTATCTCCATTTATGTCATAACTGTAATTTTCAATCTCTTCATTGGAGAAAGTCGGCTCGCTTGAGTGATCGCTCAAGTAATTTTCATTTTTATTTTCTGATTCTCCAATAATGTTCAGTCTACTTTTATCTTCGATAAACTTTATCTTTATTTCATTGTACAAGTTTAGTGCCTTTACTGCGTCTGAGAAGTTTGAAGCATTGATGAGTACCTTAAAATTTTCTGTTGAGACAATTGGAATTGTACTTTCGAAAAAGATGTTCCTATCTGTTGCTTTTATTGTTAAGTTAGAATTTTTTACTTCAAGCAGTATTGCGCTCCATATATCATTTATGTTTCTGTTCAGAATTATGCTTTTGGCTTTATCAACCTCGTTTGAGATTTGTCCCGTATCGCACAGTATAAATTTTTCATTCAATGTTTCACCCCCTTTTATTATATTATCATCTCTCAGGTTTTACGAGAGCAAATTTTGTCTTTGTTATTCGTATGTCTTTTTATTATATTTTAATAGTTGTGTTAGTAGAAGGCTGTCTAATTGTTTAATTCTATATATTTTATTGTAATATAATTAGATAGGTATGTTTAATTGTTTATGTTTTTTGATGAATTATTTGTTTAATTTGTTCAAAGATATTTTAAATTTTGTGAGTTTTGTTAGTTTTTGTTTATTTTGTTCATAAGTTCTGTGATTAAATTGTTAATTTCTAGGTCATTGTTTCTTTCTTTATCTATTTTATTTATTGAATAAAGTACCGTTGAATGGGTTTTTCCTCCAATGATTTTACCTATTTCAATTGTTGAAAGCTCTGTAAAATTCCTCAAAAGATAAGCGTAAATATGTCTTGCTTTTGTGATTTCAGGTTTTTTACTATTACCTTCAATGTCCTTATTTGTAAGTTTTAATTCCCTTAATATGACTTTTTTTATGCTCTCAATATTTATTTTGTGATGTGTATTTTTATTATCGTTCTCATAGGCTATTATCTCTTTGGTTATTTTGTCTACTATACTAGTATCAATTTCTATGTCTTCGAGATCTATGTGGGCTTTTAATTTTGTTACAGCAGACTCAAGATCTCTTATGTTTGTTGTAACTTTTTTAGCAACTAAATTGAGAATGCTTTTTGGAACTTTAATGCCATCTTCTTCTGCTTTTTTTTCTATAATAGCTACTCTTAGTTCAAAGTTTGGTTTTGATATATCTACGTTTAATCCTCTTGTAAATCTGCTTTTTAGCCTATCTGTAAAATTTATGAGTTCTGAGGGTTGTCTATCGCATGTAAATACCATTTGTTTATTGTCTTCATAAAGAGCATTGAAAGTGTGAAAAAGTTCTTCTTGTATACCTTCTTTTTTTTGTAAGTCATGAATATCGTCTAGTAGTAGCATGTCTAGATGCCGGTATTTCTTTTTAAATCTTTTTGTTTCATTTGTTTTTATGCTTTCTACAAATTCGTTCAAAAAATTTTCGGCAGTTACATATAGTATTTTAAAGTCTTTATGTAATTCTTCTGTTTTATTTCCTATGCTTTGAAGTAAATGTGTTTTGCCAAGTCCAACTCCACCATAAATTAGGCATGGATTATATTTTTTACCAGGATTTTTTGCAATTGATAAGCTTGCATTATATGCAAGCTTATTGTTTGGGCCTATAATGAAATTTTCAAATGTATATTTCTTCTTAAGAAAAGGATTTCTATATTTTGTATGAATTTCTTCTTTCATAGCATATTGTTTTGTGCTATCTATTATGTTCTTAGTATTGATTTTAAAGGTTTCTCTTTTTGATAGTGAATCTTGTTGTATAGAACTGTCTTTTACTGGAGTATTTTTTTGTTCAATGTTATGGTCCTTGGATTCATTTTGTGGATTTATAAATTCGACATTAATTGTGTTATGGCCTTTTTCAATGAGAATTTCTTTTATTCTTTTGGAAAATCTCTTTTCTACTTGATTTTTATGAAAAGAATTTGGAGCGGTTATTATTATACTCTTGCTATTTGCATCTGTGAAATATAAATTTTCAAACCATATGTAAAATTCTTCTTCAGAAAGCTCTTTTCTTATTGCTGCTAAAATTAAACTCCATATGTTTTTTCCCTCTTGCATATCTTATCCTCATTTATTTTGGCTCTTTATTATTATATCTTTTTGATTATTAGCATTATGTATGTATAAGTATATAGTATAATAATAAACTGGAACATTACCTTAACTATTTGTATGGGCATTGAAAATTTATTGTTTTTAATACGCATGTAAATGTGTTTTGTAATTTATGCTATTTAATAGATATTATATTGTTTTTAATGTAAAATTTGCTTATATCTATATTATGATTAATTGTGTGGAAGGTTTATGAGTTATGTTGCTAGTAATATTCAAGTGTTAAAGGGCCTTGAAGCTGTTAGAAAAAGGCCTGGTATGTATATTGGATCTGTTTCAATTAATGGATTGCATCACTTGGTTTATGAGGTGGTTGATAATAGCATTGACGAGGCTTTAGCAGGATTTTGTGATAAAGTAGAGGTTATTATAAATTCAGACAATTCTATAACAGTAAATGATAATGGTAGAGGAATTCCTACAGATATTCATGAAGAGGAAGGAATTAGTGCTCTTGAACTTGTTTTGACTAAGCTACATTCTGGAGGAAAATTTAATAAAGGTACTTATAAGGTTTCTGGTGGACTTCATGGGGTTGGTATTTCAGTTGTTAATGCTTTATCATCTTTTTTAGAAGTGATTGTTAGTAGGGATGGAAAGGTTTTTAAGCAGAGTTATTCAAAAGGTGTTCCGACATCTGGGGTTGAGATTGTTGGAGTAAGTTCTTCTAGGGGTACTAAGGTTACTTTTTTAGCTGACTGTGAGATTTTTGAAACTTTAGAATATGATTTTGAAACTTTATCTAAAAGATTCAGAGAACTTGCGTTTTTAAATGATAATGTACGAATTTCAATTGAAGATAGGAGATTGGGGAAGGAAAGGTTTTTAGAATTTTATTTCGAAGGTGGAATAAGGGCTTTTGTAGACTATATAACAAATGGTAACAAAAATATTCAGAGCAAGCCTTATTTTATTGAAGGAGCTTGCGATGATGTTAGTGTTAGTGTTGGACTTAGATGGACTGAAGGATATTCGGATAATATTTTGTCGTTTGTAAACAATATTAATACTAGGGAGGGGGGAACTCATGTTGCTGGCTTTAAGAATGGTTTTTTGAAAGCCATGATTGAAGCTTTTAAGGATTCAAAGATAAGTAAGAAAGATGTTCCAAATCTTACGTTAGATGATTTTAAAGAGGGTTTAACAGCGGTAATTTCTATTAAGATTCCAGATCCTCAGTTTGAAGGCCAAACTAAAGGAAAATTGGGAAATTCTTATGTAAGAAAAATTGTTGAAAATATTGTACATGATGGACTTTTGAAAGTTATTGGTGATAATCTTTTAGAAGTAGATATTATTATTAATAAGGCAATAAGGGCTGCCCGTGCGCGTGAGGCTGCAAGAAAAGCAAGAGAATCTGAGAGGAAAAAAAGTGCATTTGAAAGCTTAGCTTTGCCTGGAAAATTGGCAGATTGTGCTTCTAAAAATCCGGTTGAGAGAGAGATTTATATTGTGGAAGGTGATTCTGCAGGGGGAAGCGCAAAAATGGGAAGAGATAGGTTTTCTCAAGCTATCTTACCATTGTGGGGTAAGATGCTTAATGTTGAAAAGACACGAGAAGATAAGGTTATTACAAATGATAAGCTTATTCCAATAATTGCATCTCTTGGTGCTGGTGTTGGAAAAAATTTTTATATTGAAAAACTTCGCTATCATAAGATTATTATTATGGCTGATGCTGATGTTGATGGGTCACATATTAGAACATTGCTTCTTACCTTTTTCTTTCGTTACATGAGGGGGTTAATTGATAATGGACATGTATATATAGCTATGCCTCCTCTTTATAAAATTAAATATGAAAATAGAGTGCATTATTTTTATGATGATTTGGGAAAAGAAGATTTTTTAAACTCGATTGAAGCTAGCAAGAGAGATAAAATTAGTCTTCAAAGGTATAAGGGACTTGGAGAGATGAATCCTGCACAACTTTGGGAAACTACTATGAATCCTGCTACTAGAAAGATGAAATTAATAGAGATAGATGATGCTATACAGGCTGAAAAAATTTTTGTTACTCTTATGGGAGATGATGTTGAGCCTAGAAGAGAATTTATTGAACAAAATGCGCTTGATGTAGTAAATCTGGATGTATAATTGGAGCATTAATGGCAGTTGAAGAAAATAAAGAGCAAATATTAAATATAAAAATTGAAGATGAAGTGAAAACTTCATATTTGAATTATGCAATGTCTGTTATTATTTCTAGAGCCCTTCCTGATGTAAGGGATGGTCTTAAACCGGTTCACAGAAGGATTCTTTATTCAATGCACGAAATGGGGCTTAGGTCTGAAAAGGCATTTAAGAAAGCTGGAAGAATCGTTGGAGATGTTCTTGGTAAATATCATCCTCATGGTGATCAATCTATTTATGAAGCACTTGTGAGGCTTGCACAAGATTTTTCTTTAAGATACCCTATAGTAAGTGGACAGGGAAATTTTGGTTCTATTGATGGTGACCCTCCTGCCGCTATGAGGTATACTGAAGCTCGAATGGCAAAAATAGCTGAGGAGCTTGTTAGAGATATAGATAAGCAAACTGTTGATTTTAAAGCCAATTATGATGATTCTTTGCTTGAGCCTGAAGTTTTGCCAGCTGCTTTTCCATTTCTATTAGTCAACGGTTCTAGTGGAATTGCCGTTGGAATGGCAACAAATATGGCTCCACATAATTTGAGGGAAATTTGTGATGCCATAGTTTATATGTTAGATCATGATAATGTTTCTGTTTATGATTTAATTGAAATAGTTAAAGGGCCAGATTTTCCTACTTATGCTGAAATTGTTTATAATGATGGTTTAGTTAAAGCTTATACTACAGGGAGAGGCAATGTTGTTATTCGAGCTCGATATCATATTGAAGAAAAGTTTGAAGATCATAGTACTATTATAATTACACAAATACCTTATGCTGTTAATAAGTCTTTTTTGCTTATGAAAATTGCATTGTTGGTGAAAGAAGAGAAGCTTGAAGGTGTATCTGATATAAGGGATGAGTCGGATCGTGAGGGTATTAGAATTGTCCTTGAAATTAAAAAAGGCTTTGATCCTAATATTGTTATGAATTTGCTTTATGAATATACTGAACTGAGGAAAAATTTTAGCATAAATAACTTGGCTCTTGTTAATGGTATTCCAAAACAATTAAATTTAAGAGATCTTATATCTGAGTTTATTGAGCATAGAAAGGAAATTGTTAGAAGGCGGGTAGAGTTTGATTTAAAGAGGGCAAGAGAAAAGGCGCACATCCTTGAAGGGTTAAATGTTGCCTTAAGAAGTATTGATAGGGTGATAGAAATAATAAGATTTTCTAGATTTATAAAGGATGCTAAGGAATGTATTATTAAAGAATTTAGTTTATCAGAAATTCAAACTAATTCTATATTGGATATGAAATTACAAAAATTAACATCTCTTGAAATCGAAAGAATTGAAGAGGAATTTAAAGTTATCTTAGCTTTAATAAAGGATTATGAAGATATTCTTATTAGTCCAAAGAGAATTGTTAATATTGTAAGGGAAGAGATTATTAATTTAAGTTTGAAATTTGGCGATGAGCGCCGAACAAAAATAATTTATGATGAGGAGGTTTTAAAAACTAGTATGTCAGATTTAATGCAGAGGGAAAATGTTATTGTTATTCTTACAAAGCAAGGTTTTATTAAAAGAATTTTACAGGATGAGTATAAACTTCAAGGTATAGGTGGTAAGGGCCTTAGTTCTTTTGAATTACAAGATAGAGATCAAGTTAATATTGCTTTATGTGTAAATACCCATGATTTTTTATTAATGATTTCAAATGAAGGGAAAATTTATGTAATTAATGTTTATGGAATTAAAGATACTTCTAGAACTTCAAGAGGACAAGATATTCGTAAACTTGTTAATCTGGGGGAAACAGAAGAAATATTGGCTATTAAAAATTGCAATGAATTATCTGTGAATAATTATTTATTAATAACTACCGCAAATGGGAAAATAGCTCGTATTGGAACAGAAGATTTTAAAACAATTAAATCAAGGGGTGTAATTGTCATTAAACTTGATGATAAGGATTTTGTTACAAGTGCTGAAATTGTTTCTAAGGATGAAAAAGTTATTTGTATTTCTAAGAAAGGCAATGCGTTTACATTTAATTCAAATGATATTAGGCTTACACATAGAGGGACTCAGGGTGTGTCTGGCATGAAAGTAAGAGAAGGTGATGTTTTTATTAAGGCGTTAGCAATAAGGCAAGGATCTCATCTTCTAGTTGTTTCTGAGAATGGATATGGAAAGAGATTAGAAATATCTAAAGTATCTGAACTTAAAAGGGGAGCTACTGGTTATACTTGTTATAAAAAATCTGATGAGAAGGCAGGTGCAGTTGTTGATGCTATTACAGTTGCACAGGATGATGAAATATTACTTGTAAGTAAGAGTTCAAAAATTTTACGAACATTAGTTGACAAAATATCTGAACAAGGTAAGGATGCTAGAGGAATGCAAGTATTATCTCTTGATGGGGGAGATAAATTGATATCTGTTTCAAAATTTATTAAATGATAAATTAATTTTAGTTATGTTGTTAGAATGTTCCACGTGGAACATTCTTTTTTTTTATTATTTCTTTATTTGAAATTGACATAGAACAACTTTACAAAATTTTGTATTATTACAAGGAGGGCTTTGATAATAATGAAAGAGGCTTTTAAAATGGTAGATATTGATCTTTTAAATGTGGATAAATCTCAACCTAGAAAGTCTATTAATCTTGCTGAGCTTGAGGAATTAAGTATTTCTATAAAAGAGAATGGAATATTGCAACCTATTGTTGTTTTTCATGATAATGGTAGATATAACCTAGTAATAGGTGAGCGAAGATTTAGAGCTGCTAAATTAGCTGGCATGAAGCAAATTCCTATTATAGAAATAGAGACAACTAGAAAAAATAAAGATTTTATGTCTTTAATTGAAAATATTCAAAGGGAAAATTTAACTCCTGTTGAAGAAGCTTATGCTTATAAGAATCTTATGGATAAGCATTCTTTGACTCAAAAAGCTTTGTCTGAAAGAATAGGAAAAAATAGATCTTATATTGCTAATTTAGTTCGAATTTTGGAACTTGAACAAGAAATATTGAATTCTTTACATAAAAAGGAAATATCATTAGGTCATGCTAAGGTTTTATTATCATTAAAGGATAATCAGGATAGATATGGACTTTATCTTTTAATAATAAAAAAGAAATTGTCCGTTAGGGATGCGGAAAATTATGTTAAAAATTTTTATAAACCTGCTAATGATAAATCAGAAATTTTAAGGGATCCTTTTTTAAATAGTATTAAAGAATTTTTAATAAGTAGAATACAAACTAAAATAAGCATTAAGGGAAGCAAAGAAAAAGGTAAGATTGAGATAAGTTATTTTACAGCATCTGATTTAGAAAGAATTATTGCTATCTTTGATAGTATTAAGTAGTTTTTTTATATGATTTATTTTTTGTTGTATTTCTTTTAAAATAATCAAAAAATTTTTTTTATTTTCTAAATTTTCTAATTTAATTTTTTTAATATTTTTTAGTTCTTGTAATAGTATATCTATTAATTTTGTAGTATCTTCTATTTTAAGTTGTGTTTTGTTAAGGTTGATTCTAGAATTTTTTTTATCGAGTTCATCTTTTTGGTAGCGTGATTTAAATTCTTTTAAAGATTTTATTTTACCATTAAGGACTTCCATTTTTAAATGAGTAGGGCAGGATTTTTTAGAAATTTCATATGAGAGCGATAGTGGTAAGTTTTTTATTATGAATTGCTTGTCGGAATTTTCGATAAGCAATTCATATCTTGATATTAATGAATAAACTTTATCCTTCTTAAAGCCCATACTAGTAAACCATTTGTAAAAAAGTCCGTCATGTTGATTGCTTCCACGTAATTTTTCTTGTGCTTCTTTTAGTATTCTTCCAATTTCTGTGTATGTGTTGTTGAATATGTTGAAAATTTCATATTGCTTTATTTTTAAAAAATTGGCTATCTCTTTGTCTAATTTTTCGTATTTAAAACTTTTGTTTTGAACTAAGATTAATTCTTGTTTTGTCAAGGTGTTTTCTTTTTTTTCATTTTTTTTTAACTTTTGGCCCATTAAAGCCATTAGAGTTTCTAAATTATCTGACATTTCTATCCTTTGATTTTTTTTATTATTTCTTTTGTAAGCTCTAAAAAATCCTTTGCTGCATTGCTTTTTTTGTTATACATGTATACTGGTACATTTTTTTCTTGAGATTTGGAAATGCTTATATTTTTTCTTACTTTTGTATTTAAAAATTTTTCTTTGAATACTTTTTTTAGATAATCAATATATTTTTCTTTGCTTTTATTTCTGATATCATATTTATTTATAAAAACACCGGCAATCTCTAGGTCTTTATTTATTTGCTTGACAGCAGTTATTGTATCTAATAGTTGATTAATTCCTTCAAATGCAAAAAATTCTGTTTCTATTGGTATTAAAAGGTATTTACTTGCAACAAGAGCATTTATTGTGATTATTGATAGAGTAGGAGGACAGTCAAGAATAATAAAATCGTAATTATCTTGTTTATATTGTTCTAAGGCGTTTTTTAGAAAATTCTCCCTTGCGATTTCGTGTACTAATTCTTTCTCAAGTAGTGCTAGCTTAAGACTTGAAGGAATGATATCCAAGTTAAAATTTTTAATGGGTTTGATTTTTTTCTTTTTATATATAAGTTCATAACTTGAATTTATATCTTCTTTTTTTAAAATATTAACTCCGCTACTTGTATTTCCTTGTGAATCAATGTCTATTAGGAGAGCATTTTTATTAAGCAGTGTAATTGAGTAGGCAATGTTTATAGCACTGGTTGTTTTACCAACACCACCTTTTTGATTAATAATGGATATTATTTTCATAAAAGTTTTCTCTTATTGTGTATATTAATAATATTCTATTGTAGAACATAACTAATAAAAATGATAACAATTGTATATAAAATTATTGTTGAAACGATAAAATAATTTATGCATTTTAGACATTTAATCTAATTAGATGTTAATAGGGTTTGAAATTTAATTAAGTTACTGTAATGAATTGATTAAGTAAAATTAGATTATGAAATTTTCTTTCAAAAATGTTATGATGTTTTCTTTGTCTTTTATGTTAAATTGTACTGTGATGTTTATTTTGTCTAGAAAATTTGCATTTGTAATTTTAATTCCTATTTTATTTTTTATTCGTGTAAATAAATTATATTGGTTGTAATCTAAGTTAAGATATAATGTTTCAATTTCTTCCTTTGCTATTAATTTTGATTTTGTAATTACTTCTTGTGCTGCTTTGAAATATGCTTTTGTTAAACCTCCTTTTCCAAGTAGAGTGCCTCCAAAATAGCGTACTGTAATAATTAATGTGTCTGTTAAATTTTTATTTAATATGGCGTCTAGAGTAGGTTTTCCAGCTGTTAATCGTGGTTCTTTGCCATCGCTCATTCCATTTATAAATGAATTTGAATTACCAATTCTAAATCCGTATACTACATGAGTTGCATTTTTAAATTTCAATTTATATTCTCTTAATATTTTGTTTATCTCTTCTCTTTTCTCTACATAAAAAATATATGATGAAAAAATTGATTTTTTAACTTCAATTTTTGCATAAATATTTTCTTTAGGAATTAGTATCATTTAGTTTAATAATATATCATATTTTGTGTGTTGAAGTATTTTTAATTTATGTATATGATTAATAGTGATTATTTTTTTGCAAGTTTTTAAGAGGGGTTAAAAATGATATCAGGTTTAAATCCTACATTAAGATTGTTTAAAGAACATAAAATACTTTACTCTAATATGGAAAGAGGTTTAAAGCCCCTCTTGGAGGTTGATAATTTCATTAATAAATACATTCAAAATAAAGAAGGTTTGGAAATTTATGATAAAGTTGTAGGTAAGGCTGCTGCTGTTATTATTTATAATATTGGACTTCAAAATTTGCAGGCAGGTGTCATTTCTCAACCAGCAAAGGACTTTTTGGAAAGTAGAGGGATAAAAGTAAGTTTTAAAAGACTGGTGGAAAAAATAAATGATAAGACTGAAAATTTAATAGAAAGTTTAGAAAATCCAGAAGAAATTTATAAATATATGATTAAGAGAGGGATTATTGTAAGCAATTATTAAAACTTCTTAAAAATTCAATTTATTTGTTTTTACTTTTAGGATATACAGAGAGAATTAATATCACATTATATATTAATGTTAATAGGCTTCCCCAGTTTAAGTAAAAATTGTCTTTTTCATGATCAAAAAGCCATATTCCGGAATAAATTCCCAAAAATCCTCCTATTGCAGAGGTAAACATAACTAAATTTGGATCGATTGTATGTTTAGTAATTTGAGTTTTGCCGTTTCGGGTAGTTTCTCTTTCAGAGAATTTACTGTCGATGAAAATCATGACAAGTCCAGCAAGCGTGATGCACAGGAAATAAATCATGAATATCTTTTTGATGAGTTTAAACATAAAAATTTACCGCCTTTTAGTTTGCAGTCGTTAAAATTAAATAACAATATAAATATAGCATAAAAATGGATATTTTATTATATAGTCATATAAAAACTAATTATTTTTATTAAATTACAAGGTATTTCAAGGATAATTAATTTATGTGGAATTTTTGTGATGAGAATTTGGGTATTAAATATCATTCTTATGAAATGGTAATTTAATTCAATTTTGATGAGTTGTATTTTGAAATTTTAAGGAGATTATGTGTTATACATTGTGGGAACACCCATAGGTAATTTAGGTGATATTACGTATCGTGCGATTGATATTTTAAGGTTAGTTGATGTTATCTTTGCTGAGGATACAAGAATTACTAATAGGCTTTTATCTCATTATGGTATTGTTAAAAAGTTAATTTCCTGTAATGCAGTAATAGAGCATAAGAGAATTGGGTTATTGTTAGAATACTTATCTAATGGAAAAAATGTAGCTTTTGTTAGTGATGCGGGAACACCTTGTCTTAGTGATCCTGGTGGTTTACTTGTTGATGCAGCATTTAAAAATGGGTATAAGGTTTGTCCTATTCCAGGTATTAGTTCTTTTAATGCAATTATTAGTGTAAATCCTTTTAAAGATAAAGTTATAGTCTTTGAAGGGTTTTTGCCGAACAAAGGGATTAAAAGGATAAAAAGAATTGAGGAACTTTACCATAAAGGCGATGCGTTTGTTCTCCTTGAATCTAGTCATAGGATTTTGAAATTGTTATTTGAGATTTCTTTAGTAAATTTAGATGCTAATGTTCTTGTTGGACGTGAGATGACGAAATTATATGAGGAATATAAAGTTGGTAAGCCTTTAGAATTAAAAAAATATTTTGAGGTAAATAACAAAAGTAAAGGAGAATTTACGGTTTTGGTTAGTAGAAAATCTAAAGCTTTGTATAATTGATATATTCTAATAACATGTGTTTTGCAATTATGAGAGAAATTTATTTATTGATGTTTTATGGCAAAAAATAAAGATAAGGAAATTTATAAATGTTTAAATTGTGGATATAAATCTTTAAAATGGTTAGGAAAGTGTCCTGAGTGCCTTAGTTGGGAAAGCCTAGAGCATTATACTGAATTTAAATCTGGCTATGATAGGAATTTGAGTAAGCAGCAAAAAGAGATATTGTCTTTAAAGGATTATAATCAAGTTGACAATGTTAGGCATTTAACAGGTATTGATGAGTTTGATAGAGTGCTTGGTGCTGGTATTGTAATTGGTAGTGTAATTTTGATATCGGGAGAGCCTGGCATTGGAAAATCAACTTTTTTACTTCAAATTTCTAATATTCTTTCACTTTCGGGCAAGAATGTACTTTATCTTGCAGGTGAAGAATCGATTCTACAAATTAAATTAAGAGCAAATAGACTAAAGATTTCTTCTGATATATTAATAACTAATGAGATAAATGTTGATTCTTTAATAGAGATACTTGCAAAAGTTGAGCTTGATTTTGTGGTTATTGATTCTATTCAAACTTTGCATTCAAGAGAGGTTCAAGGTGGTTTTGGAGGGGTTTCTCAGTTAAAACATTGTGTTTACAAGCTTGTAGAGTGGGCAAAGAGTAGAAATATAACTTTATGTTTAGTGGGACATATTACAAAGGATGGCATTTTGGCCGGACCGAAGATAATAGAACATATGGTGGATTCTGTTTTTTATTTTGAGGAAGCAGAAAAATCTTTACGTATGCTTAGGGCTACCAAAAATAGATTTGGTGCTATTAATGAAATAGGTATCTTTAAAATGACGAATTTGGGACTTGTTGAAATTAAAGATCCTTCTGCTATTTTTTTAGAAAAAAAGGAAGAAATATCTTCGGGTATTGCTATTGGCATCATTAATGAAGGGAGTAGAGTTTTGTTTGTTGAAATACAAGCTTTAATTACAAGGACAGGCATGAGTATTCCTAGAATTTTTTCTGAAAAAATAGATTCTAAAAAAATATCAAGAATCTTAGCCGTTCTTAGTAAATATTTAAATCTTAATTTTAATAATGATGATGTATATGTTAATGTTTCTGGAGGGATTAGGGTTGACGACATAGAAATTGAACTTGCTGTTTTAGTTGCATTATTTTCTGCTAAGACCAATGTCATTATAAATCAAGAATTGATCTTTACAGGTGAGATTTCTCTTTCAGGAGAAATCAAAACTTCTTCTAGTATTGAGAGTAAGGTTGTTACAGCTAGGAAAGCTGGATTTAAGAGTGTTTGGGGTGCTAATTTAAGAGATAATTGTTATGACGGATATGAAGGTGTAGGCAATGTTTTAGGTATTGTTAGGCGATTAGTGCAAGATAAAAAGGTAAATGATCATAAAAACAGTTTGTTAAAAAATATTAATATAAAAAAATAAAAATAAGTATTGACAAAGCATAAAGTATGTTATAAAGTGATAAGAGTTGATATTGAGAATTGGAAGAGAAGAGAAGGGAAGAGTTAAGTAAGGTTTAATAGCCAAATAAAATAAATAACCTGTTAATTTTAAAATTAAAAAATAAAAATAACGAAGAGTTTGATCCTGGCTTAGAACTAACGCTGGCAGTGCGTCTTAAGCATGCAAGTCAGACGGGATGTAGCAATACATTCAGTGGCGAACGGGTGAGTAACGCGTGGATAATCTACCTATGAGATGGGGATAACTATTAGAAATAGTAGCTAATACCGAATAAGGTCAATTAAGATGTTAATTGATGAAAGGAAGCCTTTAAAGCTTCGCTTGTAGACGAGTCTGCGTCTTATTAGCTAGTTGGTGGGGTAAAGGCCTACCAAGGCTATGATAAGTAACCGGCCTGAGAGGGTGAACGGTCACACTGGAACTGAGATACGGTCCAGACTCCTACGGGAGGCAGCAGCTAAGAATCTTCCGCAATGGGCGAAAGCCTGACGGAGCGACACTGCGTGAACGAAGAAGGTCGAAAGATTGTAAAGTTCTTTTATAAATGAGGAATAAGCTTTGTAGGAAATGATAAAGCGATGACGTTAATTTATGAATAAGCCCCGGCTAATTACGTGCCAGCAGCCGCGGTAATACGTAAGGGGCGAGCGTTGTTCGGGATTATTGGGCGTAAAGGGTGAGTAGGCGGATATGCAAGTCTATGCGTAAAATACCACAGCTCAACTGTGGAGCTATGCTAGAAACTGCATGACTAGAGTCTGATAGGGGAAGTTAGAATTCCTGGTGTAGGGGTGGAATCTGTTGATATCAGGAAGAATACCAGAGGCGAAGGCGAACTTCTAGGTCAAGACTGACGCTGAGTCACGAAAGCATAGGGAGCAAACAGGATTAGATACCCTGGTAGTCTATGCTGTAAACGATGCACACTTGGTGTTAATCGAAAGGTTAGTACCGAAGCTAACGTGTTAAGTGTGCCGCCTGGGGAGTATGCTCGCAAGAGTGAAACTCAAAGGAATTGACGGGGGCCCGCACAAGCGGTGGAGCATGTGGTTTAATTCGATGATACGCGAGGAACCTTACCAGGGCTTGACATATACAGGATGTAGTTAGAGATAACTATTCCCCGTTTGGGGTCTGTATACAGGTGCTGCATGGTTGTCGTCAGCTCGTGCTGTGAGGTGTTGGGTTAAGTCCCGCAACGAGCGCAACCCTTATTGTCTGTTACCAGCATGTAAAGATGGGGACTCAGACGAGACTGCCGGTGATAAGCCGGAGGAAGGTGGGGATGACGTCAAATCATCATGGCCCTTATGTCCTGGGCTACACACGTGCTACAATGGCCTGTACAAAGCGAAGCGAAACAGTGATGTGAAGCAAAACGCATAAAGCAGGTCTCAGTCCAGATTGAAGTCTGAAACTCGACTTCATGAAGTTGGAATCGCTAGTAATCGTATATCAGAATGATACGGTGAATACGTTCTCGGGCCTTGTACACACCGCCCGTCACACCACCCGAGTTGAGGATACCCGAAGCTATTATTCTAACCCGCAAGGGAGGAAGATATCTAAGGTATGTTTGGTGAGGGGGGTGAAGTCGTAACAAGGTAGCCGTACTGGAAAGTGTGGCTGGATCACCTCCTTTCTAAGAGAAAGATATTATTTAAGGTAAAATGTTGTTTTAATTTTAACTCTTCCTTTGTTTTTTCTAGTAATTTTTTTGGGGGTTTAGCTCAGTTGGCTAGAGCATCGGCTTTGCAAGCCGGGGGTCAAGGGTTCGAGTCCCTTAACCTCCATTTATTTATTGTAGAAATGAATGGAGGTTAGGTCTTATAAATAGTTTGTTGTCTTGGGTCAGTTAGAGTTGGTTTTAAGCATTAAAAAGATTCGGATAATTTTTTAATATCCAGATAAATATCTTTTGTATTTCTTTTTAAGAGTTTCTTAAATCCAATGATTTGTTAATCAGAAGTAGTTTCTTAATATGACACACGATTAAATAGTAAGAGTATCTTTTCTTTTGTTGAAAATTATTTTACTTAGTAACCTAATATATTTAATTGATGACTTGTAGGAGATAATTTTTACTTCATATAAATTAAAATGTTTTTGTTTCTATTAAATGGGTATAATGTATGTTTTGATATTGCAGATCATGTTTTTATTTTACTTATTTTCTTAATGCTTCTTGTTATAAGTTGATTATTATAGATATAAAACTCTTGATTAAATTTATTTTGGATTACTTGATTGAAATCGCTGAGTAATTAAAGGGATTAAAGCTTAGTTATTGGGATCAGGAGGAGTTGAACCTCCGACCTCAGGTTTATCAGACCTGCGCTCTAACCACCTGAGCTATGATCCCTAAACTATCCTTATCCTTTAAGATTCTATTTAACTTTATGATGTTTGTCAATAATACAGTGCATTTTTCTATAGCAGTTTGTTGTATTTATCTATTATTTTCGATTTTTATTGCAAACTTGTTTCAATTATAATAAGTTTTGAATTTGATTTTTATTTTGGTTTAGAATTGTATTGATGAATAGAGAATTTTTTATGCAAGATGCTGTTAGTGTGGCCAAGTCTCTACTTGGTCACTTGTTGGTTCGAAAAATAGATGGTAAAGAACTTATTTCAAGGATTGTTGAAACAGAAGCTTATATGGGTATAATAGACAGGGCTTGTCATGCTTATGGAGGTAGAATGACAAGTCGTACCAGAGCCATGTATAGTATTGGGGGATATGCTTATGTTTATATGATTTATGGTGTGTATTATATGTTGAATGTTGTAGCATCTAATGAACATAATCCCCATGCTGTTTTAATAAGAGGTGTTGAACCGATTTCACCAAAAATTGATGGCGTATTTACTAATGGACCCGGTAAACTTACTAGATTTTTAAATATAGATTTGAAGTTTAATAAAGTGGATCTTATTAATAATTGTGAGCTTTTTTTACGAAAAGGTTTATCTTTTGATTTTGAAGTTTCATGTTCAAAAAGAATAAATGTTGATTATGCAGGTGAAGAGTATGCGAGTAAACTCTGGCGATTTTACATAAAGGGCAATAGGTTTGTTTCTAGATGTTAGTATTCTTTATTACTTTTCAAGAATAGGATCAATTATTTCTTTGACAAAGTCTTCGACTTGATATGAGGCAAAACCTATATTTTCATTTGGATTTAAAATTTCATCTATATCTTTAGGTGTTAATTTAAAGCTTTTATCGTTAAGGATTAATTTAATTAAGTCGTTTTCGGTTGTTCCTGAATCAAGGTTTTCTCTTACTTGCATTGAATAAATTCTTATCTTTTCATGTAAAGTTTGTCTGTCACCTCCATTTTTTGTTGCTTTCATTAATATGTCTTCTGTTAATAGGAATGGCATTTCTGTTTTAACATGTTTTTCAATTATTTTTTTGTTTACCTTAAGATTGTTAAATATTTTATTTAGTAATATCAATATGGCATCAGCAGCTAAGAATGTTTGAGCAATATTTAGTCTCTTGCAAGCTGAATCATCAAGAGTTCTTTCAAGCCATTGAGTTGCCACTATAAATCCACCACTTGATTGTAGGCTCATTATAAACTTAGCAAGAGAAGCTACTCTTTCACTATAAATAGGGTTTCTTTTGTAGGGCATTGCTGATGAACCTATTTGATGTTTATCAAAATGCTCTTCAATTTCTTTAAGATGTTGCATAAATCTAATATCATTAGTAATTTTATGTGCGCTTTGGGCTAGATTGCTTAGTAAGTTTAATATTAATGAATCAAATTTGCGATCATAAGTTTGACTAGTTATTTTATAAACTTTATCGAATCCCATTTTTTTTGCAAGGTTAATGTCTAGGGTTTTAACCTTTTCAAAGTTAGATAAAAATAACTCTTTAAAGCTATTTTGGTTTCCAACTGTTCCTTTGACTCCTCTAAAACACATATTGGATGTAATGAAATTAAGTTCTTCAAAGTCAAAAATTAGACTTTGAAGCCACAAGCTACTTCTTTTTCCAAGAGTTGTTAATTGTGCTTCTTGTAGATGTGTAAAGCTAAGTATTGCCAGATTTTTGTGTTTTATTGAGAACTCTTTTAAAGTTTTGATAAGTTGTACCAGTTTATTTTTAATGATTAATAAGGCTTCTTTAATTTGTATTAGATCTGTATTGTCCATTAAATACGCACTTGTAACACCAAGGTGTAGGATTTTTCTAGCATTATTTCCGGCTAAGTCGGCATAAGCGTAAAGATGTGCCATGACTTCGTGTTGAAATTTTGCCTCATATTTTTCCACGAGTTCGAAATCAATGTCTTCAATGTGTTTGTATAGCTTATTGAGTTGTTTGTTGTCAATATCTATTCCTAATTCTTGTTGAGCTAAAGCTAAGTTGTACCACAATTTTCTCCATGTAGTATACTTAAATTTTGGTGAAAAAATGTAAAGCATTTCTTTGCTTGCATATCTTGATTTTAGGGGGTTTATATATTTATCCACTTTTTATTCCTGAAAATGGTTTTTTCTCTCTCTGCTCCAAGAGATAGAATTGAGATTTGAACTCCTACTTCTCTTTCTATAAATTCGATATACTCTCTAGCTTCAATAGGCAACTCATCATAATGTTTGATATTTCTAATATCTTGTTTAAATCCTTTAAAGACTTTGTATACAGGTTGAACTTTTTCAAGTATTTCACAAGAAGAGGGTATATAGTTATATATTTTTCCTTGAAATTCATAGGCTGTGCATATCTTAAAATCTCCAATATCGTTTAATATATCTAGTTTAGTTAATGCTAAATGGTTTAATTCATTAAGATTTATCGATTTTTTAATTGTTAAAAGATCAAGCCAGCCAATTCTCCTAGGTCTTTTTGTTGTTGAACCATATTCTTGTCCCTTTTCCCTAATTTTATCCCCAATAGGACCTGAGATTTCAGTTATAAAAGGTCCTGAACCAACTCTTGATGAAAATGCTTTTATTATACCAATCTTTTGTTTTATTTTTGAGATAGGAATACCACATCCTGTTGCTGCCGTAATTAATGTATTACTTGATGTTACAAATGGAAACGTTCCATGTTCAATGTCAAGCATTGTACCTTGAGCTCCTTCTATCAAGATAGTTTTTCCTGAATTTATTGCATGATTTAATATTTCTTCTGTATTTGTAATTGCAGATTGAAGCATTACTGCATATTCTTTATATTTGCTTAAGATGTCGTTGTAATTAAGAGGCTTATCGTTGTATATCTTTTCTATGATTTCATTTTTTTCATCTAAATTTATTTTGAGTTTTTTTTTAAAAATCTCCATATTAAGTAGGTCAGTAGCTCTTATACCAGTTCTGTTGATTTTATCGGCATAACAAGGACCAATGCCTCGTTTTGTGGTTCCAATCTTATATGTATCCTTTTTTTGTTCGCTTAGCTCGTCAAGTTTAATGTGATAAGGCATTACTATGTGAGCTTTGTCACTTATGAGTATTTCTGTCTTTATGTTATTGTGCTTGAGTGTTTCAAGTTCTTCAATTAAGATTAATGGATTAATTACTACACCAGGTCCAAGTATGCATTTTGCTCCTTGTAAAACACCTGATGGTAATAGATTGAAAATAAATTTTTTATTATTGACAACGATTGTATGTCCGGCGTTATTCCCTCCATTAAACCTTACAACATAATCTGATTTTGATGAGAGAAAATCTATAATTTTTCCCTTGCCTTCATCTCCCCATTGAGTACCAATAACTGCATAAATTGACATTTATTTCTCCTCTTCGTTATTTATTTATACTACGTTCTTTAAAGTTCTGTATTTTTTGTTAAGCTTAATACCATGGCCTACTATTAAAACATTTTTGATTTCAAATTCAGTGTAGTCTATTTTTAATTTTATTAATCTTCTATGTAATTTGTTAAAAGGGATAAAAATTTTAATCTCTTTGAAATTCTTGCTTTTTAAGCATGCAACAATTTTATTGTGTGTCGCTCCGGTGTTTATGGTGTCATCAAAGATTATTATATATCTGTTTTCTATATTAATATCTTTCTTTATCATCACGTTCAGTGAAGAATAAGTGTTATTTATATAACTTGAGTCTTGCAAAAAATCCATTTTTATGTTCAGTCCAATCTTTCTTATAATATCTGAAAAAACATGAAAGAGCCTTTAAGAATATGGTAAAAACTATATTATTTTTATTGTAGTTTCTAACCTTTTTGAGCTAGACTTTTAATTTTGCTTCTTTTTAAGTGAACTTGTGATTTCATAGACCATCCAGATTTATATCTAGCTTTTTATCTTCAATATTTTGACATCATCATTATATTTTTTTTGTTAATTTAATTCAAGTCAGAGTTAAAAGTCATAAATTTAATGTGATATCATTTATTGAAAAAGAGGGAATTATTATGAATGCCAATTATCAAAAATATAAGATGTTAGTTTTTGATCTTGATGGAACCTTACTTAATAGCAGTCATGGAATTACGCCGTTGACTCTTAAAGTTCTTTTAAAGTTAAAAGATGATTTTCATATAGTTATTGCTACTGGTAGGAGATTATGTGAAATTAAGGACATTTTAATGCTTCTTAAAGAAGCTCAAATTGATGAGCGTTATATTGTAACAGCCAATGGGGCTGAGGTATTTTTAGAAAATGATCTGATTTTGAGATGTAATATAAATTATGATGTAGTAAGAGAAATTATTAAGGTAGAAAAAGGGGATATTGATATTAGTCTTTATACTCTTAATGATTGGTATTCTGATAGAGAGATTAGAAGTCCAATTATGAGTTATTTTATTAGGAATTTAGGAATAAAACCTGTTATTACTAATTTATTTGAGCTTAAAATAGATTCTTGTTCTAAGATTGTTTATTATTCTCATGATTTTTCTAAACTAGAAGGGTTTGCAAATAAAATTAGGGAGAAAAATTTTAGGAATATAAATGTGTTTTATTCTGCTAACGATCTTTTGGAAATTACAAGTATTGATGCTAGTAAGTACAATGCTATTAAAAGTATTTCTGTTTTAGAATGTATTGATATTAATGATATTTTGGCGTTTGGAGATAGTGGCAATGATTATGATATGTTAAGGAATGTTGGCAAAGGTATTCTCATGAAAAATGCAAGCGAGTTTGTTAAGAATAATTTGCCAAGCAATGAGCTTACGAAATTTAGTAATGATGAAGATGGAGTTGCAAGGTTTTTAATTGAGTTTTTTAACCTTGATATTTATTTTAGGTAATCTTTCTCTTATATCTTATCTAAACTAATTTAGATATAAACCACTTAGGTTATAAGTGTCTATTTTACTTTTTTTAAAATAAATATTTTAATTATGATTCCATATGATTTATGTGTTTTTCATAGTCATTTTATGTTTAAATTATGAGATTGTTTTTTTATAGGCATACTTGATTTAGTGCTTTTTATATGTATGCTTTAATTTTGAAAAAATTATTTAATAAAAAGTGTGATAATAGTATTGACATAGTAAAACTAAAAGTATATATTATTTTATGTTGTATAAACGATTGGCAAATTAGAGATGGAAGATAAAAATATGGTCAAAGTAATAAAGAGTCTATGGTGGATGCCTAGGAGCTTTAAGGCGAAGAAGGTCGTGGTAAGCTGCGAAAAGCTTGGGGGAGAAGCAAACATTTTATGATCCCAAGATCACCGAATGGAGTAATCCAATTAGCTAGATGCTAATTATTTACTACTTATGTAGTAAAGGCAATACCAGGGGAAGTGAACCATCTAAGTACCCTGAGGAAAAGAAATCAAAGAGATTCCCTAAGTAGTGGCGAGCGAAAGGGGAGTAGCCTAAACTTTAAATGTGTCAAGCTGCAGAGCGTTGCATTTAGAGGGTTGCAGGACGCTTGAAGCTTAGTCTGCAATAAGCTGAGAAGTTACAAAATATTTATATAGAAGAATAACCTGGAAAGGTTAGCCAAAGAAGGTGATAGCCCTGTAATTTAAATATAAATATCTTCTTAAAGATGTTCCTAAGTAGGACGGGACACGAGAAACCCTGTCTGAAGCTGGGGAGACCACTCTCCAAGGCTAAATACTATAAAGCTACCGATAGTGAAGAGTACCGTGAGGGAAAGGTGAAAAGAACCCCGGGAGGGGAGTGAAATAGAACTGAAACCGTAGACTTACAAGCAGTCAGAGCCATGATTATTCATGGTGATGGCGTGCCTTTTGCATAATGAACCTGCGAGTTATCATGTCTAGCGAGGTTAAGGCATAGTAGTGCTGGAGCCTGAGCGAAAGCGAGTCTTAAACGGGCGATTTAGTTAGATGTGGTAGACCCGAAGCCGAGTGATCTATTTATGGCCAGGCTGAAGCTTGGGTAAAACCAAGTGGAGGGCCGAACTCTAGTCTGTTTAAAAAGGCAGGGATGAGCTGTGAATAGGAGTGAAAGGCTAAACAAACTCGGAGATAGCTGGTTCTCCTCGAAATGGATTTAAGTTCAGCCTTATTTTAGTGCAATAGAGGTAGAGCACTAATTGAGCTAGGGCCTGTCAAAGGGTACCAAACTCAGTTAAACTCCGAATGCTATTGCATGATGAATAGGAGTGAGACTATGGGCGATAAGGTCCATGGTCGAGAGGGAAACAACCCAGACCAACAGCTAAGGTCTCAAAAATGTGTTAAGTGGAAAAGGAGGTTTAGGTACGTAAACAGCCAGGAGGTTGGCTTAGAAGCAGCCATACCTTTAAAGAGTGCGTAATAGCTCACTGGTCGAGTACTTAAGCGCCGATAATGTAACGGGGCTAAATACATTACCGAAGCTTTGGATTCTAATCTATGTTAGAATGGTAGAGGAGCGTTCTGTAAGCCTGAGAAGTTAAACTGGAAAGTTTAATGGAGGTATCAGAAGTGAGAATGCAGGTATGAGTAACGAAAAAATGGGTGAGATCCCCATTCGCCGAAAACCTAAGGTTTCCTGGGTAAAGGTCGTCTTCCCAGGGTTAGTCGGCCCCTAAGGCAAAGCTGAAAAGTGGAGTCGATGGGAAACGGGTTAATATTCCCGTACCTCTTATAGTTTCGATTGGAGTGACGCATGAGGTTAACTACTGCTAGGCGATGGTAGTCCTAGTTTAAGCATTAAGGTGTTGATTTTAGTAGGCAAATCCGCTAAGAGAGCTGAGATGTGATGATGAGTGTTGTTTAGGCAACATGAAATGTAGGTAGTCAAGGTGCCAAGAAATAACTTCTAAGGTTAGGCTATAAGGGACCGTACCGCAAACCGACACAGGTAGGTGGGATGAAAATTCTAAGGCGCGCGAGAGAATCCACGTTAAGGAACTCTGCAAAATACATACGTAACTTTGGGATAAGTATGACCTAAGAGATTAGGTAGCATAAAAATGGTCCAAACGACTGTTTACCAAAAACACAGGTCTCTGCAAATCTGCAAAGAGAAGTATAGGGACTGACACCTGCCCGGTGCTGGAAGGTTAAGAGGAAATGTTAGTGTAAAAGCGAAGCATTGAATTCAAGCCCCAGTAAACGGCGGCCGTAACTATAACGGTCCTAAGGTAGCGAAATTCCTTGTCGGGTAAGTTCCGACCCGCACGAATGGTGTAACGATTTGGACGCTGTCTCAACGTGGAGCTCGGTGAAATTGAAGTATCGGTGAAGATGCCGATTACTTGTGGTTAGACGGAAAGACCCCGTGAACCTTTACTACAGCTTGGTATTGAGATTTGGTTAAATATGTGTAGGATAGGTGGGAGACTTTGAAGCTATCTCGTCAGGGATAGTGGAGTCATCCTTGAAATACCACCCTTGTTTAATTAAGTTTCTAACTCATAGTGAATATGAGGAGAGTGCCAAGTGGGTAGTTTGACTGGGGCGGTCGCCTCCTAAAGAGTAACGGAGGTGCGCAAAGGTTACCTTAGAGTGGTTGGAAATCACTCTGTAAGTGTAAAGGCATAAGGTAGCTTAACTGTGAGACTGACAAGTCGAGCAGATACGAAAGTAGGTCTTAGTGATCTGGCGGTAGCGAGTGGAAGCGCCGTCACTTAACGAATAAAAGGTACTCCGGGGATAACAGGCTTATCCTTCCCAAGAGTTCACATCGACGGAAGGGTTTGGCACCTCGATGTCGGCTCATCGCATCCTAGGGCTGGAGCAGGTCCTAAGGGTATGGCTGTTCGCCATTTAAAGCGGTACGCGAGCTGGGTTCAGAACGTCGTGAGACAGTTTGGTCCCTATCTGCCACAAGCGTTGGATATTTGAGAGGCGCTATCTCTAGTACGAGAGGACCGAGATGGACGAACCTCTAGTGTACCAGTTATCCTGCCAAGGGTAAGTGCTGGGTAGCTACGTTCGGAAGGGATAACCGCTGAAAGCATCTAAGTGGGAAGCCTTCCTCAAGATGAGATATCCTATTAGGGTCCTGGAAGAAGACCAGGTTGATAGGTTAGAAGTGTAAGTATAGTAATATATTAAGCTGACTAATACTAATTACCCGAATCTTTGGCCATATTTTTGTCTTCCTTATAAATACACCCTGGTGATTAAAGAAAAGAGGAAACACCTGTTATCATTCCGAACACAGAAGTTAAGCTCTTATTCGCTGATGGTACTGCGAGTTTGCGGGAGAGTAGGTTATTGCCAGGGTTTTTTGTTTTCATTTTAATATACATTAAAATATATTGTATTTTAATGTCATATTGTATTGTGCTGTGAATAGTATGGGATTATGCGTGGTTTGGGTATTTTTATATTTATATTTTTTTTATCTCATGTCAGTTTGATTGCTAATCAAACTCTTAAATTTAAACTTGTAGATCAATACTATCCTCTTTATTATAAGAATCGAGAAGGTAAAATGTTTGGCATAATTTTTGATCTTTTAGATAAATGGGCACAAGATCATAATTATGACATTAGTGTAGAAGCTATTGAGTATCTTGATCAAAATAGCATTGAAGATGATGTAGTGTATTTGGGATTAACTTATAATTCATATTTAAATGAATATCTTTATTTTAAAAATGAGGTTGGAAAATGTGTAACTGCATTAATTTATAATCCATCAAAAGGGCAAAAACCTTCTGATTTATTTTTTTCAAGTAAGTTACGTGTAGGTGTTGTAAAGAATACTATATATGAGGATATTTTGAGATTTCATGGTTATGTTGATAATGTTTCTTTATTTCCAGATACTGAAAGATTACTTCTAGCATTAAGAGAAAATAATATTGACTTGGTTTATGGGAGTTATAAGTCATTATCTTGTGTGTGGTATAATTCTTTCTATCCGTATTTTGTTAGTGTTTTTAATTCTGAATATTTTTATAGTTTTGGCATAAGAGCTGCTATTAGTAAGAATGCTGGCATTCAGTTAAGAGATTTAGATCTGGATCTTTTAAATTATCTACAATCTATTCCTAAAGAAAAATATGATTCTTTTAAAGAATTAGATTTTTTATTTAGGCTTGATGTTGGAATATATAATGATTATCCTCCTTTTAGTTTTATTAATTCTAAGGGTCAATTTTCAGGAATTTTAGTTGACTTATGGAATGCTCTTGCTAGAGAATATGGTTTTTCAGTGAAATTTATAGGATTTCCAAAGGAGAGTATTAAAAGAAGCCTAGACGATAAGGATGTATCTATTTGGGGAGGAATTATTGAGGATAATAATATTTTAAGTTCTCAAAAGTATAGAGTAATTGCTCCAATATGCTCACTGGATTTTAATTTATATTTAACTAATGCTAAAAATAGTAATAAAGTTATAAATTCACAAATTATTGATTTTAATTTTAATGGTATTCTCTTAGATAAAAATACAGATATAGTAAGTAATTTTTTAGATATCATCAATCGTTCATATGGATTCGTAGAAAATTCCATTACTACAAACTATTTGTCAAGACTACATGGATATAATAATATATTGAGTTTTAGAGATTCCAGTTTAACCAAAAGAAAATCTTTGGTATTAGCTGCCAATAATGAACGATTACAATTGTTTACATATATGCTTAATTCATTAATACCTAACATTTTATTTGATACCTTGTTACAAATAGGTAAAAATTGGCTTGGACAAGGTGAAATCAAAGATTATCAAGATAATTTTTATGGACACATGAATATCACTAATTTTAATATTGAGGAAAAAATTTGGCTACAAAGTAATAGAAAATTAAATCTTGCTGTTAAAAATTGGTATCCTATTGATTATTTTGATTCCGGTCGTTATAAAGGGATTAATGAGAGGTTAATTAATAAGATAAGACGATTGACAAATTTGGATTTTAATATTGTAAGTGTGCCTGAGGGCGAAATTGAAGAATTAGTTAAATTAGGAAAAATAGATATATTATCTGCTAATTTAGATAATTCAAATTCAGATTATGTTTTTAATGTCAAAGCAGTTTCAGAAATTCCACTACATCTTTTCTCAAATAAATCTAGATTATTTACATCTAGGTCGTCTGATTGTATTGCAGTATTGAAATTTTTGTATACCAAGGAATTAGAAACTCAAATAGGAACACAGCTGGTACAAGTTGATAGTTTTAAAGAAGCTTTAGATCTTCTTTATAGAGGTAAGGTCAGTGGGATTGTTAGCGATGAATATACTGCTACTATTAATTTTGAAGACCTAGATATTAGGGATATTAAAAAAATTCTTACCGTTCCAGATCTAACGTTTAATGTAAATGTTGCAGTTTATAACCAGGATCATATTTTAAGAAGGATTGTACAAAAGATTTTATTCCGTACAAATGTGAACAATAAATTATATTTTGATGACTGGGTATTTAGTGTTCATGAGAGTTCTAAAGATATGCGACTAAAAAAGTCTGGTATAGCAGTATTAACCATCAGCATGTTTGTTTTTACTATTTTTGTCTTTTTCCTATTTAATTTATGGAAGGAGATAGGATTTAGGAAAAAAATGTATTCTTATGCAATCAGTGAGAAAAAAGTTATTGAGGATGCTATTGTTGCTAAGACTATTTTTTTAGCAAGTATGAGTCATGATATTCGTACTCCCATTAATGGTATAATAGCTGCTACCGAGCTTTTGGAGAATACCGGACTTTTAGGTGTTCAAAAAGAGTATGTACAAATGATAAATTATTCATCTATCTCATTGCTTTCTTTAATTGATGATATATTATATATCTCTAAAATAGACATGAATGGGATATATATTGAAAATAATGAAATAGATTTGGAACGTGAAATTGAAGGTATTGTGAGGAGTTTTCAATCCCAAAGCGCAAAACAGAATCTTGATTTAATTTTTTACTCAAAATCAGATTTAGAGAGTTATTTAATAGGAGATAGATCTAGACTTAAGAAGGTACTTATTAATTTAATAGGCAATTCTTTTAAATTTACTGCAGACGGAATAATAGTTTTAAACTATGAGGTTATAAGCATTACAGAAGATAGTAATAGTACTAAAATAGTTATTGAGTTTAAGGTGACCGATACTGGTAAAGGAATTAAAAAGAGTAATATACCGAGAATATTTGAATTGTTTAGGCAAGGGGATGATTCTGATGCTAGAAAGTATGAAGGGACTGGTCTTGGGCTTGCGATATCTAGGAAGCTTGTTAGTTTAATGGGCGGTCCTGGCATTACGGTTGAGAGTGAATTGGGGAGGGGAACAACTTTTTCATTTATGTTGCCTTTTGTTTTGGGTAATAAGATTCAAAACAAAGAATTAAGTAAGTTGGAATTGGTAACAAGCAAAAAGATTTTAAGTTTATTTTTAAGTAAAAAGACTGTTGAAGTCTTAAGAGAAATAAGTAATATATTTGATTATAGGAACATACATTATTTTTACTCTTATGAGGATGCTTATAAAGCGTATTGTAGGTATCCTTATTATGATTTTATTTTTATAAATGTTAGTGATTCTGGTTTGCACGAAGGTCTTAAGTTTGCTGAGAGAATTGACAATTTAAATTATGATGTAAGAATAGTATTTGTGTTCTATTATTTAAAGAGTGATGAGATTATAGGTTTTAAATATGAATATATGCAAAAACCTTTTAAAAGGTGGGATTTTTATTCTGATTGGATTAAAAATGGTCCAATTGTCGATGTTCCAATAATAGGTGAGTCTAGTTCTCTTAAGATTAAAGATAATGTTAGCATCTTAATAGCTGAGGATAATGAAATTAATCAAAGAATATTAAAGGATATTTTAGTTGTTATAGGTATTAAAGAAGATTCCATTGATATTGTAGATGATGGTGCTAAGGCTATTGAATTTTTAAAAACCAAAAGATATGATGTAGCTTTTATTGATATAAGAATGTCAAGTTGTGATGGATTTATGGTGTCTAAAGAAGTACGCAAATTTGAAAGCCAGAATAACTTAAATCCATGTGTGTTAATAGCTGTAACTGCACATGCATTAAGGGAATATAAAGATAGATGTTTAGAAAATGGGATGAATGATTATCTTGCAAAACCAATACATATTAGTTCAATTAACTGCATATTAAGAAAATATTTACATATTGAAATTGGAGATAATAAAATTATGGCAGATAAGAAATTAGATGGATTTTTTGATTTGCCTAATTTAGATGTTACTAGTGCTTTAATGGATTTAAATATCACATATGATATGTATGTTGATTTATGCAGGGGATTTGCTGATATTAGTGATAGTCTAATACGTGACTTGGATGAGGCTTTTAATTTAAATAATGAAGAATTAATAAAAGACCTAGCTCATTCAATTGCTGGAGCTCTTGGTAATATGCGTAGTAACTTATTTGAAAAGTTTAAGCAGATTGAGACAAGTACAGATTCAATAAATGAATTAAAAATATTGTATTCTAAGGCACGTAAAGATTTGATCATACTTGTTAAGAATATAAGAGAGCGTATTTTAAATGTTATTGGTGCTGACGATCAGAAAAAATTAAAATTTAAAAGCAATGATGAATTCCTGGTTCTTATGCGGAAGCTTTTAAATGGCATAGAGAATGGAAATCCCAAAGAATATAAGAAAGTACTTAACGTTCTTAAGAGATATAGGTTGGATGGCAATAATATTATATTACTTGATTACCTTATTAAATATTTAAGAGTATACAATTTTAAAGAAAGCGCTAGTATTGTTAAACGTATGATGAATACTGTTAAAGCAGAGAAATCGTGATGGAAGATATGATTTTAGATGATTTTGATGGAGCTGTAGTTGAACCTCATAAGTTGCTGCTTGTAGATGATACACCTACGAATCTGGATTTATTGGTAGGTATCTTGCAATATAATTATGAAATTAGAATTGCATTAAATGGTATTGATGCTTTAAAACAAGTTGAAATTTTTAGTCCTGATTTAATCCTTCTTGACATACTACTTCCAGATGTTAGTGGTTATGAGGTCTGTAAAAGGCTTAAAAGTGATCCTGAGACGAGAGATATTCCTATAATTTTTATTAGTTCAAGAGATTCTATTGATGCTCAACTAGAAGGGTTTAATGTCGGTGGAGTAGACTATATTCTAAAACCTTTTAATGGCAGAATTATTAATGCAAGAATTAAAACTCATCTTGAACTTAAGAGACTTAGGGATTATTTTAAGAATCTTGCAAGAATTGATGGTCTAACCCAAATTCCTAATAGAAGGTTTTTCACAGATAAGTTTGCTAAGTTTTGGATGCAGGCCTTGGAGCATAGCCGTAACGTCATTGTGGGAATGTTAGATATCGATTATTTTAAAAAATATAATGATAATTATGGACATACCAATGGTGATGAATGTCTTAAGTTGATTGCAAAGAGTTTAAATAAAATTGCTGTTAGATATAAGATAGATATTGCTCGTTATGGTGGTGAGGAATTTATTTTATTTTCTGTAGGCAAGAGTTTGGATGAAATGATTAAGATTGTCGATATTCTAATTGAAGACATTAGAAATTTAGCTATAGTGCATGAGTATAGTAGTATTTCTAATTTTGTAACAGTTTCAGTTGGATTAGCTGAACAAATTCCACATGATTCTAATTTTACCAATATTATTAAGCGTGCTGACGATAAGTTATATGAAGCTAAAATTTTTGGTCGTAATCAACTTAAGTATTAAAGCTAAATCTTATAAGTTAAAGAAAATCCAATAGAATCGTAGTAAATATATGAATTGTTTGCACTTATCCTTTTTGAGACATCAGCCATTCCTAATGTATTTGCTGTATACATAGGCGCCGTTGAGAATTTAAATTGCATGTCTAGTGTTAAATTTTCCTTGATTTCAACTTTTGAAATAAGGGAGATATTATGATAAAAGAAGTTGCTTCCCCATCCTTTATTTTGTATTGTACTTATATATCTTGCATGTCCAATGTATGTTTGGCCTTCGTATAAAAGTCCGATCGTATTAAGGGGCAGGGGCATTTTGTAGGCTAAGAGTGCATAGGGAGTTATTTTAAATCCATTTACATTTTTGCCTTCGTCGGCTTTATACTTCCAAAGTTGATTATCATCAGCATGTGGATTGTTTATATACAGAATATTGTTTCCAGCAACTGCAATAATATGCGTCCAGTCTCCGTCAAGCACAGCATTCAGATCGAATTGTAGTCTTCCTCCTATTATTGTTTCAGAGTAAAATTCTGGATTTCTTGAGTATTGTCCATTACCGATGTGTACCCCAATGCCTTTAAATCCAAATCCTTCCCAACCTATTCCAAACTCGACTCCTGTGTATAGGTTGATAAATGCAATGGGAGTAAAACTAATTTTACCTTTAAGTAGTGCAACAACAGGTGAAATTCCAATATGGCAGTCAATATCTATTCCATTATTTTTAAGCAAGGGTGAATCAGGATTGTTTAAAAGCTCAAAAAAGTGATAGTAACCCAAATATGATACTAGTTTTATGCTTCCCCAAGAATTAGGTGAAATCTGTTTATTGGGTGCTACCGATTGAAATTGGGGGGATATAAAACTTGGAGAAAACTTGCTTTCCCCGGTTCCGAGTGCGTGTGGTGGATAATAGGCCGCTTGAAAGTTAATATAAAAATATTCCGTTTTATCTTGGTTTTCTTTTGAATAGATTATCATGGTCTGTAAAAAGAGTAGTGTCATGAATAATTTTTTTATCATATAAGTTCTTGCTCCTATAAGATATTCTCTTATCCTTTTTATATTATACTTTATTTTTTAAATAAAAAAGTAGATTATTAGCATTATTATTTTTAGTGAATATTTTCTAATTTTTTAGTATTATTTCCATTAAGCTTTTTTCCACTTTGTCAATTTCTTTTGATGCGTTTATATTATTGAGTCTGTTGCTCTTTGAGTAAAAATCTACTAGTGGTTTTGTCTGCAAATGATATTCTTTAAGTCTGACTTTCAAAGATTCTGCTGTATCATCTTTTCTTTGGTAAAGGATACCCTTACAAAGATCACAAACCCCCTTTTCTTTTGTAGGAAATGTGTATATATTAAATATTTCGCCGCAGGACTGGCATATTCTTCTTCCAGAAAGCCTTTTTATTAATATCTCTTTGTCAATTAAAAAGTTAATGATTGTGATATCTGTCAGGAACTGATCTAAAGCTTTGGCTTGATTGATATTTCTGGGAAATCCATCAAGGATAAAGTTATCCTTATTTTCGAGGGTATCGATTTTATCTTTAACAATTTTTATTGTGATTGAGTCGGGTACTAATTGTCCATGCTCAACTATTTGTTTGATTTCCTTGCCAAGAGGGGTAGCACTTGATATATTTTCTCTGAATAGATCTCCTGTTGAGATGTGGTAGTAATTTAATTTATTTGAGAGTATCTTGGCAATTGTACCTTTTCCAGAACCTGGGGGCCCTAAAAAAATAAGTTTCATAGTGTAACTCCTGTATACTCTTATTTTTCTTTTTGGCATTTAGCTAAAGATATTTAACAAAGATTTAAATCCAACAATTGTTCCAATTGCAGATCCAATGTTTACGAAAAATACTATTAATAAAATTTTTGTAACTTTGTTTCTAAAATATCCTTTTATGTTATCTAAATCTTCTTGTAGTTTTTCAAAATCTTTTATTTTTGGCTTATTTATGTAAGCCTCGACAAGACCTGCAACCATACCTGTGCCAATAAATGGAATTAGGGAAAATATTGGAGCACCAATTGATGCTGTTAATACCGTTATAATATTGGCTCTTAGTAAAAGAGCAGCGAGACCGGCAAGTACAGAATTATATATTATCCAAAGCTTTAAATTTTTGTAGGCGAAATCAAATCCTTTAAAGTAGAATGAACTTGCCATCAGTACAACAATTGCAATTGTTATAAGGTAAGATATCAATTTACTTATTGAAAAGGTAGTTTTAGGTATGCTATTAAGAGCATCAATGTTGATAATTTTTTTATTTTCTTTAATTTCTTTTAAGTTTGCTATTATTCCCTTTACATGGCCAGCTCCAACAACTGCAAGGATTTTTCCTGAGCCTTCAAGTATTTTACTTGCTATAAATTCATCTCTTTCATCGATTAAAACTTTTTTTACATTAGGAATTTCTTTTGCAAGTTCTTCCATTATGTTTGATAGAACATCTTGTTCTTTTAACTTTTCAATTTCATCTTTCGTAACTTTTACATCTGAAAATGAAAACAGGCTTGATATTATTTTGACTTTTTCAAGAATAGGAACACAATTCCAAGCTCGCTTTAGGGTTGTCTCGACTTTCCTGTCTGCAAGTATTAACGGTATGTTATGTTCTTTAGATTTTAAAATGGCCGTTTTCATCTCTTCTCCAGGATTAATTCCTTGTTCTTTTGCTAGTTTTTTTTGGAAGTTACTTAAAATGATTTGTACTATTAATAAAAATGTTTTTCCTTGCTTTATTACTTTATATATATCTAAATTTCTCCACTTTTCGTTTTCATCTGTTTCTAGGATTGCATGATATCGAGCTTCATCAAGTTCAACGGCAATAAAGTCTGGCTTTATTGTCTCAATTAAAGTTGCTGTGTCTTGTGAACTTTTTTTTGATACATGTGCTGTTCCTAGTATGTATATTTTATCATGATTTATGTCAAGGGTGCTGACATGTGAAAAATGGTCTTCATTGTTCTCTTTTTTGCTGTTCAAAGCTTATCCTTGTCTTTAAAAATTTAACCATCAATAAGGATGGCTTTTAATAATTTTACCATATGGCTTACTGAAACTATATAGTCTACATTATTTTCTTCTATTGCTATTTTTGGCATTCCAAAAACCAATGAACTTTTTTCATCTTGTGCGATAGTTAGTCCACCAGCTTTTTTAATTTCTCCAATTTCTCTAGAGCCATCACTTCCCATTCCGGTCATTATTAAAGCTATTGCTTTTTCTTTCACATTTTCTGATATTGATTTAAATAGCACGCCTATAGAAGGTTTATGTCCATTTATATTCTCAGCGTCAAAGACTTCTATTTGGTAGTTTTTGTTTATTTTATTAATTCTTGTATGATATCCCCCAGGACTTATGTATATGAATCCTCTTTGAAGTATTTCTTTATTACTTGTTTCTTTGACAACTAAATTGCAAATATTGTTAAGACTTCTTGCAAATTCTGTGGTAAATCCTTTGGGCATGTGTTGAACAATTATTATTGGAACAGGAAAGTTTTTAGGAATTTCTGGTAGTATTTCCTTTAGTGCTGTAGGACCTCCTGTAGATATTCCAATAACAACTATTTCGAATTTTCTTTTTTTAAGTTTTTTTAAATCTTGTTTGTCTATTATTTTTTCTTGATTGAGATTTTTAGTTTCAGGTGTATCTTTTTTAATTATTAAATTTATATCTGTTGTTTCTGTTATATTTAAGGTTTCTTTTTTGTCTCTATTTTTTGTCAAAATTTTATTTGTTTTGAGTTCTGAATTCATGTTATATATGATTCTGTTTTTTATAGTTTTGTTGCCATAAACTGAGAGTAAGTTTATCATTTTATCTTTTATGCTATCTAATTTGTTCTCAGTTTTTATTATGAAGTCGTCAGCACCTTTTAAGAGAGCGGTTTTTGCTATGTCTTTGTTTGACGAAAGGATAATAACAGGGAGTTTGTTATTAATATTTTTCTTTTTTTTGATGAAATTAATTTCTTTAAGCGTTTCTGTTTCTAAACTAAGCATTATTACGTCTGGTTGTTTTTTAAGTTTTTTAAGGGCAAAATCTGTATTGGCTGCAGTTGCAATAACTTCAAGTTTTGGAGATGAGTTTATTATATCTGATATGGCTTTTCTATTAACAGAAGAAGCTTCAATGACGAGTACGTAAATTTTGTTTGCATTTCTGATTTGCTTTTCTGATTCTGTTTGTATTAAGTTATAACTTACATTTGTTTTACAACTTAGACTTTCTTTTTTAAGCACTGTGATTATCCTTTTCATATATTATTGCCCAAGGTGTTCTTAAAAATTTGAAAGGAAGATTGAGACCAAAAAGTGATTCTGAGTGTCCAATGAATAAGTAACTTTTTGCAGCCATAGAGGAGTAGAATTTTTTTAAGACCTTTATTTTTGACTTTTCATCGAAATATATTAAAACATTTCGACAAAAAACAACATCTATGTTTGAAAAGCCACTTTCGAAGTTTAAGTTATGATAGTCAAATCTTATGTGTTTCTTAATATCGTCTATTACCTTGTAACCATCCATTTTGGGTTTAATATACTGTTTATATTGTATTGGAATATGTTCGCATTTTTGTACAGAATAATATCCTTCTTTTGCTATCATTAGGGATTTTAAACTTAAGTCTGAAGCGATGATGATAAAATCAAAATTTTTTGGGAGATGAGATTTAAGAACAAATGCCAGTGAATATGGCTCTTCTCCTGTTGAACATCCAGCAGACCATATAATAACTCTATTCTTGCCTTCTTTAGTTTTGATGTTTATTAAGTTTGGAATTATAAATTTCTCAAATGTTGCAAAATGAGTCTCATTTCTAAAGAATCGTGTTAAGTTAGTAGTAACGAGGTCTAAGAAGTATTCTTTTTTGAATTTGTCAAAAGTTATTAATTCATATAATTGTTTTGGAGTATTGATGTTCTCAAGTTCATGTATTGCATCATTAATCCGGCCTTTTAATACAATTTTATTTTTTTCGTCGAATTTGATCCCACTGTTTTCATATATGAAGTTACAAAATTTCATAAGGAGTTCATTGCTGATGTTTAACATTTATAAAATCCAAGCTTTGTAAATTTCTTTAGTAAATAGTAGTACTTAACAATTATAAATTGCTAGTTAATTGTACTATTTTTTCATAAAAATAGTACAATTAACTAGCAATTTATAATTGTTAAATTAAGGAATATGTTTGTGAATAAATGTTTGTTTTATTTTTTATTGATTTCGGTTCTAGTAGGTTGTAGCAACAAAAGGAAAGATTTAGTGGAAAGAAAAGGAATATTTGCATTAATTGATACAAATAAAGGTACTATAGAAGTTGAACTTTACTATAAAATTGCACCTTTGACAGTCATGAACTTTATTGGTCTTAGTGAAGGTACTATTAAAAACTCTGTTACAGATCGGCCTTATTTTGAAAATATTATTTTTCATAGAGTTGTTGATGGATTTATTATTCAGACAGGAGATCCTACCGGATCGGGTACTGGAGGCCCTGGTTATGTTTTTCCAGATGAATTGAGCAAGGATTTAAGTCATAATGAGCCGGGAATTGTTTCTATGGCCAATTCAGGCCCTGACACCAATGGAAGTCAATTTTTTATTACTCTTGCAGATAATCTTACTTACCTTGATCTTAAACACTCAATTTTTGGTAAGGTAGTTCTTGGGATGGATACGGTTCGCAGTATACGTCAAGGAGATAAAATAGAGAGAGTAAGGATTGTTCGTGTTGGTGAGGATGCAGAAGCTTTTAGGGTTGACAATAAAGAATTTTTAAAATTAAAAAAGAGTTATGAAGAAATAAAAATTGATGAGGCTAAAAAATATATTACTTATCAGCTTGAGATAATTGATAGGGATTACAGAGATTTTGAAAAAGACAGAAGTGGTATCTTATACAAGATAAATAAAAGAGGAAATGGTAAAAGTGTTAAAAGTGGCAATGTTATAAAAGTAGATTATGAAGGATTTTTGCTGAGTGGAGTAAAGTTTGATAGTTCGATTGACAGGGGGGAGCCAATAGAGTTTATGGTTGGTCGTGGTCAAGTAATTAAAGGTTGGGATATAATGTTGTTAGATATGTGTGAGGGGGAAGAAAGGATAATAATAATCCCACCAAGTCTTGCCTATGGAGAGAGAAGCATTGGTGAGATTATAAAGGCAAACTCTTTTGTAAAATTTAATGTTATTTTGAGGAAAATTAATTAATGTTTAATCAAATTTTTTTAAACGAAAGTATTAAATATGAGATTTATAGAAAATTCTTTCATATTTCTGCTTTAATATTTTTATTTTTCTATAAGATAAGTTTTTGGGTAGGTCTTGCATCTAGCCTATTTTTTATGTTTGTATACTTAATTTTAGAAGTATTTAGAATCATGGGAATAAATTTGTTTTTTATCAAAGCTATATCAACAATAATAGTAAAGTCTAGAGAAGCGTCTTCATGCAAAATATCTCTCTCACCAATATTTTTGATAGTGAGTATGTTTTTTACTTATTTTCTTATAGATAAGCCTTTTAGTTATATTGGGATATTTTCTGCATGTCTTGGAGATGGACTTGCAAGTCTTTTTGGAAAACTCATTCCATCTTTTAGACTTGTAAATAATAAAACATTCTCAGGTAGTGTGACTGTTTTTTGGGTTGCTTTTATTGTTTGTTATTACTTTTTTCCAAGCTTCATGCTAGCATCAGTTGTTGGGATAGGAGCCGTGTTTGTAGAACTTTTTGATTTTGCAAAATATGATAATTTGTTTTTGCCTATAGGAGTATCGACTTTGTCTTTTGTGTTGATTGCTTAATGTTATAACCAATAGAAGAAAAGTTTACCTGCTTCTTTTAAGTATATTGGTGTTCCTATTAAGATTGGGATAAAGGCATAGGATATTTCAATAGAATTGATGTAAATTCCTAATACTATTAGTAATATTGATACAAACAGTAAAAAGTAGCTGAGGTTTTTTTTCCTTAAGCATGCTACTAAAAAGTTTATTGGTATTAGTAGCAAGAATAAATAAGCATAAAATTTGTTGTTTACTGTTGAAGAGAAGAAATTATATGTGTGTTCATAAGCATTAATAGGGACTAGAGAGATATAGAGCATCGAAAAAGTAAAAATTAAGTAAATAGTATAAGTTATTGATTTTATCTTGAAATCACATATATATAAGCTAAGAAAAAATAAATTTAGTGATGAAAATACGGTTATTAGGTGATAAAATTTCATGAAATAATAAAATTCTAGGCTTAATATATTATTTAAAAGATAATATTTAAAAATTGAAATGGGATCAAGTATATATATACAAGTAAAACAATAAAAAAATACAAATTGTATGTTGTTTGTTCTTTTATAGTTAATGTATGCCCAAATGGAGCCTATGATTCCAATGATGAAGATAAAGAATTTATTAACCAAAATTAACAAGTTTTGATTATAAATTTTAACAAGGTAGGTATAGAAGTTTATACTAAAGTTTACGTAATATATAAATATTGATATAACAATTATTCCTAAAGTGACGGTTGTAAGCAAGAAAATGTTTAATTTTGTAAAGAGTGTTTTCATCTGAATTCCCAAGAATTTAGTGTTTTTCTCATTTTAATTATTTTTTTTATTCTAGCATCAAGTTTGGCAAAGAAATCTATTTTAGTTTTTGCTTCAATTAAGTTAACATTCACAGTGTAATTTCTTAATTCTAAGTTTTCAGCTTTTTCATTTGGAATAATGAAAGCTACTATATCATAAGAGTTGTTGTTTAATGATAGTACTATTTTATAAAAATTTTTTGGTACTAAAATCTTATTCTTTCCAATAAATCCTTTATTTTCTGTTAAAATTCCTGCACTAACAATGTATAGCTTTTTTTTTAATATAGCCCATTTTCTAACTAGTTTTTCAAGTTTAAGCCAGATCCCTGAGTTGAATTCTCTTTGTTGAGGAGATATATTTGATAGAAAATAGGTATCTAGCATTGCATCTTTGGAAAAAGACATGTCAGCAGAACTAACTATGTGACCTCTGTCATATCCGCTTCTTAGATAATCGCTTAGCTTGGGAGCTATTCCTTTTATGTCTTTATCTTCAAAAAATGTTTTACTTCTCTTTATTTTACCTGTTCTAAGCAAGTTTAAAGCTAATTCAACCATTTCTCTTTTTAATTGATAAGCGACCCATTCTGATTGTCTTGCACTCTCAGCATACCCTAAGGAGTAGTATTTTTTATGTAGAACTTGGGTAGTAAGATATCCCTTTGGTAAGAGATATTTTTCTTCTAGTTCTGCTGGAATTTCAGGTTCGTATATTCTATCTTTGAGTTTTTCTAAATAATTAGAAGCTATTTCTTTTATTTTATTTAAGATCTTAGGGTTTTGATATAGGAATAAAGTTCCCAGTAAGATTAATATATAAAAACATAATAAGATTTTTAACTTCCTTTTCATGGGTTTACCTCTTTGCTATTTTTAAGATTATATCTAATGCCAAAATCAAAAGAAATATTGAATGTATCGAGCAATAGACATTCAATTTTTGAGTATATGTTTAAATAGGGTGTGGCTTTTTTTGTAGAGAATTCAAAGAATATGTATGGTTCTATTGTATAAGGTAATTTGCCATAAAATTTGAAATCTCCTATTATGTTTGTTGAGAGGTAAAATCGTATACCAATACCTGTAGTGGAAGACAAATATTTCATTTTTTTAGACAAATTTATGATGTGCCAGTTTATTCCTGCTCCAATATGGGAACTTGAGTATTTTATTTTTTTAGATATGTTGTATTCTTCAATCATTAAGATCATACAAACAGCCATTAAATCAAGATTGTTAATAGAAAATACGTAATAAGGTCTAAATATTATGTGATTGATTTTTGAATTTAAAAAAAATCCTGTTCCAATTCCTGTTCCCGTTGAATAGGTAAATCCTCTGTTGACCGAGAGAAAATCATTTTCATTATTACTTGATCTTTCTTTTAGTGTAAGACTTTCTTTTGTATTTGCTTTGTCTTTCTTTTGTACTTCATTATTTGCAGAATATAAATTAGTATATAGTAATAAAAAGCAAAAGTTGATTATTTTTTTCATAATAGAATTAAATTAAATCATATAAAATAATTTGGAAATAAAGAAGTGGGGGTGAGGAAGAAGATGTTTGATGTTTGTACTATGGTAAAATTAGTATAGGTGCTTAGGAGGTTAAGGTTATGTTTTTAGATTTTTTAAAGAAAGAACTTATTTTTATATCTACTGAAATAAGTTCCAAGGATGAGGCAATTAATTTTTTAGTTGATCAAGTAAGTAAGAGAGGATATACAAATGATAGGTCTGGATTTCTTAAGGGATTGCTTGAAAGAGAGAATATCAGTGATACATCTTGGGAGAATGGGGTTGCTATTCCTCATTTTATAGGGGATGTTGTTGAATCAAGTTTTATTTCCTTGCTTTATATAAAAGGCGAAGGCATAAAATGGTCTGATGATAATCCTCCTGTTAATTTGATATTTTTAATTTGTATGTCTAGAAGTCAACAAGGTAGTGATCACATCAAATCGATAGCTTTCATAGCCAAGTTGTTTGAAAACGATTGTTTTAAAAATGTATTAAAAGTTATTAATAATTCTGATGAGATTTATTCTTATATAGAAAATGTTGAAAACACTTCTACAGATGATTCTGGCAGTGTATCTAAGCCAGAAAGAATATTAGCTGTTTGTGCTTGTCCTGTAGGAATTGCTCATACATATATTGCTGCTAAGAAGCTTGAAATGGAAGCTAAGAAACAAGGGTATAGCATTAAAGTTGAGACACAAGGATCTATTGGTATTGATAATCCTTTAACAGAGACAGATATTAAAGCTGCTGATGTTGTAATACTTGCGGTGGATAAGGATGTTGATGAAGAGAGATTTAGTGGTAAAAGAGTTTACAAGGTTTCAACTTCAAGGGCTATCAACAATGTAGAAAATGTTATTAAAGAAGCATTTGGGGCTCCCATATTAAATTATGAAAATGTTCATATTAATAAAGGTAAATCTGGTGAGAGTAAGTTTGGTTTTTATAAGTATTTAATGAGTGGTGTCTCTCCTATGATTCCAATTGTAGCAAGTGGTGGTATTTTGATAGCTCTTGGGATATCCTTTGCAGGAGTTGGTTCTGATGGTCCAAATTTTAATGATTATCCTTTTTATAAGACAATTACAGATATTGGTGGTGTGGCTTTTGGCATGATGTTGCCAGTGCTTTCAGGATTTATTGCTATGGCAATTGCTGATAAACCAGGTCTTGCACCAGGTCTTGTAGGTGGTGTACTTGCCAGAGATACCAAGGCAGGATTTTTAGGAGCGATACTTGTGGGTTTTATGGCAGGTTTTGTTGCTAAATGGATAGCAAAGAGAAAGATTCCTGAATGGCTTAAGCCTGTAATGCCTATATTTGTAATTCCGTTAATAAGCACTGTTATTATTGGACTTTTCATGATTTACGTGGGTGTTTATATTGGTCAATTTATGGAATTACTTGAAAGTAGCCTTAAATCGCTTCATAATGACTCACAGGCTTATGGTATTATAGGGAAATTATTGCTTGGATTAATACTTGGTGCTATGGTATCAGTTGATATGGGAGGACCCTTTAATAAAGTTGCATTCCTTTTTGGTGTCGGTATGATTCCTCAAGTTCCACAGATAATGGGTATGGTTGCATCAGCTATTCCTGTTCCTCCTATGGCTATGGGACTTGCTACTCTAATTATGCCTAAATTATTTGAAGAGGAAGAGCGAGAGTCTGGAAAAATATCTTTCTTAATTTCATTTATTGGTATTAGTGAGGGAGCTATTCCTTTTGCTGCTAGTGATCCTGCAAGGGTGTTACCTTCAATAGTAATTGGAGGTGCTGTTGCAAGTATTATTGCGGCATTTTTAGGGGTTGCAGATCATGCTCCACACGGAGGGCCAATAGTTCTTCCTGTAGTTGATAATAAATTAGGATTTGTTATTGCAATAGCTGTTGGTGTTGCCGTTGCGACAAGTTTGGTTATCTTTTTAAAATCTTTAAAAGTTAAGGAATCTAATGAGAGTTGATAATATATTTTTGATGAGAAATGAAATTAAGGAATACGATTGGGGTGGAATTAGTTTCATCCCCTATCTTTTGGGTCAGAGGGAAGATGGTTTACCTAAGGCCGAGATGTGGCTTGGAGCACATAAGACATTTTCTAGTAAGATATTAGTTGATGGTCAGTATATTGCTCTTTGTGATTTTTTAGAAAATTATGATGATCTTTTGGGATGTAAGGGTGAATTACCATTTTTATTTAAGGTTCTCTCAGCCCAAAGGCCTCTATCAATTCAGATACATCCTTCAAAAGAGACTGCTTTAAAAGGCTTTGAACTTGAAAATGTTAAAGGCATAGGTATTAATGATTTTGAGAGGATTTATAAGGATCAGAATCCAAAGGTAGAGCTTGTTTATGCATTAAGCGATTTTTATGCTCTTAAAGGATTTTTGCCTCTCTTTGAAATTATCAGTATATGTAGAAAGTTGAAATTAGATTTTCATTTTACAACACATAAAGAGTTTATAAGAAATGTATTTAGTTTGCAAAAGTATGAAATCGAGAATGCTATTAGTAAAATAAAAGAAAATTTGGGTTCCATAGATGATTTTAGAGCTTATTGGTTTAATGAAATTCATAAGATATATGGGGTAGATATTGGTCTTTTAGTGTTTTTAGGGATGCGTATTTTTAAATTAAATCCGGGCGAAGTACTTTATACAGAAAGTCAAGAAGTTCATGCTTATCTTAAGGGTGAATGCCTTGAACTTATGACTAATTCGGACAATGTGATTAGAGCAGGTCTTACCACTAAATATATTGATAAGGATGAGATGCTTAAGGTTGGTAAGTTTGAAGAGGGGATGGTCTCCTTATTAAGGAGTGAAAATATTGATGGTTTTAATGTATTTAAGCTTCCAGGTACTGATTTGAGTTTATTACAGAGAAACATAAATGAAAAAATTTGCTTTAAACAAGATGGTGTAATGATATTGTTAGTTATGAATGGGAAAATTCAGATTAATAATAAGTTTTTCCTTAAGAAGGGAGAGAGCGTATTTATAAGAAATTTTGGTGAGGAATTATTAATTTGTGGAGAGGGCGAAATTTTTATTGCACTCTCTTTATAACAGAATTTTGGTCGTTTGAATTTAGTAAGGGTTTAATTATTTGTATAAATTTATATAAAAACTCTGATGAATCCAATTGCAAAGAATTTAAATCGCAGTCCTTCAAATATTATTTTTGGTTCTGTAAGGAGTATTGTTGGACCAATTGTAGGATAAGTTTTAAATCCTAATGACAAGTTTTTTGCAACTTTATATTCAATTGATAAAGGTAGTCTGGCGACTATTCCTATTCTATTATAAGGGGAGGGTTGTTGAGCTCCAGGTGGAATTAAATTTGCTTGGGACCAATCTATCCCAATTCCAAACCCTCCTCCGATTATTAAAGATGTTCCTATTTGTTGTCTAAAAGTTAGGTCAACAGCAATTAAATTGTAAGGCTTAAAATTTGCAGAACTGAAGTATAGGAAACTACCATATCCCAGATCGATATCTATATACGGAATTGAAATTAAAAGATTAATAAGGGGATTTCCAGTTCCTGTTCCTACTGCAAATGAAAAAGGATTCTTTATACTTTTGATTGCGTAATGATTTTTTTTAGTGATGTGTTGTTTAGGTTTTTCAGAGGTAGGTTTAGGTTTTTCAGAGGTAGGTTTAGGTTTTTCAGAGGTAGGTTTAGGTTTTTCAGAGGTAGGTTTAAGTTTTTCAGAGGTAGGTTTAGGTTTTTCAGAGGTAGGTTTAGGTTTTTCAGAGGTAGGTTTAGGTTTTTCAGAGGTAGGTTTAGGTTTTTCAGAGGTAGGTTTAGGTTTTTCAGAGGTAGGTTTAGGTTTTTCAGAGGTAGGTTTAGGTTTTTCAGAGGTAGGTTTAGGTTTTTCAGAGGTAGGTTTAGGTTTTTCAGAGGTAGGTTTAGGTTTTTCAGAGGTAGGTTTAGGTTTTTCAGAGGTAGGTTTAAGTTTTTCAGAGGTAGGTTTAGGTTTTTCAGAGGTAGGTTTATCATTTGTGATGCATATGGTTCCATCATCTTTTTTTTTACATTCTATGGAATAAGCATTGTTAGATTGAGAAAAAGCAGAATAGTATAAATTAAATATTAACAATAATATGACTATTTTTTTTGCTTTTTTTTCCATTCATTTTTCCTTATATGTATATTTTTATGAATCCAAAACCAAAAAATCCAAATCTTATTCCTTCCATTGATGTGGGATTTAATGTCATTGTTCCTCCAAGTGTTGTTACAGCCTTGAAGCCTATTACAACGTTAGTTAAGAAACTGTATTCTAGTATAATAGGAAGTCTAAGTACAATTCCCAATCTATTGTTAGATGAGGTTATTGAGAATTGATCTTTCTTAGTGTTATTATTTCCTTGTTGTATATTTGAAGCATCTTGATCATTTGATTTTATCTGAGACAAGTCTGTGCCTATTCCGAGTCCACCAGTAATTGTTGTGTTTTGATAAATTTCTTCTTTAAAGAGGATGTCAATTCCAAAGACAACATAGGGGATGAAATTGTTGGGTTGTAATCCATTAAATCCTCCATATCCAAAATCTATGTCTACATATGGAAAATTAATTATAATATTGGTGATAGGGTTACCAATTCCAAACCCTATTCCAAATGACCTATCTTGAATTTGTTGCTCATTTAATATCTTATTAAGCGCTGATGTATCAATTGTTGTTGCAACAGATAGACTTGCTAAAAAGATCATAATCAATTTTAATAATGGTTTCATAATTTTTCCTCCAATTATATCTGATTAAGTGGTTACAATTCTTAACATTATGTTTCATGAAATATAGTGTATGAAGAGATTCTCCAGTATCTAATATTTCTGTGCTTTTTTTATTTTGTATATTTTTAGTATTAAAATTTTGTTTGTTAGTTAAGATTAGCTTTTGGTTCAGTTTTAAAATGTCATAAGTTAAGAAACTAGCAGTGTCGATGACATGTCGTCCTGATTTTTTAGAACTGGTGAACGTAGATTTATGCATAGTATTCTTGACATTTCCTTTTGGTTTGGATTTTTGGTATGACATTATGATTAAACTTATAAATGGTTTTCTACATATCTTTTTCAAATACCTGTTATAGAACATAGACAATATCTTTACAATTTATAAAGTAAATATTATAGCAAAGATTTATATTAAAAATATGTCAAACATATTTTTAATATAAATATAAATAAATATAAATTTACGTATAGGTTTGTCTTGTGAGTAAATTTACTTTTTTATCTTGTTTATAGGTTTTAGAGGCATATTTTTATTGTATAATAATTTTTATTTAGTACTTTTACTATTTTCTTGTTGGTTAAAGATTAAGTAGTATTTAGATGGATAATTATTGTAGATAAAATGTCATTAATTATAAGTCGGAAGAGATTTTTTTCTTTTCAAAGCAAATTGCATTGTTTTTTATAATGAAAATTTTTAAAAGAAAGGTGAAGTTTATGGGTGATTTTATTTCTTCAAAGGAAGAAGAATTTTCTAAATGGTATTTGGATATAGTACAAAAGGCGAAACTAGTTGATTATAGCCCTGTTAAAGGGTGTATGGTTATTATGCCTTATGGATATGCTATTTGGGAGAGAATTAAGAGTGTGCTTGATGGTAAGTTTAAAGAAACAGGACATGAAAATGCATATTTCCCATTGCTTATTCCTTATGAGTTTTTGGAAAGAGAAAAGGAACATGTTGAGGGTTTCTCACCAGAGCTTGCTATTGTAACAACTGCTGGTGGTGAAGAATTGTCAAAATCTTTGGTTTTAAGGCCTACTTCTGAGACGGTTATTTGGAATATGTATAGCAAATGGATAAAGTCTTATAGAGATTTGCCTGTTAAGATAAATCAATGGGCAAATATTATTCGTTGGGAGAAAAGAACAAGACCATTTCTCCGTACCACTGAATTTTTGTGGCAAGAAGGACATACTGCACATGAAACTGCTAAGGAAGCTGAAGAGGAGGTTTTATTTATTTTAAATCTTTATAAAAGGTTTGTTGAAGATTATTTGTCTATTCCTGTATTTTGTGGGCAAAAGACGGAAAGTGAAAAATTTGCAGGTGCTGTGTCTACCTACACAATTGAAGCATTGATGCAAGATAAAAAAGCTTTACAATTAGGAACATCTCATTATTTAGGATTAAATTTTGCTAAGGCTTTTGATGTTAAGTTCCAGAACAAGAGAGGTGAGATGGAATATGTTTTTGCAACTAGTTGGGGAGTTTCAACTAGGTTAATTGGGGCATTGATTATGGTTCATGCGGATAACAAAGGTTTGATATTGCCCCCAAAAATAGCACCAATTGAAATTATTATTGTTCCTATTTTTAAAGGAGATGATGAGGCTAATAAAAAGGTACTTGAATATTCTACTACTATTTTTAATATTTTAAAAAGGGAAAAGTTTAGAGTTGAACTTGATAGGGATATTAAGAATTCTCCAGGATTTAGATTTGCGGCTGCAGAACTTAAGGGTATTCCAATACGTATTGAGATAGGTTCTAATGATATTCTTATGGATTGTGTAACTGTTGCTAGAAGGGATAAGGATAAAAACTCTAAGTATCAGGTATCAGTTAGAGAGCTGTCATCTAAAATGAGACATGAGCTTGAGGCTATGCAATGTGCATTGTTTAATAGGGCACTAAGGTTTAGAAATTTGCATACTAAAGAAATTATTGGGTCTAAAGAAGATGACTATTACATTTTTAAGACTTATATCAGTGAGCATTTGGGATTTGTGCTTTCTTCATGGTGTGGAAATAAAGTTTGTGAAGAGAGTATTAAAAATGATACAAAGGCTACAATACGGTGCATTCCTGAAGATTTTAAAAATAGGACTTTAGATAATTTGACTTGTATTTATTGCAACTCAGCAGCCAAGGACCTTGCCTTGTTTGCAAGAGCTTACTAATGTTTAGTTCATTTAAATTTATTTAAAAATTAATTTAAGTATCTTTTAGTTCATTCAAATCTATTATTTGCATTATTGCAATATTGGAGGTGAAATCTATCATTAGAGCTAGAGATGTTAAGATTGGGAGTATTGGTATTATATTAGAATGACTAAGCTCAATTCCTTTTGTGTAAGTTGAACATAGCATTGTGATTATGTAAATTAAACTATTTGGTATGTGTGGGAATGCGAAAATGCAGAGAAATGCTAATACGCTCATATAGCCTATTTCATAGATTGATATGGGCAAACTAGAGTAGGATTTTAAAATAATGAAAAATGAAATTGTTGATATAAAAATTGTTCCAGATTTGGAAATAAAGTTGATTATCGGTATATTTGTTATTATTGATTTTTTTACTTTTATTTTTTCATTTTTAATATCTTCTATTAAAATAGAATAGGGCGCATAGGTGTCCATCGTTAAACCTGCAAATATTATGTTTTGTATGGATATTAAGATGTTCTTATATGATAATTTAAAGTTTTTGGTAAATCGATAGCTAATCATTGGAATTATTATTAGGATAATAATAATTGTCCATAATGATAAGAAAATTATGCTGTCAATGTAATATTGATAGTTTTTAAATTTTGTTAAATTTATAGTATATGATGCTGTAATGAAAATAATTCCAAAGTGGAGTAGTTTGACAACTATTCCGTTTGCATTGTAAAAGAGATTTGAGATGCTTAAAATAAGTTCTCTAGCAATTCTTCCTTTTTGTTTTGCATAGTAAAAACTAGTGCCAATGATGATTGAAATAATATAGATACTTAAAAGATTTGGATTACTGTTTGTTAGTATTGTAAAAATATTTTTTGGAAAAAATGTTTCAAGAAATGTTGTTTTATCAAACGTATATAGATTTCGAATATTTTTGTCTAGTATTGGAATTCTTTGTGGTAGATATATTGTTGCAATTGCAATTGATATGAGTGCTCCTATGATGTTAATTAAGATTCCATAATATATTGTTTTTCCAAATAATCTTCTGAATTTTTTATTCTCAATAATGTTTTCTATTCCAAGTGGAATTGAGAATATTAAAAAAGGAATTAGTGAAAAATAAGCTAACCTTATGAATATTTGTGACAGTATATTATAAGCTTCAGAGGGAAGAAACAATCCAAGTAATATTCCAATAGGCATTGTTAGAAAGAATTTTACTTTTGTATTCATAAGTTGTTCCTTTGTAAGTTTGAAAAATAGTATTCATAGTATAATAAATCTTACTAGATTTTTTGTTAAATATAAACTTTTAGCAATCCTATTTATATTAAAATATATAGGTAATTTCGATTTTAAAGAGTGGAAAGGAAAGTTTTTGTGTCAGTATCCTGACTTGGTTAATACAGATTTGAATTTAAAGTTATCTGAAATTGATGTCGTAGAAGAACATGATAAAAATTTTTTTATCGATGGTTATTACAGGAATCTTATCTTGAGTGATAAGAATATTGGTTTAAGACTTCATAAAGTGTTGTTGGATTATTTGAGTTCACAATCAGAACAAGAAGGTAACAGAATTGATAAATATAGACGAATAATTAACATTTATTGGGAATTTTTGAAATCAATAATCAAAAATGTCTTGAATTTGACTATTGAACAGAAAATTTTATTGAGATTTGCAGCCTTTCTTTCAAGTACTCTCGGTAATGAACTTAAATCTTTAATTTCATATTGATATTAGAAATCGAGCTATAGGGCGAGGTAAGATATTAATACCTATGTATTCTAAGGATTTAAGAAAAGCTATCATTTTTGGTATTGGAGATTTTTTTGGCAGCTTGCAAAAGATCAAGCATCTTTTAGATGTATGGAAAAAGGAATAACCAGTCAATATTATGAGTACTATTCTAAATTTATTAAGAAAGGCAATATTAATAATTTCTTTGTAGATGATTATTTCCTTTGGTTAGATAAGTAGAATAGGGGGAGTTCCAATACTTGAGAAAATGCTTCTTAGGATAATGTGATGCAATGCTCCTTTTTCTAAGGATTTAAAGGAAGAGCTTAGTAAAAAGTTTTTTGTGTATAAAGATCTTTTTGAGAAGGATAAGAATATTGAAATATTAGATGAATATTAGTTGTCTTATATTATTTTATACTTTTTTAGAAGATTTTTTATTTTTTTATTTTTTAAATTCTTAACTTCTTTTTTATATTCATCTTTAATATAAACGTTTTGTTTCAGTAATAACTCTATTAAATCAGCATTTTCAGTTTCTATTGCAGCTTGTATAGGTGTTTTTCCATTATTAAGAGTAAGACTTAAATCAGCACCTTTTTCTTTTAAAAGATTAAATATTTTTTTATTGCTTAAGTATATTGCCCAAAATATTGATGAATGTTCTGTTTCATCTATTTTATTGATTTGCATTCCGTATTCTATTAATGTTTTTGTAGTTTGAAAATCATTATTGATTATTGAGATTGATAGGGGAGATATTTTGTATTTGAAATTTATTTCTGCAGCGAGATTTAGTGATATTAAAGTACCTGTTATGTTTTGGAAGTATACAGATGTAATTAGAAATTCATTTTTTATTTTTTGTAACTCTTTTAACAGATTACTGTTATTTAAGTCTATTGACTCTACAAACTTATCGAATTTTTTTTTGTTTATTTCATATTCTCTGCTGCTAAGACTATAAATTGTTTGTGATAATTCTTTTATGATTTTTATGTTCTCATTTACATTTGAAAATGTAATAAGTTGTGTTAAGAGTAGCATTAACAATGTTTTCATTGATTTTAACTTTTAAGTAGTGTGTTGAGATTGTTTTGTAAGCATATTTTGCTTAGGTTGATCGTTATTAAACAGTATGACTGCCATTTTGTCTTTGTCATCAGTGATTATTAAACCGTCTTCAACACTTTTAGGGGATATAAATATGAGTTGTAAGGCATTATTTGTATAGTCTAGTAGACAAAAGTATTCTTTTCTTTCCTTAGTTATTAATTTGATGGCGTTTTTATATGAAATTTGTAGCTTTGGGTTAAGTCCTATTATTTCAAATGTTCCAGAATTTGGGAGATTATAAATTTTTTTATCTATTTCCCAAACAAAGGTTTTATCGCTTTTAAATTCAAGATTTCCATATTGTTTGTTTATTAATGTTCCATAGGATATTAATCTACTTATTAGATTTTGATTTTGTTTTTCTGCTTCAAGAATAATTTTTTTAATATTTTGTTCAATAATAACGAATGTTGCCTCGAGGTTTCGTTCTTTAGCTTTTATAATTGACTTGTAGTAGTTTTGGGTTTCTTTTAATAAGAGAATAAAATCTTCCTTTGAGGTTTCAGATCTAAATAAAAATCCATTAGGTTTTACCTCTTCAACAGCATTGAATTTGAAGTGTAGGGTTAATTCAGGTATATTGATTTTTATTTCATTTTTGTGAGTAAAAAATAGCCCATAATCTTCTCTTAATAAGTTGGTATTATAAGTGTTATTGGCTATCATTTTTTCGTAGTAGAGTGGTCTTAAATATTTAATGTTTTTAAATGTGTTGGTTGCATGATCCTGGGAAGCTTGATCTAATGGACTTGTGATTATTGTGCCTGTAATATTATCGAACACTTCAAGTGAGTAATCAAAAACATAACCTTTGTATCCATCTTTTGTTAAGACTTGTATCCATCTTCCTTTAAGTGAACCTGCTTTTGTTTCTTCTCCAATATATATTATTTTTAATATGGTTTCTTTTGGAATGCGATATATTATGTTTTCTACATAGCTGTCTGGAGAGGTTCTAAGGGGCAAGAGATCTTTTTTACTTATAGCATATTTGCTTACATATGGTTGAATACTTACTTGAAATTTTTCTGCTTCTTTTTTTGTTTGAAACTTTTCTATTATGAATTTATGTACGATAAATTTTATCCCATTATAGCTTATTGTAATTGTTTTTTTTTCTTGATTAGTATCTTCTATGTTTACAAGTGATCCATTTGGAAGTTTTTCTCTATTGTTTGAATCTAGAACAATTCCGTATTTGTATTTATTATTCTTATTGAAACAAGAGAGATAAGAAAGAAATAATATGATTAGTAAAATATAAATTAATTTTTTATCCATGTTAAAGTTCTGGTAGTTTTTATTAGCCTTAAAATGTGTTTTGTTATACATTGCTTTATTATATAATAAAAACAATGAGGTTATTAGTTCAAGCGTTTGGGATAGTTCTGATTTTTATCTGTTGCAAGATTAAGCAGAGCGAAATTCATAGTCTCATAGGTCTTTTAGAAAAGTCAAATAAAAAGAGTTTAGATAGATTCCTTATTATTGATAGAATAGTTGATATTCACATGCGTAATAAAGATTATAAAGATGCTTTGAGAATTGTAAATCAAGGAATTGTTAATGATGAAAGTGGGGAATATTATCCTTTGTATTTTTATTTGATGGGTAATGTGTATTCATTCATTAATGAAGATTTAGTAGCTTTTACTTATTACAGATATGTTTTTGATAATTTTGATGATTATATTTATGAAAATAGTTCTGTAAAATTAGATATTGCAAAAAGGGTGATCAATCTAAGTATTGGAGCTGGGTATAAAATACGTTACTATAAATTATTGCTTGATGCTGCTGATGAGAGTCTTACAAATGCAGATAGAGGCAATTATTATTACAATCTTGCTTTAAGTTTAGAGAATATTCAAGATTATGATGAGGCTTATTTTTATTATAAAAAGTTGCTTTCAATACCAAGGTCAGATTTAAGAATAGATTCCATAGACTATTCTGGTGTTGTTACTAAGATTAATTATTATGATAATCCGGACTTTACAATTTATAGAAATTTGAATGATTTGATACGAGATGTTAAGAGATATATTTATTCTGGAAATACTGCAAAGTTATTAAGTATAAGGGATAAACACAATTTTTTTATTCAAAGTTGGGATCAAAGAGGTGGTAGAGGCAATTCAATTAATACAAACAGTTTTTTGACAACGATGATTAAGCTTGGAAGTAGACGAAAAAATGGAATACAGTTTGCAAGTAATTTTGAAGCTGATTCTAGTGATGATATATCTTATCTTGGTTCTAGTGGTTGGGAGCACATTTGGGAATGGTATTTTGTCTTTAAAAAAGTTGCTTATCCAAAGGATCCTGAGATTAATAATGGTTGGGCTTGGATAGGTGTTTATTTGGGGAAAAAATAGGGAGATTTAATGTGAATTTGCTTAATAGTCTTTTGAATTTTTTATTTTTATTTTATTCTAATGTTTCTGTTATAAATGATTCTGTATCGAAGTCGAGTATAAAGAGAATAATTGATTGGGATACGAAGGTCATTTATTTTGATATTATTAAACTAGTAGATGAGGATAGATTTGGTAAAGTTGGGTTTGATACTACATCTAAATTGGTGTTTAGCGTTAATGATTTTAAAGATACTTTAATAAGGCAGTCTCTTTTTGAAATGATAATTGATTCTGATAATAGTTTTAAAGATTATTTTGATTCTGATCCTCATTTAATACTTTATTTTTCAGGACTTGATAGTATTTTAAAAAGAGGATATACTAAGTATTCAGAAGATTTGAAAAATATAACTGTTAGATATGAACTTTGTATTTTTCCTGATTTTATAGACTTGTTTTTCTCTCATAGTAAGCCTTATAGAGTTTTTTATCCATTAATAAATACTAATGTTAATAAGACTGTTTATACGGGAATTATTATTTATGCAGGTGATGATTATAAATCTTCCTCAGGTGATGTTGTGAAGTTAACAGATGCGTTCTTTATTAAAATTTATAATGAAGATATCAAGCTTTACTTTGATAAAAGAATGGTTGATCCAGATGCACTTAGGAAATGGGGAATGCTTGAATATACAAATGACATATTTTACAAAAATAAGGATAGAGTTGGGAATTATCCTTTAAGATTAATCGCCAAAGGAGTTTATGGTAAAAATCATTCAGATATCATACTTGATAAATATTCTATTAGTAAGATATTTTCAGATAATGATAATGTTAATCTTTTAAGGGAAGGTAAGCTTGTTATTATTAAATAAGAGTTTAGAAATATAGTTTGGGGGGGCTTGTCTTTTTTTATATAATAAATTAACATGATATAAGAGTTTATTATAAAGGGAAGGAATGCCCTTATAGCTCAGAGGTAGAGCACCACCATGGTAAGGTGGCGGTCGTCGGTTCAAGTCCGATTGAGGGCTTTTATAGTCAGGAGTGTTATTATGGGCAAGAAAAAAGGCAAAGGTGCTGTCGAGCTTATAGCTTTAGTATGTGAAGAAACAGGAATTAGAAATTATACGACTACTAAGAATAGACGTAATAAGCAAGAAAAATTAGAGTTAATGAAGTATTGTCCAATTCTTAGGAGACATACTCTTCATAAAGAAGGTAAAATAAAATAATTAGAGTAATAGGTCAGTAGTTCTAATGGTAGAACAGTGGTCTCCAAAACCGCTTGTTGGGGGTTCGAATCCCTCCTGGCCTGTTGTTTGTATTGTTAAAGAGAGGCTTTTAAATGTTTAAATTTGTTAAGGAAAGTGTTTTAGAACTTAAAAAAATAACATGGCCTAAATATAGTGAGGTAATGAGCAGCGGAAAACAAGTTTTTTGGTTGGTTGTTTTCATTTCTATTTTTTTAGGTATAGTAGACTATATTATGTATCTCGCTATAACTTATGTATTTTAAGGAAAGTGTATGTCCAGGGCCTGGTATGTATTGCAAACTTTTTCTCAATATGAGAAAAAAATAGAACAAGAGATAAGACTTTTAATCAATGAAGGTGTTTTTGGTAATGATGTTCTAGATGTTAAGGCTCCTATTGAAAGGGTAGAAGAGATAAAGAATGGAAAAAAGCGGATACGGGAAAGGAAAATTTGGCCAGGATATATTCTTATTGAGTTAGACCTTCCTGAGCAGGACTGGAGGAGTACAGTAGCTAGAATTATTAAGATTCCAGGTGTTGTGAATTTTGTTGGCACCAATAAAGAACAAAAACCTCTTCCAATTAGCGATGAAGAAGTTAAAAATGTTTTTATGCTTACTGGCGAGATTAAGGCAGATAAGTCTATTTTTATACTTTATGATTTTGAAGAGGGTGAGAGAGTTAGAATTAAGGGAGGACCTTTTGATTCGTTTGAGGGTGTCATTGGATCTATTGATTATGAAAAGAAAAAATTGAAAGTTGCGGTTCAAATTTTTGGGAGATCAACTCCTGTTGAAGTTGACTTTCAGCATATAGAAAAAATTTAGTAATTAAATAATATTAATCAAAATTAATGGGAGCTTAAGGGCGTTATTACCATAAGGAGTTGTTATTTATGTCTAAGAAAAAGAGAGGAATTGCTTGGATTAAGCTTCAGGTTCCGGCTGCTCAAGCCGCTCCAGGAGCTAAGATAGGTCAAGCTCTTGGGCCTCATGGTGTTAGTGGTCCTCAATTTGTTAAGGAATTTAATGAGAGAACGGCTAAGATGGAGCCAGGGATTGTTGTGCCTGTTATTATTACTGTTTACAGCGATAAGAGTTTTTCATTTATTGTAAAAACTCCACCAGCTTCAGTTTTGATTAAGAGGGCTGTTGGAATAGAGACAGGTTCTAAAAAATCAAACACAGAAAAAGTTGGTATTATATCAAAAGAAAAAGTAATGGAAATTGCAAGGCTTAAAATGCCTGATTTGAATGCAAAAACTGAACTGGCAGCGTTTAAAATTATTGCAGGAAGTGCTCGTTCTATGGGTGTTGAGGTGGAAAAATAATGGCTAAGAGTGGAAAGAAATATATTCAAGCGCTATCTAAGATAGATAAGCGTAAATCTTACAGTGTAGATGAGGCAATATCCTTATTAAAGGAAATTACATTTGTTAAGTTTGATGAGACCATAGATGTATCTGTTAATCTTAATTTAAAGAAGAATCATACAGTTAGAGATACAGTTGTTTTGCCAAATCAGTTTATGAAAGAGAAACGAATACTTGTTTTTGCAAAGGGTGATAAAGCTGAGGAGGCAAGGGAAGCTGGCGCTGCTTATGTTGGAGATGATGATCTTATTAATAAGATTAAAGGAGGTTTTACTTCTTTTGATATTGTTGTTGCAACCCCTGATATGATGAAGGATGTGGGGAAGCTTGGTCCTATTTTGGGTAAGCGGGGATTGATGCCAAATCCTAAGACGCAAACGATTACAAATGATTTAAAGAGTACTATAGGTAGTCTTAAGAAAGGACGTACAGAATTTAGGGCAACTAAAAATGGTGTGATCAATTTTTCTGTTGGTAAGTCTTCTATGGATAACAAGAAGATAAAGGAAAATTATGATGAATTCATTAAAGAATTACTTAAAAGGCGTCCGAGTGATTTAAAGGGTACTTTTGTGGATAGTGTTTATCTTTCGTCTACCATGGGGCCTTCTGTAAAGATTGATTTTGTTTAGGAGTTGAGTTATGCATGTAAAGATAAATCCTAAAAAGGTTGAAATGTTTAATTCATTGAAAGAGTTTTTAGATGGTAAGGATAATATTTTTTTTCTAGATTATAGGGGATTAACAGTAGCAGAACTTACTGAGTTGAGAAATAGAGTTGAAAGTGAAAAAGGTGAGTTAAAAGTTGTAAAAAATAATATAATGAAGCGGGTTTTAAAAGACAAACATATTAAAGATCTTGATTCTTATCTTTTAGGACCGACAGCTGTTGTTACTGCTATTGATGAGGCTAATGTGATTGCAAAAATTTTTTACGAGTTTACGAAAACTAGTACTTTAAAGGTTAAGGGAGGCTTTGTTTTAGGAGAGGTTTATGATGAGGTTAAGCTTAATGCGTATAGTAAACTTCCGACCAAGAAAGAAGCCATTTCTTTATTTATGAGTGTGCTTAAGGCACCAATTTCAAAGCTTGCGAGAACTTTGAAGGCTTTATCTGATGCTAAAGTTTAATCATAACAGTGTTAGTCTTAACAGAGTGCATGCTATCACTGTTTAAAATAATATAAAAGGAGTTAAGTTAATATGTCACTAAGTAAAGAAGATATTTTAACATGGCTTGAGGAAGCTAAAACAGCTGAAGTTGTTGAGCTTATAACAGCTATTGAGGAAAAATTTGGGGTTACTGCTGCTGCAGTTGCAGTTGCTGCTGGGCCTGGTGGTCTTGATGCTGATGGTGCTGAAGAGCAGACAGAATTTGATGTAATGCTTATTTCTTTTGGAGACAGTAAAATAAACGTTATTAAAGAAGTAAGAACTATTACTGGACTTGGACTTGGCGAAGCTAAAGCCTTAGTTGAAGCTGCTCCTAAGGCAGTTAAAGAAGGTGTTTCAAAAGCGGATGCTGAGGAAATAAAGAAGAAACTAGAAGCAATTGGTGCAAAAGTTGAAATTAAATAAAACATTAGCAATATGCCAAATTTATTATTCCACATGTCATTTATTGGCATGTGGTTTGTTGTGTCTTAAAAAAGGAGTCTTTCAATGATAAAAAGAGTTCATCTAGGACAAGGAAAGGCCAAAGAAATCTTAGACTTACCTGACCTAATAGAAATACAATTAAGTTCTTATGAGAAATTTTTACAACTTGAGAGATTAAAAAATAATAAGCCTTTGCTTAATGAAGGCCTTGAATCCGTTTTTAGAGATGTTTTTCCTATTAAAAGTGGCAATGGTGAAGTTGTGCTTGAATATGAAAAATATTATGTTGAGTATGATTCTATTAGTTTTACTGAAAAAGAGTGCAAGAGAAAGGGGCAAAGTTATGAGGCTGTTTTAAAGATAAGATTAAATTTGCAGTTTTTAACAACAGGAGAAATAAGACAAAAGGATGTCTATATGGGGACTATTCCTTTGATGACTGACAGAGGAACATTTATTGTTAATGGTGCTGAAAGGGTAATTGTATCGCAAATTCATAGGTCTCCTGGGGTTGTTTTTTACAAAGAAAAAGATTTGTATTATGCTCGTATTATTCCTTATCGTGGTTCTTGGTTGGAGTTCGAAATAGATTCAAAGAGAGATTACCTTTATGTTAAGATAGATAGAAAAAAGAGAATACTTGTTACGCTCTTTTTAAGAGCTTTAGGTCTTGATACTAGAGAAAAAATAATTGAAACTTTTTATAAGGTTAGGAGAATTGAAGTAAATGAAGATGCCAAAAGAGAAATTACAGGGCAATATTTAGCAGTTAACATTACTATAAAAGAAAATATGACTTATCGGGCGGGTGATAAGATAACTTTGCAAGATGTTGAAGATTTCTTACAAAGTGGTCTAAAAGAAATAGATCTTATTGATTTTGATGGATATGATAGTGTTCCTGGTAAACATTTTATTAGCTCTGATGTCATTTTGAATTGTTTTGAGAAAGAAGATGCCTACTTTTCTTTAAAGGATGGATTTAAAGAGCTTTCAAGGGAATCTGTGATGCTTGCAGTTTATAGTGTGCTTTTGCCTGGTGAGCCCATATCTATTGATAGTGCTGAGAATGATTTAAGAACTGTATTTTTTTCAGAGAAGAGATATGATCTTGGTCGTGTAGGACGATATAAGCTTTCTAAAAAGTTTGGTCTTGATGACTTAACAACCTCAGTTCTTACTATTACAGATATAGTAAATACTATATCTCATCTTTTAAGAATATATGATGGTCATGATGTTCTTTATGATATTGATCATCTTGGAAATAGAAGAGTTCGTTCTGTTGGTGAGTTGCTTACGAATATATATAAAGGTGCAATGGCCAGAGTAGAAAAAATTGCGAAGGATAGAATGTCTAATAAAGAAGTGTTTAATCTTAAACCCCAAGAATTAATAAGTGTTAAACCTATTGTTTCTGCTGTCAAAGAATTTTTTGCAACCAGTCAGCTTTCACAATTTATGGATCAGGTTAATCCTTTAGCTGAATTAACACATAAAAGGCGTCTTAATGCTTTGGGTCCTGGGGGACTTTCAAGGGATCGCGCAGGTTTTGAAGTAAGAGATGTGCATTATACTCATTATGGCCGAATGTGTCCTATTGAGACTCCTGAGGGGCCAAATATTGGTCTTATTGTTTCTTTGGCTACTTATGCAAGGGTAAATGATTATGGGTTTTTAGAAACCCCTTATAGAAAGGTGGTTAACGGTAAGATTACTGATGAAATCGAATATTTATCTGCGATTGATGAGGAAAAAAAATGTATTGCTCAGGCGAATGCTGCTGTTAATTCTGAAGATAACTACATTAATGATCTAATTTCTGTTAGAGTGTCTGGTGATTATACTACAATGATTCCTAAGAATATTGATTATATGGATGTTTCGCCTAGACAATTAATTTCTGTTTCTTCAGCATTAATACCTTTTCTTGAACATAATGATGCAAATCGTGCTCTTATGGGTTCAAATATGCAACGTCAAGCAGTGCCCTTGCTATTTCCACAACCACCTATTGTTGGTACTGGTATGGAAAGGATAGTTGCAAAGGATTCTGGTGTTGTTGTTAAGGCCAAAAGATCAGGTATAGTTGTATTAGCAACTAGCCAAAAAATAGTGATCAGGCCTGATAACATGCTTGATGAAAATGATTTGGATGAATATGAACTTGCAAAGTATGATAGGACCAATCAAGATACTTCTTTTAATCATTCAGTTTTAGTTAAAGAGGGTCAGGTAGTTGATAAGGATGAGATAATAGCTGATGGTCCTGCTACTAGGTATGGAGAGCTGGCGCTTGGAAATAATCTATTAGTTGGATTCATTCCTTGGAATGGATTTAATTATGAGGATGCTATATTAATCTCTGAGAGGATTGTAAAGGAAGACCTTTACACCTCGATTCATATCAAAGAATTTAGTATTGAGGTAAGGGAAACTAAACTTGGACCTGAGAAAGTTACAGCTGATATTCCCAATGTTAGTGGAAAGATATTAAATAAACTTGATGAAAATGGAATTGTACGCATAGGAACTTATGTAAAGCCGGGTGACATTTTGATTGGTAAGGTTACGCCAAAATCAGAGGGAGATATTACTCCTGAATTTAAGCTTTTGACATCCATTTTTGGAGAGAAAGCAAAAGATGTTAAGAATAATTCACTCAAAGTTCCACATGGTACTGAAGGTACTGTAATTGATGTTCAAAGAATTACTAAGGAGGATGTTGGTAACCTTCCGCCTGGTGTTGATGAGATATTGAAGGTTTATGTTGCTAAGAAAAGGAAACTTAAAGAAGGTGATAAAATGGCAGGGAGGCATGGAAATAAGGGTGTAGTTGCAAAGATTCTTCCTGTTGAAGATATGCCATATCTTGCAGATGGAACTCCTCTTGATATATGTTTGAATCCTCTAGGGGTTCCATCTCGTATGAATATTGGACAATTAATGGAGTCTCAGCTTGGTCTTGCTGGTAAATATCTTGGTGAGTATTATAATGTTCCTGTTTTTGAGTCTGCTACAAATGAATGCATTCAAGAAAAGTTGAAAAAGGCCGGATTTAATGAAACATCAAAAGCAGTTTTATATGATGGTTATACAGGAGAGCCATTTGAAAATGAGGTGATGGTTGGAGTTATATATATGCTTAAACTTCATCACCTTGTTGACGATAAGATGCATGCAAGGTCTACGGGACCTTATTCACTTGTATCTCAACAACCTCTTGGAGGAAAGGCGCAGTTTGGTGGTCAAAGACTTGGAGAGATGGAAGTTTGGGCACTTGAAGCTTACGGAGCTGCTCATACTCTTCAAGAGCTATTAACGGTAAAATCAGATGATATGTCAGGTAGGGTTAAGATATATGAAAATATTGTTAAAGGTATTCCTACCAATGTATCTGGAATTCCTGAGTCTTTCAATGTCTTAATGCAGGAACTAAGAGGTCTTGGTTTTGATTTGTCAATTTATGATGATAAGAGTAATCAAATTCCTTTAACAGAAAAAGAAGAGGAATTAATTAATAAGACTTAGGTTTTGAGGGTTTTATGAAAGAGATAAAAGATTTTGAAAAGATAAAAATAAAGATAGCATCTCCTGATCAGATTAGGAGTTGGTCTTATGGAGAAGTTAAAAAATCTGAAACTATTAATTATAGAACTTTAAGACCTGAGAAAGATGGTCTTTTTTGTGAGAGAATTTTTGGAACAACTAAAGAATGGGAATGTTATTGTGGAAAGTTTAAGTCAATAAGGTATAAAGGTATTATCTGTGATCGTTGTAATGTTGAGGTGACTCATTTTAAAGTTAGGCGTGAGAGGATGGGACATATTGAACTTTCAGCTCCTGTTGCTCATATCTGGTATTATAAATATATTCCTTCTAGAATTGGTCTTTTACTTGATATTACAGCTTCTAATTTGAACTCTATTCTTTATTATGAAAAATACATCGTAATTGAACCAGGTGATACTGACCTTAAGAAGATGCAGCTTTTAAATGAAGATGAATACTCTGAAGCAAAAGAGAGATATGGTATGTCTTTTAGTGCTTCAATGGGTGCTGAGGCAATTAAAACTTTACTTGAAAATCTTGATCTTGATGAACTTTCATCTAAGCTTAGACTTCAAATGATCGATAAAGATGATAAAACGGATAAAAAACTCTTAAGGCGTCTTGAAATTATTGAGAATTTTAAAGTTTCTGGAAATAAGCCAGAATGGATGATTATGGATGTTCTTCCTGTTATCCCTCCAGAAATTAGGCCGATGGTTCAGCTTGACGGTGGAAGATTTGCAACTTCTGATCTTAATGATCTTTATAGGAGAGTAATAAATAGGAATAACCGGTTAAGAAAACTTCTACTCCTTAATGCACCTGAAATTATCGTCAGAAATGAGAAGCGCATGTTACAAGAGTCAGTTGATTCTCTTTTTGATAATTCACATAAGAGAAAAGTTGTTAAAGGTACATCCAATAGACCTCTTAAATCTCTCTCTGACGCATTAAAGGGTAAACAAGGTAGATTTAGACAAAACCTTCTTGGAAAGAGAGTTGATTATTCAGGCCGTTCTGTAATCGTTGTTGGACCTGAGCTTAAGTTGCATCAGTGTGGTATTCCTGCGAAGATGGCGCTTGAACTTTTTAAACCATTTGTAATTAGAAAATTAATTGAGAGTGAATCTGTTTTTAATATAAAGAGAGCAAAAAGTTTAATTGAACAAGAAGTAGATGAAGTATGGCAGATTTTAGATAACGTTATTAAGGAGCATCCTGTGCTTTTAAATAGAGCTCCAACGCTTCACAGGCTGGGAATACAAGCTTTTGAACCAGTATTAGTTGAAGGAAAGGCAATTAAACTTCACCCTCTTGTTTGTCATGCATATAATGCTGATTTTGATGGTGATCAGATGGCTGTACATGTTCCTTTAACACCTGCAGCACAGGCCGAGAGTTGGGCTTTGATGTTGTCAACTAATAATTTGTTAAATCCTGCAAACGGTCATCCTATTGTATTTCCATCTCAAGATATTGTGTTAGGTCTTTATTACTTAACTATGGAGAAAAAAAATGTAGTTGGAGAAGGACGTAAATTCTCTAATTTTAATCACGTTATTCTTGCAATTAATAATAAGAGTTTAGACTATAATGCACGGATTTATGTGAAAGTTGATGGTGAGTATATAGAAACCACAACAGGACGTGTTGTATTTAATGAGGCTTTACCGGGGAAGATTTCATTTGTAAATAAAACCCTTAGTGATTATGAGTTACAGAACTTGATTTCTGAAGTTTATGTTGTGTATGGTTCCTCTATTGTAATTGAGATGTTGGATATTATTAAGGAACTTGGATTTAAATATGCTACTAAGTTTGGATGTACAATAAGTATGAGTGATATTATTGTACCTGAAGAGAAGAAAGTATATGTGGATAAGGCTAATAGAGAAATTTCAAAAATTCAGAATGATTATACTAAAGGTGTTATTACCGGAGAAGAGAGATATAACAATGTTATTTCTGTTTGGTCAAAAACAAATGAAGAGCTTACCAATAAGATGATGGAAGTTCTTAAAAAAGATAAAGATGGGTTTAATGTAATTTACATGATGGCTGATTCTGGTGCTCGTGGAAGTAGAAATCAAATAAGACAGCTTGCAGGTATGAGGGGATTAATGGCTAAAACCTCTGGGGATATTATTGAACTTCCAATTATTTCTAATTTTAAGGAAGGACTATCTGTCATAGAATTCTTTATTTCTACAAATGGTGCAAGGAAGGGGCTTGCTGATACAGCTCTTAAGACGGCAGATGCTGGGTACTTAACGCGACGGTTAGTGGATATTGCTCAAGATGTTGTTGTTAGAATAGAAGATTGTGGAACTATTAATGGTATAAAGGTTGAGGCTTTAAAGAATGGAGAGGAAATAGTTGAACCTTTGAGAGAAAAGGCTGTTGGAAGTTATTCAATTGAGAGAATAAAAAGTCCTATTACTGGTGAGATTGTTTTGGATGTAAATGAAGAGATTACAGAGGATAAAATAAAGTTGTTAGAAACTATTGGTATTGACAAGCTTGTAATTAGATCTGTTTTGACTTGTGAGGCTGAGCATGGAGTTTGTCAGAAATGTTATGGACGAGATTTCTCAAATAATAGGCCTGTCAATATTGGAGGAGCTGTCGGTATAATAGCTGCTCAGTCAATAGGCCAGCCAGGAACACAGCTTACCATGAGGACTTTTCATATTGGGGGAGTTGCACAGGCTGGCAGTGAAGATGATAAAATTGCACTTAAGAACGCTTTTATTCTTAATGGGATAGAGGGATTTAATGTTCAGATTGATGGCGAGTTGCTTTTTACAAGGAAAGGAACTTTAAAAGTAATCAATGTTATTCATGAGGAAGATATTAAGGGAATTAAAGAACTTAAGGTATTAGATTCTCAAAAAGTAATTAAGGGAATGCCTTTATTCGTAAATGAGAGTGGTGTTGAAGTGTTATCATCTCATATTGGTTATATTAAAATTAAAGATGACAAACTAATGATTGTTTCTGAGGAACAAGAAATATCTCTAAAGGCTGGTACAAGACTTGAAATAAATGTAGGTGATTATATCGAAGCTGGGCGTATAATTGGAACATTTGATCCATTTGCAGAACCAATTATTGCTGAAGTTAAGGGAAAAGTTAAGTTTAAAGATATTATTTTAGGGACAACACTTAAAGAGGAGATAAATCTTGAAACAGGCAATATTGAAAAGCGAATTACAGATCAAATTTTTGAGTCTCTTGATCCTAGAATTTTAATCATCAATGATAGAGGAATGGAGATTGCATCTTATGTTCTTCCTGGAGATGCTTATCTTCAAGTTGAAGATGGACAAGATATTAATATAGGAGAGGTCATTGCTAAGCTTTCTAAAGGTTCTGAGAAAACTCAAGACATTACTGGTGGTCTTCCTAGAGTTAATGATTTATTTGAAACAAGAATTCCAAAGAACTTAACTGAGATGGCTAAGGTGAGTGGAGTTGTCCAGTTTAAAGCAATTCAGAAAGGTAAAAGACTTATTAATATTTTAGATGAGTATGGAGTTGAGCATAAGCATTATATTCCTGCTGGAAAACATCTTTTAGTTAGGGATGGCGATATTGTTAAGGCTGGAGATATGCTTTGTGATGGAAGGATTAATCCTCATGATGTTCTTGAAATTCTTGGTGGGATTAGTTTGCAAGAGTTTTTATTAGCAGAAATTCAGGATGTCTATCGAAAGCAAGGTGTAAGTATTAATGATAAGCATATTGGTGTGATCATTAAGCAGATGATGAGAAAAGTTAAGATTGTGTCTGTAGGTGATACTAATTTTGTTTATAATCAAAAAGTGGATAAACATACTTTTTGTGAGCAAAATAGAAGGGTTATTGAGCAAGGTGGTGAGCCTGCAGTAGCTAGTCCAATTCTTATTGGAATAACAAAGGCGTCTCTTAATATTGATTCGTTTATTTCAGCTGCTTCTTTCCAAGAGACAACTAAGGTGCTAACAGATGCTTCAATTGCAGGTAGTGTTGATGATCTTAAAGGTCTTAAGGAAAATGTTGTAATTGGACATTTAATTCCTACCGGAACAGGTATGAATTTATATAAAAGGGTTAATGTGAAGGAAAATTCAAGCTCTGAAGTTTAGCTTGAAAATAAATTATATATTTGATACCATTTATTGGTAAAATTAGGAAAAGGGGAGCATAGATGCCTACAATTAATCAACTAATTAGGAAGCCAAGAAAGAGTCAAAAAGAAAAGACAGCATCTCCTGCGCTTCAAAATTGTCCTCAAAGGAGAGGAATTTGTACTCGTGTAATGACAGTAACGCCTAAAAAACCTAATTCAGCTTTAAGAAAAGTAGCCCGTGTTAGGCTTTCAAATGGATTTGAAGTAACAGCTTATATTCCAGGAATTGGTCATAATTTACAGGAACATTCGGTTGTTCTGATTAGAGGTGGACGAGTTAAAGATTTGCCAGGTGTTAGGTACCATATCATCAGGGGAGCTAAGGATACTCTTGGTGTTAATAATCGAAAGCAAGGTCGTTCTAAATATGGGACTAAGAAACCAAAAGCTTAAGAGGTATAAATTGTATGTCAAGAAAGAGTAAAAAAATTAAGAAAAAAGTCTTTAGAGATTCTAAGTATGATTCTCAGGTAATTGCTAAATTTGTAAATAGAATGATGTATGATGGCAAAAAATCTGTCAGTGAAGCTATAGTTTATAATTCAATTGATATGCTTGCAGAAAGGATTGAAGAAGTTGATAAGATTGTTGCTTTTAGTAAGGCTTTGGATAATGTTAAACCACTTGTAGAGGTTAGAAGTAGAAGAGTTGGTGGTGCCACTTATCAAGTTCCAGTTGAAGTTAGAGAGGAAAGGCGTGAAGCATTGGCAATGAAGTGGATTATTTCAGCTGCCAGAAAGGCAAGTGGAAAGTCAATGCAAGAAAAGTTAACAAATGAACTTATTAATTCTTATAATTCAACAGGTGCTGCTTTTAAAAAGAGAGAAGATACTCACAGAATGGCAGAGGCAAATAGGGCTTTTACACACTATAGATGGTAAGAAATAGGACAACTTTTTTAATACTTTTAATATTGTGAGTTTGATTAATTTTAGATATAATTGATCAGGAGTTCGTGTATATGTTAAAAAAGGTTGTTTTATGTATTTTGATTGTGGGTTGTTCAGGTTCACAAGATCAAGCTTCATTATCTAAGACTGTTTCTCTCATTGTTGATGGAACTTTTGATGATAGGGGTTTTAATGAGAGTTGTTTTAAGGCAACGTCTCAAATTAGGGAAGATTTTAAAGTCAACATAATTCAGAAAGAGTCCAAAGTTTCTGACTACGTGGCAGATATTGGAGGAATGGAAGAAAGTGGTTCTAGTTTAATTTGGGGAGTCGGTTTTAAGTTTACAGATATTTTTTTGCAAAAGTCTCTTGAAAATTCTAATGTGAATTATGGGATTGTTGAGGGTTCTTACTCAGGAGATGTCAAGTTGCCCGACAACTTGGTGAATGTGAATTTTAGATCTGAGGAAGGAGCGTTTTTAGCTGGGTATATAGCTGCTAAGACATCTAAGACAGGTAAGATTGGATTTTTAGGTGGAATGGATGGTGTAGTTATTAATTCATTTAGATATGGATATGAAGCTGGTGCTAAATATGCAAATAAAGATATTGAATTGAATTCCCAATATGTGGGGACATTTTCTGATCTTTCACTTGGACGTTCAATAGCAAGTAAGATGTATGCTTCTGGAGTTGACATTATATTTGCAGCAGCAGGTCTTTCAGGGCTTGGTGCTATTGAGGCCGCTAAAGAACTTGGAGCTGGATATTATATTATTGGAGTTGATCAGGATCAATCATATCTTGCGCCTGATAATGTTTTAATGTCAGTTATTAAAAATGTCGGAAGTTATCTTTATGAAATAACAAAGGACTATTTGGATACAAATAATTTTGATGGTGGAAAAGTATTAAACTTAGGTCTTAAAGATGGTGCACTTGATTTGATTTTTAATAATCAACTGGTAAATATGGATTTAATAAAGGATTATGATTCCCTTTCAGAGATTAAAGATAAAATCATTGGTGATGAGATTGAAGTTCCCAAGGATGAAAAATCTTATAATGCCTTTGTTGTTAGTCTATCAAATAAGAGTTGAGATGATGATAGAGGTGCAGGTCTTTTGTATGTGAATAAATTTATGTTGTTCATTTCTCTTGTGTTAACTTTAGGTTATAGCAAGAAGTTATCTACTTCTTGTTCTTTGCAAAGGCCTGCAATTTCTCTGATAGTTAATGGAACTTTTGATGGCAAGTCATTTGGTGGAGATGATTGGAATAGTTTTCAAATGCTAAAAGAGAATTTTGGAGTCGAGCTTGTTGGAGAGGCTTCAACAAGCTCTGCTTATGATAATGATTTAGAAGCTCTTAAAGATAAAGGTTCTACAATTATCTGGGGAGTTGGTTTTGTTCTCCAAGAGGTTATTCAACAGGCAGCTGTGCTTAATAAGGATGTTAATTATGGATCTTATTGATGTTACTTATGGGGATAACGTCAGTTTTCCTGATAATTTGCTTAGCCTCTCATTTAAAGTTTAAGAGGCTTCATTTTTAGCTGGGTATATAGCTGCTAAGACATCTAAGACAGGTAAGATTAGATTTTTGGATGGAATGGATGGTATGGTTATTAATTCATTTAGATATGAGTATGAATCTGTTGCTAAATATGCAGATAAAGATATTAACTTAAATTATCAGTATTTGGGATCATTTGTAGATTTATCTTTAGCTAGAACTATTGCTTTAAGGATGTACGGAGATGATACTGATGTCATATTTTTAAGCAGCAGGCCTTGCAGGTCTTGGGGTTATTGAGGTTGCAAAGGAACTTGGAGCTGGATATTATATTATTGGGGGTTGATCAGGATCAGTCATGTCTTGCGCCTAATAATGTTTTAATGTCAGTTATTAAAAATGTCGGAAGTTATCTTTATGAAATAACAAAGGACTATTTGGATACAAATAATTTTGATGGTGGAAAAGTAAAAATTAGGTTATTAGAGATGGTGCTGTGGTGTTATTAAGCATGGTGTCAGAATCAAGGATGACATGAGAATTAAGATTGAGGCTATAGAATATGAAATAGTTAGTGGGAATATTTTGATTTCAAACAATCTTGATGAATATAATAAGTTTTTAGATATTTATAACCCATTGAACTAATTACTTGCTTTAAGAGTAGGTAATTCATTGGTATTTCTTTTTTAAATTTACCTTTACCTTTACTTTTATGTAAGGTAGATTTAAATATTTATGACTGGGTGCTTTTTTTTATTGATAGTTTGCTTAGATATTTTTATTTTAAAATTTAAAAATGTTTGCATTTGTTTTATGAGGAGAGGATGGTCTGTGTTAAAAAATTTATGTTTTATGATTTTATTTGGTTTTTTATTTGTGTCTTGTTTTTCTTCAGGAGAATCTTCTTCTGTTATTGATAAGCAAGTTGTTATGGGAGTTGTGGCTCAAAGTAATTTTGATGATGAGGGTTATCTTCAAAGTGCTTTTGAGTCTGCTGTTAAAATAAGGAATGAGTTTGGAATTAAACTTGTTCCAAAGGTTTTAACACCTTATCCTGTTGAAGGTAAAAGATTGATGACATCTGATGAAGTGTTAGCAGAAGATGTTTATTCATTACAAAAGGATGGTGCCAATCTTATTTGGTTTATTAGTGCTCGTTTTTCTGATTCTGCAGTAAGGTTTTCTCATGAGAATCCGAATATTTATTATGGGATTATAGATCCTTTTAATTACAATAATGTTCTAATTCCTAAAAATTTTTTGGCTATTAATTTTAAATCTGAGGAAGGAGCGTTTTTAGCTGGATATCTTGCTGCTAAGATGAGTAAGAGAAATAGGATTGGATTTGTTACTGGCGTTAATGTTGGTTATGTCGAGAGATTTTTAGTTGGATTTAGGGCAGGAGCTTTTTATGCAAATCCCAAGACAAGAGTAATTTTAAAGAGAATTTTAGATGAAATGAGTAAGGATAATGGTAGATTTGTGGCTGAGCGTATGTACATTGATGATGGTGTTGATGTTATTTTTCCTGTAATGGGTCCTGCTTCGCTTGGTGTGTTTGATGCTGCAAAGCGTCTTGGAGATGGCTATTATGTTGTTGGAGTTAACAGAGATCAGTCGTACCTTGCACCTGGAAATGTTATTACTTCTGTGATTAAGGATGTAGGGAAGGTAATATATAATTTTTCGTTGGATGTTATAAAAATTCGAGCATTTCATGGTGGCAGGATCATTGAAATGGGAATTAAGGATGGTGTTGTAGATGTTGTTAAAGATCCTAGTATTATTGGTAATAATTTGTTTGATGCTCTTACAAAGATTCAGACTGAGATAGTTAATGGTACTCTTATTATACCTTCTACTGAATATGAACTTGATTTATTGAGAACAAGGTTATAGACTTTGTGATTACATTAGCTTAAAGGAAAATATATTTGAGAACTTTATTTTTAATTTTATGTGTTTTTTGTTTTGCATGTTCTGATTCTAAATTTGGTGGTAGGCTTATTAAAGTAGCTGTTTTAGTGAATGAACCTTTGATGACGCGTCTTTTAATGGAAGTGCTTGGAAAGGTGTTAAGGAGTTGAAAAAAGAATTCGGGTTGAAAATAGTTATGAAATAATCTAATGCAAGTTCCTATTTAGCTGATCTTGAATCATTAAAGATTGATAGTATAGGTTTTACTGGTTAATTGGATATGAGTTTAGTAATTTCGCTATTATTGTTGCTTTAGAGAGTTCGGAGATTAAGTATGCAATTATTGATCCTGTTTATGGTAGTGATTTAGTAATTCCTGAGAACTTGTTAGCCATAACTTTTAGAACTGAAGAAGGAGCATTTTTGGTAGGCTACAATATTATTTAGTTAATGTGAATAATTATTAAAAATATATTTGCATATTCTCTAAATATTAGAGGGGCTTAGGTTTTCATGCCTAAGCTTTTTTAATTTTTAGTTTATCAATCTGTTTTTATAATTTATAGTTTTAATTAACCCATCTTGATTAGACGTTTATTAGCTTTAAAATTATGCTTAGTGTTAAAACTTTTGGTTTTAAGTCTCATTTTGTTATTATAATAATGTATAATGAATAGAAGTTGATTGATATTTATTTTTCAGAGGTTTAAGCATTGAATAAGAGTGTGTTTCCTAAAATTTACTATTACGATCAGGATTTCATTGATATTTATAATAAAAGTCTTTCCTGGATTCGAGACAAAATCGTTTTTCCTCAGTCTTTAGAGAGGGGTAAAAAGGATAAAAATTATTATTCTGAAAATATTGGATTTATAGATCAGCTTCAAGCTTGTCTTTCTAGCTTCTTTCTTGTTTACAGTAATGGAGAATATTCTCCCACATCTACTATCGATAAATTTTATGAGCTTCAAGAGGCATCTGGTGCAATTAGAGCCCGTTATGATCACAATAATAATGTTGTTCGTATAGAAGGAAATGATGATGGTATTGGATTGCCAATTTTTGCTTGGGTTGAATATAATTTATATCATAAAACGGGTAATAAGAGGCGTATCTATGATGTTTTGCCAGTTCTTGATAAGTATTATAAGTGGATAGAAAAAAAGTTTTTAAGAGTGAATGGTCTTTATTCAATTGATATGAATAAAATTTTTTATAAAAATTCTCCCAGAAAGGATGCTTATTACCCTATAGATTTTAATTCATTTCAGGTGCACAGTGCATATTGTATTGCAAAATTGGCAGATATACTAAATGATAAAAATTTATCCCTTGAATATAAAAAAAGATTTTTTTCTCTTAAGGCTAAAATTAATTCATTGATGTGGGATGAAAAAGATGGCTTTTATTATGATCTTGATGTTAATGAAAATATTGTTAGATGTAAGACAATAGTAGGATTTTTACCACTTCTTTCTGGAATTCCAAGTGAGGATAGGATAGAGAGAATGATTTTTTATTTAAAAAGTCATGAATATTTTGGAACACCCAATCCTTTTCCTACCCTTGCCGCTAATGACCCTAACTTTAATTTAGATGGAAATGGGTATTATGGTTCTGTTTATACTTATATGAATTTTTTTGTTATTAAAGGACTTGAATATTGTAGACGTGCAAATATCGCAAGGGAATTTACAATAAGACATTTGTATTATATACTGGATACTTTATTGCCTGATGGTAAAGTCAAGGGACATATTTGGGAGGCTTATAAGCCAATGAAAGAAGGACCTGCATATTTTGATGTTGAGAAAAAAGTTCTTCCAGAAAAAGATGTTATTTGTTATCTTTCACTTTTTAGTATTAGTCTGATGATAGAAAACATTATTGGACTTACGATTAGTTTGCCCGATAAAACAGTTTACTGGAATATTCCTGCTCTTGAGGTCATGGGCATAGAGAGCCTATCACTTAAGAAGAATCAAACCACAATTATATGTAATAAGGGAAAGAGGGGCTGGGAGATCAAAATGGAATCTGAAAAACTTTACTACTTTACAATAAATATATTGAATAAAAAAGAAAAGACTTTGCCTATACCTTCAGGTAGATGTTCAATGCTTTTAGATAAGCTTTAATTAATAGGTTAGCAAATATTTATTCAAAATTAGAATCTTGGAGATATTGTTATTATGATAGATGTTGTATTTTTAAAAACCTTGCTTAAAGAGAAGAGATATTCTGATATAAAGGAAGAGCTTTTAAAATACGATGCTTTTGATATTAGTGAAGCTTTAAAGAAACTTAGTGGTTCTGATTTGATTTTGCTTTATAGGTTTCTCCCCAAAAAGGTTGCTGTTGAAGCTTTTTCTAACTTTGATCAAGTCACAAAAAATAAATTGGCTAATTCTTTTACAAACAGAGAAATAAGAGAGATGATAGACGAATTAAATCTTGATGATGTTATTGATCTTTTAGAAGAAGTTCCGGCGAATGTTGTGCAAAGGTTTTTAGCAAGTTCTACTGAGGAAAATAGAGAAATTATTAATAAATTCTTGTCTTATAGTGATGACTCTGCTGGTTCAATTGTGACAATAGAATATATTGAACTTAAAGATTATTTTCGTGTTGGAGAAGCTCTTGATTATATTAGGAAAGTTGCAAAAACTAAGGAGGATGTTTATACCTATTATATTACAGATGAAGAAAAACGGTTAAAAGGTGTTGTAAAGATTGATGATTTAATATTGTCTAGTGATAATGTTATTATTTCTGAAATAATGAAGAGTAGCGGATTTTATATTGTAAGAGTTAGTGATGAGAAAGAAGATGTCGCTCTTCTCTTTCAGAATCATGATATCTCGAGTGTTCCTGTTGTCGATAATGAAGGACGAATGATAGGAGTCATTATTATTGATGATATTCTTGAGGTTATTCAGAATTTAAATACGGAAGATTTTCAAATAATGGCTGCGGTTACTCCTTTAGGTAAGTCGTATCTTGATACTTCTATTTTTGACATGACAAAAAACAGAATAATTTGGCTTTTGATACTTATGATATCTTCTACTTTGACTGCCACTATAATTACTAATTATCAGAATTTGTTCTTATCTTTAGTTATTTTAGCTAGTTTTATTCCACTTTTAATGGATACTGCAGGTAATGCTGGTTCTCAGGCATCTGCATTGATTATTCGTGAGCTTGCGCTTGGGACTCTTAAGGTAAAGGATTTTTTTAGGGTTCTACTTAAAGAAGTATGTGTTAGCATCTTAGTTGGTTCAATTCTTGCTAGTGTTAATTTCTTAAGAATTGTACTTTTTGTAATTCCTGAGCATAATGAGAGATTTAGAATAGCTTTTGTTGTTTCTGCATGTTTGATGATAGGGTTGATGGTAGCCAAAGTATTGGGAGGTCTTTTACCTATTTTAGCCAAGTTTGTGAGACTAGATCCAGCTTTAATGGCAGGACCTCTAATTACTACTATTGCTGACGTTGTTACCTTAATTGCTTATTTTAATATAGCGAGCTTAATATTGACTAATTATTTTTAGGTGTATTTCTGGTAGGATTGGAGATAAAATTAGATTGGAGAAAATTTTGAGTGATTGTATTTTTTGCAAAATTGTTAAGAATGAGATTTTCTGTTATAAAGTTTATGAGGATGACTTAGTACTTGCTTTTCTTGATATTAATCCTTTAAATATTGGACATACTCTTGTTATTCCAAAGCAACATAGCAATGATGCTTTGAATATGAGTGATGAACTTAATGGACAGGTATTTAGGGTTTGTAAGCGAGTAGCCCTTTCTTTGAAAAGGTTGGGGTTGGATATTTGTAGTGGAGTTAATATTTATAGTGCAATTGGTTCCGATGCCGGGCAGGTTATTTTTCATACTCATTTTCATGTAGTTCCGAGATTTCAGGGCGATAATTTTGTTTTTACAAAAGATAGTAACATTGAACTTTCAGGAGATGAATTTTTGAATTTATCTAAAAAGATAAGTCAAAATATTGAAGATTTTTCTTAAAGTTAGGGTATGAATTTTTTATTATGTCTGGTGCATTTAAGTTTCATGACCTAATAAAAACATACCTTTCCTGTATTTTTGCAAATGATGTGTTGTTTCTGGAGTATGAATAGATCTTTATTGTTCTTTAGGGATATATTAGGTTTTCTTCTTTGATGTTTGCTAATATTGCTAAATACCGCTTGGATTCATACTTTGCCATGTTTAGATTATGATCTTGATAATTACCACATTCTTTTTCAGTTGCTCCTATAACATTTCCTTGAAAATTTGCGATCTCATGAAAAAGCCAAGATATTAAATCAATAAGATCTTGGCTTTCGTAATTACCTATAAGAATTAAGTAAAATCCAGTTCTGCAGCCCATTGGTCCAAAGTACAGTATTTTCTCAGCCCAGACTTTGTTGTTTCTCAACAGCGTTGCTCCTATGTGTTCAATTGTATGTAGTTCTGCATTGTTGATTACAGGCTCTTTGCCAGGAGTTTTCATCCTAATATCCACAGTAGTGAGTATTAAATTCTCAAATGTATCTTTTCTTGAGATATATATTCCGGGTTTTAATTTTGTGTGATCAATTGCAAAGCTTGGTATCTTATTCATATTTTGAATTCCTTTTTTATTATATCTACAAAATCTAATTTTTCCCATTCTAGTTCATTTTTCCCAAAATGTCCGTATGTGCATGTCTTAGAGTAAATGGCTTCTCTTAGTTTTAATTTTTTGATTATGCCGTTGGGAGTTAGATCAAAGTTATTTATAATAAAACTTAATATTTTTTTTTCATATTCATTGTTACTTATACCTGTGGTTATTTTAATAGATATTGGCTTGGAAATTCCAATAGCATAAGCAAGTTGTATTTCAAATTCTTTAGAAATACCTGCTGCTACCATATTCTTGGCAATGTATCTTGCCATGTAAGCTGCTGATCTGTCGACCTTAGTAGCATCTTTGCCACTATAAGCACCGCCGCCATGTCTGGCAAATCCACCATAACTGTCAGCAATAATTTTTCTTCCTGTAAGACCTGTGTCTCCAGTGGGTCCTCCGATGACAAAATTGCCTGAGGGGTTAATATAATATTTGATATTCTCGTCAAGCATTGATTTGCTTGCAATTGTAGGTTTTATAATTTTTTCAATAATCGTTTGTCTTAAGAAATCTTGAGGGATATCAGGATCATGTTGATGAGAGACAACAATATTATTGATTCTAATAGGATTTTTGTTAGCATCATATTCAATGGTGACTTGGGATTTTGCATCAGGGCGTAGCCATTTAATTTCACCTGATTTTCTGAGTTTGCTAGCTTTTTGCAGGATTAAGTTAGATAGTTCATATGCTATAGGTAAGAAATTTTCAGTCTCATTACATGCATAACCAAAGATTATTCCTTGATCTCCTGCTCCTATATCTTTTGTATTCTTTTTCTCAACTGCATTTGTAATGTCAATTGATTGGGAACCAATTGCATCGATTATTGTAGCGGATTTATAGTCAAGTCCGTATTCTATGTTTGTATATCCAATATTTTTTATTGTCTGTTTTGCAATTTCTTTTACATCTAGTTCATTTTTTGCTTTGCTATTTATCTCTCCTGCTATAACTACTAAGTTCTGTGAAACTAAAGCTTCACATGCGACTTTTGCCATTTTATCTCTTTTGAGTATTTCATCAAGTATAGCATCAGAAATTTGATCTGCAATTTTGTCAGGATGTCCTTCGGATACAGCTTCAGATGTTGATGTTAGATTATTATTAAGCATATATATATTACCTTTATAAACTATATGAGTTTTATAAGCTCTTTTACTAGCTTGGCTGAGTTAATTGATGCATCTTGTAAGAATTTGTTAAAGTCTATGTGATTATCTTTGATATTTGTTAAGTCAGATACAGAACGAGTGACAATAAAAGGTATTTTGAATGTGTATGCTATTTGTGCAATTGCGGCACTTTCCATTTCTACAGCTAAGGCATCTGCGAAATTAGTCTTTATTGCTTCTAATTGTTTTTCATCTCCAATAAATTGATCACCTGTAAGTATTAAACCGATATGAACATTAATTTTTTGAAGTTTGTCTTTAATAATATTAACAACTTTGCTTAATAAATTTTCATCTGCTTTAAATTTTTGTGGAAAACCTGGTACTTGTCCTATTTTATGTCCAAATTTAGTTAAATTAAAATCATGAAATGCTATTTGTGATGATACTATGATATCTGCTATTTTAAGATTTGCATATTCTTTGATCCCACCAGCAGTTCCTGAGTTGATTATGTGAGTGATTTTATATTTTGATATGATGTAGCTATTCCACATAGCAGCATTTACTTTTCCAATGCCAGTAGTTAGAGAAATTACTTCGTGTCCCGCAATTTCTCCTTTATAGATTTTTTTTTCACTTGAATAATCATTTAATGTAATTTCTTTTTTGTTTTCTATAATCTTATTTATTTCTGTTGCTTCTTCATCCATTGCTGATGTTATTAAAATCATATTTACTCCTTTTACATTTCTTTTAATTCATATTTTTTTAAAATAAATTCTATTTCATCTTGTCTTAGTATTTTTTTTATTCCTGTTTCTGTTTTAGGTATGGATTTGATATAGTTTTGCTCTTCACTAGAGGGAAATACGATCTTTCCGTCTTTTATTATGTATTTTATATATGGAGTATTAATATTCGTTTCATTAATTTTTATTATTTTAGCAATTGAGTTATCGTTAAGTTCAACAATAAAGTCTATAGGGCATTGAGAGAGCACCTTGATTATTAGTTTTAGAACTCTTTTATCAAATTTTTTATCAGCATCTTGTATTAGTTCGATAAGGGATGCACCAGAGTTTAGAGCTCCTTTATATATTCGATCTAGAAGGATTGCACTGTAGGAACTAGCAGCACCTATTATATTGGCTTCAATATTTATATTTTCACTTTTAAGCTGGTTGGGATATCCTGAACCATCTAAGTTTTCTTTATGGGTTAGAATTGCTGAACAGATCGATTGTGAAAAATTAGTGGTTGAGAGTATTTGATGGCCAAGCACGGGATATTTTTTTATTATTTCAAATTCTTCATTGCTTAATTTTTCTTTTTTTGCACTTATCTTTAAAGGGATAAATAAGAAACCTATTTTGTGTAGGAGAGCTATTGTGCAGAGTTCAACCGTTTTATGGTTGTTTAAGTTCATCTCGTTTCCAAGCGCAACAGTTAGTATTGCGGTATTTATTGAGTGGACAATATGGTAGTCAGATAAGAGTTTAGGTAGTTTCATATATTTGATGAATGTTTGTTGGTTTTTTTTATAAAATTCTATTACTTTTTTGACAGTTGGAAGTACGTCTTGGTAGTAAATTTTTTTGTTTTTTTTGCAAGTTTCGTATATTTCTTCTAAGTTGCTTATTAGTATGTGATAGTTTGCAATAGACTCCTCATCATATTCTATATTGATAAGCTTTTCTGTTTCTCGTATTAATGCCTCATTAAAGAATGTTCTTTGAATTTTGAGTTCATGTTTGAGATCCCATTTTTCAATGAGTTCGATATTCTCAGGTTTTAAAAGAGAGTTTATAGGCCATACTAGGAAATCTTTATCTATTACATATGAAAAATTTTTTATATCTTTGGTTAAATCATCAAAGCTTTGCATTTTCTCCCTTAAGCTTCAAACTTAGTAATAAGCATATATATCATATTATTTATTAATTGTATATCTATTATAGTATAATATAACATGTATATATCAATTTTGAAATTAAACTTTATTATAAGAGCTTTTTTGTGGTTTACAAAATACTTTTTATTTTTAATATCATGTTTTTTGGTGCTTTTCTATGTTGTTTTTATTTATTAGAAATTTTAAGATTTTCAAATTTTTTAGATTTTATTCTCTTGAATTTTTATATTATTTTAACTTTTATCGTATTTATATTTGTTTTTAATTTTTTTTATTCTGAATTTTTATATTCGAGATTATATTTCATATTTAATGATGTGGATCATACTTATACTTTTTTAACGCTTAAGGTAATTCGTAAGACACTTAAGAGTGTGTTTGATATTTTTCTTCTTTTGAAAATAATTTTAATTAAACAAGATAAAAATAGTCTTGATAAGATTTATTTTTATCTTGAAAGATATTAAAATGAGTAATAAGACAATAGCAGAACTTTATTCTATGTGTATTAGTTTTAGAGAGAAAGAAAAAGCTTCTAATTTGATTTTAAATTGTACAGATAGTAAGGATAAATGGATAAGGTATTGTGTGGGACTTAATGCTATTGCTGAAAAAGAATATGCAAAATTGAGTGATGAAATAAGCTTTTTAAAGAATCATTTTTTAAGGGATCCTGTTTTTACAGTTTATTTTTATTATATCTTTAAAAAATCGAATTTAGGATGCCTACTAATTAAAGAGAATAGACTTAAAATTAGAGACAAATATTTTAAATATAAAGATCGATTAAATATTAATCACACTAGGTTGCTTAATTCAAACTTATTTTTTTAGTTTTTTACTACATTTATGATATTTCACAAAAGGATATTTTTTATTAGAAGAGGTTATGTTTTGAGTGTAAGAGTTAGATATGCACCTTCTCCTACTGGTTTACAGCATATTGGAGGGATTAGAACAGCTCTATTTAATTATTTTTTTGCCAAATCTTGTGGTGGAAAATTTTTGCTTAGAATAGAAGATACGGATCAGACTAGATATTTTAAAGAGGCAGAAGAAGATCTATATCAAAGTTTAAAATGGCTTGGTATTGATTTTGATGAGGGCCCTACTTGTGGAGGTCCTTATGCCCCTTATGTTCAGTCACAAAGAACAGAAATATATCAAGAGTATGCTAAAAAATTGATTGAATTGGGTAATGCTTATTATTGTTATTGTATGCCTGAGAGATTAGAGAGGATCAGAAAGATTCAAGCTGTTAATAAGATGGCAACGGGTTATGATAGACATTGCAGGAACTTGAGTGAATCTGAGGTGAAGGAAGCTTTAAATTCAGGAATAAATCCTGTTATTAGATTTAAGGTTCCTCTTGATGGAGAGACTTGTTTTAACGATGTCTTACTTGACAAAGTTACATGGGCAAATAGGGATATTAATCCTGATCCGATTATTCTTAAATCCGATGGATTTCCAACTTATCATCTTGCAAATGTTGTTGATGATCACTTAATGGAAGTTTCTCATGTATTAAGAGCTCAAGAGTGGGTTTCCTCAGGTCCTCTGCATGTACTTCTTTATAATGCTTTTGGATGGAAGCCTCCCATTTATTGTCATCTTCCAATGGTAATGGGAAGTGATGGGCAAAAATTAAGTAAAAGACATGGTGCTACAGCTTTAAAACAATTTATTGATGATGGATATCTTCCTGAAGCTATTGTTAATTATATTACCTTACTTGGTTGGTCTTATGATAGTAAGAGTGAATTTTTTACGGCGAATGAACTTAAAAAACTATTCTCTATTGAAAAAGTCAATAAATCTCCTGCTGTTTTTGACTATACTAAATTAGATTTTTTTAATAGTCATTATATTAGAGCAAAAGAAGATAATGAGTTGGCCAGGCTTTTAATTCCGTTCTTACAAAATGTAGGTTACATTAAAAAAGACCTTAGTTCTTGTGATGAGCAAAAATTAATGCTTTTAGTTCCTCTAATAAAGACAAGGATTAGAAAACTTAGTGAAGCTGTAACTATGCTTAAGTGTTTTTATGAGGATATTAAAACGTGGAATTTGGATGAGTTTTTAGGTAAGAGAAGAACTGCAGGTGATATTTATTTGCTCTTAGAAAAGATTAAGCCAGTATTGGAGGGATTTGAAACAAGGATATCTCATGAAAATGAAAAAATTTTTTATGACTTTGCTAAGGAGAATAATCTAAAAATAGGGGAAGTTTTGCTTCCAATTAGGATTTCAGTTCTTGGAAGTAAGGTATCACCTCCTCTTTTTGATTCTTTGAAATTACTTGGGAAGATTAAAGTTTTTCATAGAATAAATGAGGCACAGAAATTTTTAAAAAGACATGGATTATGAATAAATTTTGGGGGTTTTGATATGATCAGAATGGAGGATATTATTTCACTAGCTAAGAGAAGAGGTTTTGTATTTCAGTCCTCAGAAGTTTATGGGGGTCTATCAGGCGTATGGGATTATGGACCTTTAGGTATTGAGCTTAAGAAAAATATACAAAAAGAATGGTGGAAGAACATGGTTTATTTGCATGAAAACGTGGTAGGGTTAGATAGTTCTATTTTGATGAGGCCTGAGGTTTGGGCAGCGTCAGGGCATGTTGAGAATTTTTTAGATCTATTAGTGGACTGCAAAAATTGTAAGTGTAGATTTAGGATTGATTCTATTGATTTATCTAAAGGTTGTTCTAATTGTAATGCTGCAGGTACATTTACAACTCCACGAAGTTTTAATTTAATGTTTAAGACTAATATTGGAGCTGTTGAAGATAGTTCTAGTGAAATTTATTTAAGGCCAGAAACTGCTCAAGGTATTTTTGTTAATTTTCGAAATGTATTGGATTCTACAAGGCTTAAGATTCCTTTTGGGATAGCTCAAGTTGGTAAGGCATTTAGAAATGAGATATTAGCGAAAAATTTTATATTTAGGACTTGTGAATTTGAACAAATGGAAATGCAATTTTTTGTGCATCCTAATCAGATGGATGATTGGTATTATTATTGGAAACAAAAGAGAATGAGTTTTTTCATTGAAACTCTTGGAATAAGAGCTGATAATCTTAGATTTAAAGAGTATAAAGGGGATGAACTTGCTCATTATGCTAAAGCTGCAGTTGATATTGAGTATAAATTTTCATTTGGTTTTCAAGAAATTGAGGGAATTCATAATCGGGGTAATTATGATTTGTCTCAGCATGCTAAGTTTTGCGGTAAGCCTAAGTTATTTGAATATCATGATTTGATAAGCGGTGAGAGATATATTCCGTATGTTATTGAGACGTCTCTTGGACTTACAAGGAGTGTTTTAATGGCTCTTTGTGATGCTTATACTCACGAAGAACTTGAGGGAGGAGATAAGCGAATAGTTTTACGTTTGCATCCTAAACTTGCTCCTTATAAAGTAGCAATACTTCCTCTTGTAAAGAAAGATGGACTGCCTGAACTTGCTCGAAAGGTGTTTATGCATTTTAGTGGTGATTTTTACATGTTTTATGATGACAATGGTACAATAGGTAAGCGTTATAGACGTCAAGATGAAATTGGTACGCCTTATTGTGTAACAGTTGATTATGATACTATTGAAAATAGAACTGTTACTTTAAGAGATAGAGACAGTATGAATCAAATAAGAATTTCTATTGATGATTTATATTCACATATTAGGACTGAAATTCTAAATTATAAGGGAGTTGCAAGTAGATGAATCTTGCCTTAGAAATTTTGCAGAAAAGAGGATTTTTAAAACAGTGTACAAATTTGAAAGCTTTAAATAGATTAATGGATGGGGAAAAGATAGTTTTTTATGTTGGTGTTGATGCTACTTCTACTTCTTTACATATTGGACATTTAATTCCTTTTATGGCAATGGCACACCTTCAAAGGCAAGGTCATATTCCAATTGCTTTAGTTGGTGGTGGAACTACAAAGATAGGAGATCCTTCAGGTAAAGATACGAGGCGAAAGATTTTATCGAAAGAGGATATAAAAGAAAATGTTAAGGCAATAAGAGATCAACTGCTTGGAATAATAGATTTTAGTCAAGGATATGTCCTTGATAATTCCGAATGGCTTGATGATATTAATTATATTGAGTTTTTAAGAGATGTTGGAATTCATTTTTCTGTTAATCGTATGTTGGGGTTTGAGACTTATAAGAAAAGGTTTAAGGAAGGACTTTCGTTTATTGAATTTAATTATCAACTTTTACAATCGTATGATTTTTATATGTTAAATAAAATTAAGAATTGTAAGCTTCAAATTGGGGGTGATGATCAGTGGGGAAATATTGTTTCAGGTATTGATTTAATTAGGAGGAAATTAGGAAAAGAAGTTTTTGGCCTGACACTTCCGCTTATTACAAGAAGTGATGGCAAAAAGATGGGTAAATCAGAGAAGGGAGCAGTTTATCTTGATTCAAAACTTTGTAGTGTTTATGATTTTTATCAATATTTTAGAAATGTTCCAGATTTGGATGTTAAGAGTTTATTATATCTATTTACTTTTTTGGAAGATGATGAGATCGAGCATATTGCAAGTTTTAAAGGCAGTTTATTAAATAGGGCAAAGGAAACCTTGGCATTTGAGATAACAAAGATTGTTCATGGAGAAGATGCAGCTTTAAAGGCATCCTCAACAGCTAAAGTTGTATTTAAAGGAGATAAAGGTAATAAATCCGATATGCCTTTCTTTAAGTTGTCATTGACTAATTTAGAAAGAGGTATTTTATTGATTGACTTAATGGTTCTTTCAAAAGTTGCATCTAGCAAATCGGAAGCTAGGCGATTGATTGATTCCGGTGGAGTTTATATAGACAGGGTAAGAATAGGAAATAAGGATTATTACCTTAGTAAGGATAATTTTACCAATGGTGAAATTGAACTTAAAATTGGTAAGAAAAAGATTTTGAGAATCATTTTGTAGTTGGTGTTTCATGTATAACAGAAGAGCTTTAAATAATTTATTTTTTAAATCATTTCTGTTTTTTATGGAACGCAAACATCTTATTTTTACTGAAGAGCATATTTTTTACAGTTTAATTAGAGATGAAAAAATTAAAGAGCTGCTTGGTTTATGTACTCTTAATTTTTATACTTTTGATAAAATTTTGGGAGATTTTTTCAATCAGGTGCCTTTAAAAGGTTCTGATATTTCGGATTATCATTTTCAGATGAATGATTTATGTCAAGAGATAATCAATACAATTTTTTATTATAAAAATCCTTGTATATTACAAGAGAAAGATTTGCTATGGGTGTTAATTAGGAAAAGAAAAAACATAATTTTAGATTCTTTGTTGAAGTCAGGGTTTAATTTAACTATCTTTGACAAGATAATTGAGGTTTATGATTACTTGGGTTCAGACTTGGATTTAAGCTTTCTTGAAAATGATAGGCTACTTGTTGCAAGCGATCTTTTGAATAAAGAGATAGATAGTAATGGAGGTTTGAGTATTTTTGAAGGAGATTATTTTAAATTAGATCAAGATGATGATTCATTGGATAAGAACAATTTTGCTGAAGATTTTTTGTCCAATGTTATTGATAGTTTAGATCCAAGTTTAGAGAAGAGTCCTTTGGTTGGCCGAAATGAAGAATTATGTAAGTTGATTCAGGTAATGCTTCGCAAATATAAGAGTAATCCAATTATCTTTGGAGAGCCTGGAGTTGGAAAAACAATATTACTTCAAGGACTTGCTTATATGATAAAGACAGGTCAAGTACCTCGGGAGTTAATGGGTTATGAGGTTTATTCTCTTGATATAGGAAGACTTATATCTGGAACTCGGTATAGGGGAGATCTTGAAGATAGAGTGAATAAGCTTTTAGATTTTTTATTTTTTAAAAAAAAGGTAATTCTTTTTATTGATGAAATTCATATGATAGTTGGAGCTGGTGCTACATCTTTTAGTAATGTAGATGTTTCAAATTTGTTGAAGCCTATATTAACTTTAGGTAAGGTAAAGTTAATCGGTGCTACTACCAAATATGAATATCAAAAATTCTTTTTAAAAGATAAAGCTTTAATAAGAAGATTTCATAGTATAGAACTTAAGGAACCAAGTTTTGAGGATACTTATTATATTTTAAAAGGTGCTAAGGAACAATATGAGATGCATCATAATGTAGAGTACACAGATGAGGCCATATGGGTTTCAATTACTATGTCTAAGTATATTAAAGATAGATGCCTTCCTGATAAAGCTTTCGATTTATTAGATGGTATTGGGGCTAAATTTAAGTGTGAGAGTAATAACAAGAAAGTTATAACGGGCGATGATATGAAAGATTTTGTTAAATCTATAATTGATACAAATGTTTTTAATTTTGATAGCTATGATAATGACTTACTGATTAATCTAGAGCGTAAAATAAGAAAAGGCATAATAATTGATGAGGAGATTTTATCTGATTTGATATTGAACATCAAACTTTTAAGGATTAAATTTCTCTTTCAAAGTAATTCCCTTGGTATTTTCGCTTTAATAGGTTCTCCAGATGTAGATAAGAGTAAGCTTGCATGTATTTTATCAGAAGAACTTAAGATTCCTAAATTGACTTTGGGAATGAGTGAGTATAGTGATTTTGATGGCATTAATAGATTAATAGGGCCTATGTATGGCTCTGAATCTTATGATGAACCTACTAAATTTTTTAAATTTTTAAGTAAATCTTCAAGTTCAATTATTTTTCTTTCCGATTTTGATAAATCTTCCAAGAGGGTTATAGATTTTTTTTTTGAGGGGTTTAATACAGGTAAACTTTATGATAGTCTTGGTAGAAGTGTGAGCTTGTCGGATAGTATAATAATAATAGATATTAATATAGAATATAGGGAACTTGCTGGTATTGGATTTAAAAGTGAAACAGTAAATTGCAGAAGTTTGCTAGAAAAACGTTTTTCTAGTCAATTTTTAGATCTTATAGATCATATTTTCTTCTTTAAGCCTGTATGCGAGAGTGACCTTGAAAAGGTTATTATTGAAGAGATGAATAATTTCGTTAAGGTACTAAAAAATGAAAAAGTTGATATTTTTTTTGAAAAAAATATTATTGATTATTTTCGGAATAAAACTTATAGAGATGGACTTGGTATTAAGAGTGTGCGTAAGCTTGTGGTTAAGGAAGTTGGAAGTTTGTTGGTTAGCGATATGATTTTAAAAAAATTTAAAGAGGATGACAAGATCAGAGTTTATCTAGACGGGACAATGAAGTATGAGTTATTATAAATTCCTGATTATAAGGAGACATATATATGACAATATCTATAGTTGGAGCAGGAGCTTGGGGAACGGCTGTTGCTAAGGTTTTGGCAGATAAATTTAAACATAATATTTTGATATGGTCTTTTGAAAAAGATGTTAGAGATAGTATTAATAATGATCATGAGAATGTCAAGTATTTAAAGGACATTAGGTTGCCTGATAATTTGATTGCAAGTTCTAATTTGTTTGATGTTGTAAGCCAGTCTGATTATGTTTTTGTTGTGACACCTTCCCTTTATACTTTAAATATTTTGAATGAATTAAAAAACGTATGCTATACCAAAAAGTTTAAATTGGCAATACTTACAAAAGGTTTTATAACAATTGATGGCAAACTTTGCACGATTGTAGAGGCTGCAGAGAGTATTTTAAGTGGATATAAAGATGAAATTACTTATATTGCAGGGCCAAGTCATGCTGAAGAAGTTGGACTTGGAGTGATTACAGGACTTGTGGCTGCTAGTAATAACAGAGACAATGCTTTTGAATTTATTAATTTATTTAATGACACTTCTATTTCTATGTTTTATAGTAATGATGTTCTTGGTGTACAGATAGCAGCAGCTTTGAAAAATATATTTGCAATTGCATTTGGAATTTTAGATGAATATAAAAATACAAATTTGATAGGCGATAATACGGAGTCTTTTTTATTTTCAGTTTCTTTAAGTGATATGAAAAATATTGCTTTTAAGCTTGGTACCTGCAATGCAGAAACATTTTTATTTTTAGCTGGTTCTGGGGATTTAGATGTTACTTGTAGAAGCGTTTTTGGGAGAAATCGACGATTTGGTCGTGAAATTGTTAATAAAAATATCTTGGAAGGTTTAGTGGATATAGATGATTTAATAAATAATATCCATAAAATTGGTTATTTGCCAGAGGGAATATTTGCTGCTAAGGAAGTTTCTTTGCTTTTTAAATCTTTAGGTAGTGATTCCAATGATCATAGTTTAGCGAATATAGTGTATAAAATTTTGAATAAAGAATTAAAGCCTGAAGCCATTGTTGATTGTATAAGAAATTTTAAAGTTTAGGACCCAAACGGGATCCTACTATATTTTTTCATTTATCATATACATGATATTACTATAAACGTCGTCAATTACTTCAAAGTTCATTACAATTTCTGTGAATTCGTTTGACTTAATTGCCCCTATGATATTTTTATCCTTTGTTAAATTTTCTCTCTTAACTAAAGAGTTACTATCAACTAATATTTTTATTCTAGTTAGATCTTTTTCCACTTTTTTGATGTTTGAAGTGCCTCCAAAGCATTCTAAAATGTGTTTTGACGTTTTGGTTATATCTTTGGTCATGTTTATTATCCTTTGAAGAAAGCCTTGTAAGCCATATAGGAGGTATATACATCAAATTTAGAGGTTATTTCGAATGGTGAATGCATGCTAATTACACCAGGCCCCATGTCAATTGTTCTTATGCCATAATGTGCTAAAAATTTTGCAACAGTTCCTCCACCGCCTTCATCTACTTTACCAAGTGTTGCTACTTGCCAAGCTATATTATTCTTGTTTAGCAAATTTCTGATGTAAGAGACAAGTTCTGCATCAGCGTCACTGGCCATGATTTTCCCTCCGTGACCTGTATATTTTATTACAGATATTCCATATCCCAATTTGGGTGCGTTTTGTTCATCGTGAATTGATTTAAATAAGGGATTTATTGCACTGCAAACGTCAGCAGATATGCTTTTTGAGTTCCATAGTACTTTCTGAACTAAGAGATTATTATATTTAGTCTGTTCAAGTTTAAATATTATGTCTGATACGAAGTATTCAAGGTATCTTGAGTTTAGTCCAGTTGATCCAGTTGATCCAATCTCTTCCTTATCAACTAAAAAACATATAGCAGTTTTGTTTGGAGTTTCTTCTAAATTTAGTATGGCTTCTAGTGAGGTATAAACACAAACCTTGTCGTCTTGGCCATAAGCGCCGATGAGTGCCCTATCAAATCCTACATCTTTTGCTTCTCCTGCTGGCACTATTTCTATTTCTGCTGAGATGAAATCATCTTCTTCTATTTTATATTTTTCTTTTAGTAACTTAAGAGTAGCAGATTTTACTTTTTCTTTTTCTTTAGTCTCAATGGGCAGGCTTCCAATTATGATTTTTAAATTTTCGCCTTCAATGATGTTTTCGACTTTTTTATCTCTTTGAACTTTTTTGTCAAGATGTGGTAAAACATCAGGAATTATAAATACGGGATCATTGTTATCGTCACCGATTTTGATCTCTACTTTTTCTCCGTTTTGTAAAAATACTGTACCCCGTATTGATAGAGGAAGGGATAACCATTGATATTTTTTGATGCCTCCATAATAATTTGTTTTCATCAGTGTCAATTCATTCTCTTCAGTAATTGGCGATGGTTTAGCATCAAGTCTTGGTGAATCTGTGTGTGATACGATGAAGTTTATTCCATTTTCAATAGGTTCTTTTCCAATAAATACAATAGCAACATTTTTATTTCGACATGTGTAAAAAATTTTATCTCCAGTTTTGAGTACTTGTTTTTCGCAAGTATTAATGAAGCCTTTTTCCTTTGCCTTTTGTATAGCATAGTTGGTTGTTTCTCGTTCAGTTTTAACTGAGCTTAAAAATTTTTTGTATTTTTGGGTAAATTCTAAAATATTGTTTTTCTCTTCTTCTTTTAAAGAAGTCCAAGGATTTTTTTTTACCATTGAAATTTTTCCTCCTAATTACTTATTATAACATTCTATTATTTTTAAAATGTGGTCTGATCAATGAAAAACAGATGTCTATGGGCAAGTTTAAGCTAAAGTATTGTTTTTAAGGTGAAATGAGTTTAAATGCTGTTATGGCTAATTGATTTAGCAATTAGAGATCTTCTAATTTTTGCTGGCATTAAAAAATATTTTCTTGTTTTTAGATTGGTTCTGGTTTATGCCATAAGAATCCTTGTCCATAATCTATTCCGATCTCATTTATCTTTTTAAGTATTTCTTCATTCGATACAAATTCAGCTATAATTTTGATTCTCCTTGTATCAGCAATGTCTTTTATTGATTTTATTATTACGAGATCTATTTGACTAGAGTTAATTACTTGAATAAAGGAACCATCTATTTTGATGATATCTATTGGTAAAATTTTAATATATGAGAGAGATGTATATCCGCTGCCAAAGTCATCAAGTGCAAGTTTAATTCCAAAGGTTTTAAGTTCGTTGAAATATGTTTTGATTAATTCAAAATTTTCTAAGATTCCAGTTTCTGTTATTTCTAAGCATATATTCTGAAGTGGAACATGACTTTTAATAAGTGTTTCTTTTAAGAACATTCTGAAGTTTTTAGACTTGAGTGAGTATGGTGAAATGTTGATTGAAAAGATATGAACACCATTTTTCGCTACGAAATTTGTATATTCTCTTAAAGCTTTAGTAACTACTAGTTTGTCTACTTCAACTGTTAGGTTATACTTGTCTATTAAGCTAAAGACATTGCTGTTTGGGATGGGAGTTCCTGTATAGTCAAAAAGTCTTGTTAATATTTCAATTTTTGGTTTTAGGTCTTTTTTGAGAGGAGTAATTTTTTGGTAATAGAGACTAAAAAAGTCATTCTTTATTGCTTTTACTATATATTCAAATATTTTATTTTGATTTTTAATAAGAATTGTTTCTGGTAATTCATCTTTATATAAAATAGGCATAGAATCTTTATATTCATCAGATATTTTTGTTGCTATTTTTAATTTTGCGAGCTTTTTCTCTATATCTTCTTTTAGGTTTACTTCTATTATTCCTATATTGAATTTAAATATTATAAAACCTTCTTTTTTGAGTTCTCTAGAAATGGTTTTTTTAATGTCTTCTGCAATTGAAATTAGTCTTTGTTCTCCTCCGCTTGTGGATATAATGACTATTAAATTATTGTCTTTTAATCTAAATATGTACTCTGAATAAAATGACATTATCCTGAAAGCGATTTTTTTAAGTATTTTTGAGTCTACGTTTGCTCTGTTGCCTGTTATTTCACATTCTGTATTTATGTGTAAATCTAGGTCAAATAAATATATTTTTTTATGGGCAGATTCAATTTGGTTTATTAACAGCTTTTCAAGTCCTTTAATATTATACAGATCTGTTTGTTGATCGATGATTTCGAGGTCTTGAGTATTGTTTTTAGATTTTAAGTCTGATATGTCTTTTATTGTAATTAACTTATCAATATTGTTTTGAGCAATTGTACTGATGAATAAGTCTACAATTAATTTTTTGTTATTTTTAACCTTTAAAATGCAGTCGGTTATCAATATGTTTCTGAATTCAGGAATATCATTTGTGTTGTAACTTAGATCTATTTTAGTTTCTTTTTCTAAGTCTATGATTTTTATTTCACTTATTTTATTTGCTTTTCCTCTAATTTTTATTGGGAGTTCGAGTTCTTTGCTGCCTTTTTCATTAATGTATATGATGTCGTTGTCAGTATTTGTGATGATCACGATCTCTTGAATAAGTTCAGATAAATTTAAGAAAAAATCAAGATTAGCATTATTATTGTCATAGTAAATTTTTTTTTGTTGTATTAGTGTATGTTTATCGTTTAATTCATTGATATTATTTAATATTTCTATGTAGTTTGGTTGATACATTGCTTTATATATAGGCTTATTATTTATGATGATAGAGTGAATGTTATTAATGCTTTTTAGGTCATTTGCCATGTTGATTGAAAAATCTATTGGTCTTTTATGGTTGTAAATAATAGCAAACTTAATTTTACTTTGTTTGATGTATTCACTAGAGATATTTTTTCTAGATTTTACTATCTTTGATATTTTAAAAATGGATTTTATCTTTGTAATATCATTATCATTAATGATTCCTTCAGATATTACAATTGCATTTGAATTCCTCATCTTATTTAAATAAATTTATATTAATTTTGATATAAATCTATATTTTTATGATTTATTTCTTTAGTTTTTCTTTTCTTGTTTTAGCCCATGCGAGCCAGATTATTCCCGATACTATTAAGATTAATGAGAATATTTGTCCCATTGATATGTTTAGAAATGAGAAATCCAATATGCTCTCAGGTGTTTTGTAAGTTATAACAAATCCTATTTCCTTGTCTGGTTCTCTTAAGTATTCTATTAGGAATCTGAATGATCCATAAAGAATTGTATATATTCCAAAGATAAAACCATCATATTTTTTTATTTTCTTGAAGAGAAACCATAGTAATAAAAAGCTTACAGTGCCTTCAAATAATCCTTCAATGAGTTGTGATGGAATTCTTGGGAGATTAATAAATACGTCATGAGGTGATATTTCCATTCCAACTGATTCTGCGAATTCTTTTACTCCTTTTTGAGTTACTTTGAAGGGTTCTGCATTGGGAAATATTATTCCGCCTTTCATTGGTCTTCCGTAAAGCTCTGCATTTGCAAAGTTAGCTAGTCGGCCAAGTATGTATCCTGAAGAGAAAGCTATTGATCCATAATCTGTTAGCTTTCTGAAATATTTTTTTATATTTGTGTTTTTAAGTTTGGTGTTTATCATTATTACTGATGTAATAATGATTCCGAAAAACCCCCCGTGTATTGCCATTCCTCTAAATCCTGTGAAATTCCAGTTTTGGTCAAATGGTAGGAAGATTAGCCAAGGGTGTGTGTAATAAATGCCACTTCTGTCATAAATCAATGTAGATGCTAGTCTTCCACCAAGTATTGCTCCCATAATAGCTGAAAACATTAGTTTTTCATAATCACTTTTTTCTATATCAAGTTTGTCAGCTTGTATTTGATACCAAATAAATTTGTAAGAAATAATTATTATTATAATGTAAGATAGGCTGTACCATGTAATTGGGATCCCTTTGATTATTTCAGGATGTAACCAGCTGGGGTAATTTATATAATTTGGCATTTTCTTCTCCTCAGTCTTTTTTCAATTGTATAAATAACTTTTTTTTTAACATCATGTTTTGTTTTCTTAATGTTGCAATTTCTTTTTGTTGAGATTTTATTATATCAATAATTGCGTTATTATCTATTGTTTTATTCATTAATAATGATTCAAGATATGCATACTTTTCTAGATATTCGTCTTGTGCTTCTTTAATTATAAAATGGTGACTTTCATTTAGATCGTCTTCACTTAATAGTTCTACGTTGTTTATTACAGTTTCAAGTTCAATTAGTTTTTTTGCTATTTTTTTAATACTTTTGGAAGTTAAGCTTGTTGGTTTGTAAATAGTTATTGGTATTTTATGGTTTAATGCTTTATCAATAAGTTCGTCTTTATAAATTGAACCTATGCTTTGTAATTTTATATTTAAATAGTCTTTTGCAGATTTTATTATTCTTTCAGTTTTCTTGATGTCATCAGGTTTATTTAACATATTAAATATCATGAAAGGGCTAAACTGTGAGAATATCTTCATAAATTTTTCATAATTTTCAGGATCGTAAGTTTCTATTTTGAGTAATAGATTCGGTATGTATATTCTTTGTAGATCGCTAGAATCTTTTTTTATGTCAGATATTATTTTGTATGCTTTTGTTTCTTTTGTGAATACTTTTGATATAAGCCTAAAGATTGTGTTTTTTAAAAATAAATAGGCATTCATTGTTGCTGTTACTGTTGGGATTGTTACTATTACTCCGCGATTTGACATGAGAAAAAAGTCTATTGTATTAAATGTTGTACCAGCACCAAGGTCAATTATTAGGTAATCATAACTTAAATTTTTTAAGTTATTTATTATTTTTTTCTTTTGAAAAATTCCTATATTTGCAAGTTCGGGGATATCTGAATCTCCTGCGATAAAGCTTAAATTCTTTATTCCTGATTCAATTATTACATCCTTGAATGGGATTTTTGTTTTAAGGAAAGTACCAATACTTTTCTTAGGAGTGATATTTAGCATAGAGTGTAAATTTGAACCGCCAAGATCAAGATCTACGAGTAGGACTTTTTTCCTTTCATTTGCAAGGCAAATTGCAATATTTGTCGAAAATATAGATTTTCCAACACCTCCTTTTCCACTAGCTATAGGAATGATAATCAAACCTTTACTCCATTATTTTGTTTTTTACTTTGATTAAAATTAAAATCATTGTGTTAAATATAGCGTATGTTATTATTATTACTAAAAGAATAAGGAACCATAGTTGGTGTATGTGCAATAATTTTATTAAGTCCAAGCTTAGTCCTAGTATAATAAGCAAAATACTCATTATTATTTGAAAAGTTTTTGTTATAGTAATTAAGTTATGAAGTATTTTAAATTGTTCATAACTTACATAGTGTATTGTGAGCATTGATACGCATAATTCTGGCGAAAATATGATGAATGCTATCATTAGCCTGATAGAATGGCTTTGTATTGGTATTGTTCTTTCAGCAAATATAAATAATGCTGTTAATATCAATATGCTTGATACTATTTGTAAAACAGCGATAAGGCCTGTAATTATTCTTGTTGTTTTTGTGTTATTTGCCTTTAACATAATCTTAAAATATTATATTATGGAGATAAAATCAAGTTTTATTTTTGTAGGAATTATTCAATGAAAAAGAAATCTTTAGTATTTGTATATTTTGTATTAGCTTTAATGATCAGTTCTGCAGTCATTGTAGAGTCTATTTTTGCACGATCAGATTTAGCTAAAGGAAAGATGTCTGAGTCAGATTATGGTCAGATGATGATGGAAGCTTTCTCTTTTATTAAGAGAACTTATGTTGAGACTGTTGATGATGAAGCTATTTTTGAAGGGGCTTTAAAGGGTATGTTTAAGGCATTAAATGATCCTTATTCTCAGTATTTGACAAAAGAAGATTTGTTAGAACTTTCAAAGACCACAGAAGGAAATTATGTTGGGATTGGAGTTGCTATCGTTAAAAAGAATCTTTCTGTTAAATCTGGTAATGGTGTTTCTGATGTTTCCTACGTTATGGTTGTTACTGCTTTTGAAGAGGGACCTGCTTATAAGGCCGGAGTGAAATCTGGTGATTACATTATGTCTGTTGATGGCAAGAGTACTTCTTTAATGACAATAGAACAAATTAGTGAACTTTTAAAAGGAAAAGCAGGTACCAAAGTTAAGATTTCTGTTTTAAGAGACAAAGATTTAAAACTTGAATTTGAACTTGTTAGGGAAAAAGTAGATATCCAGACTGTTAAGCATGACATTATTAATAGAGACGTTGGGTATATTAAGATACTAAGTTTTAATCCAAATACTAATATATATTTTGAAAAAGCGTTTGAGAAATTGCATTCTCAAAACATCAAATCTTTAATTATAGATCTACGGTTTAATACTGGCGGTTATATGAAGGATGCAATAGAGATAGCAGATGATATTTTGGCTGAAGGAGTTATTGTGTCAACGAAGGCAAGAGATTCTAAGATCCCTATAGAGTATAAGGCTAGTTCTTCACATATAGTACCTTTGGATATGCCAGTTGTTGTTTTAATTGATAGATACTCAGCATCAGCGTCGGAAATTCTAGTGGGAGCCTTAAAAGATAACCAAAGAGCTTATGTTATAGGGGAAAAATCTTACGGCAAAGGAGTGATTCAACGTATATTGCCTTTCTATACCGGGGGATTTAAGATTACAAATTCAAAATACTATACTCCCTCTGGGCAGAGTATTCATAATATTGGGATTAAGCCTGATTTAGAGGTTAGAGAGAGAGAGTTTTCTGAAGCTGAAATTGCAGCATACAAGCAAATTGTTGATAAGAAGTTAATAGAAAATTTCTTAAATGGCAGGAAAGATAAAGAGTCAATTACTGAGGATGAGATAGATGCTTTTGTTGATAAAGTTATTAAGGAATATCCATCTTACAATATAGACAGAGATATTTTAGGGCGTTATGTGTTTTTACAATTTTATCAAGACACCCATAATGAAATGCCAATTTATAATTTACATTATGATAAGTCCTTAAGAGCTGCTTGTGAATATCTTGCCAATAGGATAAAAATTGATCTGTGAAGCAAATAGTCTTAGATGATAGTTGTCTATTTGATGATGATATCATTATTGATGATTTTAAGATGTATCATTACCTTGTTGATGTAAGAAGATTTAAGGTAGGCGATACATTAAGCGTTCTTTTAAAGGGCAAGGAAGTAAGATTTGCTGAGATTTCTAGTATAAATAATAATGTTGTTAGGCTTTCTACTCTTAGAGTGGAGAAGCTTAACAAACGTGATTTTGAAATAAATATGTTTATATCCAACCTTAAGGGTAGGAAATTGGATTTAAGTTTAAGACAAGTTGTTGAAATTGGAGTAGATCAGATCAATATTGTTAATGCTGATAATTCTGTTGCTAGAATTGATATGGATAATTTGGAATTTAAAAGTTCAAGGTTTTTAAAATTGATTGATGAAGCTTTAAAGCAAAGTGGCAATACTCGAGTGCCTGGCATCAATTTTTACAAGGATTTTTTTAGCATTCCTTATTCCTCATCTGTAGATTATTATGTTGCTCACAAGGAAGGTGTTTTGCTACGTTGTGGTGATGATCTTGGTACTTTTGGTAAGATTGGGATTTTGGTAGGTCCTGAGGGGTGTTTCTCAAAATCAGAAGTAAATTTATTTAAAAAACTAAATTTTAAGTTTGTAAGATTTAATACTCCAATTTTAAGAGCAGATACGGCTATTGTTTATTCACTTGCTCATTTTAAATTATTATTAGAGGGTAAAAGTGGCTAATTTAAAAGACATATATTCAAAACCAGATAGGATTTATTTTTTTGGAGTTCCAATAGATGTATTTAAAAATAGTGATAAATTGATCACTCGATTTGAATATCTTGTGTCCCATCCATATCATTCAATGGTTATTTTTATTGATTGTAAGTCTTTAATAAAATTTTTGATTTTTAAAAAGTTTCGAAATCTTGTTAGGAGTGCTTCACTTGTTTTTTCAAATTCTGTTTTGTTAAGATCTCTTTGTAAATTTTTTAAAAGAGTAGATGTTGGTTGCTATAATTCGAATTCGATTTTGCTTGTTTTAATGAGTGTATTGGAAAATACATATAAAACGTGTTATATTATTGATAAAGATAAGGTAATTTCTAAGAAAAATTTTTTAAGATTAAAAGAGTCACATAAAGAGATTAACTTTATTGGTTACTATGATTTGAAAGCTATTAAGAGAAACAAGGAAATGTTTTTTGCTAATATTAATAAACTTACTCCTAGTATGATAGTCAGTTTTTGCAGCGATGATTATCTTGAAAATATGTTTTATGTAAATAAATTTGGTATTAGAACTAATTTAAGTGTATTTTTGTGATTTCTTTTAGTTTTAAGCAATGGTAAAATTTATATGAGGTAAAAAAATGGCGTTTGTATTAGATCAAGCTGTAGTATATCCAATGCAAGGAGTAGGAAAAATAAAAAATATCCAAAATAAAGAATTTAATGGTGAGTTTATTGATTATTATGAAATATATTTTCCATTCAATGAAATGACTTTCATGGTTCCAGTTTCTAGAGCAGATGATCTTGGAATTAGGGCTTTAGTTAGCAAGGAAAAGATAAAAGAAGTTTTTGATATCATTAAAGACTTTGAAGGTCAAATAGATCAAAAGAAGATAAAGGATGGTAGCCATGATTTTTATAAACAAAGTGATATATTAAATACTGCTAAATTGTATAAGTTCTTATATACAAAATCTATGCAAAAAGAATTGCCTTTCTATGAGAAAAGGATTTTAAATGATTTTGAATTAATTTTGCAGCATGAAATTAGTTTGGCACTGCAAATCAGCTTTGAAGAGGCTAAGCAGAAAATGAAGGAAGTTTTATCTATGGGAAAGTCTTAGATTGTTTATAACGTGTAGGTTATTATGTTGACTGTTGTAAGGTTTATTTTCTTAATATCCTGTAGATTCATTTCTATATTTTTGTTCTTTGCCTTAATTTTTATTTGTACCTCTTACTTAAGATATAAGTTGTTATATGTGAATTTTTCTATTATGAGTTTTGAGCTTTATTATGAGGCTTATCTTTATGCCTTTCCTTTATCTTTAGTTATTACTTTCATGAGAATTGCTTATCCTTTTAATGTGGAAACGTTACGTGTATCCAGGGTTATGTATGGTGTCATTTTTATTTTTATATTGCTGTTGGCGTATTTTGGATTCTTGGTGTCTGCTAATCTTAATTCTGTTTTTTTGGACTTTTATAGTAGAGATGAAAAAAATATTAAAGATGGGGTAGTGCATTTTTTTGATGATAAGATATTTTTTCATAGTGATAATGCTAAATTGTTTGGGTTTAGAGGTATTCTAAAAGTTGAAGATAGTAAGTTTTATGATGAAGATTTTAAAACCTTTTCGTATAATTCGGGTTTTTCTGAATCTGATATTATGCATTTTAATGAAAATGTGTTTTTTGCGCAGAAGTTATATACTGATATAAGTAGTTATGTTTTTAATGATTTGGATGCTTTAAATGATTTTTTGTTTTCTTTATCATCTTTTAGTTTGATCTTGAACATATTTGGATTTGCTTTACTTTTATTTTCATTTCTTTATCTTTTTAACTTTATATTTTCAGGTGGTCTGTCTTTATTTCTTTATCCTATTTTTATTATACTGTTTTTTAGGGTTTATAACATTTATGCGATCGAATTTCCTAGAAGTTTGGATTTGATGATGGGAGAAAATGTACTCTCTAATTATATTCCTTTTATTTTTTGTCTACTTACTTTCTTTTCTACTTATTTAGTTAGTTTTATTTCCGAGTATGTTAAGATAAGTGAAGGATTTGATAATAGTTTGCATTAAACTAATTTGTTGGATATGAAAAGAGAATTGTATGCATTTTTAAGTAATTTTTTTATTTTTTTATTTTTATTTATTGGCTTTATTTTTTGTTATACATATTTCTTTGGGATGAATTATTTAGACAAGCATATATTGGTAGCTAAATTTTTTGATACTGTTTTAAGTTTTTATCATTATTTTAATGGATTTTTTGTTTTTTTTATTTTAGTTTATTTTATTTTTTTAGCTAAGAATGAAACACGACTTTATCTGAGGGAATATAGAGGATATTTATTTAAAAAACTCTATCCATTTGTATTTCTATTTTTTGTAATAGGTATTGTTTTTATGTTTATTTTTAACTCTATTATGTCTTATATTCTTTCTCAAAGAAGTGAATATGAATATAACTATGAGAGGTATAATTTTCTTTCAGATCAGGTGAGTGAAATAGACAGTAAGCTTAAAAGCATAGATATAAATTTATCAGCTTCAAATAAGATGTTAGATGTAGATGAATTAATAGAAATTTTGAAGCAGAAAAGAAAGTACCTTGACGAATTGCTTAGAATGTATGAAAAGATGAGACTTATTTCTGATAATGATGAGCTTTCAATTAATTATTATTTGGCTAGATCTGAATATGATAGGATGCCTATCTATGATGTTGATTTAGAAAAAGTTAGAAAGACTTTTAAAACGTATCTTATTAAAAGTCTAACGAAGAAAGATTTTCAAGATATTGTGAATGAATTTATTGATAAAGGTGATTATTCTACAGCTAATTATTTTGCTTATGTGGGATTTGTTGCTACTAAAGATGATGAATTTGTTGCACTTCTAGATTTGACTTTTAAGTCTATTCGTGAATATAAAAATGTCGAAATCGAAAAGAAATCTTTAGTTTTTGGAGAAAAACAAAAAAATTTTTTATATTTTAATACAGAAAAATTTAAACCTGCGTATTATGGCTTTTTAAAGCTTCATAATTTATTTCCGAATGATAATGAGATTTTGAGTTATAAGAATAAATCTTTAGAAAAACTGAAAGGAGAGTATTTCTTTTTTGATGAAATTGAAAAGTATTATGAGCATTATGGTATTAACGATATATTTTTATTTCAACGTGATTCTAGTAATGAAACATATGATTATATTTATATGCAAAAGGTTGTCAATACTGTTTCTTCTTATGTTAAGATGATTAAAAATTTTGAGCTTATTAGGTTTGATAACTCAGGAAATATTATATTGCACATTAAAGTGCCATTTGCTAGTCTTAAGGGTAATAGTGTTTATCAAAATGTTTTAGATAAGAAGAATGAAAATAGTGATATTACTGCTACTAAGGTTATCGTATCGCTTATTAACTTTGACTTAAGTGATCCAAATATCGTTAATATTAATAAGGATGTTAATAACTTGCGTTTATTTGCAAATTCTGTTAAGGGTGGTATTTTTCTGCCCATTCAAGTTCTTTTAAATGCTTTCAGCCAAGTTGAAATGTTTAGCTTCGGGCTGATAAATATTTTTTCTTCAAGTCTTTTTTTAATGATGACTCCTATTTTACTAGTTTTTTTGGGTGTTTTGTTTATTGCTGTGGCTTCTAAGGTTAATTTTGAATTTGATTCAAAAATTGTGATATTCCTTATATCCTTAATAATAGCTATTTTTTCAGTTATCGTTTCACTTTTTATGAATTACTTATTATTTATTTTGATAGCTCTCTTGATTCAGATATCTGTTAATATATACATATCTTTTATTCTTATTTTTGCTATCTTGTTTTGTATTATATTGTATATAATGCGAGTTAATTATCAAGAAGTATAATATTTATTTGTTTATGGGTTTAATAGAAATAATTCATTGATCATGCGATTTTCTTTGGTTATTTGTTCTGTATTTAGTATATACGAATTTTTGTTCAGATAATTTTCATCTACAATAAATGAAGGTATTTCTTTTATTATATGTTTTAATTTTAAGTTAAGACTTTTATAAGGTGTAAATCCATTTGCAAATCCAAAATATTCGTTGAATTTTGCTTTTTCTTTAAGTTTAATTAGGGATTTTTGTACTTCTTGGTTCAGTATCCATTGGATAAATTTCTCTATAGATTTTGATATTTCTTTAACTCCAATAAAGTTTATGTTGCATACCAACGACTTTTTTTCGTTATTTGTTAGGTATGAAAAATTGATTTTGTCTCTTATATCTTTGTTTAAGCTGTTGTAATATGTTAAGTTAGTTAAGCCTGCAATTAAAATAGTTTTATTTTGAAGCAATATTTTTTCTAGAGTTAGATATTTATATTTTTCCGTGAAGCTTTTGTGTAGTTTGAGTTCATTTACATCCATGAAAGATTTAAAATGATTTATCATATTTGACATTTTTTTTTCATCATATGATGGTCTGTTGTTACTAAAGTAAAAGTTTATGTCATTGATTTCAGATATTGTGTAAAGTAGATTTTCAGAGATATATGGAGAGATAAAAATTTTTTTCTTCTTTTGAAAGCTTTTATATATTTCCTTTATATTTTGTACATCAATATATTTTTGTATATCATACTCTTTTTTATACATTAATATTGGAATATCAAAGCTTAAGGGGGCAATTCTGTATGCAAACTTTCCCGATATATTATTCAGTATTGGATAGTCTGGATAATAATATTTTTGGATGTTTTTTAAGTTTTTAGTTATATTTATGTTATCTATATTTTTTGATATAATTATTTGCACATTCTCTTCATTAATCGTTTGCATGTTAATATGCTCTTTATATTTAATGATAAAGCTTTCTTTATTTTGGATATTGAATTGGTTTATATAAAACGGAATAATTTGATTATCAGTTAATATGGTGATGGCATCATCTTGTGAGCAACTAAAAATCAATGTAAAAATTATGATTAAAACTAGCTTCTTTATGTACATAAAAAAATATTTGTTCTTTTCCTTTTATTTTACAATAAATTATGTATAATTCTTATAGTTATTTTATAATTTTAGGTATCTTTGAAAACTCTGGATTTTAGTCTTAAAGGAGAGTACACGAGTTTGGGTTTGGTTGATTTTTTGTTTTCTATCTTTAGTCGAGAGCTTACTCCTGAACAAGTGAAGCAAAGAAGACTTAGAGAAGTTAAAAATAATCTAAGTAAGATAAGTAGTTTTTTTAATGCTTCGAAGATTCAGGCTTTGCCTCAATTTGCTAAGTTTATTTATAATCTTTATAAGGCTTTTATTCCTTTTAAGTTTTTTGCACAGAGATATCGAAATTCAAATAAAATAATTCACTTTGTTGTTGAAAAGTATTTGAGTGATAATCAAAGGCAAGCTTTGGAATGTATTTATTCTTTTTCAGCTAATGATGTAGTTAATTTTACGCCTGATATGTCTAAGAATTTGGATAATAATTTGAATTATTTGTTGAAGAACGTAACTCAGGAGCAAATCAGGTTGATAGATGAGACTTGTGGAGCTTTAGATATCTTTTTTGATTTAGTTTCATATCAATATTATTCAATTGTGAAAAATTTTGATAATTTATTTCCGGAAGATGACTTTGTATATAAACCAAGATTTAGTTCTGTTAATTGTGGCGTGATTCTTGATGATATTAAAGATTTTTTGGAGTGTATATATTCTATTAGAGATATTTCTATTTGGAGAAATCTATACGATGTTCTTTTAGAGATATATGGAGATAGAGAAAATTTTCCTGTTAAGCCAAATGTTTGGCTTAAAATACTAACCTCTATAATTGAGATCAATAAAAATAAAGAAATTTTATATCTTATAAGATATGTTAGTGGTGATCCTGATTATTTGCCCATGTCTGGTGTCAAAAAGTCGAAGGCCAAGGCAAAAATTTTCTTTAATGACCTTGCTAAACATGTTTCAAATGAGATATCAAAAATTGAGATTTTTCAAAAGAATAGTAAATCTAAGGTTTTAGCAGCAAAATTGTTTCCCGGAATTACTATTGCAACTTTAGATAATTACAATGAACTTATGAATGATAAGATTACATCTAAAGTTGTTAATACTACTGGGTATGTTTACTCTGATCTTTTAGGTTATTTAAAAACCCATGCAGTTAATTTTGTAAAAAAGGATCTCAGTGATATTGTTAATATCCTTATTATTAAGGGACAGTGGGAGGATATGGAAATGTCTAGAGATGTTTCTAATGATATTCATTCCTTAATTGGTATTTATTCCAATCTTATTGATTTTGATGATAATCTTGGTGAACAGGGTACTTATGGTAATAGAATTAATGCTCTTTTGCACAGAGTTTCTGTTGGGGACAAATCGTCGGAAAAATTATTGTTGAGTATAATAACAGATGTTAATAAAAAGGCTTTTGTTTTACTTAATGAATATTATTCAAAAATAAATTCTTTAAGACAACGTTTGAATGATTGTTTGGAAGATTATCTGAAACCTTCTTCAGAAAAGGAGCTTATTTATAATTGGAAAGAGCTTGATGCTGATCTTGTAAAAAGTTGTGGCAATAATGTAAACTTTGGTAGTATAATTGAAAATGTAGTTGATGGTTTAAGTTTATTTTTAAAGCTGATGGATTTATATTTAGAGAAGAAAAATACAGTTTAGGAGATTTAAATGGGAAGAGAATGTGAAATAACAGGTAAAAAGACGATGTTTGGAAACAATGTTCCAAGAAAAGGACTTGCTAAAAAAAAGGGTGGAGCAGGACAGCACATTGGTGTGAAGACCAAGAGAACTTTTAAGGTAAATTTAATCAATAAAAAATTTTTTGTTCCTGAGCTTAGAAAAAGCGTTAACATTAGGATTTCTGCGAGTGCCTTAAGAAGTATTTCAAAGGTAGGTCTTAGTGTTTTTTTGAAGAAAAATTATAAAAAGATAGAAGATTTTATGTAAAAATTGCATGTTTCCAATTTCAGTTTAATAGTATATTCTCTATTATTAAATATTCATTCTCGTTATTGACGAGTGTGTGGTTTATGAATTCAAATTTTTTGAAAAGCTTATGAATTATGGTCAGTGCGCTTATATTTTCAGGAAATATTTTGTGTGTATTGTAATATTCTAATAAAGTGGATGAATTTGAATTAGGTGTATTTAGGAATTCTTTTAATGTTGTTTCTAGTTGAATGGCTTTTCTTAAGTTTTTAGAGCATGCGATGAAGTGGCAGAGGAATATAAAAGAATTTTCTTCCTTTGTTATAAATGGATTTAAAAATTTACAAAATTCTCTTGAAATTTGATTTTTTGGTTGGCCCAAAATAATAGGGATAATTTTTATATCTTGTGTTATATCTTTAATAAAATTTAATGTAATTTCAATTTTATGGTCATTCTCCATTATTTTGTTTTCTATGCTTGTAAATTCAAGATTTTTTATTAAACTTACTATATCTAGATTAACGTCAATTGTTTTATTAAGGAATTTCCAAGCTTTATGATCTGAGATATTAATTTGTGAATTTTCTTTTGTTTGTGAGAATATAAACACATTCTTTGTATTATGTGTTATTATTTTTTGAAATAGGTCAATCTTATCTAAGAAAAACTCATAAGCACCATAACTACTCAAAAGTGCTTTATGAGTCTTTTTTTTATTTAGGTTGAATGATTTTAATTTAGAATCATTGGTTGAATAAAATATATTATTAACCAAACTGTTTCTTATTTTATCTATATTTTGTGCCCCTTAATTGCTTCTTCTACTGTATTTATTTCCATAAATTCTGTGCCTTTGTTAGTATCTCTATTTGGATTTCCAGAGATAATTACTATGATATCTGAATCTTTAACTATTCCTTGGGCTTTGAGTATTTCAATAGAAGTTACTACAAATTCATTTGTTCTCTTGAAATTGTGATCGACAAGATTAGAATGGACGCCGTAAGAGAGTGATAGTTCTCTTGCTATTCTTTCATTGTTTGTTGTAATAAATAGAGGCACACTTGCTCTATATGTTGCCATTATTCTTGCGGTTCTTCCCTTGAGTGAATCAACAATAATAGCCTTAATAGGCATTATCTTGGTTGCATCAATTGCACATTTAATAATATAGTTTCTAATAAGCTTTTTACTACAGAAAATTTCATCTCGAAATATTGTTTTTTCTCTATATTTTTCGACTTCTCTGGCAATTTTAGTCATCATCTTGACAGCTTCAATTGGATATTTACCATAAGCTGTCTCACCAGATAGCATTATGGCATCAGTTCCATTTAGAATTGCGTTGGCAACATCAGATACTTCTGCTCTTGTAGGTCTTGGATTTTCAATCATTGTGTGCAGCATTTGTGTTGCGGTAATTACAGGTACTCCATATTTAATGCAGGTTTTTGTTATTTTCATTTGTGCTAAAGGAACATCTTCAGCAGGTATCTCAACTCCCATATCGCCTCTTGCAACCATGATTCCATAAGCAGCTTTTGCAATCTCTTCAATGTTATCAATTCCTTCTTGATTTTCAACCTTGGCAATAATTTTAACGTCTGGATTTCCAGCGGCATTTAATATATCTTTAACATCTTGAATATCTTTTTCGTGTCTTACAAATGAGTGAGCAATAAAATCAATATTTTGTTTGGCTGCAAGTTCAATGAATCCTTTGTCTTTCTCAGTGACGGATTTTAGTTTAAGTGAAATTCCTGGTGTGTTGATTGATTTTTTATTTTTGATTTGTCCATCATTTTTAACTTCACAAATTAATCTGTCTTCTAATTTTTCAGTGACAATCATTTCAATTTCGCCATCATCGATAAGGATTTTTGCTCCATTTGGAATTTCATTTACAAATTTATCATAGTTGGTTTGCAATGCATTAGGATCATTGATAGGAGATGTTGAGATTATTATTTTATCTCCTACCTTAACTGTGATAGGCTTTTCAATATTAGCTGTTCTGACTTCTGGTCCTTTTGTATCAATCATTAATGCTATCTTATTTGAAACTTGCCTAACATTGTTTATTACTCTTATTGCATCGTCATGAGATTGATGAGCAGTGTTAAGCCTTATTACGTTTACTCCTGCTTTATATAACTCTTTTATGTGTTCTGGATCACATCTAAGGTCAGATATTGTTGCTACTATTTTTGTTAATTTTTGTATCATTTATTTTTCTCCTACAATGTTAAATTTTATTCTTTTTAATCTTCAATAACAATATTTTTTAAGAACTTGTCATTTTATTTTAAGATCAAGTTAGCGTATATTATAAACTTAACTTTTGTTTTTTAGTTTGTTTAATATTTGTTTGTCTAGTTTGATATTTAAGTTTTTTTCTCTATTGGGTATTACAAGTCCTTTTCCTTCTCCTTTAACTCTTCTTAAATGTTTGACGTTAGTATAGTAAAGATCAGCTTCGCCTGCTTGTCTTGCAGGTTTTGTATAAAATACACATAGGTTTCCTGCATCTATTAAGACTTTAAGAGGAGGTGTTTTGTCCTTTTTGTTTCTGATAAATACGTAAGCACCGGGATAGTCTCTTGTGTGTAGCCAGTAATCATTTCCTTTTGCCCACCTTCTTAAAAGTTCATCATTTTCGTTTGTATTTCTGCCTACAGCAATTTCAAATCCACAAGAGAGAAAATTAAGACCAATAGAGGTCTTTTTTATAATTTTTCGTTTTTTTGTTGTTTTATTTTCGGGGTTACTACAGTATTGTTCATCTGTGCAATTTGCCTTTAATATTAACAGATCGTATTGTGTTCGTGCATATTCTAATTGTTCTTGCATGATCCTTAGGGAATTTTTATTTTTTTTGTATTCTTTAAAGTATTTTAAAGCATTATCTTGAGGAGTTAGTACTTTGTCCAGTATTATTCTAATTTGTTTTCCATTGCTGTTTTCTAAAATGATTTCATCCATACCTTTTTTTATTTTGTTAATATTTGATAAGATTATTTCGCCTTTCTCTTTTTGAGTCTCGATTCTTTTAATTGAATTTATTTGTTTTTCTAAGGCGTTTATTTTCTTTTCTAGGGTTATTTTTTCTTTTTCATATTTTCTTATGAGTAGTTCTGTATTATTTGCTTGGATTTCTTTTGTTTCTAAATCCTCATAGTAATTTTCAATAAATTCGCAGTAGGGTAGTTTATTGTTATATCCATCTTTGAGTTTGACTTCTTGTTTGTCAGTTATATTATTATTTTCAATAATTTCTTTTACTTTTGTGAATATTTCACCTGTAACTTCTCTTGATTTTGGTCTTCTGTAGTATGCATCGAGGATCTTGAGATTTGTGTCTGTAGCAATTATGTTAGGAGATGATGGCCATAACTTTATGAAGATAAGGGTTATTATTTTTTCTTTGATTACTTTAATTAAAATTATTCTTTCATTTTTTATTTGATATACCTCAGATATTTTACCATTTTGAACTTTTGATTTTAAGAATTCAAAAAATCTTAAAGAGGGCTTGATATTTTCAAATTTCTTACTTGTTTTTTGAATCCTTGTTTTTTTTGGATCTAGTGCGATTAATACATTAAAATTTTTTTCATTTATTTCTTTATTATAAAATTCCATAACCAAAGTTTTGTGGTTGGGCTGTTTGATTTTTCTTAAGAATGAATTTTGTAACGGCAGTTCTTTAAGTATGATGTTTATTTCATTGTAGTTTAATGACATTTTTTTTCCTTTTGTCTTTTGATAAATATGTTTATTATTAATTTGCAAAATGTTATATTATAAATGATAACTTATTATAGAAAGTTTTACTTATTGAGTATTAAAGGTAGGGCTTGAAGTGTATTTGTTGTTGAATTTAGCATGGTGAGATGCGATTTTATGGTGAAAAAGATAATATTTATTTTTTGTCCTTGTTTGATTTTCGCTCAAGTATCTTCCAATCAGTATTTCGAGGATGTTTATTCAAAGTACAAGAATATAGAAGATATGCAGGCTAAGATTAACCTGAACATAAAAGGCTTGAAGCAAACAGGAACTTTGTTATATAAATTTCCCGATAAATTTATTATTAGTTTAGATTCAAATAATCAGGTTTTTGTGAGTGATGGTGAAGTTTTAACTGTTTATGTTCCAGCTCTTGGAACTTCTTTTAGACAACAGTTGACTATAGGAAGAGGGGAGAGTGGCTTTATGAAGATTTTAAGTACTGAGTATAGTGTATCTTATACTAATTCTCCCAATTTAGAACCTCTTGATGAATCTGGAGGAAATACAGAGAGTGTTATAAAATTGACTTTTTCAAGACGACTTTATAAGGGGGCTGCTACGATTGATTCCTTTATGATTGCTTTTACTCCAAGTGGTGCAATCAGGAGAGTTATTGCTTATCCTACGGGTGGTGGTCGAGAAATAATTATTGATCTTTTATCTGTGAAGTTTAATGTTGGTATTCCTGATAATAAGTTTAAATATGATCTGCCAAAAACTTCAAATAAGGTGGATAGCTTTTTATATGATATCAAAAAAACTTGAGGTATTGAAAGATGGAAATAAATAATTTCATTAGATTTGGAGATTTTTTAAGGAAAGCTCGAATTGATAAAGGACTGACTCTTGATGTGATATCTGATGATATTAAAATTTCTGTCGAATATCTTAAAGCACTTGAAGATTCTAATGTCGAATTGTTTCCAAATGAAGTTTTAGCTGTGGGATTCTTAAGGACTTATAGTGAGTATTTAGGTGTTGATATTTGGTATGTTTCATCTCTTTTTAAAGAGTATAAAAAAAGACTTAATAGTAGTTATATTGGAATTAAGACTGAGGATCAAAATGGCAATTCAAATTTTGTTAAAGGTAGGCCTGGGGGTAAGTATTTGGATATTGATAAGATAAATTTTCCTAGGAATACTAAGATATTGATAGGAATGATTAGCATTATATTTTTAGTTATTTTAATTGTAAATTTCATTGGGATTAAGCAATTTTTAGGAAAAATTTTCAAAGCAGATAATGTTATAAGACAATCCCCAAAAATTCATGAAGTTCTTTTTGATAGGGAAAGTTTTTGGAATGTTACTCTTGGAGATGGGGATTTTTTGTCCTTAGTATATGGGAATTCTATTGCAAAGTATAAAATCTCTTTTATGAATGATGATTTGATTATTATAAATGATTTAAGAAAGGGAAGATATATTTTTAAATTAGGCGAATCTCGGGAAATAGTTTTGAATGATAATATCAAGGTCAAGATTGTATATGATAACTATTCTCAAGGTGATGTTAAAAAAGCTCATGTAGGCTTAGAATCTTTTATGCTTAATATTGAATATGTGCTTGAAACTAGTCTTGCTAGTAGGTTTAATGTTTTAAATTGGGGCTTTGAAGTTAGTGGTCCTAAGAGTAGAGCAATTAATGAGTATCCTACTTTATATTCTGTTCAAGATATTTCCAGAGTTGATTTAGTAATTAATTTTTTAAATGATACATTTTTAAGATATGCTGATGAGAATAATCTTTATGGTAAATCTTTGCTTGCATCTAAGGGTGTTCCTCTTCATTTAAATTTTGGAAAATCTTTAATACTATTTTTATCAAGACTTTCAGATGTTAATATTTTTCTTCAAGGTAAAGACATTACTTCTATTTTGAAGAATTATGGAAGAGAAGTGATGGCAATCCAATTTTTTTGGTTAAAAACTCCTGGAAGTTTCGAGCTTAAGGTGTCTGAAGTTTATTAATGGATAGAATAGAAAAATTTATCTTTAGTTTAAATTATGATCAGAAAAAAGTTGTTTTAGATGATACTAAGAATCCCATTCTTGTTTTGGCAGGTCCAGGCAGTGGTAAAACAAGGGTTATAACGGCTAAAATAGCTTATTTAATAAAGGAAATGAACTTGAGGCCAGAAGAGATTCTTGCTTTAACATTTACAAATAAAGCTGCAAATGAGATGAATTTGAGACTAAATTATCTTTTTGATTTTAATAAAACCCTACATATTCAGACCTTTCATTCTTTTGGTGTTTGGCTTTTAAGGCTTTACTTTAAAGAATTTGATAAAGATTATGATTCGAATTTTACAATTTGGGATATTAATGATGTTGTTAGATTTATTAAACAAATTGGGCTTGCTTCAACAATTGAGCTTGCAAAGCATGTGGCGTCTTTTATACTTAAGCATAAAGAAAATTGCCTTTTAGATTGTTATTGTAATCTTGATGAGAAGATCCATGGAGATATTAAGTTTTACGAGCAAGAGAAATCTAGAAACAATGCTTTTGATTTTGCTGATCTTATTCTTAAAGCTGTATTGATGTTAAAAAGTTGTCAAGATATCAAGATGAAAGTTCAGAAAAAGTTTAAAGCCATTTTTGTAGATGAATACCAAGATACTAATTATTCACAATTTTTATTTTTAAAAGAGCTTTATTGCAAGGATATGCATTTTATAGTAGTAGGAGATGAGGATCAGTCTATCTATTCTTTCAGAGGGGCTAGAGTTGAAAATATTCTTGAATTTGAAAAAGTATTTAGTAATGTATCTAAATATTTTTTGGTACAAAATTATCGTTCCAGTTTAAGTATTGTTAATGTTGCAAATGATGTTATTTCAAAAAATAGAAATAGGTATAAAAAGTTGATAATTACGAAGAACAAGATAGGAAGGAAGATGAAATTGTTTGTCTTCCAAAATCCTATAGAGGAAGCTGACTATTTTTCTAACTTCCTTCTTGAAGATGAACTTGAGACAGCGATCCTTTACAGATTTAATCATCAATCTTTGCAGTTTGAAAAATCTTTTTTAAAACACAACATTCCACATAAAGTATTAGGTTCAATTAGATTTTATGAAAGAGAGGAGATTAAAGATATAATTTCTTTATTAAGACTTTTTGTAAATAAAAAAGATAAAATTTCTTTCTTAAGAGTCATAAATAAGCCTGCTAGGGGAATTGGGAAAACTACTACGGATAAGATAATTGCAATGTTAAATGATCTTAGTGTCAATCTTGATTTAATTCTTGCAAGTAGAAGAGTTGTTGAGGGTCTTAAAGGTAAAGCAAAAGATTCTCTTGTTGCTTTTTTAAATTTATATGATGATCTAGAAGAGAATATAAAAAGAGCTTCTTATATAAATTTATCTGAATTTATTAAGGATGTTGTAATTAAATCTGGATTTTGGGCTTATTATCAAAAATTTGATAAAGATGAAAAATCTAGAAATATTGATGAACTTATTAGTAGTGGGGTTGAATACTCAGGCAGTTTTGAAGGGCTTGTGATATTTTTGGAAAATTCATCTCTTTCACCTTTAATTCATGGAGATTCTAAGTCTAGCATACTCCTTTCTTCAATTCATGGAGTTAAAGGACTTGAGTTTGATAGAGTAATAATATCTGGGCTTGAGAAAGGTTTATTACCTGCTGAGATTGAGGAATTGACCCAGGAAAGACTTGAAGAGGAAAGAAGGCTTTTTTATGTTGCTATTACTAGGGCTAAATTTGAACTTATTGTTACGATGAATTTGCAGAGGTTTTTTGGAGGTATGCTGAGGAATACGGCTATGTCAGTCTTTTTTCAAGATATTGCCAAAGACAATTATGATATTGTTTTTGTTCCGGAATATTTAAAAAATAATTTCAAATATTTTTTTTCAGGAAGTGTTAATAAAAGCTTTAACATTGGGGATTATATAACTTATAATGGTGAAAATGGTGTAGTGATTGATAAGTGGTATCAAAATAGCGAGCAATTTATTAAAATTAGTCTAAAGAATGGAAGGAAAGCTATTTTAAGCTCGAACTATATTAAAGGACTTTCTAAGATTTAGAGGTGAAATTTGATAGATATTCATTTAGAAGATAGTTTGAAGTTAAGTTTATTAAGATTAGGTAATAGTGAAAAACAGAAGTTTGTCATGAAATTTGAAAAGATCATTGATATGTTAAATAAAATTGCTGAATTTAAAGTAAAAGATGGATTTCAACGAAAAACATGTAAACTTTCTACTTTAAGGAACGATGAGATTTTACCTTCTTTGACTATTGAGTCTATCAAGAATTTTAGTGATGTATTTGTGGATGGTTACTTTTCATCACCTAGAGTACTTGATTAGGAGGGGTATTGAGTTGGATTTAAGAGGTTTAAGTTTAATAAAACTTAGAGAATTAATATTGACTCGAAGCTGCAAGATTTATGATATTATTCTCTTTTATAAAGAGCGTTACGAAGTCAATAAAGATATTAATGGATATATTGAGTTTTTTGATGACGCGTTAGAATTGGCAAAAGAATATGATGAGCTTTTAGGTAAAGGTAAAGAACAAAATTTGCCTTTGATTGGTATGCCCATTGCTGTTAAGGATAATATTTCTATTAAGAATAAAAGCTTAACTTGTGCATCTGAGCTTTTGCAAGGATATGTTTCTCCTTATGATGCAACTGTTATTAAGAGACTTAAAGATAACGGTGCAATTTTAATTGGTAGAACTAATATGGATGAGTTTGCAATGGGATCTTCTTGTGAATTTTCTTATTATGGTGCTACTCTTAATCCTTTAAACAAAGAGTATGTTGTAGGTGGTAGTTCTGGTGGTTCAGGAGCTGTTGTTGCTGGTAATCAGGCTCCTTTTGCACTTGGTAGCGATACTGGAGGGTCTGTTAGACTTCCTGCTTCCTTTTCAGGTTTGATTGGCTTTAAACCTTCTTATGGAGGTTTATCTCGTTATGGACTTGCATCATATGTGTCTTCTCTTGATCAAATAGGATTTTTTGCTAATTCTATTGATGACGTGGCTTTAATATTAAAATATACTTGTGGAATTGACAGAATGGATTCTACTAGCGTAGATATTATCCAAGAACCTTATCCATTGTTGAGTAAGCCTTTATCAGGGATCAAAGTGGCTGTAATTAAAGAACTTAGTGAGGATTTGATGGAAAGAGAGGTTGCCTGCAATTTTTCTAGATTTAAATCTGAACTTTTAAGCAGAGGAGTTGAAATACATGAAGTTTCAATAGAGGCAGTTAATTTTGTACTTTCCCTTTACTATTCAGTATCTCCAGTTGAGGCTGCTTCTAACCTTGCTCGTTATACTTGTCTTCATTATGGAAAAAGGTTGAATGATGAATTAAGTCTTAATGATTTTTACTGTAAGCATAGGAGTTTATTTTTAAGAGAAGAAGTGAAAAGACGTATTGTGCTTGGTAATTATTTGTGCTCAGAAGGTTATGATTTGCAATATTATGCAAAAGCTTGCAAGATTATTGAAAATGTGTTAATTCCAAAGTTCAATGAAATTTTTAGTAGTTGTTCATATATTATTACTCCTACAAGTTTTGTGAAACCTTTTAAAATTGGTGAGAATTTTGATGATCCTATAAAAATGTATTATTCTGATTTATGTACTGTGATTGCTAATCTTATTGGAGTCCCTGCACTTTCTATTCCCTTTGCTAAAGATGATAGGGGCTTACCTATTGGTATGCAGATAATTGGTCAATTTAAGAGAGATTTTGAGCTTTTAAATTTTGTGAAAAATGTAATAGAGGAATTGGGAGTAAATGGAATATAAATTGCTTGTTGGTTTGGAAGTGCATGTGCAATTGGGATTAAAGACTAAAGCTTTTTGCGGATGTAAGAATGATTTTGGTGGAATTCCAAATTCTCGTACGTGTCCGATATGTCTTGGGCTTCCTGGAGCATTGCCCAGTGTAAATAAAGAACTTATTATTAGTGCGATTTTGGCTGGGCATGCTACTAATTCTAAGATTAGAAATATTGTTAAGTTTGATAGAAAGCATTATGCTTATCCTGATTTACCTAAGGGATATCAAATATCACAAAATGATGAGCCAATTTGTGAAAATGGGTTCATCTTAATTGAAATTAGTTCAGGTTTAAAAAAAATTAATATTGATAGGATACATATGGAAGAAGATTCTGGCAAGAGCTTGCATTTGCTTGAGAGTGAGAATCAAAGTTATATTGATTTTAATCGTGCAGGTGCACCATTGCTAGAGATTGTCTCAAAACCAGATATTAATAGTGGAGAAGAAGCTATAGCTTATTTGAGTGCTTTAAGAGAAATTTTCAGATATCTTGATTTGTCTGATTGTAATATGGAAAACGGGTCATTTCGTTGTGATGTTAATGTTAATTTACTTATTAACGAAAACGATATTGAGTATAAAACTCCTATTTCTGAGATAAAAAATTTAAATTCTTTTAAATCAGTGAGGTTGGCAATTGATTATGAAGAGTCAAGGCAAAAAGAAGAGTGGATTTTACACAGAAAAACTTTTGAGAGTGTGGGTAAGCATACAATGGGCTTTGATGATAAAAGAGGTATTACAGTACTGCAAAGGAGTAAAGAAACGATAATTGATTATCGTTATATGAGGGATCCTGATTTGCCTTTAATCGAGCTTGATGATGCTTATATTGAGAGCATAAATTTTGATAGAATGTTAGAGTTGCCTTTTGATGCGAGAATGAGATTAAAAGATCAATATGGTCTTAGTGATTTTGATGTTGTGACTTTAACTTCTGATAAAAATCTAGTTAAATATTTTGAAGAAGCGGCTATGGGTGCGAGTGAACCTAAGAGAGTGGCAAATTGGGTACTATCTGAAGTGTTGAGTGTACTAAATGATAGAGCAATAAGTATACTTGATTTTAATTTATCACCATTATATGTTGGTGAACTTGTTGAATGCATTGTTAATGGCAAGATAAGTGGTAAGATTGCGAAAGAAATATTTTTAGAAATGCTTGATCGAAATGTTTCTCCTTCTGTTATTATTAATGAAAAAAATTTAGAGCAAATAAGTGATGAATCTTTCATTGAATCAGTTGTGCTTGAAGTTTTAAATGAAAATCCTAAATCCATAGCGCTTTATAAGAGAGGTAAGAGTCATTCAATTAAATTTATGATGGGTCAGATCATGCGTAAAACTTCTGGTAAGGCAAATCCCGTTCTTGCAAATGAAATTTTAATGAGCAAGTTAAGGAATGTGTAGCAAGTCTCCATTTAGTTGTTTGCCAATAATTAGAAGAGCAAGGTTTTTTTATCTTTATGATATTAATGGTAACCGGTATTTAGATTTATATTTAAATGGTGGACTGAACTTTCTAGGGCATAGGGTTCAAGGTTTAAATCTTATTATTAAGCAGACTTTTTCAAGAGGTCTTACGGCTTCTTATCCTTCTGTTTTTAGGAAACAGTTTGAAAATATTTTTTTTTCTTTTTTTAAAGAGGCGGGTTCTGTTTATGTTTTTAAGTTTGACAGAGATGCCAGAGATTTTTTATTGTCTTTAACAGGTCAGAGTTGTTTTAGTAATCCTTGGGAAGAAAAACAGGGGGTGTATGAGTTCAAGGTCGGATTTGATAATTTTAGGTATCCTATGCTTATAAATATTCCAATGCCTGGATGCATGTCTATTAGCATCGCTGTGGTAGATAATTTGTCTAGAAAAATCGAATTTAGAGATCTTTTTGATGCTTTGACTTTGGCGGTTGCCAGACATATGCTTACTAAGATTTTGTCTTATGAGAAAAATTTAAAGATTAATTTTGATATTTTTGATACGCCTATTTTTAGACTTATTGGTAGATATATGTTTCCTCTTTATAGTTCTAAGTATCATGATGAAGTTTTTAATGAGTATTTAAAAAATGGCTATTTAATTAGTCCTGTTTTTGATGTTCCTTCTCTTGTTCCTTTAAAATTTTCTAGGGGAGATTTAGATGGGTTTAAAAAAGTTTCTCTGAAGCTATGGGATAAATTTGGCTGTTAGTATTGACAGATTAACTTACAAATAATACAATTAAGAAGCGTAACTTGATAGGATATCTAAGTGAGGGCTATATATTATTATGAATAAGATCACGAATAATAAGACAATATGGATTAAGCCGAAGTATGTAGAGAAAAAATGGTATGTAATTGATGCTTCAGATAAAGTTCTTGGTAAAGTTGCTACAGAAGCTGTTAAAATTTTGAGAGGCAAGCATAAGCCTTATTATACTCCTCACCAGGATTTAGGTGATAATGTTATAATTGTTAATGCTTCAAAGGTTAGACTTACTGGTAAGAAATATTTTCAGAAGATTTATTATAGGCATTCAAGATATCCTGGAGGTCTTTACTCTGATACTTTTAGAACATTATCTGCGAGAAAACCAACGGCTCCTCTTGAAATAGCTATTAAGGGTATGTTACCAAAAGGATCTTTGGGACGTGAGCTTTTTAGAAATCTTAAAGTTTTTGCTGATTCTAAGCATACGTTTACATCTCAAAATCTTTGTAAATTAGAAGCAAATTAAGAGAGGCAAAATGTCAAAGTCAGGTGTTAAGGGTATTAATTTAGGAATGGGTACGGGAAGGCGAAAGTCTTCTGTTGCTAGAATTTATATTAGAGAAGGTAAGGGTGATATTAAGATTAATGGTAAGGATTTTGATTCTTATATTCAACTTGAAAAGTTTAGGACGATTGCTCTATCTCCGCTGGTTTTAACAAAGACTCTTGGTAAGTATGACCTTTATATTAATGTTTATGGTGGGGGTATTTCGGGTCAGGCTGGTGCTATTAGGCATGGTGTTGCAAGAGCCCTTCTTGATCTTGATGAAGAGTATAAGATAGTTCTTAAATCCAATGGATTTTTAACAAGAGATCCAAGGAGAGTTGAACGTAAAAAGTCTGGTAGGAAGAAGGCTAGGAAGAGTTTTCAATTCTCAAAAAGATAAGTATTTGTTTTTATATTTTGTTTGTATGAACTAAGGCCCTCATAAGAGGGCCTTAGTTGTATCATTGTTGTTTTTTAATAGAATAAAAAACATCTTTTCCATGGTATTCAGCAGTACTTCCCAATTCTTCTTCTATTCTTAAGAGTTGATTGTACTTAGCTATTCTGTCTGTTCTTGATAGGGAGCCTGTCTTTATTTGTCCTGTTCCAAGTGCGACAACAAGATCAGCAATGGTTGTATCTTCTGTTTCTCCTGAGCGATGTGAGACTATTGCAGTATATCCTGCTTTTTTTGCCATCTCTACAGCTTCAAAAGTTTCAGTTAATGTTCCAATTTGATTTACTTTAATGAGGATTGAATTTGCAACTTTCATTTCAATTCCTTTCTTAAGGAAAGATGTGTTTGTTACAAATAAATCGTCTCCAACAAGTTGAACTTTATTTCCAATCCTATCTGTAAGTTTTTTCCATCCATCCCAGTCTTCTTCAGCCATGCCATCTTCAATTGATATAATAGGATATTTTTCTACCCATTTTGCCCAATATTCAACCATTTCTTCAGAAGTGAGTTCTTCTTTTGTTGACCATCTAAGTACATATTTTTTTGTTTTTGAATCATATAATTCAGACGTTGCTGGATCAAGAGCGATTGCGATATCTGTGCCAGGTGTATATCCTGCATTTTTGATGGCTTCCATAATGACTTCACAAGCTTCTTCGTTTGATTTTAAATTTGGTGCGAATCCACCCTCATCTCCAACGGATGTTGTGTATCCTCTTTTGCTTAAAATACCTTTGAGTGTGTGAAAAACTTCAGCAGACATTCTTATAGCATCACTAAAAGTTTTTGCTCCAATTGGCATTATCATAAATTCTTGAAAATCAATGCAGTTATCAGAGTGGGCACCGCCATTTATAATGTTACACATAGGTGTAGGTAAAATGTTAGCTTTGTAGGCACCAAGATATTGATAAACTTTTAACCCAAGGTGTTCAGCTGCTGCTCTAGCCGTAGCCATTGAAACTGCAAGGATAGCATTAGCTCCAAGTTTTGATTTATTAGGAGTTCCATCAAGTTCGAGCATCTTTTTGTCTATTTCTACTTGGTTTAAAGCACTCATTCCTTCAAGTTCTGGAGAGATAATATTTATTATATTTTCAACTGCTTTGAGTACTCCTTTACCCATATAAACAGATTGATTGCCATCTCTTAATTCAACAGCTTCATTTGTTCCTGTTGATGCGCCTGATGGAACAGCTGCTCTACCTATAGAACCATCTTCGAGTATTACATCTGCTTCTACGGTTGGATTTCCTCTAGAATCAATTATTTGCCTAGCTTTTATTTCATAAATATGAAAGCCCATTTTACACTCCTTATTGGTTAATATTTGTATATTTACTTTAGTATATGTTTTCAGTATAATAGCAAATTAGACAAATGTGTAGTATTTTGATAAAAGAATTGTTTATTGAATTTTACAATTAAATTGTGGAAAGGATGTTGAGACGGTTATTTTATTTTATATTCTTTTTCTTGGGTATTGGTAATATTTGCTCAAAGACTCATGTGATTGAAAATTTTGATTTGTCTTTAAATGAATTTTTGGAAGTTTCAACTAGAAAGGATAGTTTAGAGCCAATTGTTGATTCTAAGAGAGTCATTATGTTTTATCCTTCTAATAAGTGCATTAGGAAAATTTTTGCTGCTTTTGATTTTGATAGTTATACAAAAAAGTACTTATTTAAGAAAAACAAATATGGACTTTTTTTTGTAAAAGTAAATCTTCCCCATGGAGTTGGTAGGATTCAGTATAGGCTTGTTGTAGATGGTATTTGGACAAATGATGAATATAATAGAAATGTAGTGTTTAATAAAGATTTAATACCATTCTCTATAATTGATATAGATGTAGATCATAGTTATGTGTCTTTACGAAATCCAATTGATTCTTCTGATGGTAGAGAAGTTGAAATTTTTTATATAGGTCGTCCTGGACAGATTGTTACAATAGCTGGCAACTTTAATAATTTTAATCCATTTTTAAATAGATTGGTTGAACAAGAACCCTATAAAGGTGTATATACTATTAAGCTTAAAGATCTTCCTAAGGGTAGAATTTATTATTATTTTGTCGATTCTGGAAATAAAGTTATAGATAAGAATAATGTTAATAGGATTAATCTGTATTCGGTTGAAGGTATTGATAATAAGATAGATTTTGAAGTCTCTTATTTCGATAATTAAATTTAAGGTAGAGGAGAGAACTAAAATTCTTGTAGTAATCCTTAAATATAATCGTCTGGAGATAAGCATTAACTAAACTTAAATAAATAGCGTAAGGTATATAAATTTGAAAAGGAAAATTTTAGATTAAGAACGAGTAAAATTTTAACCTTTTGTTTGCATTAAGTCTCATTTTTATTTAACAGGCTGTTCATTTCATCAAAAAGATACTTAGATACAAAATGATCTTTTTCTACTTCTTCAAGAGGTGCATTTTCTGGTGTTAAGGATGTGTTTCGTATAGTTGTTAGAGATGGTTCATCAAGTTTGATAGTTTTAGTTTTGATTTTTTCAGGATCAATTTCAGGAATAGATGCTATTAATGTTTTTGTGTATGGATGCTTAGGGTTTGAGAATAAAATTTCTCTAGGTGCAATTTCTAGGATGACCCCCATGTACATTACTGCAATTTTATCGCTCATGTATTTTACTACTGCCAAGTCGTGAGAGATAAATAGATAAGATAGACTCAATTCTTTTTGTAAATCTTTAAGCAAATTTAAAATTTGTGCCCTTATTGATACATCTAGCGCAGATACAGCTTCGTCTAGCAGTAATAGCTTTGGATTTAAAGCAAGTGCTCTTGCTATTCCTATTCTTTGTCTTTGTCCTCCTGAAAATTCATGTGGATATCTAGATAACATGCTTTTTGCAAGTCCGGTAAGATTCATTAATTCATTTACTCTTTTTTCTATTTCTTGTTTAGTTTTTGGAAGGATTTTGTTTTCATTGTATATCACTAATGGTTCTTCTATTATCTCTCTTATTGTCATTCTTGGATTGAGAGATGTGTGTGGGTCTTGGAATACCATTTGCATGTCTTTTCTTGTCTTTAGAAGTTCTCTTTTTGATAGTTTAGTCATATCTTTTCCATTGAAATATATGCTACCAGATGTTGGTCTGTGGAGTTGCATTATTGTTCTTAAGGTTGTTGATTTTCCACAGCCAGATTCCCCAACAAGTCCTAATGTTTTGTTACGTTCAACTTCAAAGCTTATACCATTTAAAGCATTTACTTTACGCTTATTTTTCCAAAATAAAAAGTCTTCTCCAATTGTGAATGTTTGTACTAAGTTTTCCACCTTAAGAATTATGTCTTTTTCATTTTTCATTTAGCATTCTCCAATTCCATTTTTAGTAGTTTCGATAGGATAATCTTTCATTGAATAGAGTTTTTCATTTGGATCCTTATCAAGAGTAAGTATTGATTTTAAAAGTCCAATTGTGTATGGATGTTTGGGATTTTTAAATATTTCTTGTACTGTACCTTCTTCTACAAATTTTCCTTGGTGCATTACAGAAACTGTGTCACATACTTCTGCAACCACTCCTAGATCATGGGTTATTAATATAGTAGAGGTATTGAATTTTTTAGATAAGCTTTTAATGAGTAGTAATATTTGTTCTTGGATTGTAACATCAAGGGCTGTGGTAGGCTCATCTGCAATTAATAATGATGGGTGGCAACTCAGAGCCATTGCAATCATAACTCTTTGTCTCATTCCTCCTGAAAATTGATGTGGATAATATTCTATTTTTTCTTCTGCGTTAATAACACCAACTGTTTTTAGCATTTCTATTGCTTTTTGCTTTGCTGTTTTTTTATCTAATTTCTGATGTATCATTATTGTTTCTTCGATTTGTGTGGATATTCTTAAGTATGGGTTTAAAGAAGTCATTGGATCTTGGAATATCATTGCTATTTTATTTCCCCTAATGTTTTGAATCTCTTGTTCGCTAAGCTTTAGTAGGTCTTGCCCTTCAAATATTATTTCTCCATTTTGATATACTGTTGTGGATGGCAATAGTTTTAATATTGCCATGCTTGTAACGGATTTTCCACTTCCAGATTCTCCAACAATAGCCCTAATTTCTCCTTTTTTAATCCTTAAGTTTATATTGTTTACAGGATTTATTGTTGTATGTTTTAACTTAAATTCAATTGCTAAGTTTTTTATTTCTAGTATATAGTCTTCTTTCATTTAGTTGCTCCTAAAGATTGTCTTTTGGATCAAGCGCATCTCTTAATCCGTCGCCTAAAAAGTTCATGAATAGTAGGAATATTGTCATAACTGCTGCTGGGATGAAAATTTTCCATGGGTATTCAATGAATGTTGGAACTCCATTTTTTATTAATTCTCCCCAACTTGTCATTGGAGCTGATATTCCAAGGCCTAGAAATGATAAAAATGATTCGAGCATAATAAATGATGGGACGTTCATTGTTGTGATAATTACTATCATGCCAAGGCTATTAGGAATTAAATGTTTGAATATCATTCTTCTATTTGTTGCGCCTAGCGTTCTAGCAGCTTGTATAAATTCAGATTTTGCAAGTGATTTTACTTGACCTCTTACAATCCTAGAAATTGTTAGCCATGAAATAATACTAATTGCAATAAATAATCCAATAATATTCCTTTCCATAACAGTCATTAAAGTGATTATGACAAGCAAAGTGGGTAGGACATAAAGGATTTCAATTATTTTTGTTATTATTTTGTCGATAATACTACCAAAAAAACCTGCTATTGCACCTATTATGGTGCCTATAATCATTGATATAAATGCTCCTATAAATCCTATAGATATTGATATCTGACTTCCTTGTATTATTCTTGCAAGCAAGTCTCGTCCAAGACTGTCTGTTCCTAGTAAATATATTCTTTTGTGTATTTTAACTTCTTTTCCATTAATTTTTTGAATATCAGTTTCTATTTTATTTTTTATGTCTTCTAATTTTGCTTTTTCTTCTTCATTTATTTCTCGTTTTTCTTTTGATGATAATCTTTTTATAAAGTTGAGTTCCTTTTCATACCAGAGTTGTCCAGCATGCCTAAAAGATGGTGGCAAATCCGCATGTTCTACTACTTGAGTGTAGTATTTGTATGTTGGTAGTATTGGCTGAAGTATTGCGATTAAGACGTAAAATCCAATGATAAATATACTGGAAAATGCGAGTTTGTTTTCCTTGAATCTTAACCAAGCTCTTTTGTTTGCTGTTTGGATTTCAAAATGTGTGTCTTGTTCCTCATATTTGTTCATTTTGTTCTCCTATATTCTTGGGTCAAGTCTTTTGTAGGTAATATCAGATATTAAAATGGAAATGAGCAATATTGTTGAATATACTAATAGTGAACCCATGAGTAGAGGGTAATCTCTGTTTAGAGATGCTTCTACTGTAAATGTACCCATTCCAGCAATTCTAAATATTTGTTCAATAACCATACTGCCAGAAATTATGCCAGCAAATGCAGGGCCTATATAACTTACTATAGGTAGTATGGAGCCTATTAATACATGCTTTCTTATTATTACATTAAAGCTTAATCCTTTAGCTTTTGCTGTTCTTACAAAATCGCTCTTTAGTATTTCTAACATAGAACCTCTAATAATGCGTGTAAAAATCGCTATCCATGGCAAACTCATTGTTAATATTGGCATAATTAAATTTGTAAGACCTCCACGTTCTGAGATCCATCCAGAAGTATATAATAATTTCAACTTGACAGATAGAAAATATTGTAAAACAGGTCCAATTACAAAGGTGGGTACGGAAAGTCCAAATATTGCTACTGTTCTTATTATATAGTCGGTGGGAGTATTTTTATTGATTGCTGCCAATGATCCAAGAAAAATTCCGAGTGTAAGAGACGTTATTAAACTTATTATTCCGATTGTAAATGACTTAGGAAATCCTAATTTTATGTATTGATTTACATTAAAATCTTTCTTTGCTAATGATGGTCCAAAGTCTCCTTTTAAAATGTTTGTGATGTAGTAGTAAGCTTGTATATAAAAAGGTTTGTCAAGATGGTATTTTTGCATTAGTTTTTCTTTTACTTGGGGGTCTATAGGTTTTTCAGAATCAAATGGATTTCCGGGAGCAAGTTTCATTATTAAAAAACACAAAAAAGTTATTACTATTAAAGTTGGTATTGCTTCCATTAACTTTTGCACAGTAAACTTTAACATAGTAGCTCCTATTTTGATAGAAATTTTTATTGTATAATTAATCATTATAACATATCAAATTGCATATTTTTCAAAAAAGTCTAAATTTATTTTATTTGTTTTGCAAATTAGTGTTTATTTGTGTGTAATGATTTTTTTAAATATCGTTAATGAACAGACATCCACTAGGATATTTATGGTAGATGTCTGTTCATTTGTTATTTGATTATTTTCTTTTAAGTTCAGAGAAATAAAATCTTTCTGAAATATTAGGTGACCAACCAGTCCATTTATCATTTCTGAATAAGTAATTTCCTGCATATATGTATATTGGTGCAATGGGAAAATCTTGTTCTATAATTATTGCCTCGGCTTTTCTTAAAATATCTTGTCTTTTAATTGGATCTTGTTCTATATCAGATTGATTTATTAAATTTTCATACTCTTTGTTAAAGTATTCATATGATGAAAAGTGGGAAAACTCTTTTTGAAATAAGCTTAAGAATGTTAATGGATCTGAGTAGTCTCCTATCCAACCAGCTCTTGCTATTTCATAGTTTCCCTTTTGTTTAGTTTCTAAGAATGATGCCCATTCTTCGTTTTCAAGTTTAACTTTGATATTTAAAATTCTTGCCCATTGATTTTGAATAAATTCAGTAATTTTTTTGTGACTTTCACTTGTATTATATTTGATTGTTAGTTCAGGAAAACCTGCACCATCAGGATAACCAGCTTCAGCTAGTAGTTGTTTTGCGCTATTTGGATCAAATAATTTTAGTGGTTTTCCGTAAGAATAGTGATTAAAGGTTGGGGTTATATTTCTTGTAGGAATAGAGCCATTGTTTATAACTTTTTTCATTAATGTTTCTCTATCAATCGCAAGTGTTAAAGCTTTTCTGACTTTTACGTTGTCAAGTGGCTTAATTTGTGTGTTAAATGAAAAGTAGTAAAGACCATTAATAGCAGATGAGTAATAATCATTTCTTAGTTTTATTTCTTTTATTAAGTCAGGTGGGATAATTGAGAGTGCATCTATTTCGTTATTTTCATACATTCTGTATGCAGTTGAAGCATCAGTTATTGTATAGAAAATTACTTCTTGTAATTCAACATCTTTAGATTTATAGTACTTATCATTTTTTTCAAGTACTATTTTTTCGTTTGGGATTCTTTCCTTTAATTTGTATGCGCCACTTACTACCATATTTTCAGGTTTTGTCCAGTCATTTCCATATTTTTCAATAGCATGAATTGGTATTGGTGTGAATGTTTGATGAACTAGCATGTCGAGAAAGTAAGGTTTTGGAGCAATTAAAGTTATCTCTAAAGTTGAATTATCTATAGCTCTGATACCGAGTTCCGATTCCGATATTTTATCCTCGTAGTAATCTTTTGCATTTTTGATTGTTGACTTCACCATACCAACATAATTTGATGCTGTTTCTTTGTTTAATATTCTAAGGTAAGACTTGCGAATACCCTCAGCAGTAATAGGAACTCCATCGCTCCAGATAACACCTTCTCTTAAGTGAAATGTATATACGGTTCCATCATCAGATATATCCCACGATTTAGCTAATCCTGGTTTGTATCCGCCAGTTTTTGAATCGCCTTCTACTATGCCACTAAACATTTGTGCAATTATATGGGCACCTATTTTATCTTCAGCTAATTGAGGGTCTATTGATTTAGGTTCTCCTCCCATTGTGATTTTGAATGATGAATGTTCTTTGCTGTTTTCCTTGCTACAGGATAAAATAGCTATGAAGAAAAATATTATAAATAGCTGTTGTTTTATTTTCATTCTTTTATCTCCTGTCTATTAAAGTTACCCCTAACCCAACTAAAAGTTTTTCCAACTAAAAGTTTTAGTTGAACCATTTAATTTATTGATAAGAAAATTAATTATACCATAGATTATTTATAAGTATAAAGAGATCAATGAGGGAAGCCTACAATATAGGATATTGTGAGATAATGGATGAGATTATATTAGGTAAATAGTATAATTTACGGGATAAAATAATTAACTACTATTAAATAGAAATACAACTACAGAAAATTTGAAGTGATTTTACAATCTAAGATTATGTTACACTTACCACTCCTATAAACTAATCTATAGAAGTGGTAGATCTTTTGTTATTTTTCTTATTACTTTATTAACTCTTAAGTTATTATCATTTTGTTAATTAGTATATTCTCTCTTATATTTTATTTCTTCATAGAGATAAGCTTCTGCAACATTAGGAATCCAATTAGTCCATTTATCATTTCTGAATAGATAGTGTGATTTAAGTATTGATAATGGAGCTATGGGGAAGTCTTGTTCTATGATTATTGCCTCAGCTTTTCTTAAGATTTCTTGCCTTTCTATTGGATCTTTTGCAAAATTAGATTGTTTTATTAAATTGTCATATTCTTTGTTTGAATAACCATATGCTCCAAATCCTTGATTTTCTGTTGTAAATAGACTTTCAAGGAATGTTAGTGGATCCATATAATCTCCTGCCCATCCCATATGTGACATTTGGTAATTACCTATATTTCTATTGCTTAGGAATGTATTCCACTCTTCAATTTCAATTTCGATGTTGATGTTTAGTACTTTTTTAAATTGTTCTTGTAAGAACTCTGCGGTTATTGCCATTCCATCGCGTTTTGGGGTCTTATATTTAAGAGTAGGAAAGCCTTCTCCGTTAGGGTAGCCAGCTTCAGCTAGTAGTTGTTTTGCTCTATTTGGGTCAAATAATTTTAATTGTTTTCCGTAAGAATAGTTTTCCAAATTTGGGGTTAAGTTTCTTGTTGGTTCTGATTGTCCTTTTAGAGTAATCTTGTTGAGTGCTTCTCTGTCAATGGCAAGACTTAAAGCCTCCCTAATCTTTACATTATCAAGTGGCTTAGCATTGATATTAAATGACAGGTAGTTTACTCTGTTTATAGGGTGAGAATAGTAATCATTTCTTAGCCTAGCTTCATCTAAATATTCTGTTGATATTTTCATTAAAAAGTCAAGCTCATCATTTATGTACATATTATAAGCAGTATTGGTTTGTACCTGATAAAATATTACTTCGTCTATGTCAACATTTAAAGCATTATAGTACTTATCATTTTTTTCAAGCACTATTTTTTCGTTTGGGATTCTTTCCTTTAATTTGTATGCGCCACTTACTACCATATTTTCAGGTTTTGTCCAGTCATTTCCATATTTTTCAATAGCATGAATTGGTACTGGTATGAATGTTTGATGGATTAGCATGTCAGGAAAGTAAGGTTTTGGAGCAATTAAAGTTATTTCTAAGGTTGAATTATTTATAGTTCTGATACCAAGTTCCGATTCCAATATTTTACCCTCAAAGTAATCCTGTGCATTTTTGATTGTTGACTTTACCATATCGACATATTGTGAACCTGTTTCTTTATTTAATATTCTAAGGTAAGACTTGCGAATACCTTCAGCAGTAATAGGAACTCCATCACTCCAAATGACACCTTCTCTTAAGTGAAATGTATATACAGTTCCATCATCAGATATATCCCACGATTTAGCTAGTCCTGGTTTATGTCCCCCGGTTTTTGTATCTCTTGTTGTTAAACCTGCAAATGTGTTCATAATTATGTTAAATGATTGAGAAGATGTAGCAAGTTGGGGATCCAGTGAATCGGGCTCAGCTTCATTCGTTACCCTAAATGTTATTTTATCTTTCTGCTCATCATTGGAACAGGAAGCTAACCATGCAATCAAAAAAGATAAAATAATTATTATTTTGTATTTCATAATTCATTCTCCTTATTTCATTAAGTGTTTTTTATGTTTCTTTTGAATTATTCTTGTTTAACATACTTGAGTGGATTTTACTTTAATTTGCTAAATAAATAAAGTATAATTATATAGAACGTTTACATACACATATGTTACATGAAATATTTTTGATATGCTAGTATATTGTTTTTCAAGAACTTTAAAGGATTGAGTTTTATGTTTATACAGAACGAGAGTTTTAACAAATATTTTAAAGGTATTAAGAGTGAGTTCCTTAGTAGATTTAAAGCTATTGAAAAGATGAATTGTTTGAATAATTCATATCATGAAGCAGATTCTGTTAGCAGGAGTTTGGTTGATACAATGATTAAAAGGCTTCTTAAGGAGAATTCTACTATTGTTGGTGTTCAAAATGTTTTGAAACTTTATGAAAAATCCAAATCTGGCAAGTCCTCAATCATATTAATGGAACACTATAGCAATTTTGATTTTCCTTGTTTTCAGTTTTTGCTTAATAAAATGGGCTATGAAGAAGTTGCAGAGCATATTGTTCCTATAGCTGGTGTTAAACTTTTTAAAGATGATTTGTTAATTAAGACTTTATCTTTGGGTTATAGCGTAATATTTATTTATCCTCCGCATGCATTTGTTGGAGTAGATCAGGAGACAATCAGAGAAAGGCGAGTTTTTAATTCTAATTCTATGAGATGTATTGTGGATAAAAAGAGTAGTGGGTATATGATTCTTATTTTTCCAACTGCCACAAGATATAGGAAAGGTAGGCCTGAGACTAAAAGAATAATTTCAGAAATTTCAAGTTACTTTAAGCTTTTTGATTATTTTATGATGGTTGGTATTAACGGAAACATTCTTGAAGTTGCATCAAACGAAGATATGTCTTGTGATGTTTTTAAAGAGGATACTCTTGTGTATAATGCAACAGAAATATTAGATATATTTGAGTACAAAAATTTAATTTTAGAGAAGTTAAGTCAGGAAGGATTAAAACCGACAAAAGAAATTTTGGGTTCTAGAATCGCTGATGATTTAGAAAAACGTTTTGAGGTTCTTCATAAAGAGGGATCCAAGATATATAATGATTTAAGTTAGGGTTCTGTTTGTAGTATGCCTGATATAGAGAAAATAAATAAGTTTAAAAGAGAAATATTAGATAGTATTTCTGATGAGAGAGCTAAAAAAGAGCTTTTTGGTATTAACATGGATATTGAACCTCCTAAGGAAGGGGAAATTATTGTTCCTTGGGAAAGTCAGAGAGAAGTCTTTGATTTAGGAGAAGAACCTGATGAGGAAGAGCTTGATTTAGATTCTATTCTTGGTGCCTTGGATAGTGAGGAAGTTCAGAAGGACTCATATGATGAGAATAATATTTTATTAAAAGATTCTAAAAGGGTAGATATTAAGCCTGAATTTAATGATTTAAATAATGATTTTGATGTTTTAAGTCCTAATCTTGAAGAAAATCTTAATAAAGTTCTTGATGATAATTCTGTTAGTTTAGATGGTGTTGTTAATTTCGATTTAGATAATGCTAATGGTTTGCAAAATTTAGATGCAGGTAGTGATTTGGATTCAGATGTATTAAATTCTAGTAAACTTCTTGATGATGAGATTGGTGATGATAATCTGAACCAGGAATCTGTTAATGATAGTGATGATGATTTTGACCTTGAGAATATGATTAGTAGTCTAACTGTATCAGATGAGAAAAGTGATCAGTTAGAAATTCCTTCTAGTAATGAATCTGTTTCTGGCATTTCTAATGAAAGTTCTGCGAATCTTAGTGATGATGAAGAGAATGATTGGTCTAATCTTTCTGATGATTTTAGATTTTTGGAAGATGGCCAGAAAGGATTTTCTGGTAAATATGATTTTGAAATTAATTATCCTTTATTTTTTAAAAATTTAAATTCTTATCCTAGAAATTTGAGAATTGCTATTGCTGAGGCTTTGATGTTAGAAAATGTTTCTAGATATAAGATTGAAGCATTAGTTGATCTTATTGAACAAAATAACAAGGGACTTAGGTTTATTGCTAAATTTGTTGGAGATATCGTTGGCCGTTCTGTTCAGTTGCCAGTTATGTATTATAAAGCAGAGGAATTTAGTAAACTTGAAAGGAAATTTAGCTATAGAGCTTATAAAGCTTTATCTTCAATATTTAAGATTGCATTCCTTTTTGTTATTTTAACCTTTTTATCTTTTTATTTTTTGGTTGATGTTATGTTTTTTTATATTGCATCTGATAGAAAATATAAAGAGGGAATATCATATATATATGAAAATAAAAGAGATCTTGCTAAAGCTGCTTTTAAAGATGCATATTATATGCGTCCTAACAAAAGATGGTTTCTAGCTTATGCTAAGGCTTTTGAAGATGTGAGAGATTTTGATAGTGCTGAGGAAAAATACGAAGAATTATTTACCATTGATCCATTTTCTTTGGGAGCTGATGATAGACGGCGCAAAAATTTTGATAAAGATGGGTATATATCTTATGCTTCTATGAAAATGAGACTTGGTGAGTATGCTGCTGCCAATTCGATTTTGGATGAGGTTATATCTCATGCTATTTATGATTATGAAGCATTAATGACTAAGGGTAATAATTATTTTCAGTGGGCTCAGATAGATCCTGCCTATTACAAAGATAGCATTAATAATTACACTATTTTGCTTTCAAAATATGGGCGTAGAAAGGAAATTTTATTTAAGCTTTTTAATGTATATATTGAAGCTGGTGCTGAGAGAGAGGCAGAAAATGTGAATGCTTTTATTAAGGCAAATGAAAGATTAGATATTGATGAGGTAGTTTATACTAGATATGCTAAAAAATTGATAGATAGATATCTTAGATTTACAGTTTATAATAAAAGGATAAATACTCTTTCTAGAAATCTGAAACATTTAAGTGCTCAAATGAACTTACTTAATAAAGAGTTTCCTGGTCTTAAAACAGGAAATGAAAAAAGTGTATCTAATACTTTAAGTGATGTTAATCTAAATTCAGAGATTGAATATATTCTTAGAAGGATTTTGTTGAAAAATCCTTATTATAATAAGGCTCTCTTTGAGAGTGGTAGATATTTTTATTATATGGGCGATCTTAAAAAATCAGAAGGTTATTTATTAACAGCATTAGATAGCTTTAGAAAGGAAGATTTAGTTGAAAATGCCTCTGAAAAGATTATTGCTTATAGAATTTTGTCAGATATTTATGAAAAAGGAAATGATACTCTTAAAGCAAGTAACATTATTAATCTGGCTTTAAATGAATATGATTTTTATAGGAGAAATGGTATTGTTAAAGGATCTAGAGAGCTTGCTTTGATTTATGAAAAACAGGGAGATATTCTTAGATATTTAAATGGTTTTAAAGCAGCTATCTCTTCTTATGAGATGGCAATAAATGAAGGGGTGAATTCTCCAGATGTTTATTATAAGTTGGCATTGCTCAATTATAAGGAAAGTAATTATAAAGATGCATTAACTTATTTATTTAAAGTTGAAAACATGTTCGGATTTGCAAATAGTAATAAAGTTTTAAATTCAATTGCGTCTGTTCTTTATAAAATGGGTAATTTTGAAGCTGCTAGGACTTATTATTTAAGAGTATTGCAGAATTTAGAATCAGAAAAGTCTAGCATTTTGGGTTTTAAACCCAAAGAGAATGATCATCATAAAGCTTTATTGGTAAAACAAATTGAGATTTACAATAATCTTGGTATTGTTGAAATAAGAGCATCTTTTGGTGATAGAGCTGGATATAACGTTGTTAAAGATAGTAATCTTTTTGATTCGGGAATTGCAAATTTGACCGAATCTTCTAGAATGTTTGATCTATTAAATCGTGATGATGATATGGTGAAAAATATTAAGAAAGATCTTGCTAGTTTAAATCTTAGAAGTGTTTTTAAGAATGATTTTGTTGATTCTAAGATTTTGTTTTATGATAATTTGGCTGATAATCTTTAAATTTTTTAGAGTTTGTTAGTTTTAAGGTGGCATATAAGGTTGCCTAATTAATGTGTAAGGGTTTATATGAAAAAAGCTGTCTTTGTTATTTCCTTGTTGATTACATTAAATTTATTTTTTTCAATGAGTGACCACTTAAGTATTAATAATGACGATGTATATGTTGAAGCTCATGAGGATGGTTTTCATCTTTTTGTTAGAAAAAAACCAGGTATTGAATCAGTTATTTTAACTGAGTCTTTTGAAATTCCAGATAAAAGTAAGGATGTTTCTACTTATTCATTTAGGACGTTAGAATATAATAGAGTCAATGGAGATGAGATTAGAATTTTAAATGGTAGGGTTATTCAAAATAGACATCTTTTATCATTGACATCTTCTACACCTGTTCAAGATAAAAGATTTGGACAAGTTTTTCATATCTTAATACCTAAGAAATTGAGATATGGTTTTCCTAATTTTTCAACAAGAAGTGGTGATATTGATTTAGAGGTTTTAAAGAGAAAGGGAGAGCCTTTTTGGTTTTCAATTAGAACTTTTGAGAAAAAATATAATGATTATTTAGGTCGGTATAAGGATAATGCTTATGAGCTATTCTTTGGGGACACTCAACTGGAAGGTACGATTGAGAGTAATGATTTTAAAGAGGGATTTTCTAGGTTTTCTGATAATGTTGTTACTGCTGAGAAAGGACTTGATGTTATCGATAAAATAAAAAATATTTTAGAAAAATCAGAAGATTCACTTGCTGATTTAGATCTTGTTTTTGTTATTGACGTGACTGATAGTATGAAGAGTCATATTGAAATTTTAAAGGAGCATCTTTTTGATATGGTAGAACCTCATCTAAATCAATTTAAGTCTTATAGGGTAGGTTTTGTATTTTATAAAGATTATCTTGAAGATTTTTTAACAAGATCTTTTGATTTTAATGGTAAAGAATATTTGCTCAATATGCTTGAAAGTATTAATATAGGTGGTGGAGGAGATTATCCTGAAGCAGTATTTGAAGGAGTTAATGCTGCTATTACTCAGTTTGATTGGAGGGCAGATAATAGGTTTATTATTGTATTAGGTGATGCACCTCCACATGAGTATCCCCGAGGTCCTATAGTTTATGAAGATGTTATTAGAGCGGCTAAAGAAAAAGATATTACAATTTACGGAATATTGCTTAAGTAGTTGTTTTTATTAATTGAGTGTTAGGGTTTATCTTTTGATTTGGTTTTTATTTTTTCTATTATCTTTTTCGATAGAGGGATGATCCATTTAGGTGTTTGTATATTAGATTGTATTAATTCTTCAAGGAGCTTTTTTGATTTTTCTTTTTTATTTGTCAAGTAATATATGAATGCAATTTCATACTTGCCAATGGCAATAATACTTTCATTGTCTTTGTAGTTTTCAATCATTTTTTCATATATTTTTAAAGCAGATTGATAATCATTAACATTAGTTGTCTTTTGGGCTTCTCTTAAGTAAATCCTGTAAGGGGTTTCTTTTGTGAGTTGTTTGTTTAAGTGGGCTGCTGTGTAACAGGAAAAGAGTATTATACTTGTTAATGTTAATGTTAATTTCTTCATTTTTTATTCTCTTATTTTATTTTTGTAAGAAAAATTTACTTAAATTAATTTTATTAGATATAAAAAAAGAAAACAAGCATGAGCCTGTTTCCTTTTTTTGTTTTTTTATTTAGAAGGAATTATTATTTTCCAATTTTTATGTATTAAGTCTGGATTCTGAATTTTTTGTCTGTTTGCAAACCAGATTTTAGGCCATAAATAAGGGTCATTATATAATTTCTTAGAAATGCCCCATAAGGTATTTCCAATTTGAATTATATATAATTCCTTACTTGCATAGCTTTGATAAGCATTTAAGTATCTTGCAGAATCTAAAAATAGTTCGTTTGCAAGTCTAAGATTATTAAGATGCTTAGCTTCAAGTCCTTGTTCCCATAGTTGTCTGGCTTTTTCGATGAGTTGAAGTGTTTTGAGTTTATTTGAATCTGGTTTCTTTACCTCTTCAGTTTGCTCTTCATAAGCGAGTACTAATGAATCTAGCTGCCCAAGTAAGTAAATTTTTTCTTGGGAATCTAAAAGGTTTACGCGTCCATCTTTATCCTTAAGTAAAGCTCTTCCGTTCCATGGTGATGGTTTAATAAGTTTGTTGTTGTTGTAAATGGGAAGATTAGAAGCAGCTTCTAATGCTTTTAATTGTTTATACATTCTCTCTTCTGTTTCCTTAAGGGCTCTTGCTTCTTTTGCTTTTTTAGCAGTGTGTTGTGCCTTATTAAATGCTTTACTATACATTCCAAGAGAACTTTCGATATCATACATTTTGTATTTTCTTGTTGCCTCAAAATATAAGTTATTTACTTCGTCGATTTCTAACGGGATCCATATATATGCTTCATTAATTTCAGCATCATTTAGGTATTTTTCAATGTTTTCTTTCAGATAATTTATTTTTTCTTTTTTTTCAATTGTGTCTCTTGCAATGTTTCTATACCTTTCTAATACTTTTAGAGCAGTTTCGTTTCCTTCTTTAATTTTTTCCTCTTCGAATTCTTTTCTCATCTTTTTTTCAAGCTTTTCAGCTTCATTAAATTCCTTAGAATAGAAAATGTTCCCTCTCTCTTTTATGACATCACTTTTTATCTTTTCAATATCTCTTTTTGTATCTCCAGTTTCTTCCTTTGAAATTTTGGAGTTTGCACTCTTTTTTTCTTCTGGAGGTGTCTCGCATGAAATTAGTGAAATAGTAAATATGGATAATATTAAAAATAATGACTTGCTTGTTTTTATCATAAATACATCCTTTTTGTGTGATATTGGCCACATAAATTAATAATTTTTGCTCTTAGGCAGCAATTCTTTTATCTTTGTATAAAGTCTTTAAGTAGTATATTATTACACAATTTTACATTATGCAATTTTTGCTGCACATATTATGTTTCATTTTATTTTATCACTAGTCTAGATTCCTTTCCTTTGAGATGTCTTTGAAATTTTGTAATTTCCACATGTTCTTTCTTCTGGAGGTGTCTCACATGAAATTAGTGAAAGAGTAAATATGGCCAATATTGAAAATAATAATTTGTTTTTTTTCATAATAGATACATCCTTTTGATATAAGATTACCTACATAAACTGTATAGCTTTTGTCAAGCCTTAAGTTCTCTAAAGAATAGGCTTGATGTCAAGTATTATTTTTATGCTTTCTTAAAATTATAACGTATTTTTTATTTTTATTAAAGTTAGTAAATCTTTTTAAAAAAAGATATAATTAATCTCATAAAATTTGAGAAAAGAGGAAGATTTGATTTTGAAATCATATATCGTTATCCTTTTGCTTTTATCCTCGCAATTATTCTTATTCTCTCAAGTAGCGTCTATTAAAGAAATAGAAGGACGTATTAATATTATAAGGAATGCCATTCCTGTCAAACTAGATTTGGGGGATGAGATTTTTGAGTATGATTTTATTGAAGTGGGAGATAATTCTAAAATTAAAATAGGTTTATATGGAATAAATGGTGTTGCATCGGATTTGACCTTATATTCTAATACGCATAGTCTTATTTGTTATTCTTCTCTTAAAGATATGCAGGATGCAAAAGTATATTTATTTAAGGGTAGTTTAGAGGTAGTGATTTATGAGGTTGTTCAAGGTTCCTCATTTTCTGTGGATATAAATAATTATTTTTTTATGACTGATTCGCCAGCAAAATTTTATGTCAATTGTGAATACTTTAATAATTATTTTGTTAGTGTTTTTGATGGGCTTGTTAAACATTATAACAAGAATGAATATTGGATCTCGGCAGGCACTAGCATTTTACTTTGGGATGGTAATTCTTTTTTATATAAAACTAATGACTCTGTTTCACAAAATGTAATTCAAAGTTTGAAAGAGGTTTCTCGTGAAACTTTTATTTCTATGTATGATAGGCAATTGAATAGCATATTTTCAAAGTATGTTGAATATAGTTTTAGATTTAATTTTATATATGATTACCTATTAAGAGACCCTAAATTTAATACTATATATTCGAAGTGGGGTTTAGAAGATAAAAATTATACCTTAGGAAATAGAGTTGACATGGTAAATTATGTTCATTATCTAAGGGGTAGAATAGGTATTCTTTTTAATAATTTCATTTTTTTGGCTAACGTGTTTTTCTTTACAGAAGATATTATTAATCTTTCTTCTGATGTGTTTAATAAAGCATCTATTCATAGGTCTATGTTAAAATTTTTCGAAAATTATAGAAAAAATCAATCATCTTTAATAAAAAAGTTTTTTAAAACCATTCATTCTTTTAAAATGTATTTGGTTCGTACGAATGGTGATATTCCTAGTAATTTGAATATTAACGAATTTTATTTGTTAAGACCTGGAGAGTTTTAATTTTGGTGTGGATGCATTTAGATATGAAATTTGCTAAATTTATTAAGAATATAAATGTCAAATTCTAACATTATTTTATGTAATTTTTGTGTGTGGTTTCAGTTTATTGGTTATTAAGTGTTTTATCATGAGTTTGGGTAATTTTTATGGTATAATCTTAAGGAATTTTTATTTTGAAAGTTTCTCTTTTGAATTTTTATTATATTGATTATCTTGCGGGCTAATATTTTTAAGAAAATTTGATCAATAGAGTTAGACGTGATAGAGACTTTTATGATATCTTTTTACAAAGAAACTTTTTTGAGGAAGGTGATTTTATTTTGAGTTTTAGGTTTTTGATGTTATGCCGTTTTGCTCTCATATTATCAGGATTGATTTCGTTTATATGAGAAAAAGGTGTTTTATTTCTGTGAATAGATCTCTTTTCTTTAGGATTTTTTGGATTTTTGTTTCAATAACTTGCTTATTCTTGTTTGTTTATATTAATTTTTTTAAAATTAGAGAATATAAGTCTTTATCTAATAATAAAAAAATTGCGTTGTTCATTCCTGGAATCATTAGTGGTTCACCTTCTTATAAAGCGATGTATGATTTTTTGATTGAATTTGAAAAGGGTAGGAGTGATATTGAGGTTAAGTTATTCGAAGCTGGGTTTAATCAGCATGAATGGATAGAATTGCTTGAAAAATTATTAAATTCTAAAAATTATGATTTTTTGATAACTACAAATAATTCAATGCAGGGCATTATTGATAAAATTTCCCAAAATTATCCTTATACTAAATTCTTGCTTTTTGATTCTTTGGTTAAGAATATTAATCCTCAGGTGTATTCACTCTCTTATAATGTTGCAGAAGAAGCTTACATATTGGGTTATTATGTGGGTTTATTTTTAAAGGATGCTAGTCTATCTAATAAGAATGTTGCTTTGATTGCTGGACAAGAGTATCCTGTTATGAATAATTATATTTTTCCTTATTTCAAAAATGGTGTTAAAGAAATTATAGATTCAGAAGTATTCTTTAGAACTTTGGGAAATTGGCATGATAGTAATAGGGCAAAAATTTTATCTGACTCTTTAATTTTAAGTTCGGGAGTTTCCGTAATTCTGCCAATTGTGGGTACAGCTATTAAAGGAGTTCTCTCGTCGGTTCGTGAGCATGGTGTTTTTGCTGTTCTTTTTGATAGTGAGGATTATTTGGATAATAAAGATAATATTATTGGTTCAGGCATTACAAATCAAGGGCTTTATTTAAAAAAAGTTTTAAGTGATGCTCTCAAAGGAGATCTTGAATATGGAACTTATAAGGTGCTTGGCTTTAAAGAAAAGGGGATCTCGTTTAATATGTTCAATAAATTTTATTTAGAGAAGATTGATGTAAAGCTTAAAAAGAGTCTTGAAGAAAAGATGATAGAGATTAATGATACTGGAATCAAAATAGATTTAGAATGATTTATGGTAGAGTTTAAAAATATAGTAAAATCCTTTCCTGATGTTGAAAAGCCTATTCTGGATAGTGTTAATTTAAGAATTGAGGAAGCTAAAATTTTGACTGTAATTGGAAGAAATGGGGAAGGTAAGAGTACTTTATCAAAAATTATAGCTGGATTTATTCATTTTGATAGTGGTGATGTATTTGTAAACAGTAATAGGCAGAAAAACTGGAATGTGGACATGGCAAAAAGTAATGGCATTTATATTGTGTCGCAGGTTCCAAAACTTGATATGAACTTAAAAGTTTGGGAGTATCTTAGTATTTATTGGTTTGATTCTCAATTTTTTATGCCAATAAGTAGATCTAAAACTTATAGATATTATAAATGGCTTAGGCAATTTTATAATATTGATTTTGATCTAGAGATCTGTATACAAGATTTGAATATTAAAGAAACATATCTTTTGCTTATTATTTCTTCTCTTAAGGAAAATGCAAAGATAATTATTTTTGATGAGAGTGTGGCTTACTTTTCCCAAAAAGAGGCTAAAGAGTTTATTAAATTGCTTCAAGATCTCAAAAAGGCAGGCATTACTTCTCTTTTTGTTACGCATAGAGAGATTGGGGATGCCATAAAGTTTAGTGACGAATTTATTATTTTAAAAGAGGGAAAATGTTTCAGAACAACAAATAAAGAAATAATACTTAGCAAGCTTGAAATTCCTGCTGATAAGTTTATTGATACGAGTATTAGACATTGTAGGTTGTCAAACGAAGATTTTATAAAATTTAATTTATTTTTTGAAGATTTCTGGAAGTATGATATTAGTTTTTCTTTAAAAAAAAGAGGAGTTTTAGGAATTATTGCAGAAGATGCAGCAATAAAAACATGGGAAAAACTATTCTTGGGTAAAATTCCTTTTGTGGGATGCATAAAAATGAATGGTTATAGATATGAGCATATTAATTTTTGTGAACTAAAGGCCGGATTTTTACCTTTAGGAATTGGTAATTTGTTTTCTGATAATACTACTATATTGGATGGCTTTTTAGTTAAGATAATGACTTTTGAAAATGAAGTTTTTATTAAGCAATCTACCATTAATAAGCTTAAAAAATCTTTTAAGGACGATATGGAATATTGTGATAGCAAGATATTTAAGACTTTTTATTCTAAGTCTTTGGCATTCTCTGGAGGGACTTTAAAAAAACTTGCTCTTTTTAGAGAGAAATATATTACAAAAAGCTTTTTAATTTGTTTTTCACCTCTTAGTAATTTAGACTATAGGGCATATATTGAGATAGCTAATTTTATCCGTAATTTTTCTAATGAGAAACCTATATTATTAATTACTCCTAATTTAGATGAGCTTTTTCTTTTATCAGATGATATTTTAGCAATAAAGGCTGGTGAGGTTGTATTGAGTTTAAAAAGGGAACATGTTAACAAAGCAACTTTAAAGGAAATGTTGTTTATATGAAGAAATTTAGAAGAGGATATATTTTGTTAATATTTTCACTTAGTGTACTAGGTATTAGCTATTTTTTTGATGGCTTTTTTAGTTTTTCTTATATAAAGGTGATATTGTGGAATTTTATGTTGCTCTTATTAATTGCAACAGGAATTTCAACTTGTGCTAGGAGTAATAGTTTAACTCTTGGCGATGAAGGTCAAGTTTATTGTGGAGCATTTTTATCATATGTGTTTTGTGAATTTTGTGGACTTACATACTTTAGTTTTGTATTAATAATGGTATTAAGCTCATTTTTGGTTGGTGTGATAGGAGTTATTCCTTTTTTGTTAACATTTTTTTGTGGAGTTAATGGAATGCTTACAGGCCTTTTGATGTCTTATGGAAATCAGAGGTTGGTTGATGGATTTATATCAAAGCTTTTAGGTACAAATGGACTTTTAAATCAGACAAAAAGTATTAATAAGATATTTGCTCTTGATACTGCTTTTCCATATTTGCTTTTTTTTAGTATTGTGGTTTGGGGATGTTATGTATTTGTTCATAAAAGAACTATTTTAGGATTAAAACTTGAGATATTAAGTGATAGGAAGACACTAAGCAAATTTTTTAGTATTAATGAGTTTAAGTATAAGTTTTTTACAGTATTTTCTAGTGCTTTTTTAAATGGACTTGTGGGTTCAATATTTTTAATTTTTTTTAAGAACTATTTATTTTTAGGATTAACCTCTGGGCTGGGTTGGAATGGTTTTGTTGTGGCTGTAGTTTCAGGTTTTAGTTATGCGTATGTATTATTTTTTAGTTTATTTTTTGCAACACTTAATGAGTTTAATAATTATCTTAAAATAAATTATTCGTTTAAATTTGAATTTATTGGTTTATATCAGGCTATTTCGATTTTTGTCTCATTATTTTTGATTAATTCAGGTAAAAAGTAGATGTTTGGTATTTTTTTGCATTCTATAATATTTGCATATTTGGCACTCGGAATTCTTTATACCGAAAGAGTAGGACTTCTAAATATATCGATTGAAGGAATTTCCTTTTTATCTGCTTTTTTGACATCTCTTTTTATTTATTTGGGATATGGGATTTTTCCCTCAGTTATTATAACGGTTCTGATTAATTTGATCTTTGGGTTTTTTTTATCTTTGATTGTAAGGAATGGTTATAACATTTTTATAGCGGGTATAGGAATTAATATATTATGCTATTTTTTAGTCAGAATTTTAATGACATCTAATTTCGATTTTATTCCAGGATTTAGTTTGAATATTCATAATGATCTTTCTATTGTTTGTTTTGTTATATTTTTTTTCATTTTCTTAGGTTTTAGTATTTATGTAATAAGTTATTCAAGGGTTAGAATAGTTTTTGAGTTTATTCGTTCGAGTGATTGTGAAAATATATTGGGTGAGCAAATTAGTAATGATTTTAAATCTTTTGCTATTTTTATATCCGTAATCTCGTCAAGTATTGCAGGTTCATTTCTTGCTATAAATTTTAATGTTTATTCTTATAATTTGGGTCTAAATAATGGTTGGCTTGCTGTTTGTATATTATATATTGCATTTGCAAATCCTTGGCTTATTTTTCCAATTGCATTCTTTATGGTATTTGTTGAATATAAGTTTTTCAATTTGCAGGATTATGTTAATTCTTATTTTGCTCTTTCATTACCCTTTTATATGGCTATATTAGTTAATATATTTGTTTCTATTTTTAGGAAAACTAAGCTATTTTAGCAATATCATTTATTGAGTTTTTGAGTTTTTTTAAGCATCTAATTTGTAGTTCTAGGTCTTTGATTTTGATTTTATTAAATTCATAAAAGGGAATTTGTTTGATGATAGCTAAACTATTTAGCAAAATAGTTAATATTGTGTCATCATATGTTTCTATTTGAAAAATAGTATTTAGTATTAAATTAAACATTAAATCTTCATCTTGTATGAAATGATAAAACCCTTTTTTTAAGATAGTGTCAATTAATATATATATATTTGTATTTAGTAATTCTTGATTATCTTGAATAAATTTTATTATATGGTCCATTGAGTTTTGTGTTTCTCCAATGAGAAAGTATGCCCATGAAATGTCAAGATAATTTTTTGTATCTTTAAAATCAATTATTTGTAGATAAGTTTTTGTTTGTTTAATTGCTTCTAACCAGTTATTTAGTAAGTATTCTAATTCTGCTATTAGTAAGTATGCGTCAACTTGTTTTGGATCTTTATCTATAATTTGCATTAACAATGCTTTAGATTCATTATATTTTTTTAGCTCTTTGAGTAAGATTGATTTTGTATAAAGTTCATCTATTTTTTTTCTATCTGTACCTTTATCTTTTGTAGAAGTTGTTGCATAGAGAGTAGTGGTGATGTTTATCCAGACTAATATGATTGCATATTTTTTCATAAATTTTCCTCTTTTATTTTTTTGACAATATCTATTATCATTTCTTTATATTCGTTTAGCAATGTATATGAATTTAATTCTTCTATGAATTTGTTAAGGTATGACATTGCAAGGCTTGAAGCATCTTGGATAGCTCTTGATGAGTTAATCATATTGCTCAATTTTAATATTTTTTCCCTTGATTTATCTATAGGTTTGTTTTTAATTTTGTCTAGTTCTTGAATAATTTGTTCATTAAATTTTTTTTCTTTTAAAAAGTATATTATAGGCAGACTTTTTTTCCCTTCAATTAAATCATCTCCAAAATCTTTGCCATCAATTCCATCTTTAATATTTTTGATATCGTCTATTATTTGAAAACAGGTTCCAAGTTTTGAGAATGTGTTATAAAGGTTTTTTGCTTTATTTTCATTGTTTGTGAGTATTCCAGCTAAAAATCCAGCCATTCCAAAAAGAGAGCTTGTTTTAAGTTCAACTAAAGATATGTATTCTTCAACGTTTGGAATATATGTTCCATTGTGCAATGCAATATCAGTTCCTTGTCCTAAGTGAAGATTTAAGAGAGTTGTAAAGAAATTTTCGTAGATTAATAATTTATGACTTGTCTTTAAGTTTGAAGTTTGTATTAATTTTGCAGGCAGAAAGTAAATTAAATTTGCTGTGTTAATACTATTATCTAGTCCATAAATTAAGTGGATAGCAGGTCTACCCCGTCTTTTAGTAGCTCCATCTTCTATATCATCGATAATTAGACTTCCAGAATGAGGTAATTCAAGTAGCAAGCTTAGTTTGTATAGGTCCTCGGTATAACTATTGTTATATCCTAATGCATGTGCTAGTAAAATCATTAGCATCGGTCTTATTCTCTTTCCGCCTCTATTTATAATTTCAATTGCTGGCGCTTGGATTGTCTTTATTATACTTTCTTTTATATTAAGTTTTAACTTTAAGTCTTTGTCTTTAAAGAGGTTGAGAAAATAATCTTTTGAAAAAATGTTATTAATATTTTTTTCGATCTTATCTAAAAATGATTTATTTTGCATAATTATAATTATAATAAAAAGTATAAGTTTTGGGTTTATTTAAGAGAGAATCAATATGTATAATGTTGTTGATAAGTATTCACAAAGAGCTAAAAAAGAAGGATATCTTGCTAGATCTGTTTATAAGTTGATTGAAATTGATAAGAAATTTTCTTTGTTTTCTTCTGGTAATGTACTAGATATTGGTGCGTCTCCTGGCAGTTTTTCTCAATATGCTTATGGTAGACTTAAAAAAGGGGTACTTGTTGCCGTTGACCTTAATGATATAAATCTTAATTTCGCTAATAATTTCTATTTTATCAAAGGTGATATATATATTGATGAAGTTTGTCAAAATGTCAAGACTTTTGCACCTTATAGTTTGATTGTGAGTGATGCGGCTCCTAAAACCACTGGTAATAGATTAGTTGATACAAGCATTTCTTTTAACTTGAATATGAGAATAGTTGAATTGGCTTTTGGGATCTTAGCAAAAGGTGGAAATTTATTAATTAAGGTTTTTCAAGGAGGTGAAGAAGAACAGCTTTTTTATAGGCTTAAGAGTTATTTCAGGCTTGTCAAAAAAATTAGGCCTAAAGCTGTTCGAAAAAATTCATTTGAAATTTATTTTTTGTCTAAAGATTTTATTGGATTGGAGGTAAATATTTAAGTTACTTTAAGGGTATTGGGATATGTTTGTAAAAGAAAAAGTTATGGAAAAAAATTTTAATTTGCAAGTTGCATGTTTTAAAATAGGCAAAGAGAGTTATGGAGTTGCAATAGAGCACATTAGAGAAGTAATTAAAGTTCCTTTAGAAGGTATATATGCAGTACCCAATGTTCCTGATTATATTACTGGTATTTATAATCTTCGGGGGAATGTTATTCCTTTAGTGAGTTTAAATGTGAGATTTAAAATTCCTTCTGTTTATACGACGGAAGAAGATAAGCTTTTAACAGGTTATTTAATAGTTAATATTAAAGGTAAGCTTTTAGGGATATTTGTAGATAAGGTCTTAAAGGTTATTAGCTTTGATGCATCTAAGATACAGGAGCCTCCTGCTACTTTGCAAACTTTGGATAGAAAATATATATCTGGTATTGTTAGGATTGAGGATAATGAAAATTTTGATAGTGAATATTTAATTTTAATTGATATTGAACGGATATTTGACAAGAGTGAATTTGATAGGATTCCATACAAGGATAAAGATGAAGAGTAAGGTTCTCATTTATGTAAATTATTCAAGCTCAGATGCTGAAGTTCTTGCTTGTGAGATACAGACATATCTAGAGCATAAATATGGTATTTTAAGCTTGTTTGCAGGGATTAATCAATCTTCGGAGTCATTAACTGAGGATAATTTGATTTTTGCAATAACCTTGGGTGGGGATGGTACAGTTTTATTAGCTAGTAGCTTGCTTTTGAAAAATGATATCGATATCCCAATTATTTCTATAAATTTGGGAAAAGTGGGATTTTTAGCGGACATAAAACCTAAAGATTTTAAGGAAGTAATAGATAAGTTTTTTGATAATTCTTTAGTTATTCATAAAAAATATTTGCTTAATATTAGTGCTTATGAGAATGGAAATAATATATTTACTAGGTATGCTTTAAATGATGTGATTATTCGTTCTAGTATTCTTAATAAGTTGATTTATGTAAATCTTAAGGTTAATTCGGAAGATTTTCTTTCATATAGGAGTGATGGGATAATATTTGCCACTCCTACAGGCTCGACTGGGTATTCTTTTTCAGCAGGTGGTGCTATTTTAGAATCAGATCTTAAGGCTTTTATCTTAACACCTATTTCTCCGCATTCTGTTTATAATCGTTCTTTCGTTTTTTCAGGCGGGAGTAATCTTTCACTTTCATTTCAGAAAGGGTATGCGTTAAATTCAGCCTCGATTTTCGTTGATGGCGTTAATATTGGTAAATTTGGGATTGATATTGTTTTTGAGTTAGGACTTGATAATAAGAGTTTGCGTTTTGCATCATTTTGTACGGATACTTTTGTTAGAAGACTTAAAAATAAGTTATTATAATATATATCTTATTTTTAAATTTTATATGTTGATTGAACTTTTTATAAAAAATTTTATTTTAATTAAAGAAGTATCTATTAAGCTCGGTACTGGTTTGATAGCACTAACAGGTGAATCTGGAAGTGGTAAAAGTTTATTGTTGTCGTCAATTTATTATTTATTTGGTGGAAAAGTTAAAGATAATATAATTATTGATGGAGAGCAAGAGTGTATTTTACTTGGTCAGTTTAGGGTAAATGAAGATGTGAGGAATTATCTGTTTTCTAAAGATATAGTTGTGGAAGATTTTATTATTATAAAGAGGGTAATTAGATTTGAATCTTCAAATACTCTTTTAAGTAATTATTATATTAATAATGAGCCAATTTCTAGTATCATATTAAAGCCACTTTTTAATATGTTGATTGAGGTGCATTCTCAAAATCAACAGTATTTAATTTTGAAAAATCCTTCCAATAATCTAAAGGTTTTGGATAATTACGCTAATTTAAATGCTCAATTGGAAGAATATAGGTTAACTTATGAATCGTATGTTCAATATTTAAATGATTATAACGATTTTATTTTAAAAGAGAAGTTACATAAAGATAGTAGAGAAGAGTGTCAGAAAATAATTGAGGAAATAGATGCTATTAGTCCCAAGATGGGGGAAGAGGAAATTTTAAAGACTAAGTTAGACGAGCTTAGGCATCATGAATCTTTATGTCGTGCATTTTCGAATTTAAAGGATGTTTTAAGCTCAAATAGTAGTGTTTCTGCTTTAAGTGAGATAAAAAAAGTGATTTGTGATGCTGAATATCTCTCAGGAATTAATAATAGTTATTTTGAGCTTGAAAATCGTCTTAAAAACTCTTACTATGAGCTTGAGGATATTGGGCAAATTTATAATAGATATCTTTTTGACAAAGCCTATGATGCAAAAGAAGTTGAATCAACAGAAAGTCGGTTATATGAGCTATCTCGTCTTAAGAAAAAATATGGACCAAGTCTTGAGGATGTCATAGCATTAAGGAAAAGGTGTGATGACATTATTGATTCATCACTTAATTTTGAGACTGAAAGACTAAGTAGGGAGCAAAAGTTAGAAGATTTGTTTGAGAGAGTGAAAAAATTAGCATCTGATATTTCAAGTATTAGACAAGTTTCTGCCTTAAGCTTTGCATCTAGAGTGACTGAGATTTTGCATATGCTTAACATGGGGCATTCGGAGTTTTTTGTGTCAGTCTATAAGGGAGAAATTAAGTCAACAGGTATAGATGAGGTAGAATTTTTAATCTCAAGTAGTGTTGGTTTAAAAGCCCAGCCAATTTATAAAATTGCGTCTGGAGGTGAGCTTTCAAGAATAATGTTAGCCATTAAGAGTGTTCAGAATGTTGATGAGAGTAAACTTGTTATATTTGATGAGATTGATTCTGGCATAGGAGGTGAATCTGGAGTAAGTTTGGGTAAGTATTTAAAGGGCTTGTCAGGCAATATGCAGATATTTGTTGTTACTCATCTTGCTAATGTTGCAAGTCTCTCAGATTATCATGTTTTAGTAAGAAAAGAATGTATAGAAAATAAGACTTATGTTCACGCTTCTTTATTGTTGGGTAGTGATCGTGCTTCAGAAGTTGCTCGAATGCTTAGTGGAGACATTAATGATATTAGCTTTAGACATGCAGAAGAGCTTTTAAAGAGTAATAATTAATTATAAGTGGGTATTTATGGATTTGGTTCATAATGAAAATTATCAAAGAATTTTGTTTATTGATGATCTAATTTTGCAAACTTTAAACAGTATAAAAGATATAAAGACGTCCGGTAAGCTTATGCTAGATTCGGCTGTAGCATTTAAGTTTATTAATTTAAATTTAAATGTTCTAAGTTATATTGCCTCATTAAATTATTTTTACACAAAGCCTAGATTAAAAGTTAACTATGATTTTAGAACAAATCTTTTTAGTTTTATTTCCGATTTTTCATTGTTTGTAAGTCCAGTTTTGCTTATTCCTATTAGCAAACTTATGGTGAGCGAATCTGTGATTGATTTAAACCCTAATGAGCGACTCTTGATCATTAAGAAGTTGGGATATCTTATTGATTTGGGAATTTATTTTGGCAAAGGCGATTCTAAATCAATTCTTTTTTTAGAAGATATATATCTTAAATTTATTGTTTTGGCTAAAAATTTTATTGATTTTAAGAATTTATCAAAGAATTTAGTTATTGATAGTCCTTTTTATAAAGCCCAATTGGCTCATCTTATTAAATCTTTAGATCTCTTGGAAGAAGGAGCCTTTTTGTTAAGGGCAAGATATGAAGCAAATGGATTTTATGGGCTCTCAGAGCAGATTTTAAGTTATATTGAAGCTGGCCGAATTTTAGCTACTGTTACTTCTCAAAAAGAAATATCTGATAAGTTTGCAAAATTTTATGAAGTTTGGTCTATTAAGTTTCAATCGGATTTAGGTAAGAGTAAGTAAGTCCAAGAGGGAGGATGTTAATAGTTGTGAGTCTTTATAGGGAAGATTTAATTAAATTTAAAAGAGTTAAGTCTTTTTTGTTATTGATTTTTTTGTTGATGTTCATAGTACTAGTTGATTTTGTCCTGAGATCAACGATTGATATTTCAACCTTTTATAAGTTCAATCATTTTGAGAAACTTGATAATTTGGTTGATATTATTTCAAAAAAGAATGTTTTTATTAAAGATCAAATCTTAAATCTAGATCTAGATAAATTTTATTATCATGTTGTAAGTGATCGTTTGGTTAGTTTTTCAGACCATTATTATGTGGTTAACAAGTTTAAGAGTAATTATTCTGTTTTTTCTAAAAAGACAGATAAATTTTTGTTTTCTTTGGTACATAAAGATTTTGTTTTTACAAAAGGTAATGCTATTTTTGCTTTAGATAATTTATATAAGTCTTTAGCAGTTTATGAGGCAGATGGAAGTAAAATTTTGTCTTTAAAGTTTATAGCTTCAATATTAAGCATTGATTATAATAATGATGTTTTGACTTTAGGACTCTCTGATGGCAAGATTTATGTATATAAGCGTGGAAAGATGTTTTATAGTAGTAGTTTATCAAGTATTGGCTTTCCAGTTATATGTGTTAAGTTAAGCTTGGATAATAAGTATTTATGTATTTTAAGAGGAGATGGAGAATATTCTTTAGAGGTGGTTAACTTAGAAGATAGATATAATCAGGTTTTATATTTGCACAATTTAAAGCTTAAGGATTTTAGTCCTTTTTTTAAGCTTGATAAGTTTTATAATTTATTCGTTGAAACTGTAGATTCATTCTTAATACTTAATATTGAAAGTGGTAAAATTTTTAGAATTAATAATAAAAATTCTGTTTTAAAAGCCTCTTATGATGCTTTTTCTAGATTATATAGGATATATTTTTATGATTTGAGTAGTAATATGATTAATATAAGGACTTATTTTGTAAATTCTTATAAGTTATTTGATAATATATTTTTCAAAGATAAGATAAGTTCGTATGTTGAATTTGATGAAGGGATTTTATATTTTAATGATGAGGGTAATTTGAAGTATTTAGGGCTGTAGTTATAATGATAATTGCCGTTCTTCTTTATTTATTTAATTTTTCTAATTTATATTCATTTTTGGAGTTTCAAAAGGGTGAGAAATTTGATTTGGTGAGTGATTTTGGAGAATCAAGAGATGGCGATTTAAGTATTGGTATAAGATTGAGATCTCTAGATACGCACTTTTCTATTTTTTCAGACAATTATGAAATTTTATATTCTAGAAATAAGATGAGTGAATACGATGGGAGCATCTTAATCATTTTTGATAAAGATTTGAGTCTTTGTTTGGAATTTTTTGGTGATTTTGTACATAAAAATGAGAAAGTTTTTTTGAAAAATAATAATAGAGTTTTTGATGTGGTAGTTATTGATCAGTATAGTGGTCAGATAGTTAATCCTTTATTTGTGATAAAGAATAGGAATAATTTAAATATTGGGTCTTCCTTTTTTTTGGGTAATATCCTTTTAAAAGGTAAGGATAATACAATGTTTGAGTTAAAAGGAGATGTAAATCTAGATTTAGAGTTGGGTAATTATAGTCTTATTCTAAATTTTTTGAAAAAAGACGTTAGTAGTTTAAAATCTCTTAATGGTATTTATTATTTTGAAGTATTTCTAAATAATAATAGTATCTTTCGTGCTGATTTTCAGAGTATGTCTTTAGAGGATAATTCATATATTTTATGTGAAAATAAGGATTATAATTTAGATATTTTTAACATAAAAAAAAATAAAGGAAGCATTGAGATAAATAGTCTTGAATTTACTAGTGGTAGTAATGAGATTAAGATCAAGTATGGAGATGTTTATAGTACTGAGCATAGTTTAACTTATAGGTTTACACTTAATGAATAACATTTTTCATACTCCTGTACTTCTTGATAAAATTATTGATCTTTTAGAAACTGTAAATATAATTGAAAGATTCGTTTTTGTTGATTGCACTCTCGGGGAAGGTGGGCATTCAAGGGCAGTGCTTAGTAAGTATCAAAACATAAGTGTTATTGGAATTGAAAGGGATTCTATTATTTTAGATAGGGCAAAAAAGTCTCTTGCAGAATTTAAAGGGAAAATTTCATATTTTAATGCCTGGTTTGATGATTTCTTTTGTGAATATTCTTTAGGTAATAAAGCCAATTTTATTTTGGCTGATCTTGGTATTTCTATGTTTCATTACAAGATGAGTGGGAGGGGTTTTTCTTTTTTTGAAGATGAAAGATTAGATATGAGACTTAATCCTGATATTGGAGGTCTTAGTGCTTATGAGATTGTTAATACTTTTGATAAGGAAAGTCTTGAAAATTTAATATATGAGTTAGGTGGTGAATATTATTCTAAGAGAATTGTTAAATCTATCTTAGAATATAGAAAAATTAAAAAAATAAGAACTTCAAGAGAACTTCAAAACATAGTTAGCAAAGCATATCCTAAAATAAAACTTAAGATAAATCCAGCAACTAAGACTTTCCAGGCGCTAAGAATTTATGTTAATGACGAGCTTTTTCGTTTAAAGAGAAGCTTGCCATTATGGGTAGAAAGCTTATCAAGGAATGGGATCTTAGCTATTATTACCTTTCATTCGCTGGAAGATAAGATTGTAAAAGAGTTTTTTAAAGCTTTAGATAAAGAACAATATTGTATACTTACTAAAAAGCCTATAATCTCAAGCTTTGAAGAGAAAAGATGCAATAATGCATCAAGAAGTGCTAAGCTTAGAGCCATAAAAAAATTAGTATGAGTAAGATAGGAAAAATTGAAGTTAGGTTATACTTTGTATTAATTTTGATATTAACAATTGTAATATGTCTAAATATTTATCTTAATTTTAGGTATGTTGTAAAGTTGCGTGAGTTTGATGATTTAAATGATGAACAAGATAATATTATTGATGAGAATTTTAGGTTGCTAACCATAATATATGAACTTCAAAGTATTGATAGAATAGAAGAACTTAGTCGAGATTATTTGGATTTAGAAAAAAAGGATAGTAAGGATATTAATGTTATTAGGCGATAGGATTTGTGAGGGTGTTTGGTGGATATAAAAATTGGGGATATTGTAGAGTCTTTAGATGATATTAAGTTTATTGGTTATTCAAGTAGTATGCAAAGGTTTGTATCGTTTTATTCACTTGACAGTCGTGAGATAAATGCAGAGAATAGTAGTGCTAGTCTTTATTTTGCGTATAAAGGTGACAAGATAGATGGATTTTGTTTTGTTGAATATTTAATTGGTGTTGGTGTTAGATGTTTTGTTTGTTCTAAGGATTGTGAGCATTTGTGTGTTGAGTATTTAAACAGGAATAAAGATTTGGTTTTTTTGCTTACTAGTAATGTAGTCATTTTTCTTCAAAACTTGGCAGCCCATTTTATTAAAAGAACAAGTTTTAAGAGGATAGCTATTACTGGTAGTAATGGAAAGACTACGACAAAAGAAATGCTTTACAGCATATTGTCAGAGAAGTATAAAACTTGTAAGACTTGGGGCAATTTAAATTCGGATATTGGACTTCCTCTGAGTGTTTTAAGAACTAAGGGAGATGAAGAGTATGCTGTTTTTGAAGTTGGTATCAGTTACGTTGGAGAGATGAACTTGCTTGCTAAGATATTAAATCCCGAAATTGTTATTGTAACAAATGTAAGTTATGCTCATATGCAAGCTTTTGAGAATCTAGAAGTTGTTGCTTCTGAGAAGGGCAAGATAATAACTGAAAGTGTTCAGGTAGTCATCTTGAATGAGAACTGTCCTTATCATTCTCGTTTAAGAGATATAGCCAAGTCTATTAGTTCGGGGATTAATATTTTTTATTTTGATTTTCATGCTCTTCAAATTAGGTCATTTACGTTTTTAAATGAGAAATTTTCTTATGATTTTACTTATAAAGGGTTTGATTACTCTATTTTGTTACCTGGTAAGCATAACATTTTTAATGCAATATCTTGTATTAATTTAGCCTTATTGCTTGGACTTAGCGAGAATGAGATTCGTAATGGACTGATACATGCTGATTTTCAAAAGGGTAGGGCAGAGCTTTTAAGAGTAAAGGACTATTTGGTTTTAAATGATTCTTATAATGGTAATTTAAGTTCATTTATGGCTTTAAAGGAAATGGTTTTAGATCTTGAAATTAGAAGTAAAAAATTTATTGTTCTTGGTTCTTTTAAAGAACTTGGAAAATTTGAGTATGAAGTACATAAAACGGCAGTTAAAGAGGTTATTTTAATGAATTTTGATAAAGTATTTTTAATTGGTGAGGAATTTCAAGAAGTAAAGAGGATTGAAAAGTTAACCTTAGATAATTTATTTTACTTTAGTAATTTTGCGGATTTTATTGCCTGTTTTGTGAATAATTTGGAATCTGGATGTTTTATTGCTATTAAAGGATCAAGGGCAAATAGGCTTGAAAGGGTGCTTGGCTATCTTTAAGGGTTAACGGGGGAGGATTTGTGTTTTATCTTTTAGGTCTTAGATTGTTAAAATATATTACTTTTAGAGCCGCTTATGCTACTATTTTTGCATTTTTGCTTGCTTTGATTTTTGGTCCGTTTATTATCTTAAGGCTTAAAAAACTAAAACTAGATCAAATTTTAAGGGAAGATGGTCCAAAGCGCCATTTAAGTGAGAAGGCGGGAGTTCCTACTATGGGTGGTATTCTTATTTTTTTTTGTGTTTCAATCTCTTTGATTTTCTGGATTAATCTTTGGAATATTTACTTTTTAATTATACTTTTTGTCATGGTTAGTTTTGCCTGCTTAGGATTTATAGATGATTTTCTTAAGATAAAAAGAAAAAATTCAGATGGTCTTAATCCTAAGTTTAAGATTTATGGTCAGATATTATTTTCTTTTACTTCAGTTGTTATGCTTTATTATTTTGGCGGAGAGCATGTTAGCGTAATTTATTTTCCATTTTTTAAGTCTCTCAAATTGGATTTGGGGATTTTGTATATTCCATTTGGGATGTTTATTTTAATATCTGCTTCTAATGCTTTTAATTTGACAGATGGACTTGATGGACTTGCTATTGGACTTAGTATTGTTATAACGGGGGCTTTAGTCATAATTGCATATCTTACAAGTAGAGTGGATTTTGCGTTTTACTTAAATATTCCAAATATTAAGGGTTCTGAAGAGCTTGTGATATTTCTTGGAGCTTTGCTTGGTGGTAGTTTTGGTTTTTTATGGTTTAATGCGTATCCTGCTAAAATAATGATGGGTGATACCGGTAGTCTTTCAATCGGAGCAGTTCTCGGAATGACAGCTTTGATCTTAAAAAGTGAGATTCTTTTTGCAATTCTTGCAGGAGTTTTTGTGGTTGAGACTTTATCTGTAATTATTCAAGTTTTAGTTTATAAGAAAACTAAGAAAAGAGTGTTTAAAATGGCACCGCTTCATCATCATTTCGAAGAACTTGGGTGGTCTGAAATGCAGGTTGTTATTAGATTTTGGATAATGGGTCTAATATTTGCTATAATTGCCTTAAGTACTCTTAAGATTAGATGAGTTTAAATTGGCCGTTATGTTTGTGGAGAAATCCTATCTTAGGGAATGTTATTTGCTTGTTTTATGGTCTCTTATTGCTTATGGTATTATTGTATTTTATACATCCTCATTTTTTTTAAGTCTAGAGCTTACAGGGAATCCTAATTTTCTATTCTTAATGCGACTTAAATACCTTCTTTTAAGTTTTACTGTGTTTTTTATTTTTGAGAGAATTTCTTTAAATTTTTTAAAAGAGACTGTTGCTATTATACTACTTTTGACTTTTACATTAGTTTTGGCAACTTTTTTTTCCCCTAGTATTTCTGGGGCGCAAAGGTGGATATTTGTACAAGGAGTTAGTATTCAGCCTTCAGAGATTTTTAAGGTGTCTTTTACGATTTATCTTTCAAGCTATTTGAGTAAGTTTAGATTAAAGTTCGATAATAATATCTTTTATTGGCTTAAACCTATGTTAATTTTTGGTATTTTTTGGTTGCTTATAATTTTGCAAAATGATTATTCAACAGCTATTTATTTTGCTATTCTTTTTTTTATTGTTTTATTTGTTTCTGGAATATCGTTAGGATATATTTTTGCTATTTTATTCACTTTTGTTCCGATCTCTATGCTTTTTTTAATATTTGAACCTTATAGGGTTGCTCGAATTTTTGCATTTTTAAATCCTTATGATGATCCTTTGGGAAAGGGATATCAAATAATAGCATCACTTAATGCTTTAAAGAGTGGTGGTCTTGTGGGAAAGGGTCTTGGAATGGGTGAAATCAAGCTTGGTAAACTTCCTGAGGCTAATTCTGATTTTATTTTTTCTGTTCTTGGAGAGGAATTGGGCTTTTTAGGAATTTGTTTTGCTATTGTATTGTTTTTTTTATTTTTTTATTTTGGATATTTTGTTGCTATCTTTGCTAAGACTAGATTTAGGTTTTTTATTGCATTTATTTCAAGTCTTACAATTTTTCTTCAAAGTATCATGAATATTTTAATTGCGATTGGACTTTTGCCTCCTACAGGTATAAATTTACCATTCTTTTCATCAGGTGGTTCTTCTATTGTTGTTACAATGGCGCTTTCTGGACTTATTGCAAATGTTTCTAGAGATATTGAAGGTAGATAGTTAAATTTTTATCAAAATGGTAGTTTAATTTTAAATCTATGTTGATTTATAGAAAATTTTTGATTATGTATATTTACGTAATAATTTCTATCATATTGCTTGAAATTATTTTTATTATTTTTATTTCCCCTTATTTCTTAATTAGGTACATTAGTTTTAATGATGGTATTCATATTTCTAAAGAAGATATATTAAGTATTTCAGGAATTAGACCTAATACTTATTATTATGATGCTGATATTAGTACTTATGAGAAAAATATTATGAGGGATTTGAGAGTGAAGAATGTGAAAGTAGAACTTAAATTTCCTAATACTATTAGAATTAATATAGAAAGAAGAGTTCCTATCGTTACTGCTTATGAGAATATTGATGGTGGTTTTGTCTATTATTTTATTTCTTCAGATGGTGTAATTTTAGAGAAGTGTAAAGATTTAATTTATGATTTGCCTATAGTTAGTGGGTTGAACTTAAATGGTAATGAAGTTGGTGATTTTTTAGAGGATAGAATACTGGCTATTATAAAGAACCTTAACTATGTTAAAATAAATCAAAATACTTTGTATAATTTAATATCGGAAATTAATTTTTTGAAGTTGAATTTTTATGATTACAAGATTATTTTGTATATAAAAAATATATATAATAAGATATTAATAACAACGGATATGAATTTAATAAGTGTAATGCATAAGGTATTCATGATATCTGATTTACTTAAGGGAACGTCTGGTGCTGTTGATTTAAGAAGTGGTGATATCATTTTGTTAGGAGAGAATTAGTGTCTAGAGATTTAATAGTAGGATTAGATGTTGGAACTTCCAAGATTTGTACTGTTGTTGCTGAGGTAAATTTGAATAATCAGTTAGAAATAGTAGGAATAGGCACTAGTGTATCAAGAGGCGTTAGGAAAGGAGTCCTTATAAATATTGAAGCGGCACTTGATTCAATTTCCAATTCTATTGAGGCTGCTGAGCTTATTTCTGGGTGTGATATTAATACTCTTTCTGTTTCTATGTCGGGTAGTAGCATTGAAGGTACTAATTCTCGTGGGGTTGTTGCAATAAATTCAAAAACTAGAGAAATTGATAATGAAGATGTTGAGCGTGTTATTGAAGCTGCTAAAGCAATTGTAATTCCGATGGATAGAGAAATTTTACATGTGATTCCTCAAGAATTTATTGTGGATGGAATTCCTCATATAAAAAATCCAATAGATATGATGGGAATTCGTCTTGAAGGTGAGGTGCATATTATTACGGGATCTAGTTCTTCGAGTCAAAATTTAGTTAGATGTGTTAATCGTGCTGGATTTTCTGTTGATGAAGTTGTTCTTGGAAGCTTGGCCTCATCTTATGCTACTTTATCTAAGGAAGAGAGAGAAATGGGTGTTTTGTTTGTTGATATGGGTAAAGGTACAACAGACATAATTCTTTATGTTGATGGTTCTCCTTATTATACTGGTGTAATTCCTATTGGCGCAAATAGAGTTACTCTTGATATTGCACAGGTATGGAAAGTACCTGAAGATGTTGCTGAAAATATTAAAATAACAGCTGGCGTTGCTCATATTTCTGCCCTTGAGAGTCAAATGGAGAGCGTTATTATTCCTAATCTTGGGACTAGACCGCCTCAAGAGAAGAGTCGAAAAGAATTGGCTATAATAATTAGTTCAAGACTAAGCGAGATTTTTGAGATGATAAAAGCTGAAATAATGAAACGAGGTTTTTATAATAAGATTAATGGGGGAATTGTTTTAACTGGAGGAGGAACTTTGTTTCCTGGTCTTTCTAATTTAACAGAAGAGATATTTAAATATCCATCAAGAATAGGATTTCCAATGAATATTAATGGAGTTGGAGAGGAATATATTGATCCCAAATTTTCTTCAGCTCTTGGTCTTGTTCTTTATAAACATGAACAGCAAAAATTCAATAAATTAAATAAAGGAAATAATAAATCTAAGAAACAAAGTAAAATATCTTCAAAATTGAAAGGTTGGTTTTTGAAGGAGTGGTTTTGACCAATCATGGAGGAAGTTTAATGAAAGATTATAATATTATTGATAGTCATTCAAAAAGGTTTGATTCTGCTACAAATCCTACGGTTCTTAAAGTAATTGGTGCAGGCGGTGGAGGTAGTAACGCTGTCAATCGTATGATTGAATATGGAGTGAGGGATGTTGAATTTATTGTAGCAAATACTGATCTTCAAGCTCTTCAAACTTCTATTGCTCCAATAAAGATTGCCCTTGGAGCTAAAGTTACCTCAGGTCTTGGAGCCGGTGGTAGACCTGAAATTGGACAAGCTGCGGCAGAAGAAGATATTGATATTATTAAGAATCATCTAGCAGGTGCTGATATGGTGTTTATTACTGCTGGGATGGGTGGAGGTACTGGAACAGGAGCAGCTCCTGTTATTGCTCAAGTAGCGAAAGAACTTGGAATTTTAACTGTTGGAGTTGTTACTAAGCCTTTTAAATTTGAAGGTCCTAAAAAAATGCGTCTAGCTGAGCAGGGAATAAACAACTTAAGAAAATCTGTTGATACTTTAATTATTATTCCAAATCAAAAACTTTTAACTGTTGTTGATAAGCGAACTACAATTAAGGATGCCTTCAAGAGAGCTGATGATGTTTTAAGAATGGGTGTTCAGGGAATTGCAGGTCTTATTATTGAGCACGGCGAAGTTAATATTGATTTTGCTGATGTTAAGAGCATTATGCAAGGACAAGGTGATGCTTTAATGGGTATTGGTTATGGTAAAGGTGAAAATAGAGCAGTTGATGCAGCCACTTCTGCTATTAGTAATCCTTTGCTTGAAGAAGTTAGAATAGAAGGTTCTAAAGGGCTTCTTGTTAATATAACCGGAGGTGAAGATTTTTCATTGCTTGAGCTTGAAGAAATTATGGGAATAATTACTGCTAGTGTTGATGATGAAGCTACCGTAATATATGGTCATGCAATTAACTCAAATCTTGATGATGAAATTTATGTTACAGTTGTTGCTACTGGTTTTTCTTCTAAGAGGCAGAGTGATTTGTCTGGAACTCTTGAAAATAATACTTTAAGTTCAAAAGAGTTTGATAGTTTAATGTCAGGTAGTCAAGATGCTTCAGGGAGTGCTTATGAGGCTAATGATAATTTTATAGCTAAGTCAAGAAGTGTTAATTATTTTGAAGATGATATTGATGTTCCTACATTTCTTAGAAATTTAAATAAAAAGAGTAGTGACAATTGAATGAAAAAATGGGCGTTAATATTTTTGTTTTTAGTTTCTTGTGGAGATAGATCTAAGGAAAAAGTCAATCTTGGACTTAGAATAAGAGAAATCGAGCTAGCAGGGGGGAAGTCGTTAGAAAAAATTGAAGTTTATAAGGAATTTATTGATAAAGAAGAGCAAAATATTTTAAAAGTAATAAATTCCATTGATAAAAAGGCTAGATTTTTTAGTTTAATTGGACTTGAACTTATTAAGCTTGGTCAATATGGACCTGCTATTGAGTATTTTAATAAAAATTTAGAGTATGGGCCAGATAATTATTTTTCGCATTTTTATATAGGAATTTCTTCTTATAATTTAGCTAAAGGGATGGCGACTAAAGAAAAAATTGAGGAGTATTTCATTCTTGCCGAGAATTCTTTTTTAAAATCAATTTCTATTAAAGGTGATTTTAAGGAAGCTATTTTTGCTCTCTCTACTATGTATGTTTATGATCTTGATAAACAGTTAGAAGCTAAGAGATATTTAAGTAAGCTTGAGTCTATGGGAGAGGATTATTTTGAATTTTTTATGTTGCGAGGTGCAAATTATTATTCTCTTGGAGATTTTGATAATGCTTTATTGTTTTACAGAAAGGCAAAGAGTAAAGCTTCAACTCAAGAGCAAATAGAGGGAGTTGATAAAATAATGAATAATTTTAAGTAACTTTTATGTTTAAATTGATTTATGTTGATAATTTAAGGTTCTTAAGGAGTGAAGAAAAACTTAAGATTTTTAATGCTTTTGATTTAAGTGATCTTTGTAAGTTAAGTTTAAAAGATATTTCTAATTATTTATCTAGAGATTTTAGAAAAATTCATAGACTTCCTAATTTAAAATTGGTAGAATTGCAGCAAAAAATTATTAATAAAACAGGTGCAAAGGTTGTGAGTCTTGGCTCTAAAGATTATCCTTTAAAGCTTAAGAGGATTTATGACCCTCCATTTGCTGTTTATTATAAGGGTAATCTTCCAAGCCCTAATTTCTTGTCGTGGGCTGTTGTTGGTTCAAGGCAAATCAGTAGGGATTTGGTCGATAAAATTAAAGAGTTGTCATCTCACCTTGTTAGTAATCATGTGGAGGTCATATCTGGATTTGCAATAGGAGCTGATATTGCAGCACATCTAGGTGCAATCAATGAGGGAAAAAGAACATATGCAGTTATTGCGACAGATATTGATAATATTTATCCAAAGCGAAATAGGAAATATGTCGCTAGTCTTTTAGAAAATGGTGGAGGTGTTCTTACTGAAACTTTGCCTTATGAGAGGATACAGAGTTACTTTTTTGCAAAGAGGAATAGAATAGTAGCTGGTCTTTCGGATGCTATTTTTATTACCTATGCACCGAGGAAATCAGGGGCCTTGATTACTGCTGAGCTTGGACTTGATTTAGGTCTTGATATTTATGTCTATAACATTGATTATTCTGGTGATGGTGCTAGGATTTTATATGATTCTGGAGCTCAAGAGATAAAATCAGTACCAGATCTTTATAGGATATTAAATGTTCATTATAATGAGCCAGAAATTGGTGGTGATTTAGATGTCTGTTGTGTAGGTAAAGATATATCGAGTATGCTTATTAATGAATTATTGAATGAAATATCTAAATAGGGGGGGATATCATGAGTTTTAAAGGAACTACGGTTATTGCAATAAGGAGGGGAGGGAAAACTGTAGTAGCAGCAGATGGGCAAGTAACTTTTGGATATACTGTTTTAAAGTCCAATGCTGTAAAAATAAGAAAATTAGTTAATGGAAAAATTTTAGCAGGATTTGCAGGTTCAACTTCTGATGCTATTACTCTTTTTGAGAAATTTGAGGAAAAAGTTAAAGCTAGAGAAGATGGAATTATTGATATTAAAAGGGCTGCTGTGGAGCTTGCTAAAGATTGGAGATCTGACAAAATACTTCATAAACTTGAAGCAATGATGCTTGTCGCTGATTCTGAGAATATTTTATTAATTTCAGGTACTGGAGATGTTGTCGAACCTGAAGAGGATGTAATATCAATTGGTAGTGGAGGAAATTATGCATATTCAGCGGCGCTTGCTTATATGGAAAATAAAAAATTAAGTGCTTCTGATATTGCTTTTAAGTCTTTAAAGGTGGCAGCAAGAGTTTGTATATATACAAACTCAAATATTGTACTTGAGGAGATTAGTTAATGGATAAGATTGAAAATCAAAATATAGTACCTAAAGAGATTGTTGCAGAATTAGATAAATATATAATAGGACAAGTCGAAGCCAAAAAATTGGTTTCAATTGCTCTTGTTAATAGGTATATAAGATCTAAGCTTCCTAAAGAAATAAGGGATGATGTAATGCCTAAAAATATTATTATGGTTGGGTCAACTGGAATAGGTAAAACTGAAATTGCAAGAAGGCTTTCGAAATTTATTAAGGCTCCTTTCATTAAAGTTGAAGCTACAAAATATACTGAGGTAGGTTATGTGGGTCGTGATGTTGAGTCTATGATTCGTGATTTGATGAGTATTGCAGTGAATATGGTCAGAGAAGAAATGTATGATTCTGTTCGTGAAGAGGCTATTAAGCGTGCTGAAGAGAGAATTATCGATAAACTTTTAAAAGCTTCTGAGAGTTCTGAGGATGATAATGCAAGTGATGAGGAAAAAAGGGTTCGTGAACAATTAAGAGAAAAGTTTAGAAAACAATTAAAAAGTGGGGCTATTGATGACAATCTTATTGATGTTTATGTTTCAGGCAAGATGCCTGTTTCTACTATAGAGATATTTTCTGGTAGTAATTTTGAAGAGATTGATATGAGTATTGGAGGGTTAATTAATAATATATTTGATAGGAAGAAGCGAAGGGAGTTGAAAATCAAAAAAGCCAGGGAAATAATCATATCTGAAGAACTTGATAAATTAGTTGATCATGAGAATATTGTAGAGATTGCTAAATCAAGAGTTGAGAATATGGGAATTGTTTTTATTGATGAAATCGATAAGATAGTTACTAAAAATAGGACTGGAAATGATGTATCCAGAGAAGGTGTTCAGAGAGATATTTTGCCAATTGTTGAGGGTTCTAAGGTTAATACGAAATATGGTATAGTAGATACTTCTCATATTTTGTTTATTGCTGCAGGTGCTTTTAATTTGTCAAAACCGTCTGATTTAATACCGGAGCTTCAGGGTAGGTTTCCAATTAAAGTTGAGCTTAAGAGCTTAAGTGTGGGTGACTTCAAAAATATTTTAAAGCACACTAAAAATTCCTTAATAAGGCAATATGTTGCAATGTTTAAAGTTTATGATTTGACTTTAACATTTAGTGAAGAGGCAGTTGATAGAATAGCTGAGCTTGCCTTTGATATGAATTCTGAGGGAGAAAATCTCGGAGCAAGAAGGTTGCATGGGGTCATGGAAAAGATTCTTGCCGATCTTTTTTTCGAGGCTCCCGGTAGCAAGTTAAAAAGAGTCGAAATAAATTTGGATTATGTTAATGAAAAAATCAAAATTAACGAACAAAAAGACTTAAATTATTATATAATATAGTAAAAGTTAGTTTTTAATGTGAGGGTACTAGCTTGAATAATTTTGAAAGATCAATCGATTTGACACATAGGTATTTAGATGTTCTTAGTTTAAGACAAAGTGTAATGGCTGATAATATTGCAAATGTAGATACTCCGAATTTTAAGAGGAGTAAAGTCACTTTTGAAGCTGAATTTGAACAAGCAATTTTAAGTGAAAGAGCAAGTAATTTAGCTTTGGTAAAAGGTAATGATAAACATTTAGATGGCTTTAAAGAATTAGAGTATTTAGACGTTAAACCTCGCAGAATGCTTGATTATCTTTCTACTTTTAATAACAATGGCAATAATGTTGATATTGATTCTGAGATGAAAAACCTTTTTCAGAATCAAATGATGTATAACTTGTTTACAAATATTCAGGCCCATCATTTTAAAAGTGTAAATATTGTAATAAAATAAACTATAACCTTAAGGGATATTATATATGGGATTATTTTCAAGTATTAATACTGCTTCAACAGGTTTAACAGCTCAAAGATTAAGGCTAGATGTTATTGCAAATAATATTGCAAATGTGGAGACTACTAGAACTTCTGAAGGGGGCTCTTATAGGAGACAGAGAATAATTTTTGCTCCAAGGGTTGTAAGTCCATATTGGAAGGGCCCTTTTATTCCTGATTATCTTGATAATGGGGTTGGTCAAGGTGTAAGAGTTGCTGGTATTGAGAAAGACAAGTCTCCTTTAAAGCTAAAGTATGATCCTACTCATCCTGATGCAATAAAGTCTGGAGATCTAAGAGGTTATGTGGAATTTCCTAATGTGAATGCCGTTGAAGAGATGGTAGATATGATATCTGCTGCCCGTTCTTATGAGGCAAATTCTACTGTCATTAATAGTAGTAAAGCAATGTTTAGAAGTGCATTATCAATACTGCAGAATTAGAGGGGGGTTTGTAGAAAATGAAAGTAGATTCTTTTTTTGCAGATAATAATATTTATTTAATTCGTAAAAATCCTTTGCATTTTGATAGAAATTTTTCTGATTTTGATGTTAAGCATGAGGAAAAGGCTAAAACTTTTAAAGAGTTATTCTTTAATTTGATATCTGAGGTGAATAATAGTCAATTAAATGTATTTGAAATGTCACAGCAAGCTATTTTGCACCCAAATAGTATTGATGTGCATGATATTGTAATAGCAATGGCTAAGGCTAATATGAATTTAAGTATTACAAAAGCTATTGTTGAGAAAAGTATAAAGGCTTATCAAGATGTAATTAATATTCGTTAAGGAGCTAGACATTTTGGGCAATTTGATTACTAAGTTTTTTGCATCAGTAAATGAGAGTTTGAAAAAGGCCAGTATGATTCAAAAAATGGCTTTTGGTGTTATTGCTTTATTTGTAATTCTAGCACTTATTTTTCTCATAAAATTTTCTACTAAAAAACAGGGGGTTGCTCTTTTTGGTGTTGGCATTAAGGATCAGTACTTGCTAGATAGAATAGTTCAAAGATTAGATAAAGAAAATGTTGAATATTCTATTACTTCTGATGGAAAGATTTACTTAAGTGACGAAAATATATCGAAGAGGATGAGAGCAATTTTTGTAAGAGAGGAGCTTGTGCCTGTGCATATGGATCCTTGGTCTCTTTTTGATATTGATAGATGGACTATTACAGATTTCGAGAGAAATGTTAATCTTAGAAGATCAATTACAAGAGCTGTTGAGCAGCATATTGTTGCTCTTGATGATGTTGATGCTGTTAGTATTAATCTTGTTATGCCTGAAAAGGCTATTTTTAAGGAATCACAAGAGCCAGTTAAAGCTTCTGTTAGAATTACTCCTAAGCCAGGGTCTGATATCATCACTAATCGTAAAAAGGTAGAAGGGCTTGTTAAGTTGATTCAATACGCTATTGAGGGTCTTGAATCAGATAATATTGCTATTGTTGATAATAAAGGGACTATTTTAAATGATTTTTCTAATTTGGGTGGCATTGATAGAATTGATTTAGCTGAAAAGGAAAGAAAGCTCAAGTTAAAATATGAATCTATGCTTCGAGATGAAATCGATTCCGCTTTAGGTAGGGTTTTATCTGTTGATAGATTTATGATTGCAAGAGTTAATGTGACACTTGATACTTCTCGTCAAACTACAGAATCAAAGGAGTATGCGCCTATTGAGATTGAGCCTCAGGATCCAAAAGTTTCTTATAACACAAGAAAAGTTAGTGATTCTACATTGATTTCTTCTCAAGTACATAAAAGAGAGTATGAAGGACAAGGTTATAGTCCATGGGGACCACCTGGTCAGGAGGGTAACACTCCACCTGAGTACCGGGATTTAAGTGATATTATTGGCAAGTCAAATGAATTTAAGGAAATAAAAAATGTTGCTCTTAATGAGAAGAAATCTTTAAGTGAGAAGGAGCCTGCTAGAATTGCAGGAATCTCTCTTGGTGTCTTTATAGATGGTGTTTGGGATTTTGTTTATGATGATTCTGGCAATTTTGTTATGGAAAATGGTATGCGCAAGAGGGAGTATAAGCCTATTTCTGATGAAGCTTTAAAAAACATTACAGATGTTTTGCAAAGTTCTTTTGAGTATAAGCCAGAGAGGGGTGATTCAATTACTGTGAGGAATATTGCTTTTGATCGAATGAATGAGTTTAGAAAGATAGATGAAGCTTATTTTGCGAGCGAAAAATTTAAATTTTTCGCTTTTATAGCAAGTATAATATTCGCATTATTAATATTAATATTTACAATATTTTTCGTTTTGTCTAGAGAGCTTGAGAGAAGAAGGCGTCTTAGAGAAGAAGAGTTTGCAAGGCAAGCACATTTAAGACGCCAGCAGGTATTAATGGATAATGAGGATATTGGTGTTGATGATGTTGTTGGTGGACTTAGAGAAGAAGATGAGCTTCAGAGTAATGCTGAACTTTTAGCTAGAGAAAAACCCGAAGATGTTGCTAAACTTATTAGAACATGGATTGTGAAGAATGTATAAAGGGTAATAATTTATATGGAAGAGCAAAAGGACAAAGAAATATTTGGTGTTTCTACTTTAACAGGGAAACAGAAAGCAGCTATTTTATTAGTTTCAATAGGTTCTGAAATTTCGTCTAAAATATTTAAGTACTTATCTCAAGAGGAGATAGAAGCTTTAACATTTGAGATAGCAAGACTTGATGTCGTTACTTCTGAGCTTAAAGATAGTGTTCTCTTGGAGTTTAAAGAGTTAATGATGGCTCAAGAGTTTATTCAAAAGGGTGGCATAGATTATGCTAGGGAGCTTCTTGAAAAGTCTCTTGGAACTCAAAAGGCAGTAGATATTATTAACAACTTAGGTTCTGCTTTGCAGTCAAGGCCTTTTGAATTTGTTAGAAGAGCAGATCCTGCTAATATTTTAAACTTTATTCAACAAGAACATCCGCAGACCATTGCTTTAATACTTTCGTATCTTGATCCTCAAAAGGCTTCATTTATTCTTTCTAGTCTTCCTACTGAAATTCAGACTAATGTTGCAAGAAGGATTGCATTGATGGATAGGACTTCTCCTGAAGTAGTAAGAGAAGTTGAAAGAGTGCTTGAGAAAAAGCTAGCTTCACTATCTTCAGAGGATTATACTTCAGCTGGAGGTGTTGATAATGTCGTTGAGATAATTAACATGGCTGATCGAAAGACAGAAAAGTTTATTATTGAGTCTCTTGAAGAGGAAGACCCTGAGCTTGCAGAAGAAATAAAGAAGAAGATGTTTGTATTTGAAGATATTGTTCTTCTTGATGATAGATCGATACAGAGAATTTTACGAGAAATAGATGGTCAGGAATTAGCAAAAGCTTTAAAATCAGTTGATGTGCCTGTTCAAGATAAGATTTTTAAAAATATGTCTAGGAGAGCTGCTGGTATGCTTAAAGAAGATATGGAGTTTTTAGGTCCTACTAGGCGTAAGGATGTTGAGGAAGCTCAGCAAAAAATTGTTTCTCTTATTAGGAAGTTAGAGGAGCAGGGTGAAATAGTAATTTCAAGGGGTGGCGAAGAAGATGTACTTGTCTGAGAAAGGAGTTATATTTGCCTAGGGTTTTATATAAATCAAAAGAAGTTGTAAATGTAGCAAAGTTGGAATTTGTTGAGATTGCAAATCCTATTTTTAAGTCTTTGGAAATTAAGAAAAAAGAAAGTGAAATTTCTGATATAGATAGCCGCAGCCTTAAGCTTCGCAATGAGCTTGAAGACTTAGAAAATCAGAGGGCAAAACTTCGAGAAGCAATTGAACATGAGCGTGAGCTTGCTAAAAAGGAGATAGATACTGAATGTTCTAAGCTTCTTGAAGAAGCTAAAGAACAAGCTAATAAAATAGTAAATTTGGCTAGTGAAAGAGCTGAGTTTTTGCAGAAAGAAGCTGAGGATAAAAAAGAGGCAATTGAGCGAGAATCTAATTTAAAAATTGAACAAATAGTTAAAGAACATGAAGAGAGATTAAAAAGAGAGTTTGAGATAGAGCTTGAAAGAGGAAGGAATGAAGGATATGATGCGGGATTTAAGAGGGGATGTGAAGATTTTGATCAAGTATTAGGTAAATTAAATAATATGGTATCTTCTTTGGTTGCAAAAAGAAAGGAAATTCTTGAATCTTCAGGTGAGCATATAATGAATCTTGTGATGCAGATTGCAGTTAAAGTTGTTAAAAAGATTATAGATTCTCAAAAAGGTGTTGTTATAGAAAATGTAAATGAGGCTTTAAAGAAAATCAAAAGTAAAACAAATATTGTTATTCGTGTCAATCTTGATGACATAGATATTGTGAATCATCAGAAGCATGAGTTTATTTCGAAATTTGATTTTATAGACAATCTGGAAGTTATTGAAGACATTAATGTAGGAAAAGGTGGTTGTGTTATTGAGACTGATTTTGGAGAAATAGATGCGCGAATTTCTTCTCAACTTGATAGAATAGAGGAAAAATTTAAGAATTTGTCTTCTATATTCTAGTGATTAGAGGAATATTGATGGACAACTTTTTTAATTGTTATTTAGAAGTATTGGATGATATTGAGACTATATCTCTTGTTGGTAAGGTAAAGAAAATTAGAGGACTTTTAATAGAGAGTTTGGGACCAAAATGTGGTATTGGTGATTTATGTTTAATTGTTAAGAATGAAAAAAAAATATATGCTGAAGTTTTGGGTTTTAATGGACCTTTTATTAGTCTTATGGCTTATGAAAGATTTGATGGGATTGAAGTTGGTGATAAAGTTTACTCTTTAAGTAAAAAACCTCAAATTAATCTTAGCGATGAATTACTTGGAAGAGTGATTGATTCTCTTGGTAGACCTATTGATAATAAGGGTCAATTTCTTGGTAATTATTATAAGGAATTAAGTTTTAGTAGTATTAATCCTTTAAATAGGGGTATTTTTTCTGAGCAGATAGTTACCGGTGTTAGGGTGGTTGATGGGTTTTTGCCAGTTGCAAAGGGGCAGCGTGTAGGTATTTTCTCAGGCTCTGGTGTTGGTAAATCTACTTTACTTGGTATGATAGCTAAAAATTCTAAGGCAGATGTTAATGTTATTGCATTGATTGGTGAGCGAGGTCGTGAGCTTAATGAGTTTATTAAGTATGATCTTGGAGAAGAAGGCTTTAAGAGAAGTGTTTTGGTTGTTTCAACCTCTGATGAATCTCCTATTTCAAGGTATAAAGGTGCTTATACTGCAACGTTGATAGCTGAGTACTTTAGGGATTGTGGTATGGATGTTATGTTATTGTTTGATTCAATCACAAGATTTGCAAATGCCAAGAGAGATATTGGTCTTTCTATGGGAGAACTACCTGCTACTAAAGGATATCCTCCTTCTGTTTTTGTAGAACTTCCTATTTTACTTGAGCGTTCAGGCCTTAATAGTAAGGGCAGTATTACAGGGTTTTATACTGTTCTTGTTGAAGGTGATGATTTTACAGAACCAGTAGCTGATAATATGAAAGCTATTTTGGATGGACATATTATTTTAGATAGGGATTTATCTGATAGAAAAATTTATCCTTCGATAAATATTCTGAGTTCAACTTCAAGATCGTTTCATAGAATAGTAAATTTTGAAAGACAGAAATTGATAGCTAAAATTAGAAATTTATTATCAATTTATAAAAGCCATGAGGATTTGATTAAGGCGGGAATTTATATGAAAGGTTCTAATAAGGAGGTTGATTTGGCAATTGAAAAATATCCAAAGATTATTGATTTTTTGTCTCAAGGAATACATGAAGAATTTGATTTTGAAAATCTGGATAATGAAATGAGAGAGATATTGTCTTGAATGATTTAATTTTTAAGAAAAAAAAATTTGAAAAAATATTGGGTGTTAGAGCTTATAATAAGAAATCTAGCGAAAATGATCTGATGAGAGTCAATAACAAAATTTCAGAAATAGAAGAATTTTTAGTAGAAAGCTCTAAAGATTTAAAAAAGTTAAATAATATAGATATTTTTTTACAAGGAAATTGTTTGGATTATTTGGCTTTTAAGAAAAAGAAAGAGTTAGAAAAGCTTGCAAAACTTAAGAAGGAGTATGAACAATACCATGATATTTATTTGAAGAAATACGGAGACGAAAAAAGGGTTGACATATTAATAAAAACTTTAAATAATACTATAACTAGAGAAAAAATAAGGAGCGCAAGATTATTTTTAGATGAATACGTTAGTTGCAAAATTTGTAAGGGATTAGGAAATAGTAATGAATAGTTTTTTGTCATTTTTTCTTAGATTTTTTTTGTGGTTATTTTTAGTTATTTTTTTCTTAGGATTTTCATTTTTTTTGGTTGATTTATTTGGTATATATCATACTAGAGATTATTTGCCTGTGTATATCAGGGCTTTACTTTTTAGAGAAGATACTGAGTCGCTTGAATATACAAATATTAGTCTTGACGAGATTAGAATGATAAAGGAAAAAGAGGCTATTTATATTAAAAGCCAGCAGGTTGAAAAATTGAGAGAGGAACTAAAAAAGAGAGAAGATAGTTTAAATAAGTTGGAAGCTGAACTTAATCAAAAGCAAAAAGATTTAGATTTGAAACAGAAAGTGATAGATGATATTGTCAATAAATATAGAGACGAAGACACAAATTTTGCACAAGCTGCTTTATATTTAATTAACATGCCACCGGAGGATGCTGTTAAGAGACTTGAAGAACTTAATGATGAAATAGCTATATCTTATATGCGTAAGGTGGAGGATATGGCTAAAAAGGAAGGGCGGGCATCTATTGTTCCTTATTGGCTATCTCTTATGGATTCTAAGAAGGCTGCTGTATTGATTAGAAAAATGTCTGTTAGTTCATTGGAGTGATAACATATGAATAATTTAAGAGAAGTTATTTCTGCTAATTTGTTAAATCTAAGCAGGGATTTTAATATTTTGAATGTGGGAAGTGTCTTGAATCAATCTAAAGGGTGTGTTTTTGCAAATTTTATTTCCTTAGAAAGTCAAAATCTGTCTAAATTTAGAGATTCAATACTGGAATTTGTAAGATTTTTAAAAAGTAATGGCCTTATAAATAAGAGTTTTAATAGTGTGTCTTTAAAATGTCCTTTGGCTTTTGAAAAACTTAGTGATAACGAGTTTGTTTCTGATTTAAAATCTTTAATAAAAAGGGTAGATAATTTATTTGATTTCGAAAGTTTGAAAGTTTTGAGTGAAAGTTTGTCTTTTAAGTCTGAGCTTGTTGATAAAACGGAAATGTTAAAGAATGTTGAGAAGGTTTTATCTGATCTTAATATTTTGTTTAGTAATGTAAATTCTCTTTTTAATTTTGATGTTTTAGGTATTGATATTGATTCTAGTCATGAAGATTTAAATGCTGTAAAGAGAAATAGGGGAAAGAATGTTATTAATATTGATGTTAAAAATTTTAAGAAAAATGATGGCGTTAAGGAATTTCTTGATTCAGGGTCTAGGCTTAGGTTAATTAATGGTGAGAATTCTGTTGGTAGATATGACCTTAAAGAAACTTTTGATGGATTTGCAAAATTTATAGGCGATCTTTCTAGTTCTGATGCGAAGTATATTAGAGAATCTTCTGTGAGTCAAATTGCTGATAATCTAATTTCAGAATGGAACTTAAAAGTTAATCACAATATTGTTAATAAAGCTAAAGTTGTGTTAAAATCGAATGATACAGGAGAAATTAGGTTAATTTTAAAGCCTAAGAGGCTTGGTAGTATAAGAATTAATTTGAATCTTGATTCTAATAATAATTTGTTAGGTAAGATAATAGTTGATAATCATAATGTTAAAACTCTTTTTGAACAAAATATGTATTCAATTAGTAAGATGTTAGATGATAATGGTTTTAATACTAGTTTGAATCTTTCTCTTGCAGGTACTGGTTCTGGATTTTTCTCTGGTAATTTTGAGGACGGTGTTGAGAGTCAGAATTCTTATTTAAGTAAGAATAAGGTCTTTAAGATTGAAGATGATGTTGAAATTTCTGATGATTTGGAAAAAAATATTAATTTTATTGTTTAAAGTGGAGGGGATATATGAGTACAATTGATAATATCAATCATTTGTTTAGTATGGGGCAGACTAGGAAAATGTATAATTCTAAGGTAGAAAGGGATGTTAAAGGAAGCAATCTTGGGCGAGATGATTTTTTGAAATTGCTTATTACTCAGCTTAAATATCAAGATCCTACAGATCCAATGAAAGATAAAGAGTTTATTGCTCAAATGGCACAATTTTCAGCTCTTGAGCAAATGACCAATATGAGTAAATCTTTTGAAAATCTTTCGTCTGCTCTTGGTATCAATAAAAATTTGGATCTATTAGGTAAAATAGTTGAATTTGAGCATGTTGATGGAGAGATTATTAAAGGTAAGGTTACAAATGTTAAAACCGGAGTGGTGCCACAAATTATGATTGATGGGAAGTATTATGTTTATAATAATATTTTGTCAGTAGGATTGGAGGAGTAATTATATGATGAGATCTTTATATTCTGGTGTTTCTGGTCTTCAGAATCATCAAACAAGGATGGATGTTGTTGGTAATAATATTGCAAATGTGAATACTATTGGATTTAAGAAAGGAAGAGTTAATTTTCAAGATATTATATCTCAAAGTATTTCGGGGGCATCTCGTCCTGCTGATGGGCGTGGAGGTGTTAATCCAAAGCAGGTTGGTCTTGGAATGAATGTTGCTACTATTGATACTATTCATACTCAAGGAGCATTTCAAAGTACTCAGAAAGCTTCTGACCTTGGAATTAGTGGTAATGGTTTTTTTATCTTAAGAGATGGCAATAATTCTTTTTATACAAGGGCTGGTACATTTGATGTTGATTCCGATAGGCATCTTGTAAATCCTGCAAATGGTATGAGGATTCAAGGTTGGATGGCAAAATCTATTGGAGGAGAACAGGTTATTAATACATCTGCTGATATTGAAGATTTAGTTATTTCTATTGGAAATAAAGAAGCTGCTAAGGCTACTGAACACATTACTTTTGCTTGCAATCTTGATAAGAGATTGCCCATAATTTCAGAAGGTGCAAGCGAAGTGGATATTGCTCGTGGTACTTGGGTTGTTAATAAGACTGTTTACGATAGTTTTGGAAATACTAATGTTGTTGAACTTAGAGTTGTAAAGGATGCAATTACTCCTAATACATGGAACGCTACAGTTTTAGTAAATGGAGAGGCAAATTCTAGTTTTACGATGGGCTTTAATAATGAAGGGGCATTACTTTCTTTAAATGGTCAACCAGGTCAGCTAGGTGATTTATTAGAGTTTCCTATAGTTTTTAATGTTATGAATGCTAATGCTGAAGAAGTTGGCGCTCAACAAACTATTAATCTTAGACTTGGGAATGTTGGTAGCTATACTGATTCAATTACTCAATTTGCTGATACAAGTACTACAAAGGCTATTATTCAGGATGGCTATGGTATGGGATATATGGAAAACTATGAAATCGATCAAAATGGGGTAATAACAGGAATTTATTCAAATGGTATTAGACGAGATATTGGAAAGATCGCTCTTGCCTCATTTGTTAATCCTGGGGGGCTTGCAAAAGTAGGTGATACTAATTTTAGTGAAACAAGTAATTCAGGTCAGGCTAAAATAGGTGAAACTGGTTTAGCAGGTCTTGGTACTATTAGGGCAGGAGTTTTAGAAATGGCTAACGTTGATCTTGCTGAACAATTTACAGACATGATAGTGACTCAAAGAGGTTTTCAGGCTAATGCTAAGACTATAACAACTTCGGATCAGTTATTACAAGAGCTTGTGAGACTTAAGAATTAATTTTGTGTTTGTAGTTTATGATTTATGTAACTAAGCTTAATGGCGATGGATATTATTTAAATCCTTGTCATATTGAGAGTATTGAGGCTAATCCTGATACTACGATTCTTCTTATGAATGGTAAAAAATTAGTTGTAAAAGAAAGTGTAGTAGAGGTGGTAGAAAGGATCAAGATATATAGGGGAGAGGTTGCTTTGTTGAACAGAATTACACAAGAGAATAAGGGAGTTGGGTTATGAATTTGGCTAGTATAATTGGATGGGGAGTTGGATTTGGTGCTATTTTGATTTCTATGGCATTTACTCCTACAGGATTAGGAGTTTTTTGGGATTTGAGCTCTGTGTTTATTACAGTTGTTGGTTCTTTTTCTGCACTTGTGGCTTCTTCAGAGATTCCCACTGTTAAGAAAATTCCTACATATTTAGGATTTTTCTTTAAAAAAAGTTATTTTGGTAAGGTTTCTATTATAAAAACTTTAGTGGAGCTTTCAGAAAAAGCTAGAAAAGAAGGGCTTTTATCTCTTGATGATGAACTTGATCAAATCAATGATCCCTTTTTTAAGTCTGGAATGAGACTTGTCGTTGATGGTGCTGATCCTGAGATCATTAGGACTATGCTTTATCTTGAACTTGACCAAATGCAAGAAAGACACAAAGTAGGTTCTAATCTTTTTGGAACTTGGGCAAAGCTTGCTCCTGCTTTTGGAATGACAGGTACACTTATTGGACTTATAGCTCTTCTTGGAAATTTGGAAGACAGGTCAGCTCTTGGTTCTTCTATGGCTGTTGCTCTTATTACAACTCTTTATGGTACAATAATGGCGAACTTAATGTTGCTTCCTATTCAAATTAAATTAGAAACTATAGATCTTGAGGAGACGTCAATTAAAACGATGATAGTCGAGGGTATTTTATCAATTCAGGCAGGGGATAACCCTAGGATTTTGGAACAAAAATTAGTAACATTTTTAACTCCTAAAGATAGGAGTCAGCTTGGAAGTGGTATTCTTGGGGGCGAATGATGGCGTTGAGAATTAAAAAGAGGCGTTCAAAATGTGAAGAAGGCGCTCCTGATTATATGTTAACATATGGAGACATGGTTACTTTGTTGCTTGTTTTTTTTGTTACTATGTTTTCATTAAATGATATTATTGTCAAAGAAAATATATTAAAAATAGTGTCAGCTTCATTTACAGGTTCCGGATTTTTTAAGGGTGGTAAGACCTTAGATATTAATAAGCTTTCGTATTTGAGTAATAGTTTTATGTCTTTGCCTTCTTCTCAGAAGAATAAGCAAGCTTCTCAGGCGTCTAAAAATAAGTCTATTATTGAGTTTATTGAGAAAATTCAGTCTAATAGGGTTATTGTTAGGCAGCATGAACAGGGTGTTATTGTATCTCTTTTAGCCGATGCTTTTTTTGATTCAGCTAGTGCTGAGGTTAAACTTGATGATAATAGAGAAACTATACAAAAGATAGCTTCTTTTATTGGGTTTTTAGATAATCAAGGATATAATTTTAAAATCGAAGGACATACAGATAGTGTTGATGTTGATATAAATGGAATTTGGAAAAGCAACTGGCAGCTTTCATCAGCAAGAGCAGTAAATATGTTAGAGCAGATTTTGAATTACACTGATCAGTCTAAAATAAAGAGCATTGAAAGTAAATTTGAGGTGTCTGGATTTGCAAGTAGCCGGCCGGTTGCTACAGACAATACCCCTGAAGGTAGGGCTTATAATAGAAGAATAGATATTTTGATTACTAGTGATGCTTCTTTGAGTTCTACTAAAGGTATTAATCAATAATAATATTTTAGTAATGAAAGAAGAAATTATATAGGAGGTAATATGTCTGATAAAGATGATGGTAATATTGATGTAGGTGGTTCTGATAATAGGAGAACTGGCTTGCTACCTGATGTTATAATAAAAGTTTTGCAAATATTATCAATAGGTTTGTTTACCGTTGTCATCATGATAATAGTTTCTTATTTTGTTTCTAAGATGGTAGTAAGTCAAAGTGGGGCACCTAATAATTTTCCAATTTTTTCTAATGAATATTTGGGGAAACCCCCTATGCTTATATGGTATGAAAGTATAGATGAAATTAGGGGCACTACTCAAGATACTCCCCCAAAGACTTTTGTCATAAAACTTGCATTAGGTTATGCTGAGAATAATGTAAATATTTTGAGTGAGCTTGGAAGACAGAAAGTACGGTTAAAAGATATTATTAGAGAGTATTTTAGTCAAAGAACAGGACAGGAAATAAAAAATGAAAGTCAGATTAAAGCAGAGATTAAGGCTAGGATTAATAGTATTCTTAGAAATGGTGAGATAAAAGAGATAGCATTGACGCAAATTGATATTTTTGATATGTGATTTTTTAAAAGGAATTTTGAATGGCAGGTAATCCAGGATCATTATCTCAAGATGATATAGACAGTCTTTTGGAATCTATTAATGCATCTGATAACTTATCATCAGATGATTCTCTTTCTAATATCATATCTAGTCCTATGGGTAAGAAGCAGAAAATTAAAGTTTATGATTTTAAAAGACCGGATAAATTCTCAAAAGAACAGGTAAGGACAGTATCAAGTTTTCATGAAGCATTTGCAAGGTATACTACTACTTCACTCTCAGCACTTTTAAGGAAGATGGTTCATGTACATGTGGCTTCAGTTGATCAGTTAACTTATGAAGAATTTATTAGATCTATCCCAAATCCTACTACTTTAGCAATAATTAACATGGATCCTCTTAAGGGTTCTGCTATATTTGAGGTTGATCCAACTATTGCATTTGCAATAGTCGATAGGCTATTTGGAGGAGATGGGGATACTATTAAGGATAAGAGTAGAGATTTAACAGAAATAGAACAATCTGTGATGGAAAGTGTTATTATCCGTATACTTGCTAATATGAGAGAAGCTTGGTCTCAAGTAGTCGATCTTCGGCCTCGTTTTGGGCATATAGAGGTTAATCCTCAGTTTGCTCAGATAGTTCCTCCTACAGAAATGGTTATTTTAGTAACTCTTGAAGTTAAAATAGGTAAAGTTGAAGGGCTTATGAATTTTTGTTTGCCTTATATTACGATAGAACCTATTGTTTCTAAGCTTTCAACAAGGTATTGGCATTCTTTGATTGGTGTGGGGACTACTAGTGAGAATCTTGATGTACTCAGGGAAAAGCTTGAAAATACAGATATGCTTTTAGTAGCTGAAATCGGAGAGGTGAAATTAAAGGTTAGAGAAATATTATCCTTAGAAAAGGGGGATGTACTTAATCTTGAGAATTCCCCAATAGATAAGGACTTAATTTTAAGGGTAGGGACTAAAGAAAAATTTAAGTGTAGGATGGGTCTTGTTGGAAATAAGGTTGCGGTTCAAATTACAGAAAAAGTAGGTGAGATAGAAGGTTTTGATTTGTTAAAGGAGCTAACAGAAGAAGTTGAGTAATTTATTAAAAGTTTAAATGTGTTAATAAGTTTAATGAAGAGGTAAATTAATGTCTGTAGATGATAAAAGTGATGTTGGTGAAGAGAAGCCTGAGATAAAAGGTGTTAAGCTTCCTGATTTAATTGATACTTTGCCTGAAGGTGTTGATCCTAGTAATTTTGGTCTTTTGATGGATGTTTCTATGCAGGTTACTGTTGAACTTGGTAGGACTGAGCGTAAAATAAAAGATATACTTGGGATGTCTGAGGGAACAATTATTACACTTGATAAACTTGCTGGTGAGCCAGTGGATATTTTGGTAAATGGCAAAGTGGTAGCTAAAGGAGAGGTTGTTGTAATTGATGAGAATTTTGGTGTTAGAATTACTGAAATAATTAAAATTAGAAATGAGTAGGTTAATTTCACTTAAGTTTTTGTTTCTAATTTTTTTAAGTTTTTTTTCTGAAAGTTTATTTGCGCAGGAAAGTAACTTTGATTTGAGCAGTTCTGCTTCTAGCTTAGAAAATGAGGTTGATTTGCCGGTATTTGGGGATGATGATAAGGCTGATTTGAATAATAAAGATATACAGAATAGTATCTCTCTTTTCAATATTACAGATTTAGTTACTATATTTTTGTTCTTTCTTTTCTTTTTTGTTTGTATTTTCTTGCTTAAAAAAATAATTTTAAATTATAAGAAAACAAAAAATAATGATAAATCAAATCTTATAAGAGAGCTTGCTTTTTATGAAATAGACAATAAGAATTCTATAAGAATTATCAGTATACTGGGTAATGTTTATGTATTTTTAATATCAAGTAATTCTGCTATTTTGTTAAGAGAAATTAAACGGGATGAAGATCTAGATAATTTAGAGTTTGAACTTGAAAAGGCTAATAGTCGTAGTAATATAAATTCGTTTAAGTCAATTTTAAATAAACTATTGCATAAGGACAAAAAAAATGAATTTTTGCTTGATAGATCAGAATGTGCGGAGTTAGAACATGATATTGAGAATTCTTTAAAGAGTAAGCAGGATAGGTTGAAAAAGTTTTAGATGTTCAATTTAAATAGAAAATTAAGTTTTTTTTTGTTTTTTGGGGTTATAGATTTTTCATTTGCTCAAACTAAGTCTTTTCAGACTACTACTGGTATAAATTTTCCTTTTGTTGATTTTGTAAATTCTGTCGGTGGTGGGATAATTTTTCCTTTACAACTTTTATTAGTATTAACTATAATAACTCTTGCTCCGGCTTTCTTAGTTTTAATGACATCCTTTTTAAGGATAGTAATAGTATTAGATTTTATTAGGAAGGCATTATCCCTTCAGCAGTCTCCACCCAATCAGGTAATAATGGGACTGGCTTTATTTTTAACTCTTTTTACTATGTGGCCAACTTTTAATATAATATATAAAGACGCATATTTGCCTCTTAAGGATTCAAAAATAGGTTTTAATGAATTTTATGATAAAGGTATTGCTCCACTTAGAAATTTTATGTATAAGCAGATGTCTAATAGCAGGCATGATGAGATTAAATTATTTATGAGTATGAGCAATTATTCTAGGCCTAAAAATTTCAGTGAAGTGCCGACCCATATTCTTATTGTATCTTTTGTTTTACATGAGTTAAAAGTTGCTTTTAAAATGGGTATTTTGATATTTTTGCCATTCATAGTAATAGATATTATTGTATCTGTAGTCTTAATGGCAATGGGAATGATAATGTTGCCACCTGTGATGATATCTTTGCCATTTAAACTTATTCTTTTTGTAATGGTAGATGGTTGGACTTTGATTACTAGTGGGCTTGTGAAAAGCTTCATGTGAGAATTGCAATGACAACAGGACAAATTGTTCATCTAATTAGGATTTCTATTGAGAATATTATTATTCTTTCAGCACCGATGTTAATTACAGCTCTTATAGTTGGTCTTTTAGTTTCAATTTTTCAAGCTGTTACATCAATTCAAGATCAAACTCTTAGTTTTATTCCCAAGATTATTATAATACTTTTAACTCTTGTTATATTTGGTCCTTGGATTTTAAAAAAGCTTATGCAATTTGCTTTTTTGGTTTTTAGTCAAATACAATATATGTAATGTATGGATAAAACATGGATATGAATTTTTTAGTTTTAAAAGCTTTTGTAGTCCTACCTGTATTTGTTAGGATTTTTCTTTTTTTAAGATTTTCACCTTTTTTTGCGACTATTAGAATGAGTTATTTAAATTTTTTCTTTGCTTTAATTTTGTCGATTATTGTTGCAGACAAGATAAATGTTGTTTATCCTTTAGATAGTTTGATTTCATTTTCATTGATATTGGTAGGGGAAGCCATTTTAGGTCTTATTCAGGCTTTTTTTGTAAGTATAATTTTTAATGTCTTTCATTTGATTGGATTTTTTTTCTCAAATCAGATGGGGCTTGCTTACGCAAATATTTTTGATATTTTTGCAGAAGAAGATAGTTTGATAATATCTCAGATATTTACTTATCTTTTTTTGCTTTTATTTTTATCAAATAATGTTTTGTTGCGTTTCTTTATGATTGGAGTTCATGATTCTGTTTTAAATGTTAGAGTTGAGCATATGGTTAATATCAAAAATTATGAGTTTATTAAATTAATATTTTATTCTTTTGCTATTCTTTTTGAAAAGGCTTTAGTGATTTCATTTCCAATATTGGGAATACTTTTACTTTTGTATCTGATTTTAGGTATACTTGCAAAGACTTCTCCTCAGATTAACTTGTTAATGATTAGTTTTTCAGTGTCATTGGGGTTGGGATTAATTGTTTTATATATTGGTTTTCCAAGTTTGGTCATGTCTGTTCAAAGGGTAATTGAACTTGCTTTAGAATCTATGAGAAGTGCTTTAAATTTATTTTCTGAGACCTTGGAATGAGTGCTAAGAATGAATTTTTAAGTAAATATTGGTATATACCTCTTAATTTTTTTGCTGCAGAGGATGAGGGCAGAACTGAACTTCCTACTGAGCAGAAGAAGCAAAAAGCAAGAGAGGATGGGCAAGTGTTAAGATCAACTGAAATTAATGCAGCAACTACTCTTTTGATATTATTTGCTGTATTTTTCTTTATGCTATCTTATTTTGCTCGAGAATTGATGGATATTTTTAGATGGCAAGCTGATAAGCTTCCAGAAATAATGTCTATTAGTATTTATTCATTGAGTTTCGCATATATCAGGCCGATGTTTGGATATTTGCTTTTATTTCTTTTAGTATCATTTATAGTGAATTTTTTAATTAATGTTATTCAAGTTGGTTTTTTGATAACCTTTAAACCTGTAATTCCTAGGTGGGATAGAGTAAGCCCAAACTTTTCAAAGTGGATAAAAAATTCTTTTGGTTCGTTTGATGCTTTTTTTAATTTATTTAAAAGTTTGTCAAAAATTGCTATAATATCTTTTATATATTATATTATGCTGAAAAGTAATGTAAGTAAAATATCGAGAATGTCTGAGTATAGTCTTGAAAATGGTATTTCTGTCATATTAATTCTTGCTTATAGAATATGTTTTTTTTCAGTAATGGTGTTGGTGGGGATTGGTATACTGGATTATCTTTTTCAAAGAGCTCGTTATATTGAGAATTTAAAAATGACAAAAGAAGAGATAAAGCAAGAGAGAAAGGAAATGGAAGGGGATCCTCTGCTTCGTTCTAGAATGCGTGAGCGAATGAGAGAGATTTTAACTACTAATTTGAGGATAGCAGTTCCTCAAGCAGATGTGGTAATTACGAATCCTGAGCATTTTGCTGTTGCTATTAAGTGGGATAGTGATACTATGTTAGCACCGAGGGTGCTTGCAAAGGGGCAAGATGAAATTGCGTTTGTAATTAAACAAATTGCAAGAGAAAATAATATTCCTGTAATGGTAAATAAGCCGCTTGCAAGAGGTCTTTATGCTAATGTTAATGTTAATGAAGAAATTCCAAGAGAATATTGGGAGGTTGTTTCTAAAATTCTTGTGAAAGTATATTCTATTGCTAAAAAATTTAATTAGAGGTTAAGTTTTTGGATGTAAAAAAAAATTCTGTACTAGGATATTTTGGTCTTAATAATAAAGCGGATTTTATAGTTTCAGTTGGCTTAATACTTGTTGTTGCTAGTTTTATTTTACCACTTCCTGCGTTTATTTTAGATGCGTTGATTGCGGTTAATTTGTTAGTAAGTCTTTTAATTATTCTTATTGTTCTTTATTCTAAGCGTTCGCTTGATTTTTCAGTTTTTCCAACACTTCTGCTTATTATGACGATTTTTGGGCTTGTTTTAAATATTTCTTCTACTAGATTAATCTTAATAAAAGGAATAAGTTTTGATGGTCAAATGATAAGGGCTTTTGGAACGTTCGTTGTTGGAAGTTCTGGCACTCAAGGTCTTTTTGTTGGATTTATAATATTTCTTATTATAATTGCAGTTCAGTTTATTGTTATTACTAAGGGTGCGACAAGAGTTGCTGAAGTGGCTGCTCGTTTTGCTCTTGATGCTCTTCCTGGAAAACAGATGGCTATTGATTCTGCCTATAGTTCTGGGAATTTAACAGAGGAAGAAGCTACAAGACAAAAAAATGAGTTACAGGCAGAAGTAAATTTTTATGGTGCTATGGATGGTGCTTCTAAATTTGTTTCAGGTAATGTAAAGGTTGGATTTTTGATAACTCTTATAAATATTCTAGGGGGGTTTTTTATAGGGATTACTTTGCAAGGACTTAGTTTTAACGATGCAGTCAATAATTATGTGTCTTTGACTGTTGGGGATGGACTTGTGTCTCAGCTTCCATCACTATTAATTTCAACGGCTACAGGGCTTATTGTTACTAGATCTATATCAAAAAATAGTTTTGGAGGAGAAGTCATTGAGCAATTTACTTCTTATTCAGGGATATATTGGATTGTATCTGTGTTTTTATTATTTTTGGCATTTCTTCCAGGATTTCCTACATTGATACTTATTTTTTTGGGTTTGTTGGTAGCATTTTTGGCTTATTCACTTTCTAACTTAGCTAGGGATAGAGAACTTGCTGAGAAACAAAAAGCAGAAGAGCAAGTTTTAAGTTATTCCGATAAGGAGATTGCACCGGTAGTTCCACTAGATCCATTGGCTTTAGAGATTGGGTATAATCTTGTTCCATTAGTTGATGATTCAAAGACTTCAGAACTTCTTGATCGAATTGTAAAGATACGTCGGGAGGTTGCTCTTGAATTTGGGATAGTCGTGCCTAAAATTAGAATAGTTGATAACATGAGACTTGAACCGAATAAATATTCATTTAAGCTGAGGGGAGTGGAGATTGGACATGGAGAAATTAAGTTAGGTAAGTTTTTGGTTATAAATGTAGGTTCTGATTCTGGTATTGAAGGAGATCTTACAAAAGATCCTTCATTTGGACTTCCATCTCTTTGGGTAAATGACGGTGGGAGAGAAATTGCTGAAAAATTGGGGTATACTGTAGTTGATCCTCCTTCAATCATTGCTACTCATATGACTGAGCTTATTAAGAGGCATGCTTGTGAAATTTTGACTCGTCAAGATGTTCAAAATATTCTTGATTTGTTTAAAAAGGATTATGGGGCTATTGTTGAAGAAGTTTTAAAGGATTTTTCAGTTGGAGAGATTCAAAGAGTGTTACAGGGTCTTTTAAGAGAACAAGTTTCAATACGTAATTTAGTTACAATTTTTGAAACAATAGCAGATTTTACAAGTATTACTAAAGATACATTCTTTTTAATTGAAAAATGTAGGCAAGCAATTGGAAGGCAAATAATTAGTGGATATCTAGATTCTAATTCTGAGCTTAATGTGATAACAATAAATCCAGTATTTGAGCAGAAAATAATTGATTCACGCCTTGAGGTCAATAACGATCTTGTCAGTTCTCTTGATCCGAGTTTGAAGACTAAATTTATTTATGAACTTTTTAAACTTGCAAATGAAATTCAATCACAAGGGTATTATCCTGTTATACTATCGAGTGAATCCGCTCGACCTGTGATAAGGGTATTAACTGGCAGAGAACTTTCAGATATTGTAGTTATATCTGTTTTAGAGGTGCCTAAAAATGTTAAAGTTAATGTGCTTAAAACGGTAGAGGTTGAAGAGTAGTATTATGGTTCAGTATTTTACAGAGAGAGGTCCTACTTATAATGAGGTCATAGAAACCGTTAAGAGGAAATATGGAAAGAATGCTAGGGTTATGACTTATAAGACAATATCTCGTGGAGGGATATTTGGCTTATTTAGTAGAGATTGGATAGAAGTATCAGGTTATGTTAGATATGATATTGGACAGCAACAGCTAAATGTTGAAGAGGAAAAGCGCAAGATTCTTCAAAACATTAAAAAAGAAGAGAGTTCTTCAATTGAGGATGTAATTAAGGAAGTTAAATCGCTTAAAAATGAGCTTGCGCATAAGAAGGAAGAAGTTAATCATCCAACAATTCTAAAGATAGAAGATATTTTGCGTAGTAATGATTTTTCTGAAAGTTATATTAAAGATATTAATAATTTTATTAGGAGGGAGTTTAGTTTATCAGATCTTGATGATTATGATAAAGTTAAAGATAGTGTTATAATATATATTGCTAAGACTATTAAATGTTCAGGATCTCTTATTGATAATCTGAAGAAAAGAATATTTATTTTAGTTGGACCAACAGGTGTTGGTAAGACTACCACTATTGCAAAGCTTGCAGCGATTTATGGAATTAATGGTGATGATAAGAGTTTAAGTATTAAGATTATTACTATTGATAACTATCGTATAGGAGCTAAGAAACAAATTCAGACATATGGCGATATTATGGGAATTCCTGTTAAGGCAATTGAATCTTTTAAGGACTTAAAAGAAGAAATTACACAATCTAAGGATTTTGATCTTGTTCTTATTGATACAATTGGTAAGAGTCCTAAGGATTTCATGAAACTTGCTGAGATGAAGGAACTTCTTAATGCTTGTGGTCGTGATGCTGAATTTCACTTAGCTGTGAGTTCTACCACGAAGACAGCAGATATTAAAGAAATATTTCATCAATTTTCTCCCTTCAGCTATAAGACTGTGATTTTTACTAAGCTGGATGAGACAACATGTGTTGGTAATTTAATAAGTTTAATTCATGAAATGAGGAAGGAAGTTTCCTATGTTACTGATGGGCAAATTGTGCCTCATAATATTAGTATTGCAGAGCCGCTTACCTTTATTAGGAAGATAAATGGATATAGAATAAGTGATGATGTTGAATTTATTCGAAAGCTAAAAAGTAAATCTTATTATTAAGGATAATGTATAATGGAAGATCAAGCTCAAAGTTTACGTGATATTATGAGATTGAATAATAGGGCTAGTTTTGTTATTGATGATAAAATTCAAAATAGTAGAACGAGATTTATTGCTATTACTAGTGGTAAAGGTGGAGTTGGAAAAAGTAATATTGCTGTGGGTCTTGCTCTTAAGTATGCAAGTCTTGGTAAGAAAGTTTTAGTTTTTGATGCAGATATTGGTATGGCTAACATTAATATTTTACTTGGAGTCATTCCAAAATACAGTATTTATCACATGATTATGCAGGGTCGAGGCATTAAGGATGTAATAACAAAGACAGAGTATAATATTGATCTTTTAGCTGGTGCTTCTGGAACAACAGAGCTTTTAGATTTATCAGAGTCTGAGATGAATCAGTTTATAAAGGAGTTATTAAAAGTTTATGAATATGATATAGTAGTAATAGATACTAGTGCTGGAATTTCAAGACAGGTTATTTCATTTTTATTTTCTAGCGATGATGTAGTTATTGTGACGACTCCTGAGCCTACTTCTATAACTGATGCTTATGGAATAATTAAGGTTTTATCTCACAGAATGGAAAATTTAAAAAATTTAAGGTTAGTTGTAAATAGAGTGGCTAATGTAAGTGAAGGAAAGATAGTGGCTAAAAAGGTTATTGATATATCAAATCAGTTTTTAAATTTAAATATTGATTATTTGGGATATGTTTATGAAGACCAGAATATTAGGAATTCTGTTTTTAAACAAAGGCCTTTTATTTTATTAAATCCTAATAGCAAGGCGAGTTATTGCCTTGATTCTATTGTAGCTGCTCTTGAAGAGATTACTGTTGATAATAAAAAAAGAAGGGGCGTAATAGGTTTTATATCTAAATTTTTTGGCATGGAATAATTCATATGTTATTTAATAAGAGAAGCAAATATGTTTTATTATTTAGTTCATTTGCATTTGTTCTTTCAGTTGTACTTGGTATTCTTGCTCGCGTGCCTTTTATTACAATATTGTTTAGGGCATTTTTTCAGTTTGTATTTTTTTTCTGTATTGGATTGTTACTTGAGTTTATATATAAGAAGTATTTATATGATCTTTTTAAAGATCATACTTTGAGTGATGATAAAGAAGACGATATTGATGAAAGTAATAACTGTAATTCCAAATCGGATAATATGAACTCTTTTTCTGAAAATGTCTCTACTAATGAGGATACCAAGAGTGATAATTATGATTCTGTAGAAAAATTGAGTAAAAGTAAAACTGTGCCTAAAGAGAGTAAATCTAACAATGAATTTAATGGTAAACTGCCAGATCAGATTTCATATGTTGAGAGGGCTGATCCAAAGGTTGTTGCTGAGGCTATTAAGACTTTGATTAATAAAAAGGAATAATTATGACTGACGTTAGCGGTTTTGCCGATTTGAGAAATAGGATTAAGCATTATCTAGAAAGGGAGAATAGTGTTAGTTTAATAGAAGTAGAAGCAGATACACTTGAAGAGGCTTTAAATGATGCTTCTTTAGAACTTTCAGTTCCTTATAAGGACTTGGATTATGAGGTGTTGGTACGTGGACATAATGGTCTATTTGGATATGGTAAGAGAAAATGGAGAATAATTGCTTATAGGAATTCTTATTCAAAGTTTAGTGCTACTCATGTTTTAAATTCACAGGGTGGTTCTGAAGAGGTTGTATCTTTAGATGGCAAATTTTTTATCAGGAGAACTGTCAAGGGGGTATTTTTGAAAGTTACTCCTGCTCAGGGAAATGGACGTGTTGTTGAGTTTAAAGATGTGATGGATAAGTTTGCTTTATATAGTAACATCAAAAATTTGGATGCAAATTTTGTTAGATCGGTAGTTACAAATGCTAATGGTGAGTATGAACAAGTATCTGCTTTTGAGGCTGATCTTGCTGAGAGTGTAACTATGATGGTTCATATATCAGAAGATTCGATGTCAGTGACTGTTGAATTTACTTCTCCTGGGCCTAATGGTGCTGAAGTTCTAGAAAAAGATATTTATAATATTCTTAAAAAGTATGGAATAGCCGATCGAGCATTACTTGAGGATAAGATAAAAGAATTTGTAGATTGTCCGTTTTATGGTGAACCAGTTGAGATGGCAAAAGGAATGAATCCTGTTAGGGGAAGAGATTCTTATCTTAATTTTATTGCTAAGAGTAAGTATTCATGTGAGTATGATACTGTAGATAATGAGTTTCGAAATGTTAATGAAGGAGATGAATTGGCAGAAATTATTCCCTTATCAGAGGGTATTGATGGATATACTGTTTTTGGGAAAGTATTAGAAGCAGAGAAAGGTCGAGAATTGGATTTAATTTTGGGAGATAATACTTTAATGAGAGGGACTAAGATTATTGCATGCTGTAATGGATATATATCTGTTGAAAAGGGAGTGATTTCTGTTCATGAAGTTTATGTTATTGAAGGTGATGTTGGACCTGGTACTGGTAATATAGTTAATAATGGTAAAGTGCTTGTTAAGGGAAGTATTCTGGATGGCTATAACGTTATGGCTAAGAGTGGGATAGAAGTTAATGGACTTGTTGGTAGATGTAATTTAAGGACAGATGGGTCTATTGTTCTCCGTAGTGGAGCTAATGGGAAGGGTGGTTCAGAGATCTATGCAAAGAAATCCATTAAGTCCAAATTTTTGGAGAATGTTAGTGTACGATGTGAAGGCAATATTGAAGTTGTAAGAGGGATTGTTAATTCTTTTGTTTCTTGTACAAAAAAAGTGCTCTGTATTGGAAAAAAATCTAAGATAGTTGGTTCTGAAGTTCATTCAAGGGAAGAGGTTAGAGCATATTCTATTGGGTCTGAGGGTAATGCCGAGACTTCTATTTATGTTGGGTATGATCCTTCAATAAAAGCTTTACTATCTGATTTTACTGAATATCTTGTAAAGATTGAGAGACGGTTGGAAGTTCTAACAAAAGATATTTCAGCTTTAAAGAAGAATATTAGACTGACTGTTGATAAAGCTGAAAAATCTTTAAAGATTGATAGTTGTAATGAGCTTATTAATGAGAGAGATATTTTGATTTTAGAGATAAAGATGGTAAAAGATAGACAAGAAAGTTTACAAGAGGCGCTTGAGAATAGTAAGATTGATGGCAAGATTTTTGTTGAATATATAGCTTATGCTGGTGTTAAGTTACATATTAAAGATACTTATTATGAGCTTTCAAGAGACTATCATAATATCACCTTTGTAGAGGATGATAATATTATCAAAATGGTAGCTTATGTTCCTTTTGAAGCCAAATAGGTTACTAATTTGAAGAGGAGATTTATGGAGATTAATAATTCGTCTGAGGTTTTAAAGGTGATTACACAGGCTGCTTTTAGGGCTAGTGAAATTTCAAGTGAAAATATAAGGAAGAAAAAGATAAAAGAAGATAAAAATCTGAGTTTAAATCAAGGCAAGAGTTATCATGTTGATTCTGAAATAAATAGTGTATATCCAACTGGCGATATTATAGATGGTAAACTTGATTTTACAATGTCAAAGCTTAAGACTAGTAAGAGAGATTTGCCTAAGAATGATATTAAGTTTAGTGATCCAAAAATTGGAAGAAACGTCGATGTTGAAAGATAGTTTAGTATAGGACATTTTATGTTTGTTGTTTTTTGTTTTATTTTGATTATATTTGTCTTTATATATTTTCATATTTATATTGGTTTAAAAATAAGATCTAATAGTATACTGAGAAAATTTAGGAGCGAGGTAGATAAGACTATTATTGAGATTAATCAAGCTACTGATAGGAATATAAATATCATTGAAATAAAGATTGAGAGTTTAAATAGGATTATTAAAGAAGTTGATGAGAGGATAGAAATACTTGATCAGAGGCTATTAGGTTTTAATACCCATTCAATTTCAATGGGGAATAATAATTTTGGCATGAAAAGTGATAGTAGTGCTTATAAGAGTAATTTAGATTATTCAATACCTACTATTGAGAAAAATATAATCAAGGAAGGATATAATATTCGCCAGCAGGTGATTTCGCTTTATGAGCAAGGAATGTCTTTAGAAGTTATTGCTAAAAAGTTGAAATTGGATTTGGGTGAAATTGAATTAATTATTTCAATTCATAGGGGTAGTTGATGAAAAAATGGATAGGCATAGATTTTGGGACTACAAATACTGTAGCATCTTATTTTGATGCTACGTCTAGAGTGATATTAAATGATAGGGGAGAGAGAATGACTCCTTCTGTTGTTTCTTTTACAGATTCTGGTGTGATTGTTGGCAGTGTTGCTAAACATCAGATATTAGCAAATCCAGATAAAACTTTTCATAATTTTAAAGTTAATATAGGTACTGAAGTTTCTTATAAAGTGGGTAGTAGTACATATAAACCTGAGGATATTGCTTCTTGTGTGCTTGCGAATGTAAAGATGAATGCTGAAAAATTTTTGGGTTCAGAGGTTTGTGATGTTGTGATCACTGTTCCTGCTTATTTTTCTGAAATTCAAAGAAGAGGTACTGTAGAAGCTGCAAGACTTGCAGGGTTGAACTGCAGGGCAATACTTAATGAACCAACAGCAGCTGCTTTGTCTTATGCTTTTGAAAAACAAATAGATGGGTTATTTCTTGTTTATGACCTTGGCGGTGGAACTTTTGATGTTACACTCTTAGAAAAACAAAATGATACTTATACTGTTCTTGCAATTAAGGGTGAAAATAAACTTGGTGGAAATAATTTTAATGAAGTCATAGAAAGGTATGTTTTAACCAATTTTAAAGAGGAATGTCCTGATATCAATTTAGATGATATTATTCTTCTTGAGCAAATAAGAGATAGGATTGAGGAAGCTAAAAAGAATTTATCTATTATGGATGAAGTTAGTATTGTATTACCTTTTCTTGATGGTAAGCATTTGAGTTGTAAGCTTAATAAAGATGATTTTAATTCTATGATTGAGAAATTTATAGAGAAAACTATTGCTCTTACGAATGAATGTATTGTTGATTCAGGTGTTGAGCTTGAACATATTTCAAAAATAATATTGTCAGGAGGTTCAACGAGAATTCCTTTAGTTAAAGAGAGATTGAAGGAATTTTTCCCTAAAATTGAAGTTTTGGATTCTTTAAATCAGGATGAAGTTGTTGCAAATGGGGCGGGCATTCATGCTTTTAGTCTTTCAAATAATAATACTTTTATTGACTTTAGGGATGTAACGCCTTATTCTCTTGGCATTGAGACTTGTAATGATGGATTTTTTGCATTAATTAAAAAAAATACTTTATTGCCAGTTTGTGAGCGAAGAATATTTACAACAACTAATGATTATCAGGAAGAGATTGAAATACATATACTTCAAGGTGATCATAAAAAGGCATCTTTAAATTATTCTATAGGTAGATTTTTCTTTAGTAATATACAGAAGGATTTAAAGGGTGTTCCCAAGATAGAAATACTTTTTAGTTTGGATGAAAGTGGTATTTTAAGCATTTCTGCAAAAGATTTAGGTACTAGTGTTGCTAAGTCAATTCAAATAAGAATGACAAGTGCTTCTTCTGATTGTAATTTTCAAAAGGAAGGAGTTCTTGCTTCTTTAGATGACATTAAGTCGAATGTGTCTTTGGGAGACAGGATTGAAATACTTTAAGAATTTATTTAGATTAGGATATTGATTTTATTATTTTAAGATCTTTTACAGGCAATATATGATTTTCCCAATAATGTCATTGATGTTGATAAATCCGTATTCTCTTGAATCAAGAGAAACCTGTTTATTTTCTCCTATTACTAAGTAGTAATTCTTTGGAATATATATGCTTTCTAGTTTTTCAAGATGTTTCTTATCTATGTTAAAGTTTAGGTTATGTATGGATATTACATTTTTCTGTAACTTTTTGAATTTTTCTCCTGGTATGGCAAAAATTTTTTTAACGGATATTTTTCTTGTTATAGGATCTTTAATAAGTACCATTTCGTTTTTTTTAGGTGTGCTCCATAATACAAGATATTTTCCTTTATTGTTTAGTCTTATTCCGTAAGCTAGTTTATTATTTATTATCCAATGTTTCTCTAAAATTATTGGTAACATTGAAGAGCCTTTGACTAAATGAAAAGACAGAAATACTTTGATGATAGCTAGCATGAGTAATGAAGCTAGTATAATGGGTATTAATACTTGTTTATGTATTTTGTGCATTTTTAAAATTTCCATTTGAGATTTTTTCGTAAATTGTAATTTCTAGTATATAGTGTATAATAGGGCATGTTATGATTATACCAAAAAAGGATCAAAATGTATTAAAACGAAATAGAAATTTTGTATTTGATAGGGCCTTTAAAGGTGATTTTGAATTGAGAGATTTTAGTAATATTCGCAACTTTCATGGAAAGAAACGGAAGAATTTTGTTCGTTTTATAAATATTCCAAAGGAAATTTTTGATGTAATCGAATTTTTATTTTTAGCTTTAAGTAATAGAGTGGTAAGTATTGGTAACTATAAATCTCGATCTTGTTATAAAGATATTCGCTTTAAAATAATTAATTCTTATAGTATTAATTTAACTTATAGTTTTATTTTTAGGTCTAATGCAATAATTTTTGTTTTGATATTAATCTTTTATTTAGATATTTTTTCGTATTATGGTTCGTATATTTTTCTCAATAAGCTTAGTTTTCCTAAGGATTATTTTATTGATACTTTTTTGTACTATAGCGATCAAGATTTAAGACAGAGCGATAACCATCTATTTGGGGTTGATACAAATAATTATAAGGCAACTGTCAAGAAACCTTTTGTTTTAAAGGTAGTTGAACATAAAATTAGGCCAGGGGAGACACTTTCTCATATTGCAGCCAGATATAGCATAACAAGTGAGACCTTGATCTCTTATAATAATATTAAGGATGTAAGGAGTCTTAGGCCCAATTTTGTTATTAATGTGCCTAATATGAAGGGAATTCTTTATACTGTTGAAAAAAATGATTCTCTCTCATCAATTGCAAATAAATATAATGTACCCAAGGTAGAAATTCTTGATGCTAATAATCTTGATAATGAAGTTCTATATTTAGGTCAAAAGTTATTTATTCCAGGTGGAAGAATGGCTAAAGATTTACTTAGAAGTGCTTTAGGAGAGACTTTTTTGTTCCCAGCGCAAGGAGTTATTACTTCAGGTTATGGCTATCGTCGTGATCCTTTTACTAAGACTATTAGTTTTCACAATGGAGTTGATATTGCGAATGCAGCTAATACACCCATTCTTGCAGCAAAAGAGGGTGTTGTGGTGACAGTTGGATTTAGTGTCGGAGGATACGGAAAATATGTTATTATCTCTCATAATAATGGATTTCAAACTCTTTATGCTCATTTAGGTTCTTTTGCAGTTAAAGTGGGACAAAGAGTTTCAAGAGGACAAATAATAGGACGTATGGGTAGTACGGGACATAGTACAGGTAATCATTTGCATTTCACTATTTTTAAAGATGGAAAAACAGGAAATCCTATGAAGTATCTCAGATAGTGGCTATATATACTTTGATACATCTAATGTTTTTAATATTTGTATTAATTTTTTTCCTTCTATAAGGTCAATTAACCTACCTTCAATGATTTGTTTTGCTTTATCAGAGAATGTCGCTGGTGCAATACAAAGTCCTTTTAATTTGCTTTCTTTGGTTTTTGAAACAAGATCTTTTAGAAATAATTCTCCAAAATTTTTTTGATCTGTTCTGACAAATCGGACTATTAGATTTTCTTCCCATTGATTATTTGATAGCTGAAAAGTTATGTCTATGAATTGTGAGGTTATTTCATTTATCTTTTTATCTCTTATTTGGAACTTATTTTTATAAAGTTTAAGGATAATTGCACTGGCTAGGCTATCAAATTTTTCTTTTGGACTTTTAAGATATATTCTTAATGCTAGGTTTTCATTTAGTCTTTTACTAAATTCTAGTTTTTCAGCTATTTTTTGATAGTGTGGATCAATTCTTTCAACTTGAGTCAAAACTTCAGTTGCTTTTTTATAGTTTTCATATTCTATATAAAGCTCTCCTAGTTTGTAAAAGAGTTTAAGGAATATTTTTGTAGGTAAATCAGGTTTGATTTTCATTATTTCTCTAATATTATTTTCTAATTTCGACAAATTGTTGTTTTTTGAATTAATCTCAGATTCAATTAAAAGAGCTTCGTATATCATTCCATCTCTATTTTTTATTTTGTTTGCAATTTCAAGTGCAAGCTGATCTTGATTTAGTTGAGCTAGAGATTGAGCATATGCTGATAAAGCATTGATATCATTTTGTATGTACTTGCTTATGCTATTAAATATTCCAACGGCTTTGGTATAATTCCCCGTATAAAAGAGTATTATTCCTATGTACTTTAAGGCATCTTTGTTTTTATTAAGTTTATATATCTTTGTGAGATAATGGAGTGCTTCTTTGTAATGTTCATTTCGTAGGAAGGCTATTCCAAGATAGTAATTTGCATCTATATCATTTTTTTTCATGATGTAGGCTTTTTTAAGAAGTTCTAGTGCTTCTACGTTAAAGTTCCTCTCAAGATTATAAACACCGTAACTTAGAAAAGCCTTAAAAGAATCTATTCCTTGATTTGTGGGGTTTTCTTCTATAAGTTGACATAATTTCCTAGCATATTTAATTCCATTTTCGAAGTCTTTATTGGAATAATAATGATCGTTTAAAGTTTGTAAAGCTCTTATATCATTTGGGTTTATTTTTAATATGTTTACAGCTTTTTCTATTAATTTTTTTGTTTTATCTGATGTTTTGTTATATTTACTTTTTTTCCTTATTTTTGTGCTTGATATTACAATTTTAAAGAATAAAAAGACCAAAACAGATATTGTAATTGAGGAAAGTATTATGAATAATGGTAACACCCTAACTTCTCCTAGAAAAATATTTATCAATATCATATGAAATAGTAGTTCATAGCCTTAAGTATTTTTTCTTTTAAATGAAAGCTACTTATAAGTTGAATATGATATTAATTATATTATAATTATATTATTGATATAGTTAATTATATATAAATTTGTTTTTTACAAAAGAACAAAAAGGTTGGAATTTTTGAAAGGGTTTTTAGGCATAAGGCTTTCTAATAATGAGTATTTTTCAATTTTAAGTTTAGATGATACTGCTGTGAAGAGAGTGGTATTGGGTAGACTTAAAGATGAAACTAATGTGAAGTTAGATTTTTATATTAGTGAATATGAAGACTTTTCTAATTCCGTTTTTATTGGGTCTTTTTTCTTAAATGATCTTAGAAAAGAGAATTCTAATATAAATATCTATTTTAAAATAGAGTCTATGATACTTTATGTTTACGGTGAGTGTGATGAGATTGCAAGTAAATCTAAGTTTGATTTAAGCTCTATTAGTCTTGATGTAAATTCGGGAAACATAGGTGATTCTTTTGAAAATGCTAAATCAAATGATTTGCCTGTTAATTTTAGTAGTGTAGATCGTGACCGTGAAAATGAGTTTGTTAAAGAATTAGATAATGTTGTGGTGCAGGAACAAGATGATTCTTTAGGGGACAATATTGATAATTTACTTGATTCTCAAGATTTGTTTGAAGATGAAAAGCTTTCTAGTAATATTGAGAATTTAGATTTGTTATCGGATTCTTTAAGTACAGATAATGACACATTGGCAAGTGAAAGTTTAAATTCTGATTCTAATCTTGGTTTAGAATTAGAATTTAAAAGAGATAAATCTAAAGATGGTATTGGACATGTCCTTAGTGATGAGGAAGATATTGTTAGTCAAGATACTCTCGATTTCAATAACCTTCCTGTTGATATTAATGATACGAATGTAGTTACTGATGATTCTGATTCTAATGTTTTGAAATTAGTTGAGGATTCGAACACTAATTTTAGTAGTGTTAATGTTCATGCTTTGCAAGATTCTTATTCTGATGATTGGAGTGTTGATGATATTATTACAGATATTAATAAGGATTTGGGTGGGAACGGAGTTGATGATGTTACTTTGGATTTTAGTAAGGAAGGTTTTGTCACAGATATTAAAGAGAATCAGTTGGATTTAGATCCGGAAGAAGGTTTCATTGAAACTTCTATGCTGTATTTAAGTCTTATTTCCTTTTTTCTTTTGATATTCTTTTCATTGTTTTTGATTTTTTCTAAACTCTTGAATCCGAAAAATTTTGTAGTTTCCTATTATTCTTTTTGTAGGGAAGCAAAAATTACTAAATATGAAAAGAGTAATCATGCTTAGGAAATTTTTTTGTTTGTTTTTATTGAGCTTATTGTCTTGTTCTTTTGGAAAAGGGTCTTTAGGTAACAATATAGTTAAAAGGAATATAGATGATTTTGATTTGAGTCATCTAAATTGGTTATGGAATTTTGACTATTTGAGTCAGAATTTCGATGAATATTTTGGTATAGATGTAAATTCTTATGTATATATTGCTTATCTTTTTAAAAAAATAGGATATGATGAAAAGTTTAAAGAATATATGTATAAGGCAATAAAAAGTAGTAATGATATTGTATCTCAATTTGCTGGTGTTAGACTTCTTGAATATTATAATGCTAGAAGAGAATATCCTGAAGCTGAACTTCTTGGACGTGAGCTTTACAAAAGATATAATAATAAATTTATTATATTAGGATATTTTAAAAGTCTTTATTGGCAGAAAAAGAATGATAAGGCTCTTTTAGTTTTAAATAAGCTTGAAAAGATGGATTTTGAACAGTATCAGGAGAATGAAAATCTTTTATTTAAGGCAGTGCTTTATTTTAATGCTTCTGATATTAATTCGGCGTTGGTTTATTTCAAGAAACTGTTTGAAGATTTGCCAGCAGAATATTTGCATGTCAGGGCTCATGATTATCTTGTTCTTGAAGAGAGGTCTAGTCTTTTAAATTTGAGTTTTTTGAATCTTGTTAAGTTTAAAACCTTGATGGCTAATGGAGATTTAAGGGGTGCAATTAATATATTAAATGATGGTTTTAAAGGATATTATAATAATTTTGTATTTCTAAATGATGTTTATAAAGCTTTTATGGGTTTGGGATATATTAGTAAGGCGTTATCTTTTTTTAGCAGTTTGAATAGTGTTTATAGGGATTATTACTTAGGGCTTATTAATTTAAGATTAAAAAAGGATGTAGGTTTTCTTACCATAGTTAAATATTTAGAAAATAATTTTCTTGAAAATGAACCTTATAGATTAAGCATGCTTAATGAAATTTTTGGCAATTTAATATTTCTACAAAATACAAGAGATTATTTTGCCCAAAACATAGCTAGATTTTATACTGATAAGGATAAGAGTGATCTTGGTTTTATTAAAGTATTAGATGAGTATATTTTAGAAGCTGTTCAGCTTAAGGATTATGATAATTTATATGCACTTTATCATAATGGTCAAGGTGTTATTGACAGTGCTGTTTTATCTCGACTTGCCTTTATTAATGCAAGGCTTATATATCATAAATTTATTAATCTTAAATCAAAAGATGAGTATGTTGAACTTTTGCGTTCTGCTATTAGGTATAGTCGTACATCTTATTCCTCATTTATGAGTAAATATTTATTGAATCAAAGTATTAATGATTTTTTTGAAAATAATTTAGATGTTAATTATGATCAATCTGATTATGAAAGGTTTTTAGAGGGGTTTTTTAAATTTAATCTTCATTCTTATGTTAGTGCTTTTGTTGCTAATGATTTTAAAAATGGTTATAGGTTTTCTTCTAATTTTTACCGTAATCTTTATGATGAACTTGTGAAACATGAGTATTATTATGAATCTACACTTGCTATTAACTATCTTGTAAGACAAGATAGTGCAGCTTTAAGTAGGGAGGATTATAAGCGTCTCTATCCATGTTTGTATAATGCTTTGATTAGGTATTGGTCAAAGAGAAGAGGCCTTGAACCTAGTCTTGTGTTTTCTTTAATAAAGGCTGAGAGTAGTTTTGAAGGAGATGCTGTATCTAAGCCTGGTGCTATCGGACTTATGCAGATTATGCCTTTAACATCAGTTGATGTTTCTAGAGAAATTAAATATTATGATTATGATTTGAAGCAGCCAAAAGATAATGTTATTATAGGGACTTATTATTTGAATAAAAGGATAAAAATGATAGGAGAAGTATATAAAGCTCTTGCATCCTATAACGGTGGCATTGGAAATATGCGTAAATGGGAAAAAGATTATGGGCATTTACCTAAAGAGCTTTTCATTGAAGCAATTCCTTTTGGGCAAACTAGAAATTATGTTAAAAAGATATTGGTTTACTGTGTATTGTATGATGCTTTATATGATAATAAGGGAATGGATTTTATTATAGAGTATATTATGGGCAAATTTCCCAAGAGTTTTTAGTTTTTTGAGAGTTAGATGGAAAATGTTTTAAGAGTTATGATTTTAGGCTTTATTCAGGGGATTGCTGAATTTTTGCCTATATCTAGTTCAGGACATTTATTGCTTTTAAAAAAGTTTATGCATATTGATATTCCAATTGTATTTGATATTTACTTACATTTTTCAACTGTTTTGGTTGTAATTATTTATTATCGCAGGCGAATATTAGAGCTCATGTTAGTTTTGGTTAAATTTATTTTAGGAAGGGTTACTGAAATAGATTTTGCTAAATTAAGATTAATATTGCTTATATTGATAATCACTCTTATTACAGCATTTGTTGGATTTTTTATAGAAAGGTTTAAGGAAGTATTTACCGTTGATTTAGTTTTGGTTAATTTTTTTTTGACAAGCATTTTGTTGTTTTTACTTGAGTCTAGAATTGTAATTTTTGATTTGAAAGATAATATTTTGCTTGCAGGGTGTTTGATTGGAACTATGCAGGGCATTGGATCTATGCCAGGTATTTCTCGTTCAGGGATTACAATTTTTGTCTCAGTTTTGCTTGGATTTAGCAGATCAGAATCATTTGAAATTTCTTTCTTATCTTTGATTCCCATCGTTTTTGGAAGTTTACTTTTGAAATATAAGGAGTTATTTGAATCAGATATGCTTTTTAGTATTTTTGAGATAAACTTGGGGGCTATTATTGCTTTTATTGTTGGGTTATTTTCAATAAATTTTTTTGTTAGAATGTTTAAAATTAGTAAACTTTATTATTTTTCAGTTTATTTAATTATACTTTCAAGTATAGGTTATTTCCTTTTTTGATTTTAATAGGGTATGAAAAATTTTTATCGTTATTTTAAGTTTTTATTTTTTTTTATGTTGGCTGTTATATCATTCTCTCTTTTTGTGGCATTAACTCCTATAGGAAATATATTCTTTTTTTTTATTTTTAATCTCATAGGTCATATGCTTTTAAATACTTTTTCATTTTTATCATTTTATCTGATACTTTATCCGCTTATAAATTGGTATGTTTATCGAAATAATATGCTTAGCAAAAAATTTATATTTAATTGGAATTATACAGTTATTCTATTTTTTACTTTAACATTTTGGTTAAGAATTAATTCTGATCTTGAGGGTTCTAAGTTCATCAATTGGTTTTTGAACAATTTTGGGATTGTGCTTGGCAATTTGTTTGTTTGTCTTGTCTTAGTTTTGGAACTTGTTATTTGGATTTATTTAAACTATATGTTTTTTAAGGATGCTAGCTTTATTTCAGGTACTTTCCATTTTATAGTATTTAAAATTAAAATCTTGTTTGAGAGCGTATTTGCTTGTTTGCCATTTTTAAGTACTTTAGAGATTAAAAAAAATATTAAGATTTATAAAGATTGTGATGGTAATTTGGATGCAGGTAAGACTTCTGATCAAGAAGATGATATTATTAATGATGAAGAATATCGAGCTTTGTGGTCTTTTGAATCTTTTTTGAGAAAACCTAATAAACCTTTAGATGTTGATTTAGATAAAACTATTTTTTGTCAGTTAAAAGTTAGAGATGAAAAATTGTCAGAAGAACAATCTTCGCAGGAATCTCAGTGTGATTTAAATGATGAGTGTGATTATAAATGTAAATCATTAACAGAATTTGAAGATAATAAATTAGTGGCTGGTGGAAAAATTAGGGCTAGTGATATAAGGAATAAGGGAATAATAAATAATATTGCTAAGGGTCATAATGAAGACTTATTAATAAATAATAGTAGTAGTACTTACTCGATAGATATTTCTGTTTTTGAACAAAGAGAACCCAAAGATGAAGTTGAAGATATTGAATATGAGAGAGAAATTCAAAAACAATCGATGATTTTACAGGAAACTTTTAGAGAGTTTAATATTAATGCTAAGCTTATTGATGTTATTAGAGGTCCTGTTGTTACAATGTATGCTGTGCGTCCTGATAAGGGTATTAAGCTTTCAAAAATAACTTCTATATCTGATAATATTGCCTTAAGGCTTGCGGCAGTTCGAGTTCGAATTATTGCACCAATACCTGGTAAAGAAGCTGTTGGAATTGAAATTCCTAACAAAAGAAGAGAATTTATTTTGATTTCAGAAATAATCAATAGTAAAGAGTTTAAGAATGATTTTAAGGTGCCTTTTGCACTTGGTAAAGAAATTAATGGAAGTAATGTTATTTTTGATCTTATTACTGCGCCTCATCTCTTAATAGCAGGTGCTACTGGTGCTGGGAAGTCGGTTTGTGTAAATTCATTAATTGCTTCAATTATTTTTTCAAAATCTCCAGATGATGTTAAGCTTGTGCTAATAGATCCTAAAGTGGTCGAGCTTAAGCTTTTTAATGATATTCCACATTTATTAACGCCGGTTATTACTAATGTAAGTAGAGCATTAGAGGCTCTTCGTTGGTGTCTTGATGAGATGGAAAGGAGATATGTTCTCCTTGATAATTTTCTTGTTAGGGATATTAATGCTTATAATAAAAAAATACTGGAAGAGAATCTGGATGAAGTACCACTGCCTTATTTGGTAATTATTATTGATGAATTTGCGGATCTAATCCTTTCTGCAAGGAAGGATTTAGAAAATTTAATTTCTAGGCTCGCAGCTATGGCTAGAGCCGTTGGAATGCACTTAGTTCTTGCTACTCAAAGACCATCTGTTGATGTTATTACGGGAGTAATAAAGGCTAATTTTCCTTCAAGAATTTCCTTTATGGTTGCTAGTTCTATGGATTCAAGAATAATTCTTGGAGTGTCAGGTGCTGAAAAACTTTTAGGAAAAGGTGATATGCTTTACGTTAGCCCTACGACACCTTTTCCTCAGAGAATTCAAGGTGGTTTTTTAAATGAAAAGGAAGTTTACAAATTAGTTGAAGAAGTTAAAAAATTTGGTCCTCCAAACTATATTGATGATGAGATATTTATTGATAGTGTTGTGGAGGCTGATACTGTGGTTTTAAATCCTTCAGATGAGCCAATGTTTGAGGAAGCTCTTGAAATTGTTCGTTCTACAAGAAAAGCATCTGCGTCTTATCTGCAAAGGCGATTAAAGATAGGTTATAATAGAGCTGCACGTATTATTGAGCTTATGGAAGAAATGGGGTATATAGGCCCTGCAAATGGTTCTAAACCGAGAGATGTTTTTATTTAAATGTTAAAAAGATTTAAAAGGACATTCGATGTGAATATCCCTGTTTTATTATTTTCCGATTTTTTGTTTTAACTTTCTTACTTTTTTTGCTTGTTTTCTTTTAAATGCTTTTTCTTTTTTGACGCGAATGGTAGATGGTTTTTCATAATATTCTCTTCTTTTCCATTCTCTGATTATTGCTTCTTTTTCAATCATTCTTTTGAAGCGTTTCAATGCTTTTTCTAATCCTTCATTTTTGTCAACATTGACAGTTACCAAAAAATCACCCCCTTATTTTTTACTGTACCCTTTTAATGTTATTGATTATTTGATTTTTGTCAATAAGCATTTTTTCTAATAAAAAATCAGGGTTTATTGCAACTCCATTGATTCTAACTTCGAAATGTAGATGAGGTCCTGTTGAGATTCCTGTGTTACCAACATGACCAATATATTCGCCTGTATTTACTATTTTATTCTCTTCGACTCCAAATTTGGAAAGATGTAAGTAAATTGTAAATACTCCTGGTAAATGTTGAATAATGATGGTTTTGCCAGTAATTTCTCTATCTCTTGCAAATACTACCTTTCCTCTGCCGGCTGCGAAAATAGATGTTTTCTCTCTTTTAAATGGAGCATAATCTTTACCATTATGCATTTTGCTTGATATTTTTTTATTGTCTTGCATATAAATTCTCTGATCTCCATAGGGACTGCTTATTTGATATTGATCTTTGATTGGATGAACTAATGTATCATAGTGGTAGATTGTTGTGTCTCCTTTATTTCCAATAATATTCCATAACGTGATAGTTTGTTCTTTTATTTTAGGTGATTGTTGACTTTTAATAAGATTGGATTTTTTTTTGTTAAGCTTGATTGTTGTTTTTTTAAATTTGAATTTTTTTATTTCTATTTCCTTTATATATTTTTTGTTTTCAAACTCTATTTTAATTTTCCTTTTTCCCTCTTTGATCATAGGTGTGATTCCTATTAGAGCTATGTAGTATTCTCTATTTCCTATGTTAAATTTGAAAGGAGAAGCATCTAAAATAGGTTTTTGATTTATACCTAAAAGGGATAATTTTTTGAAGTTTTTATTGCTTGCAAAGTAAACACTCTCTCCCTGGAAAGCTTCTTTTTTATAATAAATTTTTATAATGTCATTACTTGTTGCATTTATGTTTATTAGTCCAATTATAAATGTAAATAAAAGGTTTTTAATCTTAAACACTAATTGTTGCTCTTTTTGATGTCAAGAATTTTTAAGATTTTGTCATTTTGGGTGTAAAGGTCTTCGCCAACTGTAAATATTATGTCTATATTTTGTCCATTTTTAATACCAAGTTCTTGAATATTGTGAGTGCCATTAAAGTAAATGGCTTTGTAATAATCTCTGTTATTTTGGATTTTCATGCTTATGTGTTTTGAATTGCCATTTTTATCAATTGTTCTGAGATCGTGAATGCATACATCCTTCATCATTAGTATGAATTCTCTAAAACAGTGTCCGTAAGGCTCGAATAAGTCTATTATTTTTAAAAGTTCTCTCTTGTTGAAGTCTTTAGGTATAATCGCATCGATCAGTATTGAATTTTCATATAATTCTTTGTATTCTATCTTTTTAAGAACATTTTCAAGTTCTTTTATGAATTCATTTAATACATCTTCGTAAAGTGTGAACCCGGCAGCAGCTTTGTGTCCTCCAGAATTTATTATTAAATGAGTTGGTATCATTGAAATTAATTCTTTTGAATTTACTTTATTATTTGATCTTATGGATCCTTTAATAATATTTTCTTGTTTTGTTAAGAAGACGGCAACTTTTTGATAATAAGCTGAAAGTCTTGTTGCCATTCGAGAACTAATTCCTTTTGGAGTATTTTTGTCATAACATACTATGAATTTATCATTTTTGAAAATAGTATTTTCATTATGTGTGTTCCAAGATATATCTTCTTTGCGTTTTCTTAAAATGTTTATGTTTTTAATTTCTTTAAACTTATTTTCTATTTTATTGATATCTTCAGTTAATAAGAATTGAATTGTAATATCTGCTTTTTCAAGTCTTCCTGTTGAGTTTAAGATTGGAGCAATTTTAAATGCAATATCAGTTGAAGTGATGATTGGTTTTGTTAGTATATTAACTTCTTTTAACAGGTAGTTAATGGATATGTGCTCTCTTAGTGCTATTTCTTTAAGTCCTTCTTTTACAACTATTCGATTTTCATTAATAATAGGCATGTTATCAGCTATGGTTCCTATTGCAACAAATTTAAGTCTCTTTAGGCAGTTTTTGATTAAATCTTTATTTATTTCAAATATTATATTATAAAACATATAATATAGTTTTTCTTTCATATCAGTTTCTTTATATTTGAAATATTTAGTAATTTGCATTAGTTCTTTTAGTGTTTTTTTGGCAAGTTGAGGATATTTTTTTATAAAATTTTCACTTATATCAATTGTTTCGATATCGATTTGTTTATTAAAGAATTCATTTATGAGTTGATTTTGTTCATATTTATTAAATACGATTATATACTTACCCTTTGAAAATTCTTCTAGCTTATTAATATTAATTTGCAAATCATTGTTGCTTTTTAGGATTATATACTTTTTAAGAATATAGTTGTTTATTTCTATTGCATGAAGCGTAATGTTGTTACTTAATCTTTCTAGGAATAGAAATATCATATTTTCATTGTAAAGATTAGTAGTAGATAAGTAGAGTGCAAGACATGCTTTAAAACTGACATAGCATCCAGCTATTTCTTTAAATGGAGAGTTATCTCCTTTTAGGTGGGGATCAATAATAATATTTTCTGTGTCAATTTCTTTATTTGGGAGATGATGATCTGTTATTATGACTTCTATATTTTTTGATCTTGCATAATTTGCTTCTTCTATATTAGAGATACCACAATCAACAGTAATTATTATTGATATTTTATCTTCAAATGCTTTATCGATAACTTCTTTTGTAAGGCCATAAAATTCTCCGTTGGAAGGTATCTTATAAGTTACATTGATTCCAAAATCTTTAAGGGTTTCATACATTATGATTGTAGCTGTAATTCCGTCAGCATCTTTGTCGCCAAATATTAATACATTCTCCTTTTTTGCAATGGCTTCATTCATTCTATAAATGAATTTACCTATGTTTTTGAGTAAGAATGGATTGTGCATTAAATTTACACTACTTTCAATAAAAAATAGGAAGTCTTCTTCTTTAATTTCTCTTCTAAGTAGTAGTGTTGCTTCAAGAATGCTAATATTATATTTTTTTGCGATATTTACTATATTTTCTTTTTTGGCATCAGTTTCTTTTTTTTTCCAAATTTTCATGTTTTGTTCCAGTTTGCTTGAGTTATATGAGTGTTTGTTCAAATTCTGTATTGATTTTATTTTTGATTATGGCTTTGATAAGTTCTTGTGATTTGCTATTTAAATTTACGTTTAAGGTTGCATTGATGTTCTTTTGAGTTGTATATTCTAAATATCTAAAACTTTCTGTATTGATATAATTATTTTTATTATATGTGCAGTTTATGCAATTAAATCCACTAATGTGGGTATTATAGTAGTAATGCTCATCTATTTTTTTATTGCATTGAAAACATAGTTTTGATAAGTATAAAAATCCCTTTATTATTAGAAATCTTATTTTATATTGTAAGTCAATTAATTGTGCTTTTTCTAAGCTTGCAGTATTTAGAATCTCTATAGCTTCATTAAATAGTGTAAAGCATTCCCCATCATCAAAACTTAAATTAATAAGCTTGGTCCAAAAATTAATGATTATTAGTTTTTCATAGATTAAATCTTTAACAATAAATTCTTCATCGTTAACTTCTATTATTTTGCATAAATTATTTTCTTTTATTATTTCAAAATTAGCTTTTACTAGGTTATTGATGTTTGATTTAAATTTTTTTATAGTAGAATTATAAATTATCGTGTGAGTAATTCCTTTTGAATGAAACAGGCTTAAGAGATAATAACTTTTTTTATGATACAAGTTTGTTATTATAGCATTGATTTTATTAAACTGCATTATACATTATTGTATAATAAAAGAATTCATTATTAAATGAATTCTCATAAAAATTTTCTTTTGTTATAATGATGATTAAGGAGATTGGATATTCTATGGAGGAAGTAAAAGATACTGTTTCTAAGGGGAAGAAGCGTTCAAAAAATTCTGGAGGCATTTTGCCGCATTTTGATAAACCTGTAAGAGTGCCTTTAATTGCGGTACCATCGCATCCTGTATTCCCAGGTATGTTTATTCCAATTGTTATAGTCTCTGATACTGATATTAAGGCTGTTGATTATGTGATTAAAGGTAATGGTATTGTTTCCTTATTTGTATTGCGTGATAAGTTTTTGGAAAAAGCAGGGAATAAGAGTGGTAAATTGATTATCAATTATAAAAAGGATATTTATTCTGTTGGTATTACTGCGAAAATAGTAAAGAAGATTAATCTTCCTGATGGTGGATATAATATTTTTGTTTCAACTATTGATAGAGTTAAGTTTGTCAAGGTTGTTATTAATGAAGATTTTCCGATAATTGAAGTTGATTATTTAAAGCAAATTCCGATTGAAAAAGATGATCTTCAATCAAAAGCAATTTATAGTAGCATTTTGCTTAGAACTAAGGAAATATTCTCACATAGAAAGATGCCTGAATTTCAGTTAAATATGGTGAACATTGAGGATAAGGGTAGATTGTGTGATGTTGTTGCAGGAATGATTTCATCTTCAAAGGAGTCTCATCAAGAAGTTCTTGAAACTTTGAGTGTCAAGGATAGGCTTAAAAAGGTTTTGGAGTTGATTTATGAAGAATTAAATTTAATTGAGATTCAAAATAAAATTGCTAAGGGTATTCAGGAAAAGTTAGAAAAACAACAAAAAGAATTCTTTTTAAAGGAACAACTTAAAGCTATTAAAGATGAGCTTGGTGTTGAAGATGAAAAGAGTAGTGAGTTTTTAAAACTTAAATCTAAGATTGATTCTTTAGACTTAAAAGGAGAAGCTTTAGAAACAGTTGAGAGGGAGCTTGAAAAATTTTCATTTCTTGAGAAACATTCATCTGAATATATTGTGGTTAGAAATTATCTTGAACTTATCACTAATCTTCCGTGGGGAGAATCTAAGGTTAATTTTGATAGATTTAATTTGCAAAAGGCAGAAAAAATTTTAGATAGAACGCATTACGGCATGAGAGAAGTTAAGGATAGAATTATTGAGTATATTTCTGTTTTGAAATTAAGAAAATCTCAGAAAGGAGCTATAATGCTTTTAGTTGGTCCTCCTGGGGTTGGTAAAACTTCTATAGGAACAGCTATTGCTGAGGTTCTTAAGACAAAATTTTTTAGATTTTCTGTAGGTGGTATGAGGGATGAGTCAGAGATTAAGGGACATAGAAGAACTTATGTTGGAGCATTGCCCGGTAAAATTATCCAAGGACTTAGAATTACTAAGACAAACTCTCCTGTTTTTTTAATAGATGAAATTGATAAAATTTCGTCATCTAATTATGGAGACCCATTCTCAGCACTTCTTGAGGTTTTGGATCCTGAGCAGAATATTAATTTTAGAGATCATTATCTTGATTTGCCTTTTGATATTTCTAATGTGTTCTTTATTTTAACAGCTAATTCTATTGAGACAATACCTACACCTTTACTAAATAGAATGGAGGTAATTCATCTTTCAGGATATATTGATGATGAAAAAATAGAGATAGCAAGAAAGTATTTGATACCAAAGGTTTTAAATGAAAATGGTGTTGATAAGGATTCTTTGAAATTTCAGGGTTCAGCTCTTGTTCAAATCGCTAGGGAATATGCCAGAGATAATGGACTTAGGAATTTTGAGAAATATTTAAAGCAAATTGTTCGAAAAGTTGCAAGGAAACTTGTTGAAGATAAGTCTGTTAAAGCATACCAAATTTCTAAGGAAAATTTAGAGGAATATATTGGTATTCCTGTGTTTAGGAAAGAAGAGTTTTTGAATAAGGGTATGTCTCCAGGTATGGTAAGGGGTTTAGCATGGACTAATTATGGTGGATCAACTTTGGTAATTGAAACTGTAAAAACTGAGTCTAAGTCACCTGGTATCAAGTTAACGGGTAGACTTGGAGATGTGATGAAGGAATCTGCAAATATTGCGTTTACTTACGTGAATAGTATTAGTAATGATCTTAATTTGGATGGGTCTTTTTTTGAAAAGTATATGATTCATTTGCATATCCCAGAAGGTGCGACCCCAAAAGATGGACCTTCGGCGGGGATTACTATTGCTAGTGCTTTTATATCTCTAGCTCTTAATAAAACAGTTAGACCTCATTTGGCTATGACTGGGGAGTTGTCATTAACAGGTAATGTAATGGCTATTGGGGGATTGAGAGCAAAAATAATTGCTGCTAAGCGAAGTGGTGTTGAGCATGTTATTATTCCTAAATCAAATAAAGTGGATCTTGATGATATTCCGATTAATATTAGGAATGGTATAAATTTTCATCTTGTAGATAATATGAAAGAAGTAATTAAATTATTATTTTAAAACATTTAAAATAATAAATGACTTTGAGTTTTATTTTGGCTTTTACTATTCTTTTATTCTATTGTTTTGATATTTATTAACTTTGATGTTTGAACTGTGGGTTTAAATAGGTAAATTAGTAATGGAAGTAGTGTTAATGATGCAATAGAGGTTGTTAACATTGTAAAGGCTATGATGGCACCAAGTGTTGCTATTATTTTATAAGTAGAAAATATTAATGTTAAGAATCCTATTCCTACTGATATTGAATTTGCAAATATACCATTAAATACATTAGAAATTGATTCAATTAAAGCTTTTTTGTAATCTTTAATTATTCGATAATTTGATATAAATGCATTGAAGAAATGGATAGAGTAGTCTACTCCTATACCCATACTAACGGATGCAATTGTTGCTGTTGCAGGATTGAGTGTTATTCCAAAAAGTCTCATTACAGAAAAATTTAGAAATACTGACCATGCTACTGGAATTACAATTATTATTCCGGTTTTTATAGATTTGAAGAATACCATTAACAATATTGTTATTGCACTGAGTGTTGTTATGATATTTGTAATTTGTTCCATCACCATAGTTTTGGATATTAATATTTTGTCATATGCTCCTGAGAATCGATATTCATGCCCAGGCATGTATTTTTCAATGAAATTACTTGCATAGTTAGCAAGTTTGTTGATTTCCTCGGTTGAGGTTTTATCAGTTCTTATAATAATTGATATCTGAGACCAATCATCATTAACATACATCTTAGTCATGTTTCTGATAGAATTGCTTCTACTGATTAACAGTATTAGCTTATTTAAGATAACTTGATTCTCAGGAAGTCTATATTCTTTTGGATTTTCTTTTTTAAATTTAAAGTTCATAAATCTTATAATTCCGTTTATTGAACTAGATTGTGTTTTGTCATTAACTTTATCAAGTTTGTCTGTAAGTAAATCCAAATTTTTCATACTTTTTTCATTTTTGAATTCACCTGGATTGCCGTTGATTTCAATTTTGATGATAGAGGTTCCCCCTATTTCTTTTTGCATTAGATTGAGTGTTTGTTTGACACTTGTATTTTCTTTGAAATATTCTTTTTCATCAAAGTTAATTTCTATTTTGAAGAGACCTACAATTGAGATTAATAGAATAATGATAGTTATGATAGATGAAAGATATTTATTATTTAGCATCCATTTTGTAACTTTCTGGTTTGTTATCGAAAATTTTTCAAGAAGCAAGTTTGTTGCATTTTTATTGTCTTTATTTTTATGTTTAAATGGTATCTGGATTAATATTCCAGGCAGTATTAATAGTGACATAAGCATTGCAGCAATGACTCCTATTGACATAAAAATCCCCATTGTTCTGTATGCCTGAATTGATGAGCTTATTAATGATAAAAATCCTAAAGCTGTTGTAAGAGAGGTTAAAATTATTGGTGTCTTTAGGGCTTTGATTGTATTTATTATTGTCTTTTCGGTAAAAGGTTCGTTTTTTATCCTCTTTAGTATTCCATTTATTATATGTACAGCATTAGCACATCCAATAGAGATGAGGAGAACGATCATTGTAGTTTCTGGAACAGTAATTGGAGACATGACGAGGCTTTTAATTCCAAATGTCCAAGCTAATGCAAGTGTTGCAATGAGTACAGGAATTATTGCGCCCCATATATTTTTTATAATAAGATAAAGTGATAGGATGACTATAAGAGTGGCAACTGGACCTAACAATTTAAAGTCATCTCCCATATAGCTGAGTATTTTTTCCCTTATTACAAGATCTCCTGTTAAGTAAAGTTTGAGATCATCAGTTTCATATCTTTTAATTGTTGCTTCCATTTCTTCAAGTTCACTTTTTAAACTTTTGCTAAAGTTTGTTTTGTCGTCTGTTGTTGGTATGATTAGAAAGTATATTAAAGTTTCATCATCATTTATAAATATATTTTTTATAAATGATGATGAATTGATTTTGTTTCTTATTTTAATTATATCTTCATCTGTATATGTGTCTTTTTTGAATTGTGGGAAGTAAGTAAATATGCTTGTAACAGAGTTGGGTTTTACTTTTAGTATCTTCACTATATCATCTGTTACTTTATTAATTTTTTCAAAGGTTTCTTTATGAAAGATATTCTTTTTGTCTTTAAACATTACTATTAGTGATAAGATAGAATTGTTTTTGTTTGTGTCTGTTATTTTTTCAGTCTTTGCGTTTTTTGGTATAAGTTTTATAATATCAGGATCGAATTCTATGTTTTTCAAAAAGGATACTAATAAAATTGTTATTAATGTGAATATTATTATTATAAAGATTCTGTATTTAATGCTTAAGGTTTCTAAATTCATTTTTGCCTCTTTACTTTGTTACTATATTTATGAGTTTATCCTTGACCGTAATGATCTTTGTTATTTGTTTGTTTTGTATATTTTTCATGATTTTGTGATTTTTGAGTGCAATCTCTTTAAGAGTTTCTTCATTTGTACCTTTGGTTAACATGATTTTGTCTTTTGTTTTACTATTGACTTGCAATACAATCTCTCTTGTATTGTCAATAATTAGATTTTGATTATATTTAGGCCACTTTGCATTTTTGAATATACTGGATTTTTCTCCCATATACTCCCATAATTCTTCTCCTAGATGAGGTGCAAATGGTGAGATAATAATGGTTAGGGGTTTGAATATTTCTAAGTAATTTTTTTCATGTTTTAATAGTTCATTTATAAATATCATTAACGATGAAATAGCGGTATTGAAATTTAAACTTTCTATGTCTTCTGTTACTTTTTTGATTGTTTTATGAAGTTCGGATATTATTTCTTTTGGTGCTGATTCTTTTGTTAGTTCTTTATTCTTAATAGTCCATATTTTGTTCAAGAATCTAAAAATTCCAATTAATCCTTGAGTATTCCAAGGTTTTGAATCAGTTAAAGGTCCCATGAACATTTCGTAGATTCTCATTGAATCTGCTCCATATTCTTTAATGATATCATCTGGATTTATTGTGTTTTTTAGTGATTTTGACATTTTTGCAACTATTTGTTTTAGTTCTTTATTATTTTCTTTGGAGAAAAACTTATTGCCTTTCTTTTCAACCTTATCATTGGGAATTAATATGCCATTTTTGTCTTGATAGGCAAATGATGTTATCATTCCCTGGTTTATGAGTTTTTGAAAGGGTTCTTTTGTATTTACATATCCTAGATCATAAAGAACTTTGTGCCAAAATCTTGCGTATAGTAAGTGTAATACTGAGTGCTCAGCACCACCAATATAAAGATCCACTGGCAGCCAGTAATTAATTTTTTCTTTATTTGCAAATTCTTTTTCGTTATTTGGATCAAGGTAGCGTATGTAATACCAGCAAGATCCTGCCCATTGAGGCATAGTGTTTGTCTCTCTTTTATATATTTTGCCATTCTGCTTGACATTTACCCAATCTTGGACTTTTGATAGAGGAGATTCACCTGTGCATGATGGTTTATAATTTGCTATTTCTGGAAGTTTTAAAGGTAATTCATCTTCTTCTAGTGGTATTTCATTTAAATTATCGTCAATCATAATAGGAATGGGTTCTCCCCAATATCTTTGTCTTGAAAAAATCCAATCCCTAATTTTGTAATTAACCTTTTTTTGACCTTTTTTATTTTCAGTAAGCCATTTTATTACTTTTGTTTTTACTTCTTCGGTTTTAAGTTTATCAAATTCTTGAGGTGTGTTAATTGAAATGCCATTTTCAGTGAATGGTTTTGTTAGTATTTCATTGTGTCCTGTTTGAGACACTACTTGCTTAATTGGTAGGTTATATTTTTTGGCAAATTTAAAATCTCTCTCGTCATGTGCTGGAACACTCATTATGGCTCCAGTGCCGTAAGTTTCAAGTACATAGCTACCTACCCAGATTGGAATTTCTTCTTTGGTGATTGGATTAATAGCATATGCTCCCGTAAATATTCCTGTTTTGTCTTTTTCAAGGGATGTTCTTTCAAGATCGCTTTTAAGAGTTTCTTTTTCTATATATTCTTTAATTATAGGCTTAAGATCATCTTTTGTGATTTTATCTACTATTTTATGCTCTGGTGCAAGTACTAAATATGTTACTCCAAAAATTGTGTCTGGTCTTGTTGTAAACACTTTTATCTTTTCTTCGCTTGCCTTTACTGAAAATTCAATCTCGACTCCTGTTGATTTTCCAATCCAATTTTTCTGCATTTCTTTAACAGATTCAGGCCAATCTATATCTTCAAGGTCTTTAATTAGTCTCTCTGCGTATTCTGTGATTTTTAGTATCCATTGTCTTAAGGGCTTTCTTGTTACTTTGTGAAATCCTCTCTCAGATCTGGGGCCCTCTTGTGTTTGAATCACTTCTTCATTTGAGAGTACTGTTCCAAGATCAGGGCAGTACCATACAGGCATTTCTTTTGTGTAAGCTAAACCTTTTTTGTATAATTTTAAGAAAATCCATTGTGTCCATTTATAGTAATTTTCATCGTGAGTTCTAATTTCTCTATCCCAATCATAGGCGAATCCCAATGCTTTAATTTGTTCTTTCAGTCTTGCAATATTGTTTTCTGTTATTTTTTTTGGATGTTCTCCTGTTTGTATTGCGTAATTTTCTGCTGGTAACCCAAAGCTGTCAAATCCCATTGGGTGAAGTACATTAAACCCCTTTAAGAGTTTATATCTTGTTAATATATCAGTTGCTGTATAACCTGCAGGATGACCGACATGGAGCCCATTAGCTGAGGGGTAAGGAAACATATCAAGAATGTAAATTCTTTTCTCTTTGGGAATACTTGGATCTTCATTAACTTTATATGTTTTGTGTTTATCCCAATAATTCTGCCATTTTTTTTCTATTTTGGTAAAATTGTACTCAGACATCTGTTCCTCGGTGAATAGTAATCTTTTTTTTAAGATTTATATAGTATTTTATATTTACTTTATTGAAAAGTAAATTAATTTATTTCTGTTATTAACTTAACATTAGTTTTTTTCCTAAAGCATGCTGTGGACTGGACTTGAACCAGCATGAGCTTACGCTCACTAGCCCCTCAAGCTAGCGTGTATACCACTTCCACCACCACAGCGCATACATATTATATTTTCTATTTAAAAAGTTTGTCAACTTTTTGGTTCTTTTTTCTCTTTATAATATAATTTATTAAAATTAATGTTGTGATTATAATAAGTGTTATTAGTAATATAAATCTGATTTTGGGAATTATCATTTTAAATGATTCGCCTATTTTAAAGCTTAGTGTAAAGTAAGTTGTAATCGATATCATGGCTGCAAAAAAGTCAATTGTAAAAAAGTTACTAGTGTTCATTTTTCCCATTCCTGCTGATATAAATATTGCATTTCTAAAGCCAAAAGGGATAAATCTGCCAAATAATAAAGTTAAGCTTCCATAGCGTTTATAGTATTGATTTATTTTATCGATCAGTTTATTTGTTTTTGTTTTTTGTTTAAATAGTTTGTTAACTAAGAGTCTGCCTATATAAAATGAAATTATATCGCCAATATAAGCGCCCCAGAAAATTCCTAGGAATATTAAAATTGTATACTCATTTTTTCGGCTAGAAAGTATGCCTCCCATTATCACTATTGCATCTTCAGAAATTGGAATATTAAATCCTGCAAGAATAAGTAGTCCGAAAAATACAATTGGTGCATAATTTATATTGACATCTATAAATTCTAGTATGCTATGCATAAGAGCCTCGCATTATTTTTTTCTTGTCTTATAAGTTAAATATGCACTTATTAAAATTAGGTATAGGCAGTAGAAAATTATTAGTGTTTTGCCTATCTTTAGATAAGTTTCTGGTAACCTTACAAATGTTATAAGTATTACTGATAGACAAGTCATTAATGTTACAGGAAGTGTTATATATCTAAGTTCTTTCGTTTTTGAAGGGTAAATAAATTTAATTGGTGCAAAGCTGAATACGATACATAATAATATTATGCTAAGATTGGTGATTTGATTCATTTTAAAGATTATGTTAAGGATTATTAAAAAATTCCATAAAGATGGAAAACCTCTAAAGTAATCATCACTAGTTTTTGCATCTAATCTTGAAAATTGGTATGCTGATGATAATAAAATTCCGATACAAGTTATTGATTTGTATTCATCTCTTATGAAGTTGCCGTAATAAAAGAATAATGTGGGAATAAATGTGTAGTTTATATAGTCTACAATGTTGTCAAGAAGTTCTCCATTTATTGTTGGTATTATTTCTTTTATTTTTAATTTTCTCGCCAGTGTGCCATCAATACCATCAATTACAAGCCCAAAAATTGTGAGTTTTAATAAGAGACTATAATCTGTGTTTATTATTGAAATTATTGAGTAAAGACTGATTATTAGTCCAGAGGCTGTTAAAATATGTACTAACCAAGCTAAAATAAGGTTTATTTTCAAAGCTTACTCCTTTATTAAAATAGTTGTTTTACGTCATCAAGACGCTCTTTGAATATGTTAATTGTATTTTGTATTGTTGATTTTAAGCTTAAATTAACACCAGTAACTTTTAAAGATTCTAAAGGGTATTTTGAACCTCCTGTTTTTAAAAATTCCATGTAATTTTTAGTAGCATCTTTTTTGTTATCTTTTATGTTTTTATATATCAAAAGCGCAGCCGTAATACCTGTTGCATATTGATATACGTAGAATGACGAATAGAAATGAGGCACTCTAAAACATTCTAATGAACTATTTTCGTCAAACTTAAGACTTGGACCAAAATATTTTTTTAATAACTTTAAATAAGTTGTCTTTATTGTTTCCTTTATTACTGGTTCATCTTTATTTATCATTTCATGAATTATATATTCAAATTCGGCAAACATTGTTTGTCTGAAAAATGTTGCAAGTAAGTCATCGATTTGGTTTATCTTAATATATTTTATTTTTTCAATATCATTTTCATTTTTTAGTAGATAGTCTGCAAGTATTTGTTCATTCACTGTAGATGCTATTTCTGCTTCAAAGATAGAATATTTATATTGCGGAAATGGATTATTTTTAATGCTGAAATAGGAATGCATGGAGTGTCCTGCTTCATGAGCTAGGGTAAACATATCTCTTATTGATTCATCTTTATAGTTCATTAATATGTAAGGCTTGCCATTGTATGAGCCTGCACTAAAGGCCCCTGCTCTTTTTCCTTTATTTTCATATTTGTCAACCCAACGTTCTTCTAAGAGTCCTTTTTTAAGTACTTCAGTATACTCGCTTCCTAGTATTTCTAGTGATTTTAAAATTTTATTACAAGCTTCTTTAAAAGAGTGTTTGAATTTAATGTCTTTTGTTAGAGGAACGTAGATATCATAATGATTAAGATATTCTTGATTAAGTGTATTTTTCCTAAATTCATAATATTCATGAAGTACGGATAAATTTTCGTTAACCGTTTCGATTAAGTTTGTGTAAACTTTCTTATCAATATTATTTTGAAAAAGCTTCATGGAGATAGTATCTTTAAATTTTCTTGTTTTTGCCAGGAATTTGTTTTTATTGATATCAGAAATTAAGAGGTTGGCTAATGTATTTTCGTGTTTTTTATATTCTTTATAAAATTTTAAGAAAGCTTCTCTTCTTATTTCTTGATTTTCATTTTGAAGAAACAGACTGTAAGTGGAGTTACTTAATGGTTTTCCTTCAATTTCTCCGAATTCCATGTCAGCATTTGTTAAGGCAGAGAATATATCATTATAAGATGAATAAAGAGATGTATAGTTGGCTAATATTTTCTCTTCGTCTTCACTTAAAATGTGTTCTTTTTCTCTAAGTATTTTTTCAATAGCTATTTTTTTATCTTTAAGTTCTTTATCTTTGATCCATTCTTTTATTTTTTGTGTATCTGTTTTGAAAATTTTTGGAATAAAAAATGAAGTGGCATTTGATGCATCTGTTTCTAAGTTAACATTAATTGTGCGAAGTTCATTTGCAGTTTTATTGCTTACGTCTGTTTCTAGTTGAATGCTTGTGTAATATATTGTTTTCTCTAGCTCTTCTTCAATTTCATAGTAATCATTTAATGCCTGCTTAAATGTATTTAAATTGAATTCTAGTTTTTCATATTTTTTGAAGTCTTGGAGTTTTGATTTTATTTTTTTGACTGTTGCCTTGTATTCTTCATCATTTTTGAATAGAGAAGATAAGTCCCATTTGTCATCTTCATTGATTTTGCTTCTCTCTGTCACTAAACTTTCTCCTTTTCTTTAAATTTAATATGATGTTAATTATTAATTTATGGATAATGATCATTTTAAATCTTTGCGTGCAATTTTACAATTGAATTAAAAATTTAGTTTGTATTGGTTTTTAAAATTTAGTTGTCTGATATCAATTTAAAGATTGCATTAGGAATTTTTTAAATTTAGCAAATGCGATTCCTCTATGAGATATTTTATTTTTTTCTTCAAGACTTAATTCACTGAGTCTTTTATTATTTGTAGTTAAAAAGATTGGATCATATCCAAATCCATTTTTTTTGTAACAATCAATGTCTAGAGCAATTGTTCCATTGAATATGCCTTCAAAATTAGTTATTACTCCATCTACGGAGATATGAGTGACTATACATATGAAATATGCTGTTCTATTTTCTTTGTGTTTCATTAAGTCTATAATAAGCTGATTTTTTTCATTAGCTTCTAATTTTTTCCCTAATTTATATTGGTCATACCTTTTAGAGTAAATTCCAGGTTCCATATTTAAAGCTTCTATACATAATCCAGAGTCTTCACTAAAAACAGGTTGTTTTTTATCTAAAGATTTAAATAAAGCTTTTGCTTTTAGTGAGGAATTTTCTTTAAAAGTTTTACCTGTCTCTTTGACATCAAAATTTTTGTGAATTTCTATTTTTATGTTTGGTATATCTAAAATTTGTTTTACTTCATTTATTTTGTTTACATTAGTAGTTGCAAATAACAATGTTTTCATTGTATATAATAATAAATCATTTATTTTTATTTGTGTGTTTATATTGCATTTATAGAGATGGTTTATGACTTAATGGATATGATAGTAGTTATATGGGAGGTAAATTTTAGTGGTGTTGTTATTTGATGTTAGACCATTAAATCAAGATTTATGGCTTTCAAATAGGCTTAAATATTAAAAACCTCTGTTTATTAGTGAGTGTGTGGTGAGAGGATTGTGATGAGAAGAAGAGGCTTTAAAATTTTATCGTTTTTAAAAGAATTAGATAAAGTCTTTTTTATAATTTTTGGTTTCTTTTTTAAGCTTTTAAATAATATTTATTCTTTTTTTAGGCAAAACATTAGCTTTATGATTATTCCTCATGTTAAGGGGGATGTTAAAACTATAAAGATTTCTTTTTTAACTCTATTTTTATTTTTTTTGTTTTTTATTTTGATTTTTATAGGGTTTGTTTTGCTTTCCGTTAATTATGTTACTCTTAAATCTATTGTTAAGTCTACTGAGAAAAGCTATGCACTTGCAGAGTCTGAGATTGAGGATTTTAGAAATACAGTTGTAGAGATTAATTCTGTTGCTAGTAATTTTTCTAAAGTTTTAGATGAACTTAGTGCTTCCTTAAAAATAAAGGGTAATAATGCTGGTCTTAATCGGAGTAAATTAGATGGGGATCTTGCAGATTTTATTGATTTGCAAATGTTGGAAGCCAATGTACTTAAAGAATTAAATGATCTTAGAAATGTTAAGAATACAATAGAGGGTTCAATTTCTCCTCTTAAGAATATAGTTCAATTACTTCACTCTCAAAATAAATTATTAAATGATATTCCTTCTCTTTGGCCAATTGTTAAAGGTGATGGTATTGTTTCTTTGCATTTTGGGCCGGCTATTGAGCCTTTCACCGGACAATGGTATATTCATAAAGGTATAGATCTTGCAGGCGTGAGGATTGGGACAGCCATTGTGGCAGCTGCTGATGGTGAAGTGGTTAGAGCTAGTTATCAGGTGACAGGTTATGGTAATTTTGTTCAAATTAAGCATAAGTATGGACTTTCAACCCTTTATGCTCATATGTCTCGTTTGAACATTTCTAAGGGTTCTTATGCTAAGAAGGGTCAAGTTATTGGCTTTCTTGGTCAGACAGGATATTCGACAGGTCCACATCTGCACTATGAGGTTCGCATAGGATCTCAAGTTGTAAATCCTGATATGTATTTAAATTTAGCAACGGGGGCTTCGAAGTAAATGTTGAATCTATTGGGTATTAAGAAGGATAATAATATTTCATCGTCTTTTCTTTTTGATGAGGTAAAGACAATTATTGGAAAAGGTGATTTTTTTAAAGGAGAATTAAATTCAAATAATTTTATTAGAATTGATGGTGATTTTTTAGGGACTATTAATTCTACCAAAAGGGTTATAATTGGAGAGACAGGACGAATTAAGTCAAATATTAATGCAAATGAGGTTGTGGTTTCTGGTATAATTCTTGGCAATGTGTATGCTAGTAATAAGATTAAAGTTTTTCAATCGGGATGTATTATTGGTAGTATTTCATGTCGGTCAATCGAGGTTGAGGAAGGTGCAATTATTGATGGGTATATGAATATTGGTATTGAAAGTCTTAGCTTTTCTGAAAAGGATGTCTTAATTTATACAGGTTCTTATAAGGTTAATGAAGATATTTTGATTGAGGTGAATAAAGGAATGAAGCGTGAAGAAGCATCTAAAAATGTTGGTATGGATGATGGTGATAAGTATTTATTTAATGATATGAGCAAGAGAGATGAAGATTAATAACTTAGTTGCAGGAGCTTTAAATCTAGATTTAAATGATTATAAAACTACTAAGAAAAAGGTTGGTACTACTAATAAATCAAGTATTTTTTCTTCTATATTGAGATCTGAACTTATAAAAGAAGACAAGCATTTTATTGTTCTTGAAAATGGTGAGTTTAATCTTGAATTAATTAAGTATATGTTAGACAAAATTAATAATGTTGGTGAAAAGCTCTTAAGTGAACCTTCTCGTCAAAATGTGGTTTTTTATAGAAAAGCTATAGGGGAATTTTTATCTGTTGTTTTATCATTCTCTGTTTCTCTTAAGGAACAAAGGGGAGGTAATAGTGGAGAGCACAAGAGACCCAAATATCGAATTGTTAGGATTATTAATGAAAAGCTTGACAAACTTGCTTATTCTGTTTTGCAAAATCAAGTTTCTCAGATTAAGCTTTTAAGTAGTCTTGAGGAAATTCAAGGATTACTTGTCAATTTGCTTAGATAAGAGTGGAGTTAATATTTATAATGTATAGCGTTATTTTGATTTATAAAAGTAATTATTTATGTTTTCTATTATGAATTTAATTTCACTTTCTAACTTATTAGATTTTTCTCTAGTTTTATCTATTGAAATATCAGAATATAACAAATAAGATTCTGTTGTTATTTATCTTATTACATAAGGTACTAACTTAATCCCAAGTAGTAAGGATATTTGAGGTGCTGTATATGAATGTAACAAATGCAGCCTCAATTTATATTAATAAGGATGCATTTGTTACAATTAAAATTTTATCTTACATAAGATAAAATCAAAATCTTGCTTATTAAGTACTTTTATGCTTTTTGTCATTTTTCTCTATAAAATTAGATGTTCTGTTTTGAATTATAGTTTTATTGTTTTAATAAACTGTACTACTGTGTCAGTGAAATCTGTAAATATGCCATCTATTTTGGCTTTGTTAAATAATAGGTCTAATAGCTCATTTGCATCTTTTACATATGAAGGCAATTCGTCAATTCTAAATGTGTAAGGATGAACTTCCATATTATATTTATGTGCTAATCTTGTAAGATCTGTTATTTTTCCATCAATTATGATTTGGGGTATCCAAGGTCCAATTCCATCAGCATATTTTGAAACTTCCTCCATACCTTTTTCTGATTTAATGTATTCATAGTCTGTTGGTGCTTCATCCCAGTCATTTTCGCCAATAAGCATTATGAGTTTTCCTTGATATCCAAGTTCTTCTCTTATTCTCTTTAATTCATCAAAGTCGAATGTTTGAAGATAAAACTTGTCTTCTTTTGACTTGTATCCATATTTATTTAAAATTTCTATTACGATTTTAGATATATCTTTACCTTGTTGTTTATGCCATAGTGGTTTTTTAATTTCAGGGTAAATTCCAACGTTTTTTCCTGTACTTTTATTAAGTCCTTGTATCAATTGTATTTCTTCTTCTAAAGTTGGAATTTTAAAATTGTACTCATTTAAGGGGAAACGGTTAGGATATATTGGTTTTCTAGTTTCAGGGTCAAATCTTTCGCTAACATTTAGTAATTTAAGTTCGTCTAGCGTGAAATCAACAGCATAATATCTTCCATTCTCTCTAGCTCTTTCGGGAAATAATTTTGCAACATTTGTTGTTGTATCAATTTCTGGGTCATGCATAATAATAGGAATATCATCTTTTGTCAAAACTACATCTTGTTCTAGGTAATCAGCTCCTAGAGCGTAAGCGTATGCTTTAGATTCTAAAATATGTTCTGGCAGGTATCCGCTGGCACCTCTGTGAGCTATGACTAATGGTGGTTTTTTGTTCATACTTATTTTTTCATTTTCGCAGGAAGTGATAAGACAAATGTTCATTACGCACATTAGTAATTTAAATCTTATTAATTTCATTTAATTTAACCTCTTATATTGTGATAACTACATTATAGTACATTTTGTTAGGCTTATGAATATTATTGTCAATATATACAGCTATTAATAGATACAAGTAAACATCTCAACTAAAATATTGCAACACAAATTCTGCAATGGTACTAGCAGTAATATATTATCCTGTATATCTAAATGGTTTTGTAAATTTTGTAGCAGTGCCTAATTTTTTTGGTGTGAGGTCAAGATGAAGTTTAATAAGCATAACAGGCCTGTAGATTAAAGGGTCCTATTTTTTCTGAGAGAATAGTTGTAAGTTTTGAGTTATTTTTTGGTGATTACTAATATGTAAGTGTTGTAGTAAGAATATCAGTCACAAATATTATTTCAGTCATTTGTAGTTTCAATTCCTATAATTTCATTAGGAAAAGTTTTTGATTTTGTTAAAGCTTTTGTCGTATTTTTAAATATTTTGTTACTTGATCTTTTTTTAATAATTTATGTTTTTATGTGTTTAGATGATGTTATTTTTAATTATCATTAATTATTAGTTAGTAATTTTGGAGGCAAGTTTGGTGATTGTAGTTGAAGGTTTAATTGGAGTAGGAAAAACTACTCTTGGGAATATTTTATCTAATGAGCTTGATATTCCTTTTTACAGTGAATTAAATAATGAATTTACATTATCTATGTTAGATAAATTTTATAAGGATAAGTTCAGGTGGGCTTTTTCAGTTCAGATTAATTTTTTAAATGAAAGATTTAAGCTTCTCAAGGGTATATTTAAGACTACAAGAAGGGGTATACTTGATAGGTCTCTTTATGGTGATCGTGTCTTTGCTTCTCTTTTAAATGATAGTGGATATATTTCCAATTATGAATATAAGATATATCTTGATTTGCTTGATAATATGCTGGAACATTCTCAAAGGCCCGTATTGATGATTTATCTTGATTGTAGTGTTGATGAAGCTGAGCGTCGCATTAAGAATAGAAATAGGACTTTTGAGACAGGTATTCCTAGAGAGTATCTTGAGGGTCTTCATAAGAAATATTTAAGCTGGTATGATAGTTATAATTTATCGCCTAAATTGAGGTTCGATTACAATAGCATCAATATTTTTGATGATAAACATAAAAGTAGGCTTATTTCTTTCATTAAAGATAAACTTGTAATATAATTGCTTATGAATCGTTTATAATTTAAGTTTTGTTTTTTGAATATATCTAGATTTTAGTGGGGGTTAGCATGGAAAAATTGGTATTATTGTTTTTTTCTTTTGCTTTTACAAGTTTATTTGCAGGAAATAGTTCTTTACTTGATGATAAACAAAAAGAGTTTGCTATTTTTTATTATGAAGTTGGACAGCGATACATTGATGTTGGTAAAGTTAAGAAGGGTAAACTTTTTCAAGAAAAGGCTTTGAAGATTTATCCAAAATTGAAAGAAGAAGTTGATCTTAAAGCTGCTGTAGAGGGAATTGATTCTAGGATGAAATTGGAGAGTGAGTCTAGTTTTTTTTCATTTGATGATGTTAAGCTCGATGATATTCCGGGGATAACTCATGATAAGATTGAAATTAGTGAAATAACAAATGCTCCTAAGATAGAGTATATTGCAGATAGGGAGAGGGAGAAACATAAAGAACAGACAGTTAAATTTCATTTCGGCAAATTTGTGAGAGCTCTTCTTTTGCAGAATCTAAATTTACTTAGTTCTGTTATAGCTGATGAAGTTGAAATTTTGGGAAAGGTTGAGCCTAAAGCTGGTTTGATTTCAGATTTAGGGCTTGCTTTAAATGACGTTGGTAAAGACAATTTGAGTTATCTTGCAGTTGATGATTTTTATGACCTCAAATCTTTAAAAATTATGAAAAATACAGATTCCTCTTATAATGTTATAGTTAAAGCTAAGAAAAGTGATGTTACTAAGAATATCCCATTTTGGAAAGATGTTCAGACTTTATGTTTTGTAAATAAGAATGATAAATGGGTACTTTTTTCAATAAAATAAGATCTTAGCGTCATAATTACGATTGCTATTGCCAGGGCATATATAAATAAGTCTCCAATGTATTCATAGATTGTTGTGAATCTTGGAGGCAATTTTATTCTTGAGATTAGATATCCTTCTTTAAATGGTTCCAGGTTTTTAACAATTTCTCCATATTCATTTATTATGGCGGTTATTCCTGAGTTTGTAGCTCTAACAGTTTTAATTCCATTTTCTATGCTTCTGAATTTCGCTACTACAAAGTGTTGCCATTCTGATGAATTTGTGTGTGACCACGAGTCATTTGAAAAATTTAATAATAGATTTGCGTTTTGTTTTTTATAGTTTCTTGCAAGATCTGGGAAGGCATCATCATAGCATATTAATAGACCCAAGTTGAATTTTTTTAGTTTAAAGATTTCAAGCCTATTACCATTAATTTGTCCTACAAGGTTAAAGTTTTGAAGGAAAAATTTTCTTACAAATTGATATTCATAAAATGGTATTTTTTCTGAAAAAGGAACTAAGAATATTTTAGAATATATATTTTCTATCTTAAGATTGGGTTTAATTGCATAAACTGAGTTTTGATGTGTTAATAATTTTTGATCCTTATTGGAAGGTGAACCGATGACAAAGTGGGATTTGTTGTTTATTATCAATTTGTTTATTGAATCATATAGTTCGAGCAGTTCTTTATCATAAAAAATGTAATCTGTGTAAGAATCGAATGGCAGGGTTAATACCCCTTCGCTCCAAAGTACAAGTTCTGTATCTGGATGTTTTTCTAAGGCTTGTTTTGTGAGTTTTATAGATTTTTTAATGCCTTCTTTATGATTTCCAAGCAACCAAGGATCAATATTAAGTTGGATTGCTGCAATGTTTAGAGTGTCTATTTCTTGACTTAAAATTGGATTTAATTCTATTTTTTTAATGATTCCATAGGCAAAAGATGTACTTACTAATAAGATTGAGAGTAACACACTTAATGTATTTGTTTTACTTTGTTTTATGATAAAATTTGCAATTCCTGCGTTAAGAAAGTAAACAACAAAACATATGAAAAAGACACCAAAAATGTCAGCTACTTGTATTAAATCATTGAAATTATTTACCATGAATGCTGAAAATCCCCAAGGATATGCTGCAAATCCGATTGATTTTGAGTAGTCATAAAATGTGAAAAGTATGGCCAAAGTTAATGTTTGATTCTTAAAAGTTTTCAATGAATAATATAGCAAATAACCTAAAACTAAGGTGTAAGGGATATATCCAGATACTGCTCCTAAGAATGTAATTGGTCCAAATGAATGAAAGAATGCAAGCCAAAAATTTTGTAGACTATTGGCTATTAAGAAGTAAAATATTGTTAAATGAATGAGAGTTGTTTTATTCTTGATTTGTATTAGTGCCATGAAAAGTGGTATGTATGCGACTAAACCAATGCTTGAATATCCCATGTTTTTCAATTCATTTGGAATTGCCAAAGTTGTTAGTACTCCGGAAAATGCAGCTAGGTAGAAGTATCTTGTTTTCATTTCATCTCTTTTTTACTACTCTTTGTCTGTAAAAACGTATTGCATATTAAGTATTACAGATATTAATATGTACCATTGCGTAGTATAATAAATATAATATGTTTTGTATGATAATATCAAATTTATATAGTGTTTGTTTAAGTATAAAGAGAGTGATATTTAATATAATTTTTAATGTGTGTATTTTATTTTTTTGTAGTGTATTTGTTTTACATTCTCAGGCTATAGTTACCAACAATGATGCCCAAGAAGAGTTTAAATGGGCACTGAATTCTTATAATAATGGGCGTTATGATGATGCTTTATTATCTTTGAAGAGGGTTTTAAGTTTTGATCCCAGCAATCTTAATTATCATTTTTGGATAGGTAATGTTTATTATAGATTGGGATATATTGAAGAAGCTTTGACAGAGTGGCGAAATTTGCAATCCCAAGGGTATAAGGCAGCTTATTTTAGGCAGTTAATATCTATAATTGAACAGAGAAGAGGCATATCATTGAATAATGAGCTTGATGTTGAAAGGTTCATTCAAGTTGCTTCGCTTAGTAATTCTATTTATAGACGGCCAAATGGATGCCAGATTACATCTTTGAAAGCTGATCAATATGGTGGATATTATGCTGTTAATTTTGTAGGAAATGAAATATTACATTTTGATGCTAATAACAATGTTAATGTTTTGATTAAGGATGGGATTACTTCTTTGAAGTCACCTTATGACGTAATTGAGCTTGGTGATCTCTTGTATGTTACACTTTATTCAAATGATGAAATTGGCATATATGATAAAACTTTTGGTATTAAAAGAGGTTCAATTGGGAAAAAAGGTACTGAGGCTGGTGAATTGCTTGCTCCTCAGTATATGACAGTTGATGGGAGAGATTATATTTATGTTAGTGAATGGGGAAATAAGAGAATAAGTAAATTTGATACTAAGGGTAATTTTATTTTACATTTTGGTATTAAAACAGTTGGGTATATGGGGCTTCTAGGTCCAACAGGTATTACATATTTAAATGGAAATATTTATGTTGCTGATGCTCCTAAAAATTCCATTGAGGTTTTTGATACTAGTGGTAATCATTTGTATTCTATTGCAACTTCCCTTGAGGGGATAGAAGGTCTTAGTAGTGATTTTGCGAGCAATAATATTATTATATCTTCAAAGTATGGTGTTTATAAGTACAGTGTTTTAAGAAAAACATTTGTTAGACTTTTAAAAGCAGAGAAGATTGATTCCAAAATTTTGTCTTCAATTGTTGATGTTAATAATCAAATGATTGTTTCAGACTTTGACAATGCTAAGATTTCGATTTATAAAAGTGATGTTAGTGTTTATGATAGTTTAAATGTTGATGTGCGTCGAGTGATTAGAGTTGGAGGTTCTAAAATTTATGTTGAGCTTAATGTTAGTAATAGAAATGGCTTGCCAGTAATAGGTTTAAAGAGCGAGAATTTTGCGATTGCTAATGAAGAATATTACATTGTTAAGCCTAAAGTTGCTTATGATATTAATACTTCTAATAATATGAATATTGCAATTGTTTTTGATAAATCTTTTGTTATGAAAGATTATGAGTCAGAACAGATTATGGGTGTGAATACCCTTATAAAGTCTAGAAAGAATAAGAAATTTAGTTTTATAAATGCAACAAGTGTGCCTTTGGTAGATAATATTGAGAGTTTGGTAAGTACTATTCATAAGACAAATTCTCTTGGAAATTATGATTCGAGTTATGTAAAGACCGATGTTAGTCTTAAACTTGCAGGTTCTGAGCTTATGTCAAAGAGTGCAAGAAGGGCTGTGCTTTATTTTAGTAATGGGGCTTTAAGTCGATCTGCTTTTGATAGATATTCTATGGGTACTATTTTAAGTTACTATAAGAATAATGATATTAGATTTTATTTAATATTATTTGGAAATAATCCTGTTGATTCTAAATTTCAATATTTAGTGAATGAAACCGGTGGTGCAATTATTCCTTTTTCATCTTATGAAGGAGTGTCTAAAGTTTATGATTTGATGATGGAACAAAAAACAGGAACTTATTTGCTTGAATATGATTATCCAGGTCCCCAAGAACCTAATGGATATTACAATCTGTCTGTCGAAGTGAATTTTAATCAACAGGTAGGTAGAGGCGAATTTGCATATTTAGTTAATTAGATTTTAATTTATGGAGTTTGATTTATGTCACTTAATGTAGGAATAGTTGGATTGCCTAATGTTGGCAAATCTACTTTGTTTTCGTCTTTGACAGCATCAAAAGCAGATATTGCTAATTATCCTTTTTGTACTATTAATCCAAATATAGGTATAGTGGAAATTCCTGATGAGCGGCTTCCAAAAATTGCTAGTTTGGTTTTATCAAAGAAAATAGTTCCTGCTGTAATGGAATTTGTTGATATTGCGGGTCTTGTTAAGGGTGCCTCCAACGGGGAAGGACTTGGTAATAAATTTCTTGCAAATATTCGTGAAGTTTCTATTATTGTACATGTTGTTAGATGTTTTGAAGATAGAGAAATTATTCATGTTGATGGAGATGTGAATCCACAAAGAGATATAAGCACAGTTAATACAGAATTATGTCTTGCAGATCTTGATACTGTACAGAAGAGCATCTTAAAAAATGAAAAAAATGTAAAGAGTTTTGATAAAAAGGTTAGTGATAATGCAAAGATGATTGTTACTATGCTTAAGAGTCTTGAGAAACATTTGATGGATGTTAGACCGGCAATTGAATTTAAGTTTGATGAATTTGGATATAATTTTATTAAATCTTTAAATCTTTTGACTATTAAGAAGGTTATATATCTTTGTAATGTTGATGAAAATTCTCTTTGTGGTAATAAATATACAGATATTGTGAGGGATATAGCTTTAAGTGAAGGTAATGATTGCTTAATTTTGTGTGCTAAGATTGAGGCAGAACTTGCTGGGATTAAGGATTTGTGTGAGCGTGAGGAAATGCTTGAGTTTATGGGAATAAAGGATAGTGGTCTTAACAATTTAATACGAAAAACCTATTATGCTTTGGGCTTGAGAACCTATTTTACGGCGGGCGAGCAAGAAGTTAGGGCTTGGACTTTTATGAATGGAATGAAAGCTCCAGAAGCTGCAGGTATAATTCACAGTGATTTTCGTAGAGGTTTTATTAAAGCAGAAGTATATTCATTTGACGATTTAGTTGAGTTTCAGGGTGTTCAAGGTGTAAAGGAGAAAGGGCGTCTTAGGCTTGAAGGTAAAGATTACTTGGTAAGAGATGGGGATATAATTTTCTTTAAGTTTAATGTTTAATGTAATATTAATATGAATAAGTTGTTTTTTGATAAAATCAGATTGATTTTTATTTTTCTTCTTAATGCGAGTCTTTCTGTATTTTACATGTTGTTATATAGCAATATTTTTGGTACTTTTATCCTTGTTTTAATTTTGATTAGTTTTTTTGTAATAATTTCTTGTCTAAGATATTTTTATAAGATTGATTATAAGGGAAATAAAATTTTTTATAAAAAATTTTATTTCAGGATTAATTTTGATTTTAATGATATTGTATGGATTGAAAAAAGATTATTAGATAATACTTTAGTTTTAGGCTTAAATAATGGATTGAAAATAAAAGTGAGTTTTTTAAGAAAAGAATATTTAAGCAAGCTTTTAAGGGAGCTTAGGAATATTAAGAGTGATTTATTTATTGCAAAGGCTCAAGAGTTTCCAATGAGGTATTATATCTCGGGTATTTATTTATTGGTATTTTTATTTCAACTCTTAACTAGCATTCTTGTATATTATATTGCATTCAGTAGTATAATAATATTTTTTCTTATTTTACTTATTGGTATTAAGGTTTTGATAGATGATATTTTAGTTATTAAAGATTTGGTTATTTTTTATGAGTTTAGACAGAATTCTGTTTATGAGAGAAAAATCTTTTCTGGGAAAGAATACTTTTATAAATTTTTTGATAATGTGTCTATTCATGGTTATGGGCTTTGTAAAAATAGTTATTTGTCTTTTATTTATAATCATAAAGGTGCTTTTCAAAAGTTATATATCAGAAATGAGAGAATGTCTTATTCGATACATAAAGTATTTGCTTATATTGAGAAATATTGTAATGGTTGTGCTTAATATATGATTGACTATATTATGATTAGTTGATATATTTATTTATTATCATGTTTGCTGCATTAAGGAGTTTAGTTTGGGCAATAATCCATCATCATTAAAGAGAGCTCGTCAGAATTTGAAACGGAATTTGAGAAATGTGAGTGTTAAGAGTGAGTTAAAGACGATAGAGAAACGTTGTAGGAGTCTTATAAAGGAAGGCAAAAAAGAAGAAGCTTTGAAATTTTTTAATTTTGTTGCAAAAAAATTAGATACTGCTGCTAGGAAAAGAATAATTCATAGGAATAAAGCTGCGCGTAAAAAGTCAAATTTGAGTATTTTGTTATTACGGTAAGGAATTAATTTATGTCTTTTTCAAGAAGACCCAAAATTACTAAATCAGATATTGTAGACCAAATATCTTTAAATATTAAAAATGGTAACGAAAGATTAGAAAAAAAGTATATAAGACTTGTAGTTGATGCTTTTTTTGAAGAGCTTAAAAATAGTCTTTGTCTTAATAAGGTTATAGAGTTTAGATCTTTTGGAACATTTGAGCTTAGGAAAAGAAAGGGTCGTCAAAATGCTCGCAATCCTCAAACAGGTGAATATGTTAACGTTGATGATCATTATGTTGCTTATTTTCGTCCAGGGAAAGATTTAAAAGAACGAGTATGGAGCATTAAGGGATAGTTAATGCCTGTTAATTTTGAAGGTTCTTACAAATGGGATTGTAGGCTAGATTCAAGCTTGATTTTTAGGGGGAAGTTAAAATTTGAAGGCGCTTTATATCTTGATTCTTCTTTTGAAGGTGAGATATTTTCAAAAAGAGGAATACTTTTTATAGGCAAAAACAGTAAAGTTGTTACAGATGTAGTAATGTGCGATACGTTAATAATTGAAGGAATTTTGAAGGGCAATGTTAATGCTAGTAATAAGGTTTATTTAAATAGTGGTTGTAAGATATATGGTGATGTTAAGGCAAAAAAAATATTTATTAATGATAATATAGTCTTTGATGGTAAGTGTGAGATGATTAAGTCTAATGAGAGTATAGATTTATTTTCTTTTACAGTTTCACAACTAAAAGATACTTTACAATGAATTAGTGTTATGTTTATTTAATGTTTAATTATTATTTTTGATAGTTTTTGATAAAATACCCTTCTTAAAAATTATCTCATAGAGGAGATTATGGATAAAAAATTTGAGGAATTTGATTTAGAGGATGAAATGAAGCGTTTAAATTCTTCTAAGGAATTAAAAATTGATGATCATTCTAAGAAAAAGGTGGTTAAGGTTGTCACTAAGAAAGAATCTGTTTCTGGTGGACTTAAGAACTCTGATATTGATAAATTAAAAGAATCTCATGGGGGCTCATCGGATTTTGATTATGATATGTCTGATCCGGATTTAGAATGCAGTATTAAGACCCTTGAACAAAGTAATATTATTAGTTTTTTAGATGGCAAAGATTTTATAGTTATTGACAGTCTTTATGATAAGCCAATTACTGAAATTAGGAAAGTTGTTGAAGGACTTGGTACTAATCATACTATTGCAGTAACAATGAAAAAGACAGAATTAATATTTCTGCTTGTCAAGATATTAACTGAACATAATATTGATGTTTTATTTACTGGTGTTCTCGATGTGTTGAGTGATGGGTATGGTTTTTTACGTACAGCATCTAATTCTTATCTCTCAGGAGGTAATGATGTTTATGTTTCACCTTCTCAGATTAGGCTTTTTAATTTAAGGACGGGTGATATTTTATATGGGCAGATCAGGTCTCCAAGAGATGGAGAGCGATTTTTTGCAATGATTAAGATTAAGAGCATTAATGCTCAAGATCCTACGTTTGCACAAAATAGGATACCTTTTGATAATTTAACCCCTTTATATCCTAATTCAAAGTTGAATCTTGAATATGAGAATTGTAATATCTCCACTAGGCTTATTAATCTTTTTGCTCCTATTGGAAAAGGACAAAGAGCATTAATAGTATCACCTCCAAAAGCTGGAAAGACTACTTTGCTTCAAAAAATAGCTAATGCAATTACTACAAATTATCCAGGCATTGTCTTAATGATTTTACTCATTGATGAGAGACCCGAAGAGGTGACTGACATGATTCGTGGTGTTAAGGGAGAGGTAATTGCATCTAATTTTGATGAGCAAGCTAGTAGGCACGTGCAAGTTGCAGAGATGGTTATTGAGAAGGCAAAAAGGCTTGTTGAAAACAAAAAGGATGTTGTTATTCTTTTAGATTCTATTACGAGACTTGCAAGAGCTTATAATCAGACTATGCCAACTTCTGGTAAGATACTCTCAGGAGGAGTTGATTCTAATGCTTTGCATAAGCCAAAAAGGTTTTTTGGTTCTGCTAGAAATATTGAGGAAGGTGGTAGTCTTACTATTATAGCTACAGCTTTAGTTGATACTGGTAGTAAGATGGATGAAGTTATATTTGAAGAATTCAAGAGTACTGGTAATATGGAGTTGATTCTTGATAGAAGTTTAGCTGATAGAAGGCTCTTTCCTGCTATCAATATTAAGAAATCTGGGACAAGAAAAGAAGAGCTGCTTTTAAATGAAGAGGAACGCTCTAAAATTTTGCTTATTAGGAAAATTTTAGGTGGTGTTGATGATTACGAGGGAGTTGAGGCTTTGGTTGAAAAAATGAAAAAGAGTAAAAACAATGAAATTTTCTTAAAGACTATGAGTAATGGGGATTAGTAAAATTGACTTTGTTTGAAATTTAGAATAAACTTTGATTAAGTTAACTTAAGTTGAGAGGGACTTTATGAAAAAAAATATACATCCTGTTAGTAATTTGGTAGTGTTTAAAGATGGTGCTAATGGCACAATGTTTTTAACTAGATCTACTTTAACTTCGAAGGAAACAGTTAAATATAATGATAATAAAGAATATCCATTAATTACTGTTGAAATTACAAGTAAATCACATCCTTTTTATACAGGTCAACAAAAGTTTGTGGATGCAGCAGGTAGAATTGATAAATTTAACAAAAAGTATAAAAAGCTTAAATAGTTTTTTATACTTTTTGTTAAATTTAATAGATTTTTTTTAATCTGTATTCTTTTCCAATGAGTGATTCTAATTTTTCTTTCTCATTTTCATAGCTTGTATTGTTTACAAGAGATGTAATGCTGTTCTTGTGTTTTAATTGGTATAATAATTGTCCAGAGATATTTTTAATGTCTCTGCCTGTTATTTGAAAGTAAGCATTTCTTATGTTTTGTCTTAGTTGGTCACTAATGTTTAGCATTTTTCTCTTATAGCTTTCTAATATTTCTGTGGCTTTAGTTTTTACATTTGTACTCATACCAATTACTCCTACTAAATATGTGAGAAGCTCTTCGTTTTTGATTTCATGATTAGCTAGTTCTTCCAAGGATGCTTCAAAAGCTTGATATGTTTTTACAAAGTTCGGATCTCTATATGATGTAAAAGAAAATATTCCGTTTGTAATGGATGCAAATGCTCCGTATGCTCCACCAACAACTCTTATTTTTTCCCATAAAGTTCCACTTCTTAATATATGTGTTAAGAAATTTATTTTTGGATAATTTTCATCTGTTATTTTGTAGCTTACAAAGCACATTGAGTTGAAAGATATTTCCGATGGGATAATAATTATTTCTTTTAAAGTATTACTTGGTGGTTGTATTATAATCGAGGTATTTATATAAGTCTTTTCACTTAAGCTTTCTCTTAATATAAATAATTTGCTTTCTAATCTTTTTATGACATCATTAGTATTACCTATGAGCAATGATGAAAGATTATTTTTAAAAATTATTTTGTTTTTTAGATTTTCTAAATTATATGCAAGTTCTTTTAAAGATTCTATGTCTGTTTTGACTTTTTGCCAGTATTCTCTGCCTGTAATTCCAAATTGAAGTTCTCGTAGATATTTGCTTTGACTTAATTTTGATTCTGCTCTTGTTGTTGCGAATATGTGTCCTTTGGGGATTAATCTTGATTTAAAATCATTTTTTAGACTTAAGACTATCTCTTTTAATCTATCGTAATCATGAAAGTTTATATTGATTAAAATTTCTTTAATTAATATAAATGATTCTTGAATTTTATTGTTAAATGATTTGAAATTTATATTGAACAAATTTATCATATTTCCTTGAATATCTTCCTCGTAACTCTCATATATGTTGAATTCTCCTAAGGTATTTTGTATTTTATTATTTAATTCTACGTAGGAATAATTTTGAGTAGATAATTCTTGAATGGCCCTCTTTAGCAAAGAGAGATGCATAAAATCTTCTTTTTGTAGAAAATCTAATTTAAAGAATAAATACACATTGAAGATATTATTATTTTTTTTTAATTCAAATGTATGTGCTTTAAGTTCAGGAGTTTCATTAAGAATCAAACTTTTTTCAACTTCTTTTGGTAAGTCTTCTATTTTTATCATGGGAAGTTTGACAATGTCGGACTTTAGGTCTGCCTTTTTTTGATAGTCTTTAAATTTATTGTAATCTTTTGTAAACTCTGCAAGTTTTTCTGGATTTTTCTTGATATCAATTTCTCTATCCATTAATTTTTTTTCGATTTTGTCTTCCATTTCTTTAAGGATTGTATCTGATGGATTGAAATGGATTAAGGTGTAATGATTATTGTTTAGTAGGTATTTTTCTATTAGGTTTTCAAAGTAAGGTTCTCCTCTTTCTAGTTTGTTTTTAATCTCATCTAGATGATGATTGATTTGTAATGTTTCAGTTGGATGCATACCATGTATCCAACCTTTAAAACTTTTTATCATCAAGGAAATAAACCAACCTTGTCCTTTTTCTTCTTTTAATGCAAATTCATAACCAAAGAGAATACCTTGTATTAATTCTTTTGGGATTTTTATCTTAACAAGATTCTTGAGTTCATTAAAAACCATATTTTTAAATTCTTCTTCTTTGCCTGGAAGTACGTTTTGTAAGCCGAATGAGAATACACACTCTTTTATGTCTGTGTTGATTCCACTAACATCGGCTATTACATCACCGATTTCACTTTTTAGCATGTTTATGGTGAATTGACAGGAGCTGTCTAGGAGAATTTCTGATAGAATTTCAAGTCCAATATTTTCTTTTGTATTTTTAATATCAGTGCATAGCCAATTTATTGCATATACTCCGAGTGTATTTTCAGTTTCTTTTGGAATGTTGTGACTTAATGTTTTGCCTTTCTCCCATCTTGTGGTTTTATCTATGGTATAGTTGATATTTAATTTTTCTTTTGTGTAAGGTCTAATTATATATTTTTCAATAAAGTTGAGGTTTTTATTAGTGTCGATATTGCCAAATAAAAATATTTTGCAATTTTCTAGTGTGTAGTGTTTTTTATAAAATTCAATAAGTTCTTCATATGTAAGGTCAATAATATTGATAGGATTGCCACCAGAGTCGTATTGGTATGTACCTTCACAAAAGAGGGAGTTGATAGCAATTTCGTTAATTAAGGAATTTTTATTAGAATAATTACCTTTCATTTCATTTATAACAATGCCAGATAGTTTAAAGTTAGTTGGATTTATATTGTAACCTTCTTGCATGAAAGCCTCTTTTTTAAGTAATGGATTGAAAACAGCATCGGCATATATTTTGAATAAGTTAAAGTAATCTTTTTGGATTGTGGATGCTGCTGGATAGAGAGTTTTATCTGGAAATGTCATTGCATTTAAGAAAGTGTTTAGACTGCCTTTCATCAAATAAAGGAACGGGTCTTTAATTTTATATTTATTTGAACCGCAGAAAATTGTGTGCTCTAAAATATGGGCGACTCCAGTGTTATTTGTGGGAATAGTTTTGAATGCTATTCCAAAGGCATTCTCTTTAAATGAGTTGCTTTTTAATTCAAATATTTCTAATCCGCTTTCATGCTTAAAATAACATCCTTCAGCATCATACTCTTCTAGGTAGGTTTTTGAAATTAAGCTAAAAATTTTTTTTCTTTTCATTTATGATTTGTTTTATCCTTATTTTATGTATTTTATTGTTTCCTCTTCGCTAAATTCGAATATGTTTTCGGTATTCTTTGTATCGTCTAAACTAAACACGTAAAGTGGGAATTTTATTATGATTTTTTTATTTTCAAAATAAATTACTGCTTGCTGTAAATCAAAGAGTAATTTATTTGACTGAGTTTTTTCGATTTTTTCTTTAATCTTTTGAGTAAAGTATGGGAATGCTTTTTCTACGTTAATGATTTCATCTATATTGTAAATGTAATTTCCATCATTGTTAATGTAGTAACTTCTATGGTTTGTGATCGATATATCATTGATTAATTGAGTGGCATTTAGTATTATTGTATAAATGTCATATCCATGGTAGATTTCATAGTCTATGTTTAGACTTGGTTTTTTAGAATCTTGAAGTGTGTTTTGAGCTGCACTTTCTAGGTTATTGACTATTTCATTTGCATAACTTTCAATTTCATCATTGAATTTTTTTATGCTATTGTTCTTCGTTTTGGCATCTATTATTTTGGGTATTCTAATTTTGTATTCAAAGAATTTATTTTCTTCTTCTGTTAGAATTGATTGAATTGTCATAGCATCTTTTCCATTATAAAGAGGCTCAATGTCATTAAAGCTTATCTTTTTTGTTTCTTTTGTACACCCTATAAAAATCATCAATAGCGATATTAAAATTAAAATTTTTTGGGATCTTAACGATTTTATCATAAAGATATTTTTCTCCGTGCATAAGTTTGTTCTGTTATCATTGTTAAATATTATATAATATTTCTTGTGTTAAATTTAATATAATTTTTTTCATTTTATTTGACTTTAATTATGTTTAGTTAATTTTGTTTTGGGAGTTCTGCAATGCTTGACTTGAAGTTTATAAGGGATAATTTAGAGCTTATTCGAAAAAATATTAAAGCTAGAGGGTTGACATTAGATATTAATCTGTTAATTTTGCTTGATAATGAACGTAGGAAACTTGTTACTAAGATAGGCGAGTTGAATTCAGCAAGAAATGAAAACGCTAATGCTATGAAAGGAAAAATGGATGATTCTCGTAGGCATTATTTAATAGAAACAGGTAAGGCTTTAAAGTCTGAAATTGCAACTTTAGAAGATAAATTGAGTCATTTAACATCTAGGCTTTTGGTTGAACACAAGCGAATTCCAAACATTTTTGCTCCTGATGTTCCTATTGGTGAGGATGGGAATGTTGTGTTAAAAGTGTCAGGAAATATTCCAAAATTTGATTTTAAACCAAAAGATCATTTAGAGATCGGGATTAGTTTAGATCTTTTTGATTTTGAGAGGGCACGTGAGGTTAGCGGCAATAAGTTTTATTATCTTAAAAATGAAGCTGTTTTTTTAGAGCTTGCATTGATTAATTTTGCTTTAAATAAGCTTAAACTCAAGGGATTTGATTTATTCATCACACCTGATGTTGCAAGGGAATTTATAGTTGATGGAATTGGATTTAATCCGCGTGGCATTGAGAGTAATATTTATAAAATTGAAGATACAGATAAATATCTTGTTGGTACAGCTGAGATTACTCTTGGTGGGTATTATTATAATACTATATTAGATCTTGAGTCTCCATTAAAGATGGCGGGACTTTCTCATTGTTTTCGTAGAGAAGCTGGGGCAGCTGGACAATTTTCTAAGGGACTTTATAGAGTGCATCAGTTTAGTAAGGTTGAAATGTTTTGTTTTTGTAAGAGTGAAGATTCTGATCGTATTCACAATGAATTTTTGGCATTAGAAGAAGAGATTTATACCGATCTTGAGATTCCATATAGAGTTTTAAATATTTGTTCTTTTGATCTTGGTGCACCAGCTTACAAGAAGTATGATATTGAAGCTTGGATGCCGGGTAGGGGAGATAAGGGTGAGTATGGGGAGGTAACCTCAACTTCAAATTGTACAGATTATCAGTCAAGGCGCCTTAAGATTAGATATAAAGATGATGGTCAGAGTAAGTTTGTACATATGATCAATGGGACAGCAATAGCCTCAACTAGGACTATCATTGCTATACTTGAGAACTTTCAGGATGAAAGAGGCGGAGTAAGGATACCTAAGAATTTGGTTAAATATACAGGTTTTGATTATATATCACCTAAGAATTAGATTTTAAAGTATCTTCTCTTAAGTGTTCAATTGCACTTAAGAGTATTTCATGGTTTTTAAGGTTTTTAGGAAAAGGTGCACTTAAGGCTTGTCTAAATTTGCAAGCATCTTTTTTAGCAAATACTATTCTCATTATGTGTTGTAGTATGATGTTAATTGAAAAGGATTTGTCATATTCTTTGATATATTCTACCATTTTTAGCAATATTTCTTCTCTTGTTGGAATTTTTTCTTTCTCTTCTAAAAATTCTCTTGAAATTTTTGCAATAAAATATGGATCTCTTGCTGCATTCCTTCCAATCATGACAGAATCTACATGAGATAGATGTGTTTCTATGTGATTGCTACTAGTAATTCCCCCATTTGTTTCAATAAATATATCTTTATAATCTTGCTTTAATCGATATACAAGGTCATGTCTAAGTCTCGGGATATTGTGGTTATCTTTAGGAGAGTATCCATTTAGTATGGCTACTCGTGCATGAACTGTAAAATTTTTTATTTCACATTCTATAATTTTTTCTACAAAGTGTTTAAGCTCTGTGTAGTTTTCTTCGTAATATTCTCTTTTATTATCTCTTATGCCTATTCTATGTTTAACTGAAACAGGTTTGTTTGTATTTTTCTTCATGTTTTGCAAGATTTTACCTACTTGAATTGGAGTGCGCATGAGACAGGCACCATAATTTGCTTCTTGTACCCGAGGTGATGGGCAACCAACGTTAAGATTGTATTCATCAAAGTTAAATTTATTTTCAAGAATTTCTATGGCTTTTGCAGCATCATTTTCACAATTTGTTGCTATTTGAATTGCAATTGGAGAATCAGTAGAGTTTTTTTTAACAATTGTGTTTAAATTTCCTTTTATGATTGATTTCGCAGAAATCATTGGGGTATATAAAGTAACTTTTTTGGATAGTAATCTTATTAGGTATCTAAAATGTTCATCGGTAATTTCTACCATTGGTGCTATTGCTATTTTTCGGTTTATTAACATGACATTATATGTTAAAATAAATTTCTTAAGTTGACAATATTGTGTTAATAAAAACTGGAGGTCAAGTTTATGTTGAGGCAGAGGCTGTTATTTTTATTGTCGTCCCTAGTTTTTTTTATGGCAGTAGTTATCATATCTGATAGCATAAGAAATATTGGGACTAAAAATGAAAATTACATTACTGTTAAAGGATTGAGTGAAAAAGAAGTTACTGCAACCTCCTCAAGTTGGAACTTGCAGTATGAGTTGGGTGGAAATACTGTAGATGAGATTAATAAATTAAATAATGCAAGTTTCTTGGCAATAAGAGATTTTTTTGTTAGTTATGGATTTTATAAAGATGATATAAATATTAGAGGTATGAATTTTCACATTGCAAACTATCGTGACATTCTTTATAAGTACAATGCGTATGTATCTTTGAGTATTTATACTAAAGATATTGACAAAATGGAGCAGGCAAGTAGAAATATTATTGAACTTTACAATAAAGGAGTACTTTTCAGTGGTAATGATGGACCGAGTTATTATTTTGATAAAATCAATGAGGTTAAACCTGAAATGCTAGCGGATTCTATTCAGAATGCTAAATGGGCAGCTTTGGAGTTTGCAAATAATTCTGGTGCTGTTTTAGGAAGAATTAAGACTGCAAATCAAGGGTACTTTGAGTTTCTTCCAATTGATAGGAGTTCAGGGGAGCATGAGCGTTATTCAAAAAAGATTTTAAGGGTCGTTACAACAGTTTCTTATTATTTAAATTAATTTTATTGCAAGGAATAGTGATGGAATTTTTGTATTCTAATAAAGATAGTGATTTAAGAAGAAAGTTTTTTGATTTTTTTTTAGGTAATGTTAGTCAAGATGGTTTTGCTAGTATTGGAGTTTGTGGTGGTAGGAGTATTATTTCTTTTCTTGATGTCTTTAATGAACAGAACTATTCTTTTAAAAAATCACATTTTTTTTTGGTAGATGAACGTTGTGTTGATTTGAATAGTGATTATAGTAATTTTAAACTTTTAAGTGAAGGATTTTTTTCTAAGATGATGGAAAAGAATTTGATTTGTGGTTCTAATTTGCATCCGTTTATTTACAGTGAATTTGATGAAGCATTATCTATTCATAATTATAATATTGAATTCAATTCTAGATTTACAAGGTTAGACTTTTGCATTTTATCTGTTGGCGAGGATGGTCACATTGCTTCTCTTTTTCCTTCAAAAAAACTTTTGTTCTCTGAGATGGAGGGATATCAATATGAGTATGATTCACCAAAGATTCCGAGTAAGCGAATTAGCTTGACACCTAAATCTTTGCTTGCATCTAGAGCTGCTGTGTTACTATTTATTGGTCATGAAAAAAAAGATGCTTTAGAAAATTTTTTAAATTCAGAAATTTCTTTGAGGAGGTGTCCAGCTAAGATTTTCAAGGACCATTCGAGTTTATTAGTTCTTACAAATATTGAGGGAGTATATGCAGGATCCTAGGCTTTTTAAATATCAAAGTGCAAAAAATTTAGGAGTAAACTCTTTTACGAATGCTGAAAAAGGGAGTTTGCATAATGATTTTTCCGATTCTGAGATACAAGGTTCACTTCTTAAATCGTGGGTTGATCTTATTAGAAGAAGAAAGAGAGAGAGTTCTGGTGAATCAAATCCTTCTAAGAGAGGGATTGAAAAGTCAGGATTTATTCGTAAAGAGAGTAAGGTATCAAAAATAGCAAAGTACTTCTTAGCTATTGGTCTTGAAAGATCGGCAGAGATTATGGCTGAGCTTGATGATGCTGATATAATTGCAATTACTAGGGAAATTACGAAAGTTAAGTATATTACTCCTGATGATAAAAAACGCATTATTAAAGAATTTGAAGAGTTAGTAAGAAGTGAGAAAAAATATTTAAAAATTGATGATAAGTTTGCTTATGAGTTATTGAATAAATCTTTAAGTAAGGCAAAGGCGAGGGAGATTTATAAAAAAGTTACAGGAGTTGATTTGTTTTTGCCTTTTGATTACTTGTCTGGTATTGAGAATGAGCAACTTTGGGCATTAATTAGCAAAGAAAATATTAAAACACTATTGATAGTATATTATTATTTAACCAAAGAACAGAAAAAATATGTTTTTTCTATGTTGGAAAAGGATATTAAGAAACTGTTTATTAAGGAGCTTGCTAAGCCAAGGCAATTAAATATGGATATGGTTGAGATTATTTCTGATAGATTGAAGAGCAGATTTGAAATGCAGGGAAAGCTTAAGACAGAAAAATTGGATGGTTCTAAAATACTTGTTGATATTTTAAGCTACATGGATTCTGAGGATGAAAAAAATCTTTTGAGTAAGATTGATCTGAAATCTTTAGATCCTATTAAGGATAGTGAAATTAAAGAAAAAATATTTGACATTAATGTAATACTTAGGATTACAGATAATGATATGCATAATATTTTAAGAAGATTTTCAGATAACGATATCGCGATTATTATTAAAGATAAGAGTAATGAAGTTAGGGATAAAATTCTTTTCAACGTTTCAAGAAGGCGTAAGGATATTATCTTAGAAGAAGAGTCTTTTTTAAAGAAAGTCAAGAAGAGAGATATAAAGGCAATGACTACATCTTTTGTTAAGTATATTAAGGAATTAACTTTAAATGGTAAGTTGACAATATATAGAAAGAATGAGGAGTTTGTTTAGTGAAACTTGATGAATTACGTAGAAAGTATATAGAATTTTTTAGGAGTAAAGGTCATTGTGAAATTGCAGGAAAGTCTTTAATTCCTGATAATGATTCTACAGTTCTTTTTAATACGGCTGGCATGCAGCCTCTTGTACCTTATCTGCTTGGAGAGATACATCCATCTGGAGATATGTTAGTTAATGTTCAGAAATGTTTAAGAACAGGAGACATTGATGAAGTGGGAGATCTGAGCCATTTAACTTTTTTTGAGATGCTTGGAAATTGGTCTCTTGGTGCTTATTTTAAAGAACTTTCTGTAAAATATAGTTTTGAGTTTTTAACTTCGCCTGATTATTTAAATATTTCAAAAGATAAACTTTATGTTAGTGTTTTTGAGGGTGATGAGAATGTGCCTCGGGATATAGAGACTGCTAAGGTGTGGGAAGGTCTTGGAATACCTAAAGATAGAATATTTTATCTCTCAAGAGAGCATAATTTTTGGGGGCCTGTTGGGAATATAGGACCTTGTGGGCCAGATACTGAAATATTTGTGGATACGGGTAAAGAGAAATGTTCCAGTACATGTGATATTACATGTGCTTGTGGTAAGTATTTTGAGATTTGGAATAATGTTTTTATGCAATATAAAAGAGATGAAAATGGGAATTACGAAGAACTGGATCGGAAATGCGTGGATACAGGCATGGGAATTGAGAGGACAATTACTTTTTTACAAGGAAAGTCTTCAGTTTATGACACAGATGCTTTTAAACCGATAATTGATAAGATAGGGGAATTTTCTGGTAAGATTTATGGACAGAATTTAAAAGATGATAGAGCTATTCGAATAATTGCTGATCATATTAAAGCTAGTTGTTTTATTTTAGCTGATAATTTTTCATTTCTTCCTTCTAATGTGGGACAAGGTTATGTTTTGAGAAGGGTAATTAGGAGGGCCATTAGATATGCAAAGAAACTTGGAATGGAATCTTATGTTTTAGCAGATCTTGTTGATTCGGTTGAAGATGTTTATAAGTCTTTTTATAAGGAGTTAACAGAAAAGAAAGATTTTATTAAGGCTGAGTTAAATGTAGAGGAAGAAAAATTTTTAAAGACTTTGCGTCATGGTGAGCAAGAGTTTCTTAAATTAATTCATAAGTTACCATCAAAAGTAATTCCTGGTGATATTTCTTTTAAACTTTACGATACTTATGGGTTTCCTTATGAAATAACGGAAGAACTTGCAGCCGAACATGGGTTTAGTGTAGATAAAACAGGCTTTGAAGAGCATTTTAAAAAGCATCAGGAAATTTCTAAGAAAGGACTTGATAAGATCTTTAAAGGAGGACTTTCAGATTGTACATATGAAACTACTAAGTTACATACAGCTACTCATTTGCTTCATAAGGCGCTTCAGTTAGTTTTAGGTGATCATGTAAGACAGAAGGGTAGCAATATTACTGCTGAGAGGCTAAGATTTGATTTTAATCATCCTTGTAAGATGACAGATAGTGAGATAAAGAGAGTTGAAGATTTGGTTAATTTACAGATTAAAAATAAATTGTCTGTAAAGCGATTTGTGATGAGTCTGGATGATGCTGTAGCCAAGGGTGCTATGGCTCTATTTGGTGAAAAATATGAAGATATTGTAAGTGTATATGAAATAGATGGGTTTTCAATTGAAGTTTGTGGTGGTCCACATGTTAAGAATACTGGTGAGCTTGGTACTTTTAAGATACAAAAAGAACAAGCTTCATCTTCAGGTGTAAGAAGAATAAAGGCAGTTCTGCTCGATTGATTACTTAAGAATTAATGGAGGATACTTTATGTTTAAATATTTAGGTGATTATTTGTTGACTTTGCATCCTATTTTTTTAGGATTTTTAGGTTCTACTTTTACTTGGTTTACTACAGCTTTTGGAGCTGCTGCTGTTTTTTGTTTCAGAAGAGTAAATAATAAAATAATGGATGCTATGCTTGGTTTTTCAGCAGGCATTATGATTGCTGCTAGTTTTTTTTCACTTATTAAACCAGCAATAGAGATGGCAGAAAGTCTTGGTTATGTTGTATGGATACCAGCAGTTTTTGGGTTTCTTTTGGGAGCATTTTTTATATATATTGTGGATGTATTTGTGCCAGATCTTGATAAGCTAACATTTATTGATGAAGATTTAACAAGACATGGTAAAAAGGATTTTTTGCTTTTTACAGCTGTTACGTTACATAATTTTCCAGAAGGACTTGCTGTTGGGGTTGCTTTTGGTGCTTTAGCTTCTTCTCCTGATATTCATACTTTAGTTGGAGCCATGATTCTTACATTGGGGATTGGTATTCAGAATATTCCAGAAGGTGCAGCAATTTCTTTGCCTTTAAGGCGAGGTAATGTTACTTTATGGAAGTGTTTTAATTATGGTCAGATGTCAGGTTTAGTAGAAATTGTTGGGGGATTTTTGGGGTCTTATGCAGTTTATACTTTTACTAGAATTTTACCCTTTGCTCTATCTTTTTCTGCAGGAGCAATGATTTATGTTTCAATTGAGCAATTGATACCTGAGGCTAAAAGAAAGGATATTGATAATAAAGTCCCAACCATATTTGGAGTGATTGGATTTTCTTTAATGATGTTTCTTGATGTTTCTTTAGGTTAATTAGCCGAATTTACCAGTAATGTATTCTTCTGTCTTAATATTTTTAGGATTGAAGAATAGTTCATCTGTTTGGCTTTCTTCTTCAATATAACCATTAAGAAAGAATGCAGTTCTATCAGATATACGTCCAGCTTGTTGCATATTATGAGTTACTATGATAATTGTATAACTTTCTTTTAAATTTATTATTAACTCTTCAATTTTACCTGTTGAGATTGGATCAAGAGCGGAAGTAGGCTCATCCATTAGTATTACATTTGGTTCAATTGCTAAAGTTCTTGCAATACAGAGTCTTTGTTGTTGTCCTCCTGAAAGACTTAAGGCATTGCTATTAAGTTTATCTTTTACTTCATTCCATAGTGCGGCTTTTATTAGAGATTTTTCAACTATTTCATCAAGCTTTTTTTTATCTTTAATTCCGTGGATTTTAGGTCCGTAACTTATATTGTCATAAACTGACATTAGGAATGGATTGGGAGTTTGGAAAACCATTCCAATTTTTCTTCTAAGTTCTAGAACATCGAAATTATTGGAGTAAATACTTTTACCTTCATACATTACTTTTCCTTCTATTTTAACGCCTTCTACTAGATCATTCATTCTGTTAAGTGTTCTAAGGAATGTTGATTTTCCGCAACCTGATGGTCCTATTAAGGCTGTAATGCTATTTCTTAATATTGATATATTAATATTATTTAATGCTTTAAAATCTGTGTAAAATAGGTTTAAATTTTCTGTTTTAATAATTGCTTTGTCTTGATTCATTTACTTAATCCTATATAGTCTATTGATTAAAAATTTTGATATTAAATTTATTGCAAGTATCATTATTATGAGTATTGATGCTGTTGCAAAACCTTTATCTAAATATCCTTCTTGGAATAGTAAGAGTAGATGTACAGTTAAACTTCTTGAAGGTTCATTTAAAGTACTTGCAAGTCCTAAATTTGTTCCCATTGTAAAAAGGAGTATAGCGGTTTCTCCAAGAGCACGTCCTATTGCAAGCACGATTCCTGTTAATATACCTGGGCTAGAGGCGGGTAGTAAGATTTTAATTATAGTTTCTGTTTTATTAGCACCCAGAGCAACCGAAGCATATTTGTATGATTTGGGAATTGATTTTAATGCTTCCTCAGTTGTTTTAATAATCATTGGTAATATCATTAAAGAACTTGTTAATGCTCCAGAAAGTATTCCCATGCCAAAAATTGGAACAAAAAAGATAAGTCCAAAGATTCCAAAAATAATAGCAGGAATGGATGATAAGATATCAACATTCATAGATACTGTTTTATAAAGTACTTTGTTTGAGGCATATTCGGCAAGCATTATCCCTGTAGCAATTCCTATCGAAATTGAGATTATTGCTGTTAGTAATATAACGTAGAATGTGTTTAAGATTAAATAAGAAATTCCTCCATATCTTCCAGAATTTCTTGGAGTAGATAGTATGAAATTTAGGTTTAAAGGCATACTTTTTTTCATATAATATAATTTAAGAAAGGGTGCATTACTTTTATAGAAAGAATGCCAAGGAACAACTGCGATTGTTCCTTCGTGTTTTTCTACTGCTTGTATTACATTTTGATTGTAATCTGGACATTTTATGATATTCAATTTAATGTCTTTAGATATTAATTCATTCCAATCTGTCTTTCCTATGAGTAACTTCTTTATCTCATTAAGGCCCAAAGTATTAATAATTGCGTTTTCACTTTTTTTTAGTGTCTTTTTGCCTACTAAGATAGACATAGATCTGATTTTTAGGGATTTAATCTCTGAATATTTTTTAAAATCTAATTTTTCGAGTTCTTCTTTTGTTATGTAACCAATGGCTCCTGCTGTTTTATTGATAGTTTCTATCATCTTTTCATTTGATTCTACAATATTTATATACCTTTTGTTGAACTGATTGTCTTTGGTGAAAGTTTGTAGTATGATCTTAGTGGGTAGGCTTGACTGTGAGCTTGCAATTGGAACTATGTCTATACTTTGATCTGATATGCTTCCCCAATGTGAAATTTTATTGTTGTATATATTATAGATATCTTGAGTGGTAATTTCTTCTGTTTTTATGCTATTATTAACAATAAAGGTGATTTTAATTATTTTATTATTTGATTTAAATGGTAAAAAATGTTTTGTTTCATCTAAAAATAGTGTTTGTTTTTTACTAGTAAAGAACAATGAATTGTATACGATATAGGATATTAGAAAGAGTAGTATTGTTATCAAAGAATAAGCAATGAATTTGATTATGCAAAATGAAATCTTATTAAATAGTTTATTTGTTTTGATTGTATTCACTTGATTTTTAGCCTTTTAGATGAAGATAGAATAAAATGTTTAATTGAATTTATTATTATTACTAATACTAGCAAGACCAGGGCTGTAGAGAATAAGGATTCTTTGTGAGTTCCAGATGCATATCCTATATCTATTGCAATATTTACTGTTAGTGTTCTAATGGGTGAGAATATATTTTTTATAAATAGAGGTGAACCACCACCAACCATTAAAACTGCTATTGTCTCGCCAATAGCTCTTCCAATTGCTAGTATTACTCCTGCTAAAATGCCTCTTCTAGCTGAAGGAATCATTACTTTATATATTGTTTGCCATTCTGTTGCAGCTAGTGCAAGTGAGGCGAGTTTGTATGATTTTGGGACAGCTTTAAGTGATGTGTATGAGACACTAATTATTGTTGGGAGTATCATTATGCTTAAAACTATTACTGAGGTTATTAAATTATAACCTAAGTTATCTTCTCTTATAAAAATATTCTTTATAAGGGCAGCTATAAATGTACTTCCAAAAAATCCATATACTACGCTTGGGATTCCTGCTAAGAGTTCTGTTATAGTTTGTAATGTTTTTTGATAAATGCCTTTGGTTTTTTCAGACAGGTAAATTGCGAATCCAAGTCCAATTGGTAATGCAATTAGAACAGAGAAGAATGTTGTTAAAGCTGAGTTTATAATGAAAGATAAAATGCCGTAAGATTTTTGTAACTTACTAGTAGGATCCCAGTTTGTACTGAATAGGAAATTAAAAATTTTAATTCTATTATGCAGTAGAGGTGATATTCCACTTTTAATAATAAATAAGATTAATAATAATATTATCAAAGTACTAATTGCTGCGGATGTGAAGATAAAACAGTTGAAAGTCAATCTCACAATATTTCGTTTTGTCTTTAAGGTTAATTTCATTCTTTAAAAGAGTTCCCCTATAGAAATCACATTTTGCTAAGTCTATTTTAACTTAGATTCTTAAGTCAAGTGTGTCATAATTTTAATTATTTTCAGTTGCATGGATCCTTATGAACCCTTGTTCTTCAACAATATCTTGTCCATTTGGACTTAGCATAAAGTTGATAAATTCAAGTGTGTTTGTATCCTCAGAAATACTGCTTGTGATTGCTATTATTTTTCTCTTTATATTATATTTATCCTTTATTATTGTTTCTTTTGTAGGATATATGTTGTTTATTGAGAGTGTATGTAGACCTTTTTCTATTGCAACTCTTGCATATCCAAAACTAATGTAACCAATTGAGTAGGGTGTAAGACTAACTTTTTCAATTACTTCGCCATTGGATTTTACTACGATACTATCCTTTCTGAATTGAGCTTCTTCAGGATTTTTTAGTATTTTCTCGAGAACTAGTTCTTTAATAGATGAGTATGATCCTGATGATGAATCTCTGTTTATGAGGTTAATTTTAGCATCAGGTCCATTAATTTGTTTCCAATTCTTGATGCTTCCGTTAAGTACTTTTACTAAGTCTTCTTCTGTAATATTTGTGATCTTGACATCATGACTTGTAATAAATATTAAAGCGTCGTAAGCAATAACTGTTACTTTTGCTCCCTGAGCTATTTCTTCTTCGGTTGCGTCTCTTGAAGAAATTGCCATTTTATAAATACCATCAAATAGTCCTTTAATACCAACACTACTTCCTTGGGCATCATAAGTTACTTTAATTTGATCATTTATTTTTTGATATCGTAGGATCATTTCATCCATAATAGAGGTTGTTGAGGTAGACCCACCAATTGCAATAACATTTTCTTTGCCTTTGTTTGTGCAGTTGCTAAGTAAAAAAACTAGTAAAATGGTAAAGAGTATTTTGTTAGCTTGCATTAAATTAACTCCTTTTATAACTATATATAATATCATTAATCTTAGATAAGTCAATGAATAGTAAATATTTTGATTTTTTGATATAAGTTATTATACACATTAAAATTTGAGGTGTTAGATGGGTACGATTAAATCTGGGGATATTGAAAAAGGTTCTTTTTTACTTTTCAAAGGTATGCCACATATTGTTCTTGAGCGGGAATTTTCGAAGATGGGTAGGGGCGGCTCTATTGTAAGATTGAAGCTTAAAAATCTTAAAAATAAGTCTGTTATTAAGGAAACTTTAAAGGGTTCTGATACAGTAGAAGAAATTGAGGTGTTAGAAGTTAGTTCTCAATACCTTTACAAAGAGAATGAAAATCTTATTTTTATGGATTTGGAAACTTATGATCAATTTAATGTAAACTTAAAAGAGGTTGCAAACATTGAAGATAAAGTTCTATTTTTGCAAGAAGCTGAGGTTTATTCTCTTGTTAAATGGGATGATAAGGTGATTGATCTTAAATTGCCTTCGAAAGTTGCATTTGAAGTTGTAGATGCTGAAGTGGCTGTTAAAGGAGATACTGTAACTAATGCGATGAAGAATATTATCCTTCATACAGGATTAGTTGTAAAAGCACCTCTTTTTATTAATGTTGGAGATAAAATTTTAGTTAATTCTGAAACTAAGGAATATGCTGAGAGAGTTAAAGATTAACCTATTGTTATTATTTTTTACTATTTTCTTTTCTTGTGAACTGAATTATCCTGATATAAAGGAAGTTGATTATGTAATTAATTATTATTTTATTAAAGATAGATTTGACTATTTTATGACTTTTGATGTTGCCGTTAAAGTTTTAAATCCTAGTAATGTGATTAAATTTGTTATTGAAAATGTTGATAGTAAAGAGGTTATTGAAGTAGTTAAGGACAAATACGTTTCTTCTTTCATTAATTCTGTTCTTGGAAAAGATGTTCTTTATTGTAAAGATTTGAGATTTAATGTTGCTGATGAGACTTTTGAAAATTTTTTGGCACAAGTTCATCTTGTTGATTCTGGAATGAGAGTATATAGTAAAGATATTGTTATAAGTTTAAGTTTAGCAAAAGAAGAATTGGCTTTAGTTCATGATTATGTTTATAAATCAAAAAATATGTTTAAGTTAAATGAGATTAGTGGTAATAATTTGTATTTAATTAAGACTCCTAAAGATGAAATTAGTATTGTATATTCAGTTGTTAAGATAGATGACTTAATGAATGTTCAGCCGGATGATAGTTTGAACTTTGATACTTATATAGGATTTTATTATATAGGTAAACATTCTAATCTATTTTTTAAATTAAGTTAGTTTGGGCCCACCAGGACTTGAACCTGGGACCGCCCGATTATGAGTCGGGTGCTCTAACCAACTGAGCTATAGGCCCTGTAAGTAAAGACAAGCTAGAGAAGTCTTCTTTGAAAGCTACTAAACATATTTTATGTCCCTTGAAGCTTGAAAATACCTTAGATCATTATATTTATTTTTTATTGATTGTCAAGTTTATCAATTTCATTTTGTATGGTTTCTATTTTTGAATTTAGTGTGTTTAATTTGATCTCTATTGATTCTTTGTTTTTTATTAGTTGTTGCATCTTTACTTTCATTTTTGTAATTTCTTCTATTTTTGTTGTTTTTATTATATTTTTATTTAATTTAGATATTTGTTGATTTATATTTTTTATTACTTCTAATAATGAATTAATTGTTCCGGTTTTATTTAATCCCTTTTCTGTCTTTGACATCTCAATAAATTCTTCAGCAATTCTTTTTAAAATTAATTCTTTATTTGTCTGCATGGCATTAATAGCATGTTCTATTTTATTTTTGTTTTTAGTATTATCTTTTAGGTTTTTATGTTTAATTTCATTATTTGTTTTTATAATTTCTGCTTGAATTTCATTCATTAACCTATATTCTTCGATAATTTCTTTGCTTAAATCTTTGTTGCCTACAAATTCGTCTACTAATTTTTTTAAATTTTCTGAGAATAAATGTTCTTTTAATATTTTCTTTTCAAATTCTTTTGCCATTTTTGCCATATTTATTTTGTTTATTATATCTTTTAGCATGAATTTGATGTTCATGCTAAGCTTTTTTAAGAAGTTGATTTTTTCATTGAACTTTATTATTTCTGTTGTTTTGTATTTATGATTTTCAAGTGTTGATTTGGTAAAATTCATTTTGTATTCTAGAATTAATGATAAATTATTTGGATATTTATTTATTATTATTTCAATAATTTTTTTCAGTTTTATTTGATATGCTTTTAAAATATGTTTTTTGCTTTCTTTATAGGTTCTTACCTTTTGATGTAATTCTTTTAGTTGACTCTCATTATCTTCTGCTTTGTTTAAGTTTGATTTAAGTTGTGATATTTCTTTTTCAATGAGCTTTAGGGATGTGTAAGATTCTAATTTTTTAAGCTCTATTATATTGTTGTTTTTGAGTACTTTTCCAAGTTCAACTAATTTTTTATCTCTCTCAAGCATCAGTTTGTGAATTTTGAATTTAAGATCTTTTGTCATGATAAGCTTCCATGTTTATTTTATTTTCTGTTGACACTTTTTTCAAGCTCAAATTTAGATATTTTATGGTAAATTTTTCTTCCATGTGGACAATATTTTAGTTTAAGGTTGATAAATTCATTTATTAAAAATTGACTAAATTCAAAACCTATTATGTCGTTGCGTTTAATAGCTTGTCTGCATGCAATTGTTGCATATAAGTCGGCTTCTAGCGAATCAATTGTTTTGCTTTTTCTTGTCTTTAAAAATTGAATGATAACATTTTCATATTTATTGCAGATATTTGGAATTGATTCAAGTTGATAGGTTTGTTCCTTTGTTTTGGTAACTATAATATCTATTTTTTTATATTCTTTAAGTTCACTTACTAGTATTTTATCTATATCTTCACATTCTACTTTAAATTCAATTGGGACTAAAAGTTTTTGAATAGTTTTTTTTGAATTTATTAGGCTTTGATATATTATTTTTTCATGGAGTGCATGTTGATCTATGAAGTAGACTTCATTATCATTTTCTACTACTAAGAATTCTGAGAATAGTTGTCCCATATATCTAAGCTTATGTTTTTCTATTGGTGTTTGGGAATCATTTGGTGTTGTAGAAGTTTCTAAAAAAATTTTTTGGATTTGTTTCTTGAATGATGGCTTATCTTTTTGAATTGGATTATAATTTTCAAATTTTACCTTATCTTCTATGATGTTTGTTATTTTATTGTTTTGAGGTTTGTTTAGCATTGATGCTTCGTTTTGTGTGATTTCGTAGGCTTGAAAATCTGATTTTAGGTTGGCATCCTTGGGATATAGTAGATGGGCATCATTTGTTAGTTGTCTTTTTATTATTATGTTATGGTAGTCTTGTAAAATTTCGTTTTGTTCTCTGTCAAAGAATTCGTTAATGTTGTTTGAAATTTGCTTGGAAAGAAATGGTAAGTCAAAAAATCTTACTTCTTTTTTTTGAGGGTGTATATTAAAGTCGATATGCCTGGGATCTATTTCTAAAAATAGATAACATATTGGAAAGTTTCTACTTGTTAGTATTCTACTATGCCCGTCAATTATTGCTTCAGTTAGATTTCTCTCCTCAACGGGTCTTCTATTAATGAATATTTTTATGTTGCGTCTGTCTTTTCTTGAAAAGTTGGGTGGAGAAAGGAAGATCTTCATTTTGACATTTTCGTATTCAGCTTCTATTTTTCCAAATTTATTATTTTCTATTATTTCTCCATATACACTTTGAACTCTATCTTTTAAGCTTTCTTTAAAGTAAACTTTTCTTAATTCGTTGTTTATACTTAGCTTAAAGTTAATATTAGGATGAGTAACAGCCTTTTCTTCAAAGACTTTTAGGCACATTTTTGTCTCAACAGAATCTTTTTTTAAGAATCTTTTTCTTGCTGGAAAATTGTGAAATAGATTTGTGACATCTACTATTGTTCCATTTATTGCTGATTGTTTTTTTAGATATTTTTCAATTCCATTTTCAACTTCAATTTGGTAGCTGTCTTCTCCTGTAGTTGAACTTGTTATTATGAGATTTGCACAAATTGATATACTTGAAAGGGCTTCGCCTCTAAAACCTAGTGTTTGGATTGTTTCAAGGTCTTTTGCTTCATTTATTTTTGAAGTGGTGTGGGGTAGATAACATATCTTTAAGTCTTCCTTGCTTATTCCACTACCATTATCTGTTATTAGTATTCTTCGAATGCCACCTTCTTCAAGAAAAACTTCTATTTTATCTGCTTCAGAATCTATTGCATTGTCAAGTAATTCTCTTAAAATAGAGCAAGGCCTATCTATGGCTTCTCCTGCCGCTATTTTTTGTACTAGACTTTTATCTAGAAATTTTATTTTATTCATTTACCTAGTATTTTTATTATTGTTTTATTTTTTTTATAATTAGGAAATTTGGTAATAACTTCTTTAAGTATTTTATCATTTCCATTCTCATTATATTCTATTATGCCTAATGCATGTAGAGCTTCTGGGTTATTTGGATTGACTTTGATATATTCTTTTAACTTTTCCATGGCTCTTTTATTATCTTTAATGGCAAGCAGGGTAGTTGCAAGATTATATTTTGCTTCAAGACTTGAGTTGGCTTCTGCTTGTTGGAAAATTTCTATTGCTTTTTTATAGTTTCCTTTGTTTTTATAAAGTATGCCAAGGTTGTTTAATGCTGTTAAATGATTTTTATTTTTGATTTTTTCAAGAACCTCAATTGCTTTTAGTTCATTACCTAACTTTTCATATGCTCTTGCTAAATTGATGTGAGCTGTAATGTTGTCGGGGTTTTTTAAGATCACAGCATTGTAGAGCGGTATTGCTTCATTATAATTTTCTTTAGTCAAATAAATAGAGGCTTTTAAATATAAGTATTCGGGTTTTTCTGGATTTATATTAAGGGCTTTATTGATGATTTTTAATGATTCATTAAGATTATCATTTTCAAATTTTGCCATTGCTAGATTGTAAAATATAATATCGTTTTTCTCTTTTATCGATGCGATTGCCTTGTCTAGGTATTTTTCACCGTTTTTAAAATCTCCAAGATGGTTTGCTATGATTCCTGCTTTTGAAGCGTAGTGAGGATTTTTTGTAATTTCATAAGCTTTTTTAAAACTTAAAAAAGAATTTTGTTTGTCATTGCTTTGTTCTTCTGCTATTCCTTTTTTGTAGTAGGCAGTATCGTAATTGTGGTCGATTGCAATTGCCTTTTTGAAAGCTTCAATTGCTTGTTTTGGTTTGTTTAATAATATTAAGTTTGTTCCTATGTTTGTATATGCTTTTTTGTGCTTTGGATTTAGTAATATTGTTTTATCAAATGCTTTTATTGATTCTTCATATTTTTTAAGTTTAAATTTCATTATGCCAACTTTGTAGTGATCTTCTTCATTGTTTGTAATACTTGCAATTTTTTCGTAAATTTCTTCAGCTTTTTTAAAGTCTTTATTTTCCTCATTTGCTGATGCTATCATTTTAAGGGAGTTTAAATCTGTGAATGTTTGTCTAGATTGGTTTACATATGTTTTAGCTTCTTCTACTTTGGCTTGATTGTCTATTGAATGATCTTTAGTAGGAGAAGTTGTTTTTTTAGGGTGTTCTTGTTTTAAAAGCCCCTTTTTGAAAGGAGCTTTTTCTGTGCTAGCTGAATTTGGCTCGATATCTTGTTTTATTAACTTAATTAATAGATTAGATGCTTCTTGGTTTTTTAGTTTGTCAATGAGGTCAATGACCTTATTGAATTTAGCATCCAAGCCCTTTTTAATGAGCTTGTTGAGTCTTTCTTTGGCGAGAGAAAGATTGCCAGTATTAATGTTATCTAATATTTCATAGAGTGTTTTTTTTGTTGCATAGTTGTAAGGGCTCCTTATTGTTTCAGTTATTTGATTTTGAGGAGTATTTTTTATGTTTGTACTCTCTATTTTAGTCTTTGGTTTTTTAATAATAGAGATTTCGTTAATTTGTTTTGTTTTATTTTCTCTAAAGTCATCTGTATTCTTTTTTATAGGTTTGGCCTCATTTTGTTTTTGTGTATTTATGACTTGTTTTGGAGTGTTTAATTGATTGGTGTTAATCTTTGCTTGATTTAATTCTTTGTTGAGGTTCTCTTTTAGTTTTTTTAAGTTAAATAAATTTCTATTAGTAGTAGATTCATTGCTGTTTGAGTTTGCTTCTTGCTGTTTTACTATTTTACTTATTTTATTGCTTAGGTTTTCAGGCACTGTAGTTTGATTGAAGTCTAGAATGTCTTCTTTTTCAATTCCATTATCTTTTTTCCTATCAGCATAATTTTCTATCTTTATAGTGTCTTTGATATATTTATTATTAAAAGCAATTTCAGAATTTTCATTGTTAATAGGTATTGATTGTTCTTTTCCTTGTATTTTATCTAGTATCTGATTAGCAGTATCTCTTTGTAAATCTTTTGATTCAAAAGGACTGTTATTCGCAAGTTCTGAGAGAGTATTTTCAAGCATTGCAATGTCTGTATTTTGTGGATATTTTTCTTTTAGAATTTTTGTTATTGAATGTGCTTTTTTATAGTTTCTGTCCATAACACTATTTTTTACTTCATTTAGCATTATTTCTTGGTTATTTTTGTTTAGTCGTTCTTTATATATGTAGTAACCAAAGCCTCCAAATGAGGCAGTAAGTAATACTATTAAAATTACTAGTATGGATAAATTTTTTCTCTTATTCATCTATGTTTAACTCCTCTTGCCAATTAATTTTGTCTAATTCAATTAAAAAATCCGTTTTTAAATTGTCTTCGAATTTTTCTTTAATCATCTTTTTTTTGTTTTCTTGATCTTGTTTATTCATTTGATCTTGTTTATTCATTTGATCTTGTTTATTCATTTGATCTTGTTTATTCATTTGATTTTGTTTATTCATTTGATTTTGTTTATTCATTTGATCTTGTTTATTCATTTGATCTTGTTTATTCATTTGATTTTGTTTATTCATTTGATCTTGTTTATTCATTTGATCTTGTTTATTCATTTGATCTTGTTTATTCATTTGATCTTGTTTATTCATTTGATCTTGTTTATTCATTTGATCTTGTTTATTCATTTGATTTTGTTTATTCATTTGATCTTGTTTATTCATTTGATCTTGTTTATTCATTTGATCTTGTTTATTCATTTGATTTTGTTTATTCATTTGATCTTGTTTATTCATTTGATCTTGTTTATTCATTTGATCTTGTTTATTCATTTGATCTTGTTTATTCATTTGATCTTGTTTATTCATTTGATCTTGTTTATTCATTTGATCTTGTTTATTCATTTGATCTTGTTTATTCATTTGATCTTGTTTATTCATTTGATCTTGTTTATTCATTTGATCTTGTTTATTCATTTGATCTTGTTTATTTATTTGATCTTGTTTATTCATTTGATCTTGTTTATTCATTTGATTTTGTTTATTCATTTGATCTTGTTTATTCATTTGATCTTGTTTATTCATTTGATCTTGTTTATTCATTTGATCTTGTTTATTCATTTGATCTTGTTTATTCATTTGATCTTGTTTATTCATTTGATCTTGTTTATTCATTTGATCTTGTTTATTCATTTGATCTTGTTTATTCATTTGATTTTGTTTATTCATTTGATCTTGTTTATTCATTTGATCTTGTTTATTCATTTGATCTTGTTTATTCATTTGATCTTGTTTATTCATTTGATTTTGTTTATTCATTTGATCTTGTTTATTCATTTGATCTTGTTTATTCATTTGATCTTGTTTATTCATTTGATCTTGTTTATTCATTTGATCTTGTTTATTCATTTGATCTTGTTTATTCATTTGATCTTGTTTATTCATTTGATCTTGTTGCTGTTTTTCGGCAATATATTCATTTCTGTTCTTGAGACTTTTGTCAAGTTCTTCAAGAGCAGCTTTTTTATTTCTTAAAAGATTGATCATGTAGAGAATATCATTTTTTTTTCGCTGTCATATCTTAGTGTAATAAATTGCGAATAATCATGGATTGCCATGGTGTATGAGTCCCATGCATTTTTGTAATCTTTTTCCTTAAAATTAATTTTTCCTTGTTCGACATAGGAATTTGCTCTATTAAGAAGTGCTTTGTCATAATTGGGCATGTTTTTAACTGAGTTGGAATAATATTTGATTGCTAAATTATAGTAACCTTTGCCTCGTTTAAACATTATGTTGCCTAGTTCAAAATATAACTTGTAATCAATTTCTCCTCCTATTGCAATTCCGTCGAGAAGAGCTCCTTCTGCTTCTGTTAATTGATTATTTTCTCTGTAAGCTATTGCTAACAAGTAGTATCCGTTTTGTACTTTTGGATATTTCTGAATGGCCTCGCTGAGGATTTTTATTGCTTGTGGATAGTTTTTATTTTTTATCTCTTCTTGTCCAATCTTAATTAGTCTTTGAGAGTATGCCAAATTGTAATTCAGTATTAAGATAAGTAAGATGATTAAATTTCTAAGCAGTAATAAACGTTTTTTCATATACTTTATAAATACCATTTTATTACTTTCAAGTAAATATTTCCATATTTCATAGTATCTCGCAATCGAATTTGTTTTATTCTTTAATTAAAAATGAGATGAATTTCATTATTTCTTCTTTTTGTTCTGATGATATTGTTAGTTCCTCTTTAAATGCATCTGGTTTGGAGTAATAAGTAATATAACATATTGCAGGTAGTAATGTTTCGTTTTTAATTTTTTCTAGTTTAAATAGTAGTTCTGGTTTAATATTTTTATGTAATTTTTTAAATACCCTTGTTCTTAAAATTAATGATTTGATAAAAATATATGATTTGCAATAATTTAATCCATAGGAACTTGTTTTTTGCATTTTTATTATTTCTTTAGGTATTGTAAGTTTATCTTCATCAAGATGTAGCATTATTTCTGATATGAATTCAAAATGTTTTTTATCAATATTTGGATAGAAAGAAAGGAAGTATATAAATATTTGGTTTTGAATTTCAAAATTTTTGCTCTTAAAAAAGTTTTTTATGTCTTTTGAGTATTTTGCCTTATCATCTTTATCTGAATAAATGTAAAATGCAATCCATCCATATGTATCTATTTTGTTTATATTTTCTTTTATGTAATTTATTATGTTTTTTAGCAATATTCTTTTTATGTATTTGTTTTGAAATATTTTTGAACTTTCATATGGATTGAAGTTCATTTTTTCGAAAGATGCAAAAAATTCTTCTGCTTTAAATTTTGCTGTGATGATATCTCTTATATTTGCATTTAGATTTAGTAGTTTATGTGTTTCGATATATTCAATTGCAAAGATGAAATCTTCCCATTCATTTGGGACTTTGTCTTTAAAAAACCATCCTAAATATTGTTTTATTGCAGTTTTTTCAAGTGAAAATAAATAAGTTTTTAAAGTGTTTTGAAAATCTTTTGGGGTATATCTTGTGAATTTGCTCAAAAAGTAGTTAAAATTAGAATTTTTATTTGATCCTTTGTAAAAAATTTCATTAAGACTTAAAGTTTTGATTGTTTTTAAATATTTTAGAATCTCATCGTACTTTAAGGTTAAAACTTCGTCTATTATGTATCTGTAATTTTTGGTTAAAATTTTATTGAAAAGTGATTTTGACAAACACCCTACTGGCCAGTAGGTTAGAATGAGTAATTTTTTTAGTTTGATTACTCTACTTTGTTTTTTGCTTAAGCTTGATTTGAATAATCTTTGAAATGATTGGTTATTTCTTAGTATATATTTAATTTTTTCTTTGTTTTGATATTTTACAGCTATTAGTATATCTATTGTTGGTTCTAGATTTTCTGTTTTTAAGTTACTAGAGAAGTTTAGTATTAATTGTTTGTATAGTTCTTTTTTTTCTTGTGTGTATTTACTATTATTTTGTATTTCAATAATTTTTAGGAAATTGGTGGCGTTTAATTTGTATGTTATTTCATGTCTCTTACTAATAAGATTTGTTTCTTTTTTTATTTGTAATAAATTTTTTTCTCTAATTATTTCTAGTATCCATTCTTTGATCTTTTTATCTTGTGTTTCTTCGTAATAGTATTCTTCAAGTGTGACATTTATTTTATTTTTTTTAAGTTCATAATCTTGACTTATTTTGATAAGATTTTTAATTTCTTTTTCATTGAGTTTGTAAAGTTTTGATAAGATGCTATATCTTAAGATTTTTTCTTCTATGTTCATATGTATATATTTTTTTAATCTGCTAAGAGTATTGTAATATTCTTGATATTTTGTTACTATTCTCATTTATTTCCTTAGTGAGTCTTTGATTATTTGTAGTAATTTGTCATCACGTTTTGCAATTTTGATTATTGTTTCTAAATAACTTTCAACATCACCTATGTCAAGTCTTTCGCCTTCTATTTCTTTGTATAATACTTTGTTTTCAGACATTAGTTTTTTTAAAGCATAAATATGGTGATATTCTCCTTTTTGATGGAATTTAAACCCTTCTTCTAAAAATTTGAAAAATTCATTCGTGTATAAAAATCTTCCAACAGATGCTTTATTGCTTGGTTCTTTTCCCACTTCTGGTTTTTCTATAATATCTTTTACATGAATATTATCTTTATTTAATGCTATTACTCCATATCTATTGATGTTTTTAGGATTTGTAATTACAGATAATATGTTTTTTCCAGTTTTTTTATGCAGTTCTATTAATTGTGATGTTAAGGGTGGAGATCCAACGTGTAAATCATCAGGGTATGCAACTATTACGCTTTCAGTTCCTATCCAAGGTTTTGCATATAGTAAAGCATGACCGGTTCCCATCATTTCAGTTTGCCTTATAAAACTAATCTTGATATCTTTAAGCTTAATTTTATCTAGCAAATCTTGTTTGCATTCTTTGTTAAATGCAGTTTCAAGTTCAATGTCTTTATCAAAATAATTATCTAAAACTTCCTTTCTCCTTGAGGTTATTATTAGTGTTTCTTTGATTCCAGAGCTAGTGAATTCTTCAATAATGTAATCAATAGATGGTTTATTTAAGATAGGTAGCATTTCCTTTGGAATGGTTTTTGTTATAGGTAGGAACCTTGTTCCATATCCTGCTGCTAAGATAATACCTTTCATGTTACGTCTCTCTTAAGTAACATTATATCAAAAATTTGGATTGTAAATATTTAATATTTTTTAAAAATGATTTAAAATTTGCTCTTATGCATGTGAGTGCAGGTAAGTATAAGGGATGGAGGGTTGCTTTTCCTAAAACAGGTGGCGTGCGTCCTGTGATGGCTATTGTTAGGGAGGCATTTTTTTCTATTCTTTTTGATCAAGTTTTAAGATCAAATTTTCTTGATGTCTTTGCAGGTACAGGAATAATGTCTCTTGAGGCTCTAAGTAGGGGCGCTAGTCTTGCTCATCTTGTTGATTATAATAGATCTTCTAAGAATGTTTTGATTAAGAATTTTGAGGCTGTGAGTGAACCTTACAAGTTTTTTTTCAAGAAGGCTGAATTGTTTCTTAAAAATAGTAATCTTTTTTATAATCTTATTTATCTTGATCCTCCTTTTGGCTATTCTTTTAAAGAGAATTTACTTAGAATAATCTCAGAAAATAAAAGCTTAGATAAAGATGCAAAAATTATTATTCATTATCCTTCAAGGGAAAATTTGGACAGCAATATCTTGAGACTTTCTAAGTACGATTGTAGAAAATATGGAGGTTCAAGGCTTGATTTTTTTAAAGTTGTTTCCTATTTATAAGATTATTCATCTTGTATAGAAGTCAAAAATTGCAATTCATCACTTTTAAGTTCTTCGATGTTGTGTCTTAATTCAAGTTTATCAGTATTTTTAATTGGATTTTTCTTGATGTTCCCATTTTGTCCCTTTATGATAGTTTCTTTAGAATCAAGGTTTAGTATTATATCTCCAATTTTGTAGGATTTGTCATTTTGTTTTATTATGGATAAAATAGGTAAAATGCCTGTTGTGTACTCTAAAACAACTGCTTTAAATAAAGGCTCATTACAATCTTTTGTGCATACGTTTAATATTGTTCCATAGTCAAATGGTGCAAGTATTTTTAAAAAATTTTTTAGCATTTCTGAGTCAAATCTTTTATTTTTTGAGTATTTTTCTATTTTATCTTTATCCCAATAGTATTTTTCACTGTTTTTCTTTAAAAATTCGATGGCTTCTAAAGGATTAACAGGTTCCTTAATGATTATAGGATTGACCATTTCATCATAAGCATCTATTATACAGAAAATTCTAACAAGCTCGTGGGTAAATTTTTTTGTTATCAGCTCTGTACTATTTTTAATATTAAGATAATTTTTTTGTCCATTTATTATCATCTTTGTAATGGCAGAAATATCTTCTCTCATTCTGAATAAGTTTTTAGAAATATTGATACTTTTCTCTAAAATATCTATTTTAGAGAAATATTTTTCTTTTGTTGCTTTGTTTTTAAAGCTGATCTTTTCGCTTAATTTTTGTAGTATTGTGGTATGCATGAGTCCGATTGGGTGCAATAGCACTCCAAGTGCAGCTTGCAGTATGGTATCATTATCGTAGAAAAATTCTGTAAATTCTGTATAGTTTGATTTATTAATAAAAAATTTTGATGTTGAACGAGGAGCATCTTTTGCTGCTCGTTCCTTATTTAATTGTGCAATAGTTATTAAGAAGTAGATCATAGTATCAATTGCATGTGTCAATATGGAATCTCCTTCTGTTTTTATTTGTCCTCTGAAAAATTCATAATCTCTTCTGATTGAGTGTAGATACAGTTTTTTGATCTTTTTTTTATTATGAAAATTATCTGAATTTATGGTTTTTTGAAAATCGAAATAATCATATATTTTGAGTAGTATTTTTTGAATAGATATTATTTTGTGTCTTGGTAAGATCTTGAAACTGCCTTCAATTATTTCCTTATAGTAAATAGGATCAGGTTCTTTTTCCATTAGTGTGTTTAAGTTAATTATTGTTTTTCTACCTGCGATTGTAAAAATTTTATCTTTTTCTGAGAATGGTTTATATATATCTTTTAAGGCTTCCTTTAGTTCATCCTTTAGAAGGTTTATTTCATTATTTAGAAGCTCTTTATTAATTGTGTTTATTAATGTTTCATGTGGAATATTGTTATAATTATTTATTACATGTATATGTGAAACGTTGCCTTTATTGAGAAATTTAATTATCTTTTCATTTACTCTTGTACTTAACTTAGCTAGATTTCCGATATTTGAGAAGATTATATCTTCTTCTGTTAGGTTTTCTACTTTTTTTATTTCTTTGAAAATCATTGGGAGTCCTCTTAAAGCTTTAATTATTGTTATTTAAAACAATCGAATTTGCAAAGCAATGACTTTTTTCCTATGTTTTACAAACTGGATATAACTGATGTAACTATACTTATTACATAATTTCATAGTCTCTTAGTAGCTTTGGACTTTAAGTCTATTCTTACTCCTTTTAACTGAGGTTATGTTGTGTAGACAAAACTTCTTAACTTAATTGCCACCGAGGAGAATCGAACTCCTGACACAAGGATTTTCAGTCCTCTGCTCTACCGACTGAGCTACAGCGGCTGGCTTTTTTCTAATATATCAGAATTTTGGCTAGCCAAAATAATTTTTTCATAAACAGAGTTTTTTGTCAATAAAAAAGTATTTGTGATTTTAACTTTAAAGCATTGATATTTAGTGTTATTTCAGTTTAAAGGATGTGACTCTAAAATCAGTGTCATTAAGTTTTAGGCTGGTTATTTATGTTTTTTTAAACTTATAATTTCTCATTAAAGTTTGGTGTTTGTAGTAGTAGTATTACCTTTAGGTGTTTGCTAGAATGAGCTAATATTCAAATAAATATTAGCTCATTTTGTGTAACTTGTTTTTTTATATTTTTTCATTTAATGTTTTCTTTAATTTGTGTTATTTTATTTCTTATTATGTAAGTATCTAAAAAAATCCATATCTGTTGAGAGTATTTTACGTTTGTCTTTAAGTGTTGCTTTATAACTCTCTAGTGCTTGCCAAAATCTGTAAAATTCAATATTTTTACCATAGACATTTGCGTAGATTTTTGCAGCCTCACTGTCTCCTTCGGCTTTAATTTTAGCTGCCTTAGCTTTTGCTTCACTTAGTAACTTTAGCTTTTCTTTCTCAATGCTACCAAGTATTTCCGTTTTTTCAGCAATTCCTCTACTTCTTTGTTCTTCTGCAATTTGTTGCCTTTCTGAAATCATTCTGTTATGTACAGAATCGATTAAACTTGGATCGTAGCCGATCTTTCTAATGATAACATCAACAATTTCGATTCCAATGTCTTTTGTATTTTTATTTGATACTTCAATTATTTCGTTTTCAATTATTTTTCGACCCTTTGTGATCTTGTAAGTTTTGTTATCTTGAATTTTTTTTGGTGTTAAAATTCCATTAGATAGGTGTTGAATTGGATCATTTGAGCTTCTTATAATTTCAAGTAAAGGATACTTAGCGATAACACCTCTAACAGCAGGTTCAATAGCGGCATTGATTCTGCTGTAAGCTCTGTCCATTGTTTTGATTGCTGTATAAAATTGATTAATGTCTGCAATTTTCCATCTGGCAGTTGTGTCTATCCAGATTAATTGCTTTTCTTCTCCTCCTGTTGGAATTCTTTGAGGTTCTCCATCCCATCTAAGTATGTTTTTGGGAAATGTTTGTACATTTTCAATAAATGGGATTTTATATTTGAGTCCTGCAGTGTTTTCAGTTCTCTCGATTTTGCCAAGTCTTGTAATAATTGAAATTCTGTTTTCTTTTAGGATATAGATGGGTTGTATTATGGCTAGCAATATTAATCCGAATGTTAGTGTAAAAGCTAAAATCTTAGTAATAGAGAATAAAAATTTTAGTATGTATTTCATTTATTTGACCTCCTTAAATGGAAGGAAATTATTTAAGTTTTTATCAATTATTTCAACATTGTCTTTACTTTCTAGGATTTCTTTCATTGCTTCATTATATATTCTCTCTCTTGTGATTTCTGGATTTTTGATGTACGCGTTTAAAATTGCATTAAAAATTGCTGTCTCTGCTAATGCGGTATTTATTCTATTTTCTTTATATCCTTTAGCTTCTTCTATCAATTTAAGTGCTTCTCCTCTAATTTTGGGAATAATTTGATTAAATTCTTTCCTTCCTTCATTAATGAATTTATTTTTATCTTGGGTTGCAATGTTAACATCTTCAAATGCTTCGTAAACTTTTCCCCTTGGTGGCATAGCATTTCTGATTTGTACTTGCACGATATCGATTCCTAAGTCATATTTTTTTATAATTTCATTCATAGAAGTTCGTACTCCTTCTGTAACACCAACTCTATTATCATTAATGATCTCAAAAATAGTGTTGTCTCCAATTAATCTGTTCATAGATGATTTTGCAATGTCTTTTATAGTTTCTTCTGGGTATTCTACTTTAAACATGAAAGAATATGGGTCACTGATTCTGTATTGTATTAACCATTCTACATTAATTATGTTTAAATCACCAGTAATAATAGTGCCTTCATCTTTGACAAAGTTATCTCCTATGTTGTCGTTTGTATTGAAACCAAATTTAAGTTCTTGTACTATCTTTACTGGTACAATTAATTTTTCTTCAATTAATGGAATTTTTATATGGATTCCTGGTTCAAGTATTCTATTTAACTTGCCAAGACGAAGAACAATAGCTTCATCAGATGGTCCAACCACAAAAACATTTGCTATAGTTATTATTAATATTGTTATTAATACAATTAAAATTGTTATATATTCGTATGTTTTATTAAAAAATTTTAAGATGTTATTTGACATTTTGCCTCCTTTTTGTTCTTTTTTCCTAGAAAATCATTGGATTTTTTCTTAAGTCCTTTTTATTTTAATGTTTTTTTCAGAGTATATTTTATTTTTGGGTTGGACTTTAAGCAATAAAAAAATATTGATCCAAATATTTTTATTCATTCTTATTCCTTTGCACATTTTTTAAATGTTATTTCTTTTATTTTATGATTTTGGATTTCCTCTATTAAATATTCTCCATGTTCTGTGTTAACCTTTTCTCCACTCGTGGGTATTTTATCAAGTAAATCCATTATGTATCCTCCAATTGTGTTTATGTAATCTTTGTGTTGAATTTTTATTCCGATTGTTTCTTCGATTTCATCAAATGTGGTCTCCCCTGATATCAGATAAGTGTTTTCATTTTTTTTAGTAATGAGTTGTTTTTTTTCTTCTAGATCATATTCATCAAATATTGCACCAAAAATTTTCTCTACTATATCCTCTATTGTAAGTATTCCTGAAAAACCTCCATACTCGTCGATTACAATGGCCATTATTTTTTGTTTTTGTTTCATGATATCTAATATGTCTTTTATCCTTTTGTTTTGTTGTACAAAAACAGCAGGTTTTACAAATTTAATAATGTTGTTTTCAAGTTTTTTTTTGCTTATTTCAATTAAGTCTTTAGTTATTAAAATTCCTATTATTTGTTCTCTGTTTTGACCTTTATATACAGGAATTCTAGAATATCCTTCTTTTTTAATTAATTTGATCTTATCTTTTAGTTTTGATGTACTTGAGAGTGAAAATACTTCTGTTCGGTGTGTCATCACTTCTGAGGCTCTGACTTCTCCTATATTTAACATTTTTTGCATAAATATTCTATCATCATTTTCTAAAATTCCTAATTTTTCAGCTAAAAATAGCATGTTTTTTATGCTATCTTTGGTCATTTTTTGATTTGTTTTTATTTTACATAAGTTTAGGAGGATCTTAACTATTCCGTTAATTATATATATTGCTGGTGTGAATATAATTGTTAATATCTTGAGTAAGATTGAAGTTGATAAAACTATGCTTTCGTTATTCAGAATTGCAATCTGTTTAGGAAATATTTCTGAGAGTATGAGCACTGTTATTGTTATAAGTCCAGTTGATAAGGCAAGTGCATTGTTTCCATATTTGTCGAGAACAAATTTTGTTGTAAGTGTACTTGCTGTTATATTAGCAATATTATTGCCAATTAAAATTGTTGTGACCAGTTTTGATGGATTTTGGGATAAATTATATGCCATTGTTCCTAGTTTGCCTTTTTTCTTTATATCTTGCAGTTGCATTAGGCTTAATGATGTGTAGGCTGTTTCTGATGCTGAAAAAATTGCTGAGAGTATTATAAATATTAATATAATTATTAACTCTAACATAATTATTATTCTAATTTATCTTTAAATCATTTTCTTTAATTTTGTTTGTCTTTGTAAAAAAATTGTCTTGGGTTTTATTTAAGGTTTGTAAAGTGACAAGGCGCCGACCGGAATCGAACCGGCGAATCGAAGTTTTGCAGACTTCTCCCTTAGCCACTTGGGTACAGCGCCATGTTAAACATTAGTTAGTTTATTAAAAAATATTTAAATTGTAAACAGTACATTTTAATCTTTTTTAGTTTAATGATTATAATTGAAATATTTTTTAATATGCTCTTTTGACATTTTTCTATGAAAATGGGTTTTATTTTTGTAATATTTATAAATATGAATAAAAAAATGCTTAGTAATGTTTTATCTAGGTTAGATAAAAATCTAGTAAAGGGAATTATAGGGTCTTGTGATGTAGAAATATTGGGACTTGCATATGATTCAAGATGTGTTTTATCTAATTTTGTATTTTTTGCTCTTCCAGGACTTCATTTTGATGGTCAAAAATTTATCAAGTCAGCAATTCAACGTGGTAGTAATGTTATTGTTCATACAAGTGATATTGATTTTTACGATCCGAATGTGACGTATATTAGAGTGGATTCTTGTGACATAAGAAGATTTATGTCAAATTTTTCTCATATTTTTTATAATGAGCCTTCAAAAAAGCTTAAAATCATAGGGGTTACAGGAACTGATGGTAAAAGTTCTGTTTGTTTTTATATCTATACTCTCTTGAAATCTATGGGTGTTAAGGTCGGCTTTATTTCAACGGTATTCTTTGAAGATGGAAGTGGAACTTTAGTTAAAAATCCTTATAGGCAATCAACCCCAGAGTCAACAGAAATTCATTTAGTTCTTGGTCAAATGGTAAAAAATAATGTTGAATATGCTATTGTTGAATCGACTTCACATGGTCTTGATTTTAGAACATCAAGGCTCATTGATGTTGCGTATTTTGTTGCTGTTTTGACTAATGTTAGTCATGAACATCTTGAATTTCATGGTACCATGCAGAATTATTTGAATGTTAAGCTTAGTCTTTTTTCTTCTGCAGATGCTAATGGTGGTTTTGGAATTGTCAATATGGATGATAGTAATTTTTCTGTTTTTTTAAATGCTATTAATAGAGTTTATACGTATAGTTTAAATAATGAAAATGCTGATTTTTTTGTAAGTAAGATTAATGAACATATGGGTTTTACTGAGTTTGAATTTTATCATAAGAATATTAAGTATGATGCTAGGGTTAATTTAACTGGCAGTTTCAATATCGAGAATGTTATGGCGGCTTTAATTGTTGTGAGTCAAATTATGGGTATTGATATTTCACAACTTATTGATAAGCTTGCAAATATTAAAGGTCTTTGTGGACGAATGCAAGGTGTTGATCTTGGACAGGATTTTTCTTTAATTATTGATTATGCGCATACTCCTGGGGCTTTTCTTAAAATTTTCCCTATCTTTAAAAGACTCTCAAAAAATAGGTTGATTTCTGTTTTTGGTTCTGCCGGAGAGAGAGATGTTCTTAAGAGAAAGTTGCAAGGAGAGATTTCAGATAGGTATTCAGATATAATAATTCTTTGTGATGAAGATCCGAGAAGTGAAGATAGTATGCAAATAATTGAAGATATTGCAAAAGGAATTTCAGAAAAGACTTTAAATAAAGATTTATTTTTCATTCCTGATAGGAAAAGTGCAATTGAAAAGGCAATAAATATTGCATGTGCTAACGATTTAGTTGTTACTCTTGGCAAAGGCCATGAAAGTTCAATAATATATAAAGATCGAATTGTTTCTTGGGATGAACAATCTGTTATTAAAGATATTATTTTAAGTGCAAGAAGTAGGAACTGACTTTATGAGAAAAAATCTTATGCTAATATTTGGAGGAGTTTCTTTTGAGCATGAAATTTCTCTTAGGTCTGCTTATGGGCTTTACTTGGCTCTTATGAAACTTGATAAATATAATGTGTTTTCAATTTTTGTTGATAAGACTACTGGGATTTGGTATCTGTTGGATTCTGTTCCTGATAGTCCTGAGTTAATTAAAAAGGATAGTTCTTCCGTTATTAGTTTGGTTCCTGGTCGTGGGATATTTGTTAATGGTAGGGATCTTAAAATTGATGTTGTGTTTCCCATTATTCATGGAAGGACAGGTGAGGATGGTTCTATTCAGGGACTCTTAAAAATAATGGATCTTCCTTGTGTTGGTTCTGGTATTTTAGGAAGTGCTATTGCTAGTAATAAGTACTTCTTCAAGCTTTTGCTTAAAAGTTTTAATGTTCCTTTAGTACCCTTTGTTGGATTTAGAAAATATGATTATATTTTAGATAGAGAAGGCATTAAAAGGGATATAAAGCAAATTTTAGGGTATCCTGTAATTGTTAAACCAGCTGTGCTTGGTTCTTCAATTGGGATCAATATTGCATATGATGATACTCAGATTGAAAAATGTGTTGAAGAAGCTTTTGAGTATGACTTAACAGTTGTTGTAGAAAAGTTTGTAAAAGTAAGAGAGATTGAATGTTCTGTTATTGGGAATGAGCAAATTAAAATATTTACTCCTGGGGAAATTGTTATACAGGATTTTGTATTTTATGATTATGATGCTAAGTATTCTGTTGCTCCTGGGAATTCAGTTGTCTTTAATATTCCTGCTCAGCTTGATACGAAACATTTGTTGGATATTAAGGAATATGCATTCTTAACTTATAAGTTTTTAGAGCTTAGAGGTATGGCAAGAATTGATTTTTTTGTTGAAAAAGGTACTGACTTAATTTATGTTAATGAGGTGAATACAATTCCAGGATTTACAGATATTTCTATGTTTGCTAAGATGTGTGAGTATGATGGCCTTAATTATGCGTCTTTGGTTGATAAATTGATAGTCTTAGCTTTACAAAGTTATGCAAAGAGAAAGGAGAGAATTGATTTTGAACGGTTATAAAACTAATTTATTTTCAAGTTTTTTAAATTTTCAATTTCTTTGTCATTTTGGAGTTTGAAAAAGAGATCTTGGTCATATTTTTCAGACTTTGGAAGTACTCCAGAATACTTTATTATGTATGAATAATCTATGTTAATGTTTTTAACTTCTTTTTTTGTTTTATGATCATATATTTTTACATGGTGTTTATTAGTATCAAAGTAAGCGAAAGCATCGTATTTGATTTGTTTTTGAGATTTAGCTGTAAAAGTTATGTTTGCTGTATTTGATTTCATATTATCTACTGTGAATATTATATTGTTGGCTGTTATTTTATATGGTGTGTTACTTTGATATATAATGAATCCAGATGCATTTTTTAGCAGTAGATGAATTTGCTTTGCAAGTTTATTGGTGGCAATCTTAATTTCGTAGATAGTTCTTTTAGCAGCATCTGTTTTTTGCACAGATAAATCTATTAAGTTTTCTTGTATTTTAATTTCCTTTTCTGTATATTTTTTATTTTTTTCTAAGTTTAAATAAAAATCTTTTGTCAAGATTTGAATTGTATTTTTATTGTCTTTTAAGCATTCTACTCTAATTTTGTTGGTTTTTTCTGGAAAGCTTATTATTTGTTCTATTTTTATTGTTGAAATTTTTTCTATGTTATTTGATATTACGGTAATAGTGATTATTAAAAAAAGGATTATAGATTCAATTTTTTCGGATTTTTTAAATTCTTGTCTTATTGTTGCAGTTTTATGTTTTAAATGTTCTGTGATATTGGTAAGTATTGCTGGGAAAAGTAATATTGATATAAAATAGCTTAGTGCAAGCGGTTTTGAGATCATGAAAGTTGTTTGTATTGATGTTATTAGCATGAAATTTGTTATCCAAATGAGTAATATTACTGTTTTTTGTAAAATCTTACCTTTGTTAGGAGTAATTAAAATTAGTATCTTTTTAAAGATTATGGTTAAGATGAGTTCTATTTTAATATATAACACCATAATGAGTTCAATTAGTGATATTGATATTGCTAAATATTTGAGTTCTTTAAGGTTTAAATGTATTTTAAGGTTATATGTAAAGTAAGATATAATATTGAAGTTAAGTAGTGTTAGTAGGAAATTTACCAAGTATATTGGGTTTATAATTTTATAATCTATGAAATCTTCATATGCTATTAGCATTTTATTTGTAATTAAAGTAGACATATATGTGCTTAGTAATAATATAAAAAATAGTTTTATGATTTTATGGTAATTTTCTTTAGTTTTTCTTAGTATGATGCTAGCTCTTTTAAACCTTGTAATTAACACTAAGAGAGTACAGTTGTAAATAATATATATTATTATAATGAGTGTAGTTTCGTTTATTATCCACTTTTTAAAAGGAGTATTTATAATAATATAATGCAGTGTCTTTTCATTTTTTGTGTTTTTAACTTTAATTGCCTCTTCAATTGATTTATAAATATTATAAATATTATTATTCTTTACATTGTTTAAGAGAGAAGGTTCTTTATTGTTGCTTATTATTAAAATTGGAATTTCTTCTTTTAAATGCAAATTATATATTTTATTAATATTTTTATCATTTATTTTTGATATGTTAAAATTTACTTTATTGTTTTCAAATGTTTTTATAAAGGTTTTTAAAAAGCTTAGAGGTGTTTTTGAGTTTATGATATTTGATTGATTTTTAAATTCTATTGGGTTATTTTCTTTGTTTTCATTTAACATTAAATATATTGTATTTGTATTTTTTTCAAGAGCATTTGTATTTAATAATAATCTGCTGCTTATCATTGATATTTGTTTGTATGAATCGTCTTTTATGAAATAGATGTTTAGGTTGTTATTGAGCTCTTTGTTTTTTAAGTTATTTATTAGTGTGATTGCAATAGCGATTGCTAAGTTATTTTTTAAGTCATGTTGTGCTTCGATTGGGATGATAATGTTATAAATAGTTTTGTCTTTGCCTTTTATTTTTACGTGAATTGTCTTTTGTGAGTATCCAATAAATCCAATTTCTTGGAGTGAATGTTCTTTGTATGGAATTTTATTTTTTAAAAAGTAGTTTTTTATATAATCATAGGTGTTTTCTACTCGTTTTATTTTGTCTAAGGAGTTGTTTAATTCATTAATTTTTGTGATATGTTTATTTATTTGTTTGATGCATTGTGCTCTCTCATCTGCTTTTATTACTTTATGTGAGATGAATATGTGTGTTAAAATTAAGAGTAATATCTTAATTATCATAATTTTTTATATCTTCTTCTACTTGCATTATTTGTAGTACGTTAGGATTATCTTGAAGTGCAGTAAAAATCATTGATACGTTTTTGTCATTTGATAAGATAATTATATTGATTATTCCATGTCCATTTCCGCAGTCTTCTATTTTTTTACTAATAAGTTTTGCATCAAAGGTTGTAAAAATATTATCTAGATAATTAAAGAGATCTTTTAAGTTTTTTAAGAATATTATAATATGATATACCTTCCTTGTTGGTGTTGCTTCCCATTCTACTTCTACAAGATGGTTTTTCTTCTGATAAGTAGTTTCTTTGCAATTTTCTTTGTGAACTACTATTGTATCTTTTTGTATTATTCCTATGATATCTTCACCTGTTAATGGGGTGCAATCAGATGCTATTGTAATACTTTTTATTTTAGATTTTGTTAAAGATTTAAACAAACTAAAAAGTCTTTTTTGTTCCTTATTTTCTCCAATAAGATATGCAATTATGTTGTTATCGACAAATATTGTATCGTCATTTTTATTAAGCCAGGATCGAATTTTTGAGCGTGCTTTTTTTGTCCTAACGCTATTTAGCCAAATTAAGTCAGGTTTTGCCTCTGGAGAGGTAAATATTTCAACAATTTGTTCATTTTTTAATGGTTTGGTTAGTGAGCTAATTTTACCATTAATTTTTGCATAAAGCGCTTGATCTCCAATATCTGTATGTATTGTGTAGGCAAAATCGATTGAGTTTGAGCCAAATGGAAGTTCTACTATTTCTCCTTCTGGTGTATAGACGTATATAAATGTATTTAGGAGTTCTTTGTGTATATCATGCATTGAGTACTGAATTTTATTAACTGATTCTTGTTGCCATTTTTTGATTCGGTTAATAAATGATATGTCATCAGCTCTTAATTCAACTTGCTCTTTGTAAAGCCAGTGAGCAGCGACACCGTATTTAGCTATTTTATCCATTTCTTCTGTTCTAATTTGTACTTCAATCAATTGGTTATCTTCAGGTATTCTCACGGTAGTATGTAGCGATTGGTATTTGTTCTCTTTAGGAATTGCTATGTAATCTTTTAGTCTTCCAGGTATTGGTTTCCAGACCTTGTGTACGATTTCTAGTATTTCATAACATTCTTTTTGTTTTTTACAAATTATTCTTATTCCCAGAGTATCAAAGATTTGGGAAATATTATTATTCCTTGTTTTCATTTTTCTAAATATTGAGTAGAAATGTTTTGAACGTACTGTGATTACGACATCAATTCCAATTTTTTTGAGTTCTTTCTCTATGAGTAATTTCCCCTTATATAATTTTTTTTCTCTCTCTATTTTTGTTGCGGATAGAAAATTTTTGATTTCTTTATATTCTTTAGGATATAGATATTTTAATGATAAATCTTCAAGATATATTTTAAGAGATGAAATACCAAGTCTTTCTGCAATTGGTACGTAGGTGGCAAGACAGTCTCGTGCAATTCTTTCCCTTCTGTTTTTAGGTAAGTGAGAAAGTGTTGCCATATTATGTAGTTTGTCTGCAAGTTTGATGATTATTATTCTAATATCGTGAGTCATTGCAAAAAACATTTTTGAAATGGTATTTGCTTCTTTTATTGCTCTTGTTTTGTTGTGTAAGTCATGAATTTTGGTTACACCATCAATTAAACTTAAAATTTCTTGATCAAATTCTTTAATTATTTCTTCCTTTTCAATGTTTGTGTCTTCCAGAGCGTCGTGCAGTAAGCCAGCTATTATTGTTTTAAAATCTAGTTGAAATTTTATAAGGAATAATGCAACCATTATTGGGTGGATTATATATGGCTCTTTACTTTCCCTATATTGCCCGTAGTGTAATTGTTCTGATATTTCTAGAGCTTTAAATATTAATTTTTTTTGAATCTCATCTTGATAAGTGTTATCAACTGTTTTTCTGAAAATATTTTTTAGTTTATCAATGTTAGTTATTTTAAGTAAATATGCAATTTCATAGACTTGTATCATGCTTTATCCTTAGTACCAGTGCTCTTTCTCTATTTTCAATGTCATATATAGTTTTTAGATATTCAAAACCTTTTTGGATTGCAAACTTTTTTAGAGATTCTGTTTGCCATGGAGCCATTTCTATTATTAAGAGTCCATTTTTTGTGAGCTTGTGCTTTGCTTGGCGTATTATTTTTTTTGAAATTCCAAGCCCATCTTTTCCAAATCCTAAAAGAGCTACTCTTGGTTCTTTTGCTAATTTTTCCTTTATTTTTAGTTCATTTTTATTTAAATAAGGAGGGTTAGTTATTATTAGCTCAAACCCTTTATCTATACATTTTAACAGATCTGAATGTTGTATTTCTACATAGTTCTCTAATTTTAGTCTTTGTGTGTTTTTGAGTGAGACTTTTAAGGCTTTAGTTGAAATATCTGATAGTATTACTTTGCGTTTGAGATAATATGCAATTGTTAAGCCAATACAGCCACTCCCGCAACATAAATCTAAAATTTTATTTAAGTTATGTTTTCTAATTTGGGTTAAAGCTTCTTCTGCTAGGCATTCTGTATCTTCTCTAGGAATTAATACATGTTTGTTTATATAAAACTTAATTCCCATAAATTCCTTTTTTCCAGTTATGTAGTGTATAGGTATGCCTAATTTTATATTGTTTATTTGAATCAATAATTTATGTTCTTCTTGTTTTGTTAGATTCTTATTTATATTTGCAAGAATTAATTCTTTTCTACTTTTTAATATTTTTTCAAGTAGTAGTAAAATCTCAAGAGTTTTTAGATTATGTTTTTTTGAACTCTTTATGGCTTCTTTTATTGTCATTATGAATTTATGAATTATACTAGGTTATCTTTGAATTCTTGTTCTTGAAGTTTTAATGCTATTGTGTCAAGGAGCAAATCAAGTTCTCCCTGCATAATTTCTTCTAATTTATAAATGCTAATATTTGCTCTATGGTCTGTTACTCTGTTTTGTGGAAAGTTGTATGTCCTAATTCTTTCAGATCTATCACCTGAACCTACTTGTTGCTTTCTATTATTTGAGCGTTGTTCTTGTTTTTTAAGGTTTTCAAATTCATAAAGTCTTGCTCTTAATACTTTTATGGCCTGATCTTTGTTTTTATGCTGACTTCTTTCATTTTGACATTGTACCACGATTCCTGTAGGCAAATGTGTAATTCTAACGGCAGAGTCTGTTGTGTTTACATGTTGACCCCCAGCACCAGAAGATCTATAAACATCTATTCTTAAATCTTTTTCCTTGATTTCAATTTCGGTATCTTCAACTTCAGGCATTACAGCAACGGTTGCTGCCGAGGTTTGAAGTCTTCCATTGGATTCTGTTATAGGAATTCTTTGAACTCTATGTACTCCACTTTCGTGTTTTAATTTTTTAAATACATCTTTGCCCTTTATTTCAAAGCTTATTTCTTTAAATCCGCCAAGTTCTGTTTCATTAAAGTTAATGATTTCTGTTTTCCATTTTTTTTTCTCAGAATATTTTGTGTACATTTCATAAAGATTATGTGCAAAAAGCGCAGCTTCTTCTCCCCCTGTTCCAGCTCTAATTTCAATAATGGTATTTTTATTATCATTTTTGTCTTGGTTGAAGAGTAATATTTTGATTGTATGTTCAATTTCGTTTTTTTTAAGGCTTAAATGAGATAATTCTTGTTTGATTAATTCTTTCATTTCTAAATTTTCTTCTTCAGATAGCATATTTTTATGCTCATCTATTTGGTTTAATATGTTTTCATATTCATCTTTTTTTTCTTTGATTTTTTCTAAATAATGATATTCTTTTACTATTTTTGCATATTCTTTTTGGTTTTTAACTAATTTTGTGTCTTGTAATTTTTCTTCAAGTATTTTTATTTTGCTTTCAATAGGATTTAATTTTTCTAAAAACATCTGAATTTTCTCCTGGTAAAGTAGTATTATTTTATCCTATATTTTGCATTTTTTGTTATAATTGGCCAAGATTTTATCTAATAGGCTTTATATATACATTTAAATAAGTAAGTTTAAGTATATAAATTAAGTATAATTTTTTAATTTTTTATATAATATGTTTATTAAGATTGGATGTTAAAGATTTATTAATATCTTGATATGTTTGTATATAAATATGAATTATATGTTAAATAGCATATATGAAATGAATGTTATGTCTTTAATAAACCAGTTAAGAAGGGGTATTTATGTTAAACAAAAAACTTTTAAGTGATTTTGAGGATATCTCGCGAATTTCTGATAGTGAGCTTCTTGATGTTACTGAAAAATCCAAAAGAGGATATCAGTTGATCAAAGAAGATAGACTTTCTGAAGCAGAAGCATTGTTTAATGATATCTTGCAAAAGGATGATAATAATAACTATGCTCTTGTTGGACTTGGAGACATTGAACGTAAAAAGCAAAGCTTTGATAAGGCTATAATTTATTATCAAAGATGTCTTGCTAAACATTTAAATAATAATTATGCACTTTTTGGTTTGGGAGATTGTTATAGAAGCTTAGGTGATTATAAAAAGGCTACAGATATATGGGAAGAATATTTGAAGTATGATCCTGAAAATATTACGGTTCTTACAAGAATTGCTTCTTCTTATAGGAAGTTAAAAGATTTTCAAAAATCTAGACAATCATACTTAAGAGTATTAGAATTGGCACCTGATAATGATTATGCTCTTGTTGGTATTGGACATTTATATTATGACTTTAAGGAGTATAAAGAAGCGTTGAAATATTGGCTTAAGGTATATGAAATAAATCAAGTTAAGATTGATGTTCGTGTTTTAACTTCAATTGGAAATTGTTATAGGAAATTGAAGGAATTTGGTAAAGGAATTTATTTTTTCAGGAGAGCTTTAGAAATCTCTCCCAATAATTTTTATGCTATTTTTGGGCTTGCTGATTGCTATAGGGGAAATAAGGAGTATCATGAGGCCTTGAGATATTGGCTTACAATAATAGATAGAGACCCCAAAAATAATTTGGTTTTAACGAGAGTAGGGGATACATACCGTTGCTTAAAAGATTATGATAATGCACAAATTTATTATAAGAAAGCTCTTGATATTGATTTTGATATGTTTGCTATACTTGGTCTTGCATTACTTCAAAAAGAACAGGGGCAGTATAAAGAGGCATTGGCAGCTATTAAAAATTTGATAAAAACCAATCCTAAGAACTCAATATTATATGTAAATGCTGCTGAGTGTTATGAGGCGTTAGGTCAAATTGGAGATGCTGTAGATATTTTGTCGAGTTTTTTGCAACTTGGAATGAAGAATGTTACCATTATTGATTATATTAATAATCTTAAAAAGAAGATGGATGCATGAAGCTTGATTTTGGAAGAGCTCTTTTTTTAGAAAAGTTAGTAGATACTCATGTTCATTTTAATGAACTTAGGAAAAATTTTATCGATGTTCATTATCTTATTAATGAATGTATTAAAAATGGATTTTCTTATTTTCTCGATATTGGGTTACATCCTAGTGATTTTTATGAAAGAAAGCAACTTCTAGGTGCTTATACTAATATTTTGCTAACAGTTGGGATTCATCCTTTAAATGAGGCTTCAAAGTGCGATTTTGAATTGATTGAGAAAATTTTGGCAAAGGAGGTCATTGTTGCTGTTGGTGAAATTGGTCTTGATTACTTTAAAGCAGACAATAAAGTTGAACAGATTGAGGCTTTGAGTATTCAGTTAGATTTAGCTAGCAAGTACAATAAACCTGTCATTTTGCATGTCAGAGATGCCTATGATGATGTTTATAATGTTATTAAATCTTCCAATTTTATAAGTAGAGGAATATTGCATTGTTATTCTGGTACTTATGAGTATGCTAAAAAATTTATTGATTTTGGATTTAAGATATCTTTTGCAGGTAATTTAACTTTTAAAAATTCGGAGCCTTTAAGAGCGGTTTTAAAGAAATTAAATATTAAAGATATTTTGATAGAGACAGATAGTCCATTTTTAGCCCCAGTTCCGTTAAGGGGTAAAATTAATGCTCCGCTTTTTTTAGGATATACATGTCTTGAGATTGCAAAAATTAAAAATTGTGATTTGCGTGACGTTGTGATTGCGTTGTATGATAACTTTAAAGATTTGTTTGAAGGTTTGATTTGACGATTATTTTTATCAAAGATAGATTTTTGTTTGTCAATTGTTGTTCATTAGTTTACTTGAATATATATTGATTTATTGTCAAATTTATTTTGTTTTTTATAAATGTTAAATTCATATTGAAAATTTTTATTAATTTTTTTTGTCATTTCGATTAAATTAAGCTCGTCAATACCGATTATATATTTTGCATTAATCTCTTTTAAATTTTTTTTAGTATTTCCAATAAGTATAAAGTCTATTTTTTTAAAAAAAGGTGATCCTGATAATTTTTTTAAAAAAACGTGATTATTCTTTATTGAAAATAGGATAACTCTTGTTATTTTAGGAACAATCAAATTTTTTAGATACGGAATGTTTGTTTCGTTTATTACAGTAATGTTTATGTTTTGAGCTCTTGTACTTTGCTCTAAGTACTCTAAATCTTCTTTGTTGAGTGTATTATCTGTCATGATTAATGAGGTTTTTAGGTCTATTGAGGGGTCATTTAATATAAAATCTATTGCTTTTCTTAATGAAAATTTTACTTCAGAGAGATAGAAAGTTTTATTTTTGATTTTATTGACATTAAATATTTCATTACTTGATTTATGTGTTAAGAGTATTTTTTGTACATTATTGAGTTTACCTTTAATGAGTTCGATATCTTTTTCATTGATAAATAGTGTTTCCTCTTGTATAAATGGAGTATGATTAATTTTGAAAAAATATTCTGTAGTATCTGAAAAAATTATGATATAACTGAAATTCTTGTCTATAATTTTATTGTTTTTGCAGTTAAAAAATGGCATTAAAACAATTGCAATAGTAAGGCTCTTTATTATATTTAGCATTATTTTACAGTTCTAATAGCTTTCTTGTGAAAGATTGTGATTCCTAGTAGTATTATAAATATAATTAGAACATAGATTTGTGAGTTTATTAAAATTAATACTTTTAAAAGTGTGATGATTGTTTCTAAGGCTAAGATAGGGATAAAAATTAATTGATATCCATTCATGTTTTGTGTGATATAAAGGTTTATTCCTTTTTCACATATGATTGCTGTAAATATGAATTCTAATATATGTAAAAGCGGTATTTTGATATACTCATATGTGCCAAAAACTTTACTGTTTGTTATGATGAGTGTTAAATTTTTAGAGAATATTAATCCAAATGCAAAGTATATTAAAAATATTGGATTTTTTTTGAGCAATGAATTTGGATTGAATGTGAAAAAAAATGTGAATATAAATAATGGTAAGACATAATAGTATATTTGTTCTTTAATGAATATTGAATATGCTAAGCTGGATTTTGTTTGATAGTTGATTAGTAGTCTCTTGTATAGTATGAATTCTTCCATTAGATATAATAGGAAGAAGATAGTCATTGCAAGTAATATTGATGTTGCTAGGATATATTTTTGTTTGATGAGTTTGGATTGATGGTGTTTTATTAGCATATATATCTTAAGGACTAGAGGTAGACTTGTTAGTAAGAATATATTCATGGTAAATAAATTTTACTTTTAAATGGCGTATTAATCAACTAGATTTTTACTTTTTAAAGTTTTGCAGGATTTTTTCTATTATTGTTGTTTAAGAAATACATGTTCGAATTTACTTTTTAGTAAAGGTATATTAAAATTAGTTATTGATTAATGCTGTTTGAGGAGTTCATATTTTTAGATGATAAATAGAAGTTTCGGTAAGGATAAAGATAGGTCGAAGTCAAGTAGTAAAGAGTTAAGAATTAATAATAAGATTAAGGCTCGTGAGGTTAGGGTTATTTTTGATGATGGCACCCAATCTGTTTTGTTAATTGAAGATGCTATTAAATATGCTAGGGATGCTGAACTTGATTTGGTTGAGGTATCGCCGAATGTATTGCCTCCTGTGTGTAAAATAATCGATTATGGAAAATATAAATTTCATCAAGAGAAGCGTCAAAAGGAGCAAAGAAAAAATCAAAAGATAATTAAGCTTAAAGAGGTGAGGATGCAGCCAAAAATAGATGTTCATGATCTTGATTTTAAGTATAGAAATATTTTAGGATTCCTCAAAGAAGGTAATAGGGTAAAAGTTACTATAAGATTTAGGGGACGTGAACTTGCTCATACTCATTTGGGTTATGGAATTTTGGAGAGTATTCTTGAAAAGGTAGGTGATTCTAATTATGTCTTGGAATCACCAGCTAAGATGGAAGGCAAGACAATGTTTTTAATTATTGCACCTAAGTCTAAGAAGTAAGTAATAAGGAGATGTGAATGTCAAAAATGAAAACGTGCAAAAGCGCAAGAAAGAGGTTTGCTTTTACTTCAAAAGGTAAAATTAAACATAAAAGACAAAATTTAAGGCATATTTTGACAAAAAAGTCTTCAAAAAGAAGAAGGAAGTTGGGTAAGTTAGGTTTGGTTTCCAGTGTTGAAGTTAAGAGAATCAAGACCTTGTTACCTTATGCTTGAATATTTATTTAGGGAGATTAGATTATATGGCTAGAGTGAAGAACGGGATAGTTCATGTTGCAAGACGAAAAAAGATCTTAAGTAAAACTAAGGGTTTTTGGGGTACTAAGAAAAGTAATTATAAGAAGGCCAAAGATACTCTTCGTAAAGGTATGATGTATGCTACAAGAGATAGGAAGGTTCGTAAGAGAGATTTTAGAAGCTTATGGATTGTAAGAATTTCTGCTGCTTTAACAGGCATGGGAATTAATTATTCAAGATTTTTTGAAAGTTTAAAAAGGGCTAATATTAAGCTTAATAGAAAAATTTTATCTAATCTAGCAATTGAAGATATTACGACTTTTAAAAAGATTGTTTATGAGATAAAAAGTTGAAGGCTTCCTGGGAAGTTTAATTATAGGGATTAGAGTTATTTTTTGCGACATCTTACTAAAGTTGGGGACTTAAGTATTTTTTTAATGAATGGTTTCGTAAGGTGAACTAAAAGTTAAAAATGAGAGTCCCACCTTTGCAAATAGCGCTAAATGAAAATGTTCCTATGTTGGCTTCTTGGGATTTATTTAAAGGAATACTGTTGTGAGACTTATTTCTATTGATAATATTAGAAAGCAAGATAGTCATATATATTATAGGAGAGTGTATTTTGCTGATGCTTTTTATGAATGTAAAGGATCTAGGGAGAGTAAGCAAGTAAAATTTATAATAGAAGTGACTCCTTTGGGTGAAAAACATATTTCTATTGATTTCTTAGAATCTCTAAATTATCCTGCTCTTAGTTTAATGATTGCAATCAAGAGATGTGTCATTGATCTTGATATGAAAGGTGAACTTCCTTGAAATTATTTTTTAAGACAGAAAAGGAAATGATAGGCTTTTCTAAGTCTTTTTTTAGTCCCTTACCTATTGGCAAGGTATTTGGTTTTTGTGGTGATATGGGTGCTGGAAAAACAACCTTTTTAAAAGGTTTGGCCTTGAATCTTGGTATTTCTTATTTTACAAGTCCAACTTATAACATTATTAATGTTTATGATTTTGTAGATTTTAAATTTTATCATATTGATTTGTACCGTTTAAATAGTTTAGATGAGTTTGAGCTTATTGGTGGAATGGAGATTTTCTTAGATATGTCATCTATAATAGCTATTGAGTGGCCAGAGATGATTATTGATGTTTTGCCCCGGAATAGGTTGAAATTTTTGAAGTTTAAAGTACAAGATACTAGTAGGATTTTAGAATTTAGTGATGAATACTCTTTCAGTTGAATATTCATATAAAACTTTACTAATTCATTTTAAAATTAATGGTGAAGTTTTATCTTTAGTTAAGTTTAAAGATAAGATTAATTATACTCTTAGTGTTCCAAAATTATTTAATGATTTTGTATTAAAACATAATATTGATCTTAATAATCTTGATTTACTTATTAATTCGTCTGGACCTGGTTCTTTTACGGGCTTGAGAATTAGTTTAAGTTTTATTAAGGGACTTTCTTTAGGGCTTTCAATTCCTTTTGTTAATGTACCTACTTTTGATGTTTTTGCAAGGTTAATTCATACAAGATTGGATGTTCTGACTTTAAGTTTTACAGCTGGTAGGTATTTTCTTGGGTATTATAAAAATTCTAAATTATGTGGCAAAATTTTTTGTTTTTCTGAATTGGAGTTATTTGACTATTTGGATGGTCTTGACTTGAAATTTGTTATTGTGGGTAACGGCGTTGAATTTATTTATGAAAAACTTAAATATAAAAAATATAATTTTGAGATTATTACTGATATGGAATCTTTTGGTTCAGTTTTGAGGGATCTTGGTGAATGTAAGTACTTGGAAAGCGGACATGGCGATAATATTTTGGCAGGACCCTTTTATGTAAGACTTAGTGATGCTGAGATTAAGTCTCATTTATTGAGATGATCAAGTAAATTTTTTATTTTATGCATGTTGTTCTTGTCTTGTAAAATTGATTTTTTGTTTTCTTCTTTAATGATATCATATATTTCAGATCTAAGTATTTTAATATTTTCAGGAGCTTTTATAGCTATTTTGACACTATCTTTTTTTATTTCTAATATTGAAATTTCAATGTTGGAGTCTATTTTTATGCTTTCTTTTGCTTTTCTTGATAATATTAGCATGTTTATTCCTTAAAGACTCTATATCTAAGATAATGCTCTTCATTTGTGGATATAGCTTGTTTTCCGATTAGTTTCTTTTTGTTTAATATGATTGGAGCTTTTAAATTGGCTGTTATTTCCTTATAATTTTTTACATGCATATTAATTATACATAGTATAACCTTTTCATCTTCATTTTCTGCTTGAATATCTAACCAATCTTTTTCCTCTATTTTTGGAATATATTTTTCTAAAAAGTTAAGGGGAGATGTTACTAAGAAATTTATTTCTCCATTTATTGATTGCATGATAGAGAACGGTTTATGTTCAGAGTCTTTGATTATAAATTCTTTGATATCTTCAAACCCTGGTATTCCTTCAGGGAAGTTGAATTTTATACTAAGTTTATTTTTCATTTTACTTTAGGAAATCTAATAGTGTTGTTTGCATTATTCTTGCAGAAACCCCTAAAGATACCTGATAAGCTAAACTTGTCATATTAAGATCTGTTATTGTTTTTGTTACGTCAAAATCGGTATATTTAACAATATCATCTTTCATATCTATTATTTCTTTACTGATCCTTTCATGATTTAGATCGAGTCTGTTATCTTTAGTTCCAAGATCAGCCAATGTTGAAAAGATTTTATTTAAACTTTCGTCGATTTCAGCTAAACTTCTACTTCCAATAATCCCTTCTCTATTTTCTTCTAGAGTATCCCTCAGATCAATTAAGCTATCAAAAATAGTTCTATTTCTAACTTCAGTGTTACTTGCAATATTATAGGGAGGTTCTTTGGTATCATTGTTTTGGGTAAGAATACCAAGATCTTGTAGTACTGTTGAACCTTCTTCTGTTATCCATATTTGATGAGGTGTGGTTGTTTTTATAGCTATTGAATTTAGAATAGGATCAAGGATAGCTTCAACAGGAGCAGCTGATTCATTAATCTTAGCAATAATGTCAGCAGCAGTATCTCCTTGTGTTAATGCTATTTCAATATTATCGATATATATTTTGGTATTTTCTTTTACAGTAAATCCATTAACACTTTTTGATGATATTATGTAGTGATTTTGTGAAAAGAATATTTCACTTCCAGGATAGCTGGTTGGGATATAAATTCCATTATATATTTCAGTTGTCTGTTCCGCTTGATTGCCATTGTAGTCTATTCTTACTATTTGCGTTTCTGCTCTATCTTGGGTTAATCTGTTTATTCTGTTTTCTCTAGTTACTTTGAATGCTTCGGCATCAACTTTAGTTCCTGCAAATATGCTGCATCCATCTGCTCCTTTTGCATTTGCTATTGCAAGTACATCTTCAAGTATTGCGTTTATTTCTTTTGCTATCATTTTTTTATCATCAGCTCCGTATGTACCGTTTGATCCTTGGACAGTTATTTCTTTTGCACGGGTTAAAATATTTGCTAGGGATTGTAAATATCCTTCTATATATCTTAATTTTCCTTTGGCGTTATTGATATTTTTGACATAAGTGTTAAGTTTAAACATATCACTGTCTAATCTTATTGCATGAGTGACACCAGTTGGATCATCTCGAAGATTTATGATTTTTTTACCACCTTGATATAGACTTTCTAAGAGTCTCGTTATTTTTACTTCTTTTCCTGTTGAAGATGCTTTTAAATTTTCATATGTTAAAGGGTGACTTACTCTGTTTATCATGTATTATACTCCCATTTTATTTATAATTGTATCTATTAATTCAGCAGAAACGGTGATGAATTTACTTGCAGCAATAAATGATTGTTGAAATTCTATCATGTTTGCTAATTCCTCATCCTTATTTACACCAGATATTGATAATCTTAAATCAGTTAAGCTTTTAAGTATTTGTTCTTGACTATTTTTTGTAACTTCTGCTATTTGTCCTTTTATTGCAATATTGGAAGCTGTGTTTGCGAAGTAGTCATTTAGTGTTTCATTCTTTCCGATCATGATTTGTGAGTTTACAAGAGATGCAATACGTAGTGCTGCTTCGTTATCTCCAATAGGAATATTATTTGTTGGAGTTCTAATTCCTGATGCAATCTTTGACGGATCTTCTAAAATTTCTTTAGATACTTTAAGCCATGCAGCTGGATTTTTTAAAGGAGATATTGAATAGCTAGCTGTATTTGTTAGTTGGTTAGTAGTATTAATGTTTTGGTAGTTATAAGCACCTTCAGCTCCCGATGCATCTAAAATGCCTGTGTAAGTTGTTAAGAATAGCCCAGAATCTTCAATATATCTAATTCTAAAGACAGCGCTATCTTTTTCTTCTTCTTTGATTGCTTTGATTTCAAATTTTCCTTCTTCATTAATTCTTGCAGTAACTTGTGCATTAGAATTATTGATTTTATTTATTACATCTTGAACGGTATCTGTTGTATGGTAAGGTATTTCTATGAAATTATTTGTGTTGAGTGTTTGAAATCTGAGTATTCCTGCAAATCCTAGCTTTTCTTCTGGAATAAGTTCATTTGTACTATTTATTTTGAATATATGAACGGAATCAAACTGACCATTTCCATTGCTGTCATATCGTCCGAGCTCATCAGTTAGCTTGTATTCTTGATCAAAAAAAATTCTTCCATTTTTTTTGTCAAGTCCGTAGCCTGATACATGAACTTCATTTACAAGCTCTATGATATTGATTGCCATATTATCTAGCTCATTAATCTCATTTTTAATTTCGTTATCTCTTACATTAATAAGAGCTCCTAATTTTCCTGTATCAATGTTAGTCATTTCTCCATTATTCCATAAAACATTCCATTTGGTTCTTGTAGGACCATTAACTGCTTCTAACATGAATTCATTTGCGATTGTGCCTTGAATGAGATGTTTTCCTTCTGAATGAATTAAGAATTCATTAGGATCTCGCTTATTTTCTATGGAGATACTAATTAAATTGCTTAGTTTGTTGACTATTAAGTCTCTTTCATCCATTAAATCATTTGGCTGATCTTTCATGGCGATTGCTTTTGCAATTTGCCTATTAAGATCACTAATATTTCTAAGGTAATTATTTATCTCTTCAGTAGTAATTTTAACTTCATCATTTACCATTGTGTATATTCGTTCAAGGGAGTGAAATCTGCTTTTTATTGTTTCTGCAAAAGCTTTTCCACGTTCTAGGATAATGTTTCTTTCAGCTAATCCTTGAGGTTGTCTTGACAGATCTTGCCAGCTATCCCAAAAGTCATTCAATCTTTTTCTAATTGATTGTTCTTCCGGCTCATTATATACATTTTCAAGCAGAGAAATAAATTTGTCTTTTGAATTCCAATAGCCGAGGCGATGTGATTCTTCAGCTATTTTTATGTCAAGTAGATCGTCTCTTATTCTTTCTATGCATTGTACCATTATTCCTTGGCCTAATTGACCTACTTTGTTTGCTCTATTTAATTGAGGGGCATAAATTGGCATTTCAGTTTTCATTATAACTCTTTGTCTTGAATATCCGGGTTTTGAGGCGTTAGTTAAATTATGTCCAATTGTATTCATAGCATCTTTATGTGCAAATAAGCTTTTCTTTCCAATTTCTATTCCTGAGAATGTTGAATTCATTTTAAACTCCTTAATCAGTTAAAGTTTTTTATTTATTAAGACGGATGTTTCATTTAATCTTCCACTTCTTGGTCCATAGGGGTTTTTATACGTTATATTTCCTACGCTTTCTTGAGCATCTTTAAATATTAGATCTAAGATATCAAGTGATGTTTCTACATAACTTGATATTAGGTAATTTAAGTTTTGAATATTGACCACTCCTATTCTTAGTCGATGAAGATAACTATATATCTCTTTTTTGTAAATAGAACACAGTTTTTCTATAGCCATGTAAGTTGAGTCGAATGTTTCATGATCTGTAAATTCTCTCCAAATTTCATTTCTCTTTTGCTCGATGTCTTTAAACTTGTTAAGATAAGTGTTCGTTTTATTTATTGTTTCTTTAAACATAATTTCATCTTTTTCATCAAGATATTTTTTTATATTTAGATACATATCATATATCTTTTCTACTAATAAAACTTCTTCTTTTAAAGTATTTTTCAGTTCAGTTTCTAATTCGGTTTTCATCTTTACAAAATATAATTATAGGTGAAATTTATAATATTTACAAATTGAAGTTATTTATCTTATTTATTTTTTTGAGTTTTTTCTTTTGTTTTGGTCTTTGTCATTGTTATTTATGCTATGTTATAATTTTTTGAGTCTATGAATAAGCTTTTTCAAAGAGAAGATGATATTGTTGCACTTGCTACACCCTTTCTTAGTAGTGCGTTATGTGTGATTCGTAGTAGTGGGATTTCTTCAATTGAGAGGTTTTCTGAAATATTTTCAGATCCTAAGAGACTTCTTGAAGCACCCGGACATACGATTCATTATGGGTATATAGTGGATAAAGAGACTTGTGAAAAGTTAGATGAAGTTGTTGTTTGTCTTTATAGAGCTCCAAAAAGTTTTACAGGACAAGATTCAATAGAAGTTATGGCTCATGGATCTCTTGTTGGTATAAAACGGATTATAGATTTTTTTTTGAAAGTGGGATTTAGGATGGCTGAGCCAGGTGAGTTTACTTTGCGTTCTTTTTTGGCTGGCAAACTTGATCTTACTAAAGCAGAAGCAGTAAATGAGTTAGTTGCTGCTAAAACTAATAAGACCCATACTCTTGCTGTTAACAAGCTTTCAGGTTCTTTGTTTGTGAAAATAGATTTAATCAAGAAAGATATTTTAAATTTTCTTTCAGCACTTAGTGTTTATCTTGATTATGAAACCAATGAAGATGAGATTAAGGTTCCTTTTGAGGCTATTTCAAAAAGTAAAGATGAGCTTAAAAGGTTGATTGATTCTTATGATGCTTCAAGGAAGTTGGATCATGGAATTACATTAGTTTTAGCTGGTTCTGTTAATGTTGGCAAGTCTTCTCTTTTTAATTTGTTACTAAAGGAAGATAGAGCTATAGTTTCTTCTTATGCTGGCACTACGAGAGATTACATTCAAGCTAGTTTTGAACTGGATGGTATTTTGTTTAACGTTTTTGATACAGCAGGGCTTAGGGAGACTAGTGATTTTGTTGAACAGTTGGGTATAGTTAGGAGTAATTCCTTAATTAAGGAAGCATCTTTGGTTCTTTATGTTATTGACTTAAGTTCGAAACTAACGAATGACGACTTAAAATTTATTAATTCTTATGTAGGACATTCTAAGGTACTTTTTGTTTTAAATAAGATGGATTTAGGACAAAATGACAAAACAGTTGAATTTTTTAATTCAGGTAATATAAATTCATCAAATTTGGTAAGGATTAGTACCAAAACTTTATTTGGTATAGATGCTCTTTATGATAAGATAAGATCATTGGCGTGTTTTGATTATGTTGATATTGATAGTTATGATGTTGTCGTTTCATCAAGTCGCCAGGCAGAACTTTTAAAAAAAGCTTATAATTTGGTTATTGAGTTGTTAAATAAAATAGAACGAGATATAAGCTATGATATGTTAGCATTTGATGTTTATGAAGTGATTAATCTTTTAGGTGAAATAACAGGTGAAGTTACTAGTGAGGATGTACTTAACAATATGTTTAAGAATTTTTGTTTAGGAAAATAGATATGGATTTCGATGCTATTGTTATTGGAGGAGGACATGCTGGTATTGAGGCATCTCTAGCTCTTTCAAGATTAAATTTTAAGACACTCATGATTACTCAAAATTTAGATACAATTGGTAAGCTTTCTTGTAATCCGGCTATTGGTGGGCTTGCTAAGGGAAATATGGTACGTGAAATTGATGCTCTTGGGGGAGAAATGGGGTGTCTTATTGACTTTAGTATGATTCAATTTAGAATTTTAAATAAAAGTCGAGGACCTGCGGTTCAAGCACCGCGTGCGCAGGCTGATAAATTGGTGTATCAGGTTAAGGCAAAAGAAACATTGGAGAGACAAAGTAATCTTGATCTTTTTCAAGATACTGTTAGTGACTTTTTGCTTAATTCTATGAGGAATAAAATAGAAGGTGTGGTTACAGAGAGGGGTAATAAATTTACATCTCATGTTGTGGTGCTTACTACCGGAACTTTTCTTAGGGGTAAAATATTCATTGGTGAGTATAGAGCTTGTATGGGAAGAATTTCTGAGCCTGCTGCTTATGGTCTTGAAAAGATTTTACTTGATCTTGGATTTGAGATGGGTAGGCTTAAAACAGGTACTCCTGCTAGGGTTCATAGGAAAAGTATAAATTTTGAAAAAACAGAAGTTCAATTTGGAGATTCTGATATCATTCCTTTTTCCTTTTCAAATACTAAGATAGATAAAGCTCAACTTTCTTGTTATATCACTTATACTAATAAAAAAACCCATGAGATAATCAGTGATAATATGCATCTCTCTCCTCTTTATTCTGGTGAAATTGTTGGGAATGGTCCAAGATATTGTCCTTCAATTGAAGATAAGATAGTAAAATTCAAAGATAAGGATAAACATCAAATATTTATTGAACCTGAAGGGTTGAGTACTGAAGAGATGTATCTTAATGGTTTAAGTTCGTCTTTGCCTGAAGATGTTCAGAAAAGGTTGATCAATAGTATTGATGGACTTGAGAATGCAGTTATTACAAGACCTGGGTATGCTGTTGAATATGATTACATTAATCCTATTGAATTATATGCAAGTCTTGAGACTAAAAGAGTTGAGGGACTTTTTGTTGCAGGGCAAACTAATGGGTCATCAGGATATGAGGAAGCTGCAGCTCAAGGCTTGATGGCTGGAATTAATGCGGCACTTAAACTGCAAGGGAAAGATTCGATGATACTTCCACGGACTAGTTCTTATATTGGAGTGCTTGTTGATGACCTTGTTACCAAGGGGACTAAGGAGCCTTATAGAATGTTTACTTCAAGGGCTGAACATAGGCTTAATCTGCGACATGATACTAGTGATAAGAGGTTGATTAGGTGGGGATATGAGGTTGGACTGGTTAGTGAAGAAAAATATTCTAAATATTTTTCAAAGGAGAAACAAGTAGAGGAAATTAAAGAGCTTTTGCGGCAGAGGCGTCTTAAAGAAAAGGAAGCTAGTACCTTACAATTGAGAAGACACATTAACAAGGATTTTTATCATATTGTAAAAGATCCATATATTAGTTTAGGTGATCTTATTAATATAGATCCTAAATTGAATGTTTCAAAAGTAATTCTTGAACAGGTTGAGTTAGATATTAAATATGAGGGCTACATTAATAGACAAAGAGATTTGATTAGGAAAATGGATAATCTTGAGCTTATTAAATTGCCAGTTAATTTCAATTACGAGATTGATGGGCTATCTAGAGAGGCTAAGGAAAAGTTTGTTAAAATTCAGCCAGCTAATCTTGCTCAGGCAAGTAGGATTTCTGGTGTTAGAAATACAGATATTCAGGTTTTGCTTATATATTTTTCAAGTTCTAAGAATAAGGTAGCGCTTAGTTTGTCTTTATGATGAGTAACTTTAAACTTTCTTTGAAAAGTTTGGGAGTGTCTTTTACTTCAGAAAGCATTGATAAGTTAAGATTTTATATAGGTAGAGTTTTGTTATTTGGTGCTAGATTTAACTTGGTATCAAGTAATGATCGAAACTTTGATGCAGTACTTTTGCATGCTCTAGATTCTATGACTGGATTGCCTATTATTAGAGATAATAATCCACATCAAGTACTTGATGTGGGTAGTGGAGCTGGATTTCCGGGGATTATTTTGGCTCTCTTTGATAATTCTAGAAAATACATTCTTCTTGAACGTAGTAATAAAAAGGCGACTTTTTTAAGGATGATTATTTTGGAACTTGATTTGGCTAATGTGAAAGTTTTAGAACATGATGTTGAGAAGGAGCAAAATAAGTATGAATTTATTACAATTAGGGCTTTTAGAGATATAAGAAAATATGCAAGCATTTTAAAATTGATTTTAGAGGATAGAGGTTTGATTATGGCTTATAAAGGAAAATTTGATAATATTAAGTTTGAGATTAGTCATATTAAAGGTTTGTTTAATAATATAGAAATAAAATCATCGACGATAAGTGGCGGTAAAGAAAGAAATTTTCTTTTGCTTTATAAATAGTGATTTTATTTTTGCGTTTTATCGTTTATATTTTGTTTTTAATGAAAAAAATTTAGTACGATAGGAGTGGTATGAAAAGTAGTTTTCAAATAGATTCTGAAGTAGAAAATGCATTAAGTTTAATAAATAAGTTTAGAAGAGAAGTTTCAAGTAGAATTCTTGGTCAGAAGGAAATGATAGATGCCATTTTAATGGGAATTTTGACTGAAGGACATGTCTTGCTTGAAGGGGTGCCGGGACTTGCAAAAACATTGACAATTCAAACAGTTTCAGATGTTCTTGATCTTGGGTTTAAGAGAGTGCAATTTACTCCAGACCTTTTGCCTTCTGACCTGACGGGTAACATGGTATATAAGAGTACGACGGGAACTTTTAAGGTTAGAAAGGGTCCTGTATTTTCAAATATTGTTTTGGCAGATGAAATTAATAGAGCGCCTGCTAAGGTTCAGTCAGCACTTCTTGAGGCAATGAGTGAACGTCAGGTAACGCTTGGAGATGAGACACATAAGTTGCCTGATCCATTCTTTGTTCTTGCAACACAAAATCCAATTGAGCAAGAGGGGACTTATAATTTGCCAGAAGCTCAACTTGATAGGTTTTTGTTGAAAGTGAATGTGAAATATCCTGCTATTCAAGATGAAATTAAGCTTCTTAAAATATTTTCAGTTGATGGTGGGCTTGAGAATATTAGAGTTGCGAAGGTAATGAATTCCTATTCTTTAGCTGATCTTAAGCGTATAGTTGGTAAGGTTAAGGTAGATGATAAGATAATGCTTTATATTGTGACTTTAATAGCAGCTTCTCGTGAAAATGATAAAAAAACTTATCCATTTACTAAATATATTGAATTTGGAGCGTCTCCTAGGGCATCTCTTAGTTTACTTAAATGTGCTCGTGTTAATGCTCTTTATGAGGGGAGATTGTTTGTGCTTCCTGAAGATGTTAAGGCTGTAGCTTATAATGTTTTAAGGCATAGAATTACTCCATCTTATGAAGCAGAGGTTGAAGAGATGAATACTGACGATATTATTAAGATACTTCTTTCGGCTGTTGCACTTCCTTAGGATTTTAATTTTATATGCACTACAGTAATGAGTCAAATGCTAGTACTAAAACCAAAATAAAAGCTTTAAAATTTTTCTCCAGGAAAATGCTTTTGGAGCTTAATTTTGGTGGGTATCGTTCTATTTTTAGGGGTCTTGGCCTTGAATTTCATGAATTTCGACCCTATGAGGATACGGATGATGCTAGGCTTATTGATTGGAATGTTAGTTCAAAGACGGATAGTATATTCTCAAAAGTGTTTAAGGAAGATAGGGGAATGAATCTTCATTTGCTTGTTGATAATTCTCTGTCAATGAGCCTTGGGAGTTTGATTAGTAAAAAAGAAATTCAGGATTTATTAGTTTCTATTTTTGCTCATATGGCATTTTTTAATAATGATAAGATAGGTGTAACTTTTTTTTCAAGTGAAACGGATAAGTTTATTTCATCTAGAAAGGGTCATTCACATTTAGGACGTATTTTAAATGAAACAATAAATAGGCAGCTTAAGGAGGGTAGTAATTTACCTTATATATTTAAAAATACAGCTGAATATTATAAGAAAAGGTCTTTAATTATAATTATTTCAGATTTTAAGGCTAGTGATTATTTTAAGTCTTTAACTGTTCTTAGTAAACGTCATAATATTATTGCAATAAGACTTACAGATTTTTTTGATGAAAATCTTCCTCAATATGGAGTTTTAACTTATGAAGACATTGAGACTTGTGAAGAGTTTTTGACTTCAGGGTTTAGTAAAACTATATTAAATAGTTATAAAAACTATTGGACACTAGATAAAATAAAATGGAGGAAAGAGTGCATAAAAAGAGGTATTAATTTTATAGAAATTAGTACAAGAGATGATGTTTTCAGAAAGCTAAAAGCGCTTTTAAAAAAGGAGAATAGTTTTTGAGATATATCATTGTTTTTGTCATGTCTTTTTTATCTTTTAGCCTATCTTCTTATGAGATGAAAAATGAAATATTTATTCCAATTCGTTATTATGTGGGAGATACTGTTGAGTTTAAATTTTCGTTAATTCTTGGTGAGGATGAAAAATTTGTTCCTGCCGAGTTTGAGGGAATTAAGAATGAATTTGTTGAGGTTAATTCAATGCTTTACAGACCTGAGAGTGGGGAGATAATAATATATTTTGTTTCATTTTATGTAGGAAGCAATACTCTTCCGCGCATTTATGTTGGAGATATTATCAGCAATGATAAATCTTTTAAATTAGTTCTGAATAACATAAAAATAAATACTAGCAAGTTAATTGCAGATGATAATTCTCTTAAGATTCAGGATATAGAGGGAGTACTTTTCCTTCCAGGAACAAATACTTATCTTGTTATTTTTGTTTTAGCTTTTGTATTATTTCCTTATCTTTTTATTAAATTTTTGAAGTTTATAAAACAGTTATTAGTGTTTTTAATAATGAAGCATAATTTGAGAAAGCCTTATAAAGTTTTTCAGAAACAGTTAATTATTCTATCTGATTATATTAAAAGTGATGAAGAATTAATTATCTTTTATAATTTATTAAATTCATCTTTAAGAGTTTATTTATCTAAAAAAACAGGTTTTGATTTTAATGCAATTACTACGACAGAAATTTCTGAGATTTTGCAGAATCTTAACGTTCCTTATGAAATTCGTTCAACTTTTGTTAATATGCTTAGACTCTCTGATTTTAGCAAATTTAGTGGAGTTAATTTATCAGGTGGGAATTTATCGCTTGTTTTAGATGATTTAAGGAAGGCAGCTTTTAATTTTGAAGAATTTAATAGAGGTACTAATGTTAACATTCAATGAACCTTTATATTTATTCGTACTTATAATTCTTCCATTAATAATTTATTTTAGCCATTTTTTTAGGCATAGAGGAGGAAAAGTTAGGTTCCCAATATCAATTTACGGGAATTTTGGTTCTATCAAATTAAGAGATTATACATTGAATTTGTTATATTTTATAACTTATGTTTTCTTTTATTTGGCAATGACAGTGATGATCTTGACTTTAGCAGGTCCTTCTATTTCAAAGAAAAAAATAACCTATATTAGTAGTGGAGCTGATATTGTTATTGTGCTAGATATATCTCCTAGCATGGGTGCTATTGAATTTTCATCTAAAAATAGACTTGAATTTGCAAAAGAATTGATTAAGTATTTTGTTTGGCAGAGAGAAAATGATAATATTGGCTTAGTGGCTTTTGCAAAGGAAGCTTCTTTGATAGTTCCACTTACAATTGACAGAGATTTTTTTTCTAAAAAGTTGGATGATATTTACATCATGGATCTTGGGAATGGTTCTGCTTTGGGACTTGGAATTTCCATTGCTCTTTCTCATTTGAAGCATTCTGAAGCGCCTAAGAGATCAGTTATTGTTTTAACAGATGGTGTGGTTAATTCAGATGAAGTTTATAAGGATCAGGTAATAAGTCTTGCTCAAGGAGTTAATGTTAAAATTTACTCTGTTGGAATTGGCAGCAGTGAAGAATTTAATGTTGGGTTTAAGTTGAGATCTGGTAAGTTTTATCAAGGTATTCTAAGGGAGATTTATGATCCTAGTATGCTTTTTGAGATTTCAAGTAAGACAGGGGGGGTTTTTTATTCTGTGGGCGATGATTTTTCGTTTAAACTTGCAATTCAAGATTTTTCTAAGAGGGAAAATGTGGAGAGAAAAGTTAAAATTGCAGTTGATAATGATGATGTTTACAACGAATTTTTATTAGTAATATTTTGTTTATTAATTCTTTATTTTATTTTTTCTAAGATATTCTTAAAAGAAGTGTTATGAGTGTAGGCAATTATTATGCTTTTTACTTATTTATAATTTTATTTTTAGTGCTTTTTATATATATCTATAATTTTAGAAAATCTCTTCCACTTTTTAAGACTTTGAGTCTTATGTATGTTAATAATGCTTACATTAAAAATTATTATATAAAAAAAATTCTTATGATGTTATTTTTTGTGTTGAATCTGTTTTTTTTAATTGTTGCTATCTTGGATATTTCTTGGGGGCAAAAAGCTACTGAGGATGAGAGATCTAATCTAAGGATATCTTTTGTTTTTGATATTTCTCGTAGTATGTTAACCTTTGATGAGGGAAGATCGGTTAACAGGCTTGAGAATGCTAAAAGTTTAATTAGCTTGATTTTAAATAATTTTGAGAATGCTGAATATTCGCTTACTGTTTTTAAAGGCAAGTCATTTTTAGTGTTACCGTTTTCTAAGGATAAATCTAGCTTGCATAAGATATTAAATTATATTGAGCCTAAGTTAATAAGTGCTCCTGGTAGCTTTTTGGGTGAGGGCGTGTTTAGTGCCTTGCAGGGAATAAAAGATAATTCTTATTATAATTTCTTGATAGTTTTAACTGATGGAGATGAATGGGGTGAAAATAATTATTATACTTTTTCTAAGTTGGTTGATGCATTTAATGTTACAAGCTTTGTAATTGGAATTGGCAGTAATAATCCATTTCCCTTAGTTGATGATAATTTAAACGTTAAAGATAAAGAAGGCAATGTTGTGAAAACCATGCTTGATGAAGATAATTTACGTCTTCTCACATCCTCTCTTAAGGGTTCTTACTATAATTTGTATTTGAAAGGTACCAGTTATGTTATTGATGAGATAAGGAATGATATAATGAAAAAGAGCTCAAGTGATATTTTGCTTATTGGTATTCTAAGGTATAAGCTTTTTTTAGCTATCTCTTTTTTGTTTATAGTACTATATGTATTTGTTAAGGTCATTAAATGGGACGAAACTTTTTAATTTGTTTGTTAATAAGTTTTATATTTGCATTCTTTTTATCTTGCTCTAATATTAAGGCTATGTCTCTTATGGCTATTGGTAATTATGAGTATATTAGAGGCGATTATCAAGGTGCAATTTCCACTTATTATAATCTTGTGGATGGTAAGCAAAGTGCTGCGTGGGCTTATTATAATCTTGGAATTGTATATTATTCTTTAGGAGAATATGAAAGTTCTCTTCGAATGTTTTCATATGCAAAAAGGGATAATGATTTTTTTTTAAATTTTAGCATAAGCTACAATGAAGGGATAATATACTATAATCAAGGGCTTTATAGGAAAGCAGAGGTGGCATTTAAAGAAGCTTTAAGGATTAATCCTGCAAGTTATAATGCTAAATATAATCTTGAACTTACAATAATTAAGAAAAGAACTATTCCAAATGATTTATATAATTTAAGTGTTAATAGAAGTCAAAATTTTGTTGATAACAACGAGAATTTTTTAAGGTATATTGAAAGTCTTGAGAGGGTTTTATGGGTAATGACGGAAGAAGAACAAACTGTATCCTTAAAGGAGGACTGGTAATCTTTTTAGTTTTATTTTTTATAAATTTTGAAATTTACTCTTTATCTGGTATTGATTATTTGGTATCTAGTAAGGTGCTTCAGGGTTCTAAATTTGTACATATTATTAAGTTAAATCTACCTCAAGATATTGATGAGGAATCATTGAAGTTTGAAATAAATAGAGATATTAGTGAGAAGGCAAGAGTTGTCTCAATATCTAAGGTACCATATGAAGATAATGTTGTTATAGAAATAAAAATTGAATATGATTTTGATGAACCAGGATTTGTTAAGATTCCTCCATTAAAAGTGGCTTATCTTAATGAAGTTTATTTAAGTTCAGAGTTTGAAGTGGTCGTTTTAAAAGAAGATGAGTTGCAGTCCTTTGGCTTGCCAGTTAGATTATATTGGGATTTTGATAAAGAGGAAATTTACGAATATCAGAGTATTGGGTTTGTTCTGCGTTCCAATTGGCTTGTGAATAATAATTTGAATTCTATCGCCAGTTCTTTTAATGCTGTCAAAGATGCAATGATTGATAGAACTCCTATATTTGAAAATATTAGGTATAGGACTTTTAATGGTAAAGAAATTTTGGATGTACCCATTTATAACTTTATTTTAACTCCTCTTAGAGGCTCAAAGAGTATTGTTATTCCCAGTATTTCTTTTAATATAGGTGAAAATGTTATTCGTATGAGTTCTGAGATTTCTTTAAAAGTTAAACCAATTCCTGATGAGGTAAAATCTTTAGCTGTTGGAGCTTTTAAGATTGACTATGAATTTCCTAATTCAGCTGTAATTAATCAAGATACGTTTACCATTTTAATAAAAATTATAGGGCAAGGAAATCTTCCACATATTCGTTTTCCAGAAATTGAAACTTATAATTCGAAAGTTATTTATAAGAAAAAAAATTATAATTTTGAGCCTTCAAAAGATGGATATAGGGGTAATATATCTGAGGTATATACTATTAAGCCAGATAATCAGGGTAATTTATTCTTAAATATTGGTGATTTTACTTATTTAGATCCTGATGATGGGAAGGTTTATAAACTTGGTGGTAAACGTTTGAAATATGAATATTACGGAGAATTTAAAAAGAGTGATGATTCTCGTAAAGAGTTATTGTCAGATCTTAATTTGCTTTCATATCGTGATATTTTGAAGCATAAGAATAAAACTTTTTTGTTTTTTGTACCTATCTATTACTTAATTTTAATACCAGGAATCTTGTTCTCTTTAGCTATTTTTATTAAGTATAAAAAATTCTTTATTGCATCAGGTTGTGGGTTGGTTATTTTAATATTAACCCTTGCTGTTAGTCTTAATGCCATGAACGATGGTTCTTTATCAGAAGATAACATAAATGACTTGATTGAAGATTATAAATTAAGTCATTATGAAGTTGCTCTTAATAAAGTTGACAATATTCTTAAAAAGAATCCAAATTATTCAGGATTGTGGTTAAATAGAGCTCTCATTTTGAGTAGAATGGATAGATATTTTGATGCAATTTATTCAGCTTATAAAGCATTTTTTACCTCACCAAGTAATGATACCTTTTACAAGGTAATTGATTTTATTGAGTCTAGAAATGGAGTTAATGACAATATTCGGAACAATAGTTTTGTTTTATCTAATAGTTTTTTTATTGTTAGTTTAATTTTAATAAATATTTTAGTAGTAATTATTTCTTATAAACTTTATGCAAAAAATTTAAAGAGAATTATTTTATTTTTGCTTTTATCTGTTATATGCTTTACGCTATTTCAAACATATTACTTTTATGTTGATCAGCAATCTGAAATTGGAATTATTAGAGGTGATCTAGTTTCTCTTTATAGAGTTCCTGATAGTTTTTCAAGAAGCTGGCGATTTTTAAACGGGAATATAAGTGTTTATATACTCAATAGAAAAGATGACTTTGTTCTGATTCAAACAAGTCATGGACTTCAAGGATGGGTTCATAAGAACTTTATTGCATCCGTTAAAGATAATTTAATATAGAATAATGTTAATTTTAATTGATTTAAGTTGTCTTTATATATATATATATATATAATTTATTTCTCTCTGTATATTATTCTTCCTTTTGTAAGATCATAAGGTGATAATTCAACTTTTACTTTATCTCCAGGAACTATTTTTATAAAATGTTTCCTCATCTTTCCAGATAAATGTGCAAGAACTAAATGTCCGTTTTTGAGTTCTACTCTAAACATTGTGTTAGGGAGAGATTCTTTAACGGTACCTTCAGTTTCAATAGCTTCTTCTTTGGTGTTCAAAATGCCTCCTGTTAATTGTATAATAAAATACATTTTACACAATTAACAGTATCATTGCAATTATTTTTTACTGAGAATTAATGTACTAGTTTACATTATATGGGATTGTTTATATAATTACACGGAGTTTTTTAAAAATTGTAATTTATTATAGGGAGGTAATATCATGCAGAAAAGTAGTTTTGAGCATGAATTCATTGAAAGGATGCGAAATTTTCTTTTGGAATCAAAAAAAGAAATATTGAACTCTATAAGATCTGTTGAGGATAGTAAGCGAGAGATCATTAATAATGATATGCATCTAAAAGACATAGTTGATATTGCGTTTGACAATATGGATGGTAATAATCTTGAAGCTTTAAGTTCTGTTGAGAAAAAGAAGTTACATTTAATAAATCAGGCTCTTTATCGAATTTCCCAAAATACTTATGGTAGTTGTTTAGCTTGTGATAAAAGTATTGCAAGAGAAAGACTTGAAGCTATTCCTTATGCATTTTTATGTATAAATTGTCAAACTAAAAAGGAGAAAAAAAGCAGACGATCAGGTTAGTATTTAATTGTTTAGGATTGTAATTTCTACCCTTCGATTTTTTGATGCTAAGGGAGATGAGTTTGCATACTTAGGTTTTTTAGCACCCCATCCTTTGAAAAATATTTGGGTTTTATTTTTTACTTTCATTTTTAATAAGTAGCTTCCAATTGAGTGAGCTCTTTTCTCAGAGAGTTCTTGCATTGCTTTTTCTGTTCCAAACTTTGTTGTGTGTCCTTCTATGAGAATGTTGTTGTCTTTAAACTTTTCTAATAAATTGGCTATTTGTTGTAGTTTGGAGTATTCTTTTTCAAGAATTTGAAAAGAATCAGGATAGAATTCAATATCTAAGCTTAATTTGATGCCATTTTCATTGTTTTCTATGTTAATAGAATCTATCTGTTTTTTGCTGATATATTCTTTTACCTCGTTTTCTATTGTGTTGTTATTTGGCAATTCAATAGAGATGATTTTTCCATATGAATTTCCAATCATTTCGATATTATCATTGCCATTTTGCATTTGAAATTCATATGTGTCATTATATTTATGTATATTGCCTAATTTTGAATCAAAGTAGATTATTTGATTAACTTTTTGAAAATATAATATGTTTTTTATATTATATTTAGACTCATAATTTGAGTGAATTATTTCATAATATTTGCCGTCTATTTTTTCTTTGCCTTTATAGACATAATGTACATCAAATTTTGTAATAAAATCTTTTATTTCTTTTGAAATTTCGGATGCTTGAATATATTCTTCTGCTGGATATGTCCAAGTATCATTTATTCTTATAGGTTTTTTGGGAAATCTTGGAATTCCTCTAACAGAAGGTCTTTTTTGAGTATTATTAATTTTGTATTCGCCTTGTTTGTTTATACTGAAATTTTCTTCAAGTTCTTCTTTAAGTAAGTAAAGATCACTCTCATCATCTCTTTTGAATATTCTGAAGTAAGATTTGATATCTGCAAAGTTGTCCTTTATATCTTTTATTTCGCTTGAGACTTGGATATTAGTCTTAGTTCTTGAATCAAATGTTTTATTTAGGTAAATTGCTTGGTTGTCTGTGATTTCTATTCTGAATTTAGCTCCCTTAGTGTATTTAAATTCCAATATTTCAGATGAAAATGCTAAAGCGTTTGTGAAAAGTAGTAATTTGACAATTTTAATGTTCATTTAACGAATTATATCATGATTGGAATAAATATTTTTTGAGAAATATTTCGTTAAATCTTTTTAATAATGCTTTGTGAGTTTTACATTTTAGTTATAATAGTTGTATATGGATAGTTGATTTAATATATTAATTAAATAGTCAATTATTTTGAGGTATAAAAAATGAAAAGAAAAAGTGGAATTTTACTAAGTATTAGTTCTTTGTCATCTAGGTATGGTATTGGTGATTTGGGAAAGGGTGCATATAAATTTGTAGATTTTCTTGCCGCTTCATCGCAAAGTTATTGGCAAATATTATCTTATTCGTTTCCTGATTTTATAGGGTTTTCTTATCCAAGTTGTTCTGCTTTTGCTGGTAATATTAATTATATTGATTTGGATGCTATTGATAGGTTTGTTGACATAGACTTAAGCACCCTTGAATGCTTGGAAGGTCGATGTATTTATTATGATAAGTTGAAAGCTAAAGAAATTATTTTAAGAAATGCTGCTTTGAATTTTTTGAATAGAGCAACAGTTGATGAGATGCATGCATTTGAAAAATTTAGGAAATCTGCTGCTTACTGGCTTTTGGATTTTGCAAGTTTTGTTGCTTTTAAAGAGTACTATTCTAAATTTCAATCTCCATGTACTTTTAATGTTTTATTTAGTAAAGAGATTTTGAAAAGAGATACTAGGGCTTTAGCTAAACTTAGAGAAACTCTCGAGGTTGAGATAAAGGTTCAGCAAGTTTTACAATATTTCTTTTTTTCTCAGTTTAAAGCATTAAAAAGATATGCTAATAATGCCGGGATTAAAATAGTAGGTGATATTCCTATTTTTGTGCCTTATGATTCTGCTGATGTTTGGGCGCACCAAAAATATTTTAAGTTGAGGTTTGATGCAAGTAAAGATAAGGTAACAGGTATGCCTTATGGTTGCTTGTCTAATAAAGAATATCTTTGGGATAATGCAGCTTATAATTGGAGGGCTTTAAGAAAAGATGGCTATGTATGGTGGATTAATCGCATTGGTTTTTTGCATAAATACGTAGATATTATTAGAATTGACTATTTTAGAGGATTTGTATCAACTTGGGAGGTTGCTGCAGAAGAATCTTCGGTATTTAGTGGACGATGGGTGAAATGTCCTGGAAAAGATTTTTTTAATTATGTTCTAAATGAGATTGATGATTTAGAAATTTGGGTTGAAGATCTTGTGAAGGATCCTGGGGATACATTTAGGTTAAGAGATCATTTTGGTTTTCCTGGAATGAGAGTTATGCAGTTTGCATTTGACTTTGATTCCCAAAATATATACCTTCCTTATAATTATATAAAAAATTGTGTTGTTTATACAAGTATTAGTGAGAATAATACTATTCGTGGATTTATCAATAAAATTGATAATGATAATAAAAAATATATTTTTGATTATTTTAATACCAATGAGGATACTGTTGTTTGGGATATGATAAGAGGTGCGATGTCTAGTGTTGCAGATAGTGTAATAGTTTTAATGCAAGATTATCTTGATTTGGTAGCTGATTTTAGGATGAATGGTGCGATGCATAATAATTTTAGGATACTGAATAGTGATTTAAGTGATGATTTAAGTAAAAAGATAAGTAACATTACTAAACTTTATGGAAGATCTTAATTCTTAATAGTGTAACTTCAATAATTTGTTAGAATAATATTTGTTTTTTAAATATTATTTTTGAATTTATTTTAAGAAGGGTGGGATGTTATTTATATGAAATTTAATGCATGTATAATGTGTTTTTATATGATTTGCTTGTTATTTTCTTATTTTTTTTTATGTTTTCATTTACATTCATTAGATAAAGTAGATTATTTTAAGAAAGGTGATTTGTTTTTCATACATAAAGGTGCTTTATATAAGAAGCATAATAATACGATATTTAAGGTTGAACCTAAGGGGTTAGAGACCAGATGGGTATATCCATTTGCAAGACCTGTGTCTAAGAGAATAACTTCTGTTTATGAGGATTTTTATTCTCCAAATTCTCTTTTAACAACTAGTGACTCTGTTTATGTTTCTTATGATTATTTTAAAAGTTTTATAAAATTAGTTGGTAATGATAAATTTAATAAAAATTCTTATATTACATCAAGTGCGTTATCTCGAGGAGAATCTAAGTGTATTGCTATTGGTACTTCTAATAGTGGAATTTACTTAAGTGTTAATGATAATTTGGATTTTAAGAGCTTAAATTCTTTAATTTCTAAAATATATCTTGGTGCTGGTTATTATGATGTGATTAGTGCAATAGAGTTTTCCAGAAACAATGCGAATGAATTGTATTGTTCTCATGGAATTTATGGAAATATTATTTTAATTGATACAATTTTGGGGGTTATTAAGGAGTTAGACTTTCCCTTTAAAAAACAGATAGTGTGCATTATTGATTTGTCAGATGCAAGGAAAGAAAAACTTTTAGTTAAAACTTATGATAATCATTTTTATTTCTATGTTGATGGTAAGTGGACTTTTAGTAGTCAATTTTCTATTTATATAGATGATTCTCTTCAAAAGTCAAATAGGATGAGTCTTGCTTCTAATAAGGGTTCGATTTATTTAACGGCTTATACTCTTCGGAATAAAACAGCTATTGATGAGAGACTTGAGTTTATAAGGAGATTGGGTATGAATGCTGTTATTATTGATTTTAAAGATGATGGTGGTATTTTAACTTATTCAAGTAAATTGGCTTTGCCTAATAAAATAAAAGCTGTTAAAAATTTGATAGATGTTCCTTATATTTTAAATAAAGCAAAAAACCTTGGAATATATGTTATTGCTAGAGTGGTTGTGTTTAAAGATGAAAAGCTCTATTATTATAATAATTGTGAGTATGCCCTTTGGAATAAAAAGACCAATCAACCGTGGGCAAATATTGTCAAAATTAAGCAAGGTGATTCTTTTAAATCTGTTCAAAAGGAACATTGGGTAGATCTATTTTCTCCAGACACTTGGCATTATAATTTGTCTATTGCAGAGGAGATTCAGTCTCTTGGAGTTGATGAGATTCAGTTTGATTATATTAGATTTCCAACAGATGGTCCTGTGTCCCTTATAAGTTCAAGATTTAACAAATATAATATGCGATCAATTGATGCTCTTGAATCTTTTTTAATTATGGCTAGGAAAAATCTTTCTGTTCCTATTTCTATTGATATTTATGGAAATAATGGATGGTTTATTACGAATAGTATTGGTCAAAATATTTCTATGATTGCAGATTATGTTGACGTTATTTCCCCAATGTTTTATCCTTCGCATTACACTAATGATTTTTTGAAGGATGAGTTATATTATACTACCAGAGCTTATAAGATTTATAGAGAAGGGAGCAATAGAGCTTCTGTATTCGCTTCAGGTAATGTTATAATTAGGCCTTATGTTCAAGCTTTTTTACTTGGTCCTGAACGCCGTGTGAGTAAGGAGGTTTATTTGGAATATTTTTCTCATCAATTAAAAGGTGTCAAAGAGTCTTTAGGTAATGGCTTTAGTTTATGGAATGCATCTAATATTTACTATATGGTTGAGAATGATTTAAGTGAGTTTTTAGGTTTTTCTTAATATGTATTTTATTATTTGTGGAAGGAGATTTTTTTGGAGTATATTCATTTTTTGTATGTAATACTTGGCATATTTTTTTTATATCTTGGTGGAAGTTATCTTTTAAAAAGTTCTGTTAACATTGCTACTTATTTTCAAGTTCCTAATCTTTTAATCGGAGTTGTAATAGTATCATTATCAACAAGTGCTCCTGAACTTTTTACAAGTTTAATAGCATCGCTTAAGGGTAGAAATGAGATTATTGTTTCTAATATCATTGGAAGTAATATTATTAATATGTTACTTGCACTGCCTTTAACAGGGTTGTTTTTAAAGATTGAGACTAATTTTAAGAGACTTAAATTTTCTTTTATAGTTTTATTTTTGTTGATGTCTCTTCTTTTATTGCTTTCTTTTGATTTTGGTGTTTTGGCTTTTTTTAAGATGCCTTATTATAGGACCAGTTCATTGTTGATTTTAGTTTTGTTTTTATCTTATCTATTTTTATTTTACAGAGAAGAAAAAAAATATAATTCTGTTACAAAAGATTTAAAGGATCTTAATTATAATTATGGTTTTAAGTTTTTATTTTTGAATGTTTTACTCCTATTGTTAAGTATATATTTCTTGTATTTAGGTTCAAAATTATTAATAGATAATTCAATATATATTGCACACAATGTTTTCAATATTAGTGAGAAAGTTATTGGAATTATTTTTGTAGCTTTTGGAACCAGCATACCTGAGATTGTTGTTTCTCTTTTTGCAGTAATTAAGAAGGAGTCGGATATTGCTCTTGGCAATATTATTGGAAGTAATATATTTAATATTGGATTTATTTTATCTATTAGTAGTTTTGTAAGTCCAGTGCTTATGAGTGATATTTATTTTGGTGATTTTAGTATCATGTTTGCTGTATCTTTAGTGTTATTCTTCATAGTAAGATTTAGAGGAGCTTTTAATCGAGGTCCTGCAGTTCTTTTTTTATGTTTTTATGTTTTATATAATTCATTTTTATTTGGTGCTTTTTAATTTTATTACATTTATCAATATGTTATCATGTATTATGGTATTATTGTTTTTCATATGAGGAGATTATAAGTATAAGATGAAAAAGTTACCTGAAATTTTCTATCTAAATGATAAGGAAGTAGATATTTTGATTTCTCAGATAGGGATTTCTTCAGATGCTCAGAAAATGATTTTAAGAATTATTTTGGAATATAAGAATAACGTTATAGATTATGCTAATTTTATTGAGGATTATTCTGTTAAAGTTCGTGCTCTTAAAGGTGAGTTAGATTTTTTGTTTCGCAAGCTTTATGAGGTTAAGAGGGGAATTATTGTTAACCAAGCAACGTCAAATGGAGAATTATCACCTTATAAGATAATCATAACAGATGAAAATAGCTATGATTTTTATTATTATGCTATTGAGGATCTGTTTTTAAAACATTATGTAGGAATAGAACTTTTTAGTACTTTACTTACTATTAAGAATATAGATAAAAATTTTTTAGCTTTTGAAAAAGAGTTTATCACTCTTTCAAATTCAGATGTTAATCTTAAATATTTTCAAGAGAATTCTTCTTTAAAGAAGATATTTGTGCTGGATTCTTTAATAATTCCTTCAGGTCAAGCTTTATACTTTGTCGAATTTATGAAGAGAATTTTATTCAAAATTGCTTCTAACAGAATAGTTAAGGATGTTTTTATGAGAGCTAAGAATTTGAAACTTAGTGAGTATGATCGAATTTTAGATGAGAGTATCAATGGTATTGGAGTTGCTTATAATCTTCTTTTAGGTATTTTAGAAAATAAGGATGAGATTTTAAATAAGAAAGGTGTTAATATTTCTAAACATTACTTTACTTTTTTAGATATGTTGAATATTTATATTACTAATGAAAAAAATTTAGAAGAACTTAAAAATTTAGAAAGTATTAAGATTGATGAAACTTTAAAAGCAATTGAAAAAACAATAGAGTTTAAGCCAGGATTTATTAATATAGAGGAATTTAAGGTTATTCTTCAAGAGCATGCTGAAGGGTTATCTGATCCTAGGAATTTTTTAAAGGTAGCTAATGAATACTTTTTTGAGTCTAGTATCAAGGGTTCGTTGCCCAAAATATTTAGCATTAAGCGTGGCATGTATTTATATAAGCCATGTGCTTATTCTATGTTTTTAAAGGAATATGATCAGATTTTAGTTGATGTTAGGGATAAATTGAGGAATGAGTTCACAAAGATGTTTGTTAACAGGAAAAATTCTTCTGATGTTCTCATAGAAGAAGGTCTTGAAAAAATGTTAAGTGAATTCGTAACTAATTATGATATAAGTAATTATTGTTTAAAAAATAAGGTTGCGTTGCTTGATTTTATTATTTCGCATTATAGACGAGTTTCTAAAACACAAAATATTCAAACTCATCTTAAGGATATAATAAAAACAGAAGCTGCTAAATATTTTAAAAATAGTAATACATTTTTACAGCTTTATAAGATTTATAAAGTTGATTTGCCTAATCTTTTAGATTCTGCTTATAGAGATCTGCCTTTGTTAAAGAGGGTTTTGTTATTCTTAACGGGGAAACATCAAAGTTATAAGGAGGCTTTATCCAGATTGAATTCTAAGGTTGTAGCTAAAAGTCATATTGGACTTTTTGATCCAGGTGAGAGAGTGAAAAGACAGCTAGATAAAAGACGAAGACGGAGGGAAGATATGAAGGATCAAATTAGGAATTCCTATGTTAAAAAAAGCAATGGAACTCCTAAGAAACAACCCTTAAACCGCACCTATACTAAAAGTGAGCAAGATGAAGCTTGGTTAAAATTTGAAGATAAGTTGAATAAAAAATAAATTTTAAAATAAATCTTTAGGTCTTCTTGCTGTATTTTTTGATGTTTGACATTCAGCATAGTGTTTGATTTTACCGTTTTCAAATTTAGATTTCATTATAATTTTTCCGCCCCACCTGCTTATTAACTCTTTAGATCCGATTCTTTGAGCATTTTTCGAAATTTTTGCCATCTTAGACTCCTCATTATACTGATTTATTGTATAATAAATTTATCAAAATAAGGTTTGTTGATCAAGGAATGACTATGTTTTTGGTTATGTTTTTTGTGGCTTATGCTCTTTTTGCAGAAGAAATTTACTATAGATTGGCTGGATATGATAGTAATTATAGGTTAGTTGGTAGATATGAAATAAGTAAGGAAGATGCAGAGGAGGAGTGTGGATATAAATTTACTTATGATGATGGTAAACTTGTGTTTGTTGATTATGTTGGTAAACTAGGTATTTTGATGCCTTCTATTTTTGGTGCAAATCAGATCAAAATAGAACATTTAAAAGATATAGAGAGAAGATTATTTTTAAATGGGGGTTTTGCTGTTAAGAATTCAAAAGATGTTCATATTGAACAAGTAGAATACTTTTCAAATGGAAGGCCTAAAAATATTTTTAATTATAATAAATCTAATGAGATTATAAGAGATAAGTATGGAGTTGCTTATTATCATTTTATTTACCATGATAATGGTAGTTTTGATGTTTATAGGTTTAGTGAAGTTGGTTTGCAGATTAAGGATTTAAATGATGTTTGTTATACTAAGGTTATTTATGATGATTATGATCGGACAAAAACGGTTTTATATTACGATGATAGAAACTATCATATAAAGGCTAAAAATGGAATATATGGTTTTCGGCTAACTTATGATAGTAAACATAATGTTGTAAAGGAAGAGTATTTAGATTCTGTTTCTGCTTTGTATACAAATCCTTTTTCTGTGGCAAGTAAGACATATCGTTATGATTTTAATGGCAAGCTCATTGAAGTTTTGAATTATGATATCAAAAATAATTTAACTCCTGATGAGAATAATGTATCAATATATAGATATGAGTATAATTTAAAAGAAAAGGATTGTTTTTATAAGGAGTATAATTATGATGCTAACAATAATTTAACTGTTAGTCAGAATGGTTATGCCATGAAGAAAACTATTTTTTATATACAAAATAATGAAAAAAGGGTAATAAACTACAGTAACATAATAAATAAAAATTATAATAGTGATGTTCCTGCTAGTTATGAGGAAAAATATGAAATAATGGATGACTTTAAGGGTATTGCGGTTTATAGTTATAAATATGATAATAAATTTTATTTAATTGAGAATCTTTTCTTTGATAAAAATTTTAATTTAATTAGTGATTCTAATGGAGTAATGATTTATAAGTATGCTTATAATGAAGATGGGCTACTTGAATATCAAGAGCATTATGGAGGTTTTGATAATCCTATAGCTGATGCTGAGGGTGTTTTTAGATATAAATTTGCATATGATGTTAATGGTAATGTGATTTTAAAGAGTAATTATTCTAATAATGGGATTTTGGTTGCAGATCGGAATGCTGTTTTTGAGTATGCTTATGAGTATGATAAGCAAAATAGACTTATTAGTCAGAAAAATTTTGGTAATCTAGGCCAGTTACAAGATGATATTCATGGTGTTAGTGTATATAGGTATGAGTATAATAAATTTGGTAAAATTTCGAAAAAAACGAATCATGGTCCAGATTTAAGGTTAAGAGATGATATTGGGGGTATATCGGTTTATAGATGGATTTATGATAGTAAGGGAGATTTAGTTGATTTTCAAAAGTTTAATTCTTTAGGGAACTTAATATAAATATTTTCTCTTTGCATGTTTTCCAATAGAACAAAGTATTTCATATTTGCTTATTCCAGATTCCTTGCTAAGTATATCTAAGCTTAATCTTTCGGAGATGATTTCTACTTTTTCCCCTATGTTGATTTTTAAATCTTTGGGTATTTCTATAATTGAAATATTCATACATATTTTTCCTCTAATAAAGCATTTTTTATCTCTTATTAGGCAATAAAAGTTGTTAGATGTGTTTTGTGGAATTCCGTCGAAGTAGCCAACTGGTATAAGTCCTATTTGCATATCTTCTGTTGCTGTGAAGAGACCAGAATATGATATTTGTTCTCCCTTTTTTATATTTTTAAGAAATACGATTTTTGAGTATAAGCTTAGTACTGGTTTAAGTTGTAAATTGTTATTTGGGCTGTTTGAATGTGTATGATATCCATATAGAATTAGACCTGGTCTTACCATATTAAATTTTGAGTTTATTGTGTAGTTTGCTATGTGTTCTGAATTGGAAGCATGTATGAACTTTGGATTTATTTTATTGGCCTTAAGTTCATTTATGAAATAGACAAATTTTTCGAGTTGTGCTTGAGTAATTTTTGTATTTTCTGTTGTTGGTAAGTGTGTGCAAACTCCTTCAAATTCTACTAATTTTGAATTTTGAATTTTAATTGCTAGATTAAGTGCATTTTCTATTTTGATTCCATATCTATTCATGCCAACATCAACTTTTAGATGAACCTTGATTCTTTTATTTTGTTTATTACATTCTTGTTCTATGAGTGATAAATACTGAAAATCGGCAATAAAGGGTGTAATATTGAATTTGACTAAATTTTTTATTGTACTTTTATCTGTGTTAATGTAGAGTAATATGGATGTGCTTTTATCTATTTTTTTAAGCTTTAAAGCATCATCTATGTCAAAAAGACCAAAATAATTTATTCCTTTTTCTTTTAAGAATTTAAATGTTGGAATAAGTCCATGTCCATAGGCATCAGCTTTTAGGGTAGCTACTAATTCTCTTTTTTGAATATGGTTTTTAATTGAGGTTATATTATCCTCTAAGTTTTTGAGGTTTATTATTATTTTTTTATATTTAGCCATTTTGTTTATTATAGTACATTATACATTGATAGGATTTTAACAAGATTTTAGTATTTTACTTAAATTGTCCTTTTTTTGTTTCATGATATTAATTTTTATATTATTATCTTATTGTTTGAAATTGTAATTGCATACCGTGAGCTAGATTTTACAGAAGGGGTACTTTTGGCGCAAGGAAATGCATTATTCCAATAATTAATGCTAAAATTCCTATTAATTTTTTGTTGCTTTCAATGAAAGATGTAAATTTGCCATATTCTTTATTATTTTGAAGGTTTATGGGCACTTTTTGACTTAAGGATAGGATAAAACCAATAAGAAATAGACTGATGGCAGGAAGTAAATTCCCAACTATTGGTAAATCATAAGGTATTATTATTTCAAAGATGCTAATTATTAAGAATATTGTTCCGAAAATACTTCTTACGTTTTTGTTATGATTAATTAGATTTACAAATTCTTCAAAGATGATTAAGCATTTAAATTTTCCTTCCAAAATTGGAAATGCTAATATGAGCCCCCCTAAAATATTGAGTAAAACAGATATAAAATATATTTGTAACATCTCTTATCCTCCAAGATCTAATCTTTTACTAAAATATGACTTATTGACTTTCTGATTTATTAGTATTATATTGAGCAAACTTTCATTCCTGTATGCAACATTAGTATATAATGTATAGTTAATCTTGTCTATGTAAATCATATCATTTTCGATAAGTTTATTATCTTATTATATAAATATACGTCTATATTGGCTTTTCTTAGTTCTTTTATGTTGCAACCTTTATATTGATTTTGTTATGTGGGTTTTCATTCTTTATTTTGTGTTTTATTGTGATGATAGTTTTGTATCTGCTTTCCAATTTTTGTAATTTGGGAATTAATACAATTTTGATAATGATTAGCATGATGATAAAAATTATTCCAAGAATTAGATTTTTTTTAATAGTTGTCTATGTCTATTGTGTATTTTGCGATGCTTATTTTTCATAGATGTTAATTTTTAGATATCTCATAGTTTAAGTAAAGCATTTAAATTCCACCAATAAACGCTGACTCCACTTTTTTCTCCATAAAGTATGCTAAGTATTCCATCCTTAGATAGGCTTTCAGCTAGAAATTTGAGATTTGGTGGTTCAATTAATATCATTTGTTCTTTTATCTTGCCATTGTTGTCCAGCTTCCATATTAAGGTGTTAGTCAAGTTTTTCATGTTAGTAGATGCAATTATTTTGTCTTTTTGAACTCCAATGATATTAATGAAACTTTCTTGTTGATCATCTAATAGGTTTTGAGGCAATGTAATTTTATTTTTTATTTCGAATTCTTTGTTTTTATTTAATTGAATTGTATAGAAATATTGGTTTTTGATCCTTACTCCGAGATCGTTAATATTTTCATTGGTTTTAATATTTTCGTAGTGGGTTGTTTTTACATAAATAATTTTCTTGTTTACTTCAAAAAATACTTTATCTATTGATATGTTACATTTTTTTCTTTCTTCTTCCGGTATTTGTAGTATGTTTGTATTGACATAAATCTTGTAAAGGGGTGATAGATCTTTGTCATAAGAGTATATTATATATCCTTCATGATATATGGTTATTATTGCCATATTATTTCCGTCATCAATATTGATATCGTAAACCTGTGGGAATGGTATTCCATTTCGTCCTTCTTGTCCCAATACTTCTATAGATGAGTCTTTATTTAAAATAAATATTTGTGTAGAATATGCTATATTTTCTTTCTCATCAAATTTAGACTTTTTATTACTTATTTTGTCTGATACTACAATAAAGTCTTTTGATGGATAAATTGCCTGAATATTTTCAAAATCTACTTTTTTGATTTTAAGGTCAGCGTTTGTTTTGAATATTCCGTTTTGGTAAGTTTGGATTAGTTTTCCGTATGAGTTAAAAATCATGAGCTTATTTGCTTTTGTCTCTACTATGTATACAAGTCCGTTGTATGTTTTAATATCAAAGCTTGAATTAGTAAATTTGTTTGCAAGTGGTGTTATTTCTTCGGGTAGTGTTCCAAATGGTATTTTGAATTGTTGTTCTCCAAGTTCGTTTAAAGTTTTGCTGTTACATGATATAATTACAAAAAATAGACTTAAGTAAATTTTATAGCACTTTTTCATGTTTTAGATGTTATTATTTTAAATGAGAGAAAGTCAATTATTTTAGGAGAATTTGCACCTGATATGTTAAAAGCGATATTTGAAGCAACTATTGGTTCAAAGAGTAAGAGAGATCTGAAGGGTTATCTTCCCATCTTGCGGAATATTAACAAGCTTGAGTCTTGGGCCTTGTCTTTGTCGGATGAAGATTTTATTAGTGAAACAGAAAAGTTTAGAGATGAACTTAAGAGAGGTAAAACTTTAGAGGATATTTTAGAGAGAGCATTTGCGCTTTCGCGAGAAGCTGCTAGAAGGCGACTTAAAGAGAGGCCTTATGATGTTCAGCTTGTTGCTGGACTTGCGCTTCATCAGGGCAAAATAATAGAAATGAAGACTGGGGAGGGTAAAACCTTGTCTTCAGTGCAGGCTGCTTACCTTAATAGTTTGACAGGTAATGGTGTTATTGTTGTAACTGTTAATGATTATCTTGCAGAGCGTGATTCAAAGTGGATGAAACCAGTTTTTGAGCTTTTGGGTATTAGTGTTGGTGTTGTACTATCAAATATGGATTCTTCTAAGAGGAAGGTAGAATACAGCAAGGATATTACTTATGTTACAAATAATGAACTTGGATTTGATTATTTAAGAGATAATATGTGTGTTGATTTATCTCAAAAGTCTTTAAGGAATTTCAATTATTGTATTATCGATGAAATTGATTCTATTTTGATTGATGAAGCTCGAACTCCTTTAATTATTTCAGGTTCTGCTGAGGGAGATACTAGTGCTTATCTTGAAGTTAATTCTCTTGTTTCGCTCTTAAAGGAATGTTCTAAGGATCCAAAGACTGGAGATTATCCTTTAGAGGTTGATGAGCTTGATGGAGATTATACAATTGATGAGAAGGGTAAGAGAGTATCTTTTACAGTAAGTGGTTTAAATAATCTTGAGCAAATTTTGACTTCAAGAGGCATAATTAAGGGCTCTATGTATGTTGGTTCTAATTTTAATTACGTTCATTATATGACTCAAGCATTAAAAGCCCATTTGCTTTTCTTAAAGGATAGAGAATATATTGTTGGTGATTCTGGTGTTGAAATTGTTGATGAGTTTACAGGTCGTATTTTAAAGGGACGTAGATATTCTGATGGATTGCATCAAGCTATTGAGGCTAAGGAAGGTGTAAAGATTGCAAGTGAGAATAAAACTATGGCAACCATTACATTTCAAAATTTATTTAGAATGTTTAATAAGATTTCGGGCATGACTGGTACAGCTGATACAGAGGCGAAAGAATTCCATAGGATATATAATCTTGATGTTATAGTCGTTCCAACTAATAAGTTGGTAGCAAGGGTAGATGAAGATGATATTATTTACTATACTGAAGAGTTTAAATTTAAAGCAATTACTGATGAGGTCTATGAGGCTTATAAGAGAGGACAACCTGTTCTTGTTGGAACTGTTTCTATTGAGAAGTCTGAAATTTTGTCAGACATGTTTAGAAGTAAAGGTATTAAACATGAAGTTCTTAATGCAAAAAATCATTTTCGTGAAGCGTTAATTATTGCTGAGGCGGGAGCAAAATATTCTGTTACAATTGCAACAAATATGGCTGGACGTGGTACTGACATTAAGCTTGGGGGTAATCTTGAGCATCGGGTTCGTAAAAAGTTCGGAACAAGTATGAGTCTTGAAGAGTTTCAGGGAGCTATGCAGAGTGAACGAGAACAGTATTTGAAAGATTATGAAGAGGTGAAAGCTCTTGGTGGGCTTTATGTTATTGGTAGTGAGCGTCATGAGTCAAGAAGAATAGATAATCAGCTTAGAGGACGAGGAGGAAGACAGGGGGATCCTGGCCGATCGCGATTTTATGTGTCGCTTGAAGATGATTTGATGAGACTTTTTGCAGGCGATAACTTGAGAGCTTTGATGGGCAGACTTGGGATGGCAACAGGTGAGCCTATTACGCATTCTTTATTAACGAAATCTTTGGTTAATGCACAAAAGCGAGTGGAGGATAGAAATTTTGAGATTAGAAAACATCTTTTAGAGTATGATGATGTTATAACAAAGCATAGGGAGTTTATTTATTCTCAAAGGGATTCAATTCTTGTTGATGAAAATATTAAGGATCGTATTCTTCTTTCTTTAAGAGAATATCTTGATTTTTTATTTGATCAAGTTAAGGGAGAAGTAATTACGATCTCTGTTCTAAATGAAATAAACTCAATTTTTGCTTATATGATGGAGGATGTTGGCTCTGTTGAAACCATGAGTATTTTGGATTTGAAAAATAAGTTAGTGGAAGTTGCAAAGGCTAATTTGGATAAAAAGGAAGAATTGATTGGATCTGAACTTTTAAATGAATTTTTGAGACATGAGTATTTAAAGAATATTGATTCTAAGTTTCAAGATCATCTTGCAAATCTTGATTCTTTAAGAGAATCAGTTTATCTGAGATCTTATGCTAATAAAAATCCAATTACTGAATATAAAGAAGAAGGTTTTGCAATTTTTAGTGATCTTGTTAAAGATATTAAGGTTGAAACTTTAAGGCGAACTTTACAGATGAAAGTTGATATTGATTCTAGTGGTTATAAAAATAAAAAACTTAAAAATATTCATGCTACTCACAAAAAATTTTCAAGTATTGTTGCTGGAGAGAGGGATAATACATCAGGGGTTCAAATAATTCGAAGTGCTCCTAAAATTGGGAGGAATACACCTTGTTATTGTAGCAGTGGTAAAAAATATAAAAATTGTCATGGAAGAAATTAAAAAGGAGGATTTTGTGTTTAAGTTACCAGAACTTGGTTATGCTTATGATTCTTTGGAGCCGTATATTGATGCTAAGACAATGGAGATTCACCATAGTAAACATCATAATGCATATACCGTAAATTTAAATTCCGTTCTTGAGAAGACAGAAATAAATTATTCTCAAGATATTGAAAGTATATTAAAAAATATTCAGCGATTTCCTAAAGAATTTCAGCCAGCTATCAAGAATAATGCTGGTGGATATTCTAATCATAATTTGTATTTTAGGACTTTAAAACCTGGAAATAGGAAGAATATTTTAGGAAATTTTGAAGAACATGTTAATGCTACTTTTGGCGGTCTTGATAATCTTAAGATCGTTTTAAAAGATTCAGCTATGAGTATCTTTGGAAGTGGTTGGGCTTGGCTAGTTATTTATGCAAATAAAGAATTGCAAGTAATATCAAGATCAAATCAGGATAGTCCTTTAATGGAAGGCTATAAACCTATTTTGGGTATTGATGTTTGGGAGCACGCTTATTATCTTAAGTATCAAAATAAAAGAGGTGAGTATATTGATGCATTCTTTAAGGTTTTAAATTGGGAAGAGGTTTCAAGGGTATATAATGAAATCGTAGGATAGTGTTTTTAAGCGTTTCATAAACTAAGCTTAAAGATATTGATTTCTTGTGCTTAGTTTATGTTGTATTTACTCTTTTAAAAAATATATTTATATGTCATTATTGAAGTTATCTTTTTCAATATCGTTAAAATACTTTACTGTTCCAACTTTTAGTTCATGTGTTGCAGCTTCATCTGATACTATAATTGCACTTTTATGTAATTGTAGAGCGCTAATTGTCCACATATGATTTATTCCTTTTTCAATAGCATGTTTTAATGCTCTTGCCTTACTATGTCCATTTACTATGATCATTACTTCTTTAGAGTCCATGATTGTTCCTACTCCTACTGTTAATGCGCTTTTGGGAACTTTATTAATGTCATTTTCAAAAAACCTTGAATTTGCGATGATTGTATCTTTAGTTAAGGTCTTAATTCTTGTCCTTGATTGTAGTGATGATCCAGGTTCGTTAAAGGCAATGTGACCATCAGGTCCAATACCTCCCACAAAAAGCATAATTCCGCCGTAAGATTTAATTTTTTTTTCATATTCTTCACATTCATTTATAAGGTTAGCAGCATTACCATTTAATATATTCACATTTTCTTTTTTGATGTTTATATGTGAAAAAAAATTGCTCCACATAAATGAGTGATAGCTTTCAGGGTGATTTTTAGCTAGTCCTATATATTCATCCATGTTAAATGTGATTACATTTTCAAATGAAATTTTTCCAAGCTTATTTAGTTCAATTAAATTTTTATACATACCAATTGGTGAACTACCTGTTGGAAGTCCTAGAATGAATGGGTTTTCTTTTGTAGGTAAAAATTCTTTTATTCTCATAGCTACATGATTAGCAGCCCATTTTGAAATTTCATTATAATTAGGTCTAATGATTAGTCTCATTGATTTCTCCTTATCTATTGTATACGAATAAGATCAAAGTTTATTGAAAATTATTTTTGATTCTATCATTGTTAGTTTTAAGTTCAAGTCCTTGTCAATGACATTTATGTTTGCGTCATATCCATGACATATTAATCCTTTTTTTTCAAGATTAATTATCCTTACTGGGTTATATGAGCTTACTTGAATAGCATCGCTTAAGCTATATCCAAATTCTACTAGATTTTTAATGCCTTGTATCATTGTGAGAGCTGAGCCTGCTATTGTGTCGTTTTCTACAAGATGAAATAATCCGTCATTTTTAAGATATACTTCTTCTCCATTAGCTATTAATTTTCCAGATGGTTGTAGTGTTGGAGTTAATCCATCAGTTACAAGTACTAATTTGCTTATGTCTTTAAGCTTTCTAAGCATTAAAACGAGTTTTGGATGAACATGATATCCATCGGCAATAAATTCGCAAGATACATCTCCATGAATTAAAACCGATCCTATTGCATTTGGATTTCTGTGATCGAGTTTTGACATTGCATTGAAAAAGTGAGTTGTGTGGAGTATGCCTACTTGGAAACCCTCAATCATATTCTCATATTTTGCATTGGTATGTCCTGCTTGAAGTGTGATATTATTTTCCATACAAAACATTGCAAGTTCTCTCATTCCTTTAAGTTCAGGTGCAACTGTCATTGTTGCGATGTTGGTTCTTTTTTTCCCAAAAGAATCTGTAAAAGTACCCCCTGCGGCGTCTATGAATTTTTTCATGATCTCAATATTTGGTTTTTGGAGATAGGAGATAGGATGAACACCTTTTTTTTCGGGAGAGAAAAAGGGACCTTCAAGATGAAGTCCTAAAATTTTTGCGCCCTTTTCTTTGCCTATTGCTTCAGTGCATGCTTTAATTGTTGCAATCATTTCTTCAATTGGACGTGGGTAAAGTGTTGGTAAAAATCCTACCACCCCATATTCTGCTAAGTGTTGTGACATTTTAAGTATTGAATTTGTTGAGCATTGATCAGTTCCATATCCGTAAAATCCATGTATGTGATTATCATAAAGACCAGGTGTGATATAGTTGTTCTTAACATCAATCATCTCATAGTTTTGTAGATTGATTTTTTCAAGTCTATTGGCTGTTACGATATCAAAAATTTTGCTGTCTTTGATAAGGACAGCAGAATTGTCTATTTTGTCATTTCCTGTCAGCACAGATTTTGCATTGAATAAACAAAAATTTGGCATATTTACTCTCCTATAAACTTAAATTCTACTATAAGCAAATGTGTTTTTTAAAGATGATTATTTTTTATGTGTCCTTTAGCAGTGTGTTTGTTGTTAATTTTTAAAATAGGATATAATTTTGCGTGTAATAATTATATATTTTTATGTTAAACTTTCTAATCAAGAGGTGTTGTAATGTCTTCGGGATTTTTTGTTCCAGGTGTGGATAGTAAATATAATACTAAAGAAATTCGTGAGACTATGCTTAAGTCTGACAAGGCTAAAATAGATTCATCTGTGAAGAAGCTTGAAAGCCTGGAGCAAGAGAAACGAGCGTGGCAAATTATCAATAAAAAAATATCTACTCTAAATTCACTTGCAAGGCAAATTACATCTCTTAATAGTCCTTTTCATTATATGTCAGGTAATTCTAGTAATGAAGATGTTCTCTCCGTATCTGCTCGTTATGGATCTAAAAATGAAACTTATAAAATTGATGTGAGTCAGATAGCAGGTTCTGATGTTTTTTTATCTGCGAATTTTAAACAGAAGGAAATTAGTATTCCTGCAGGGGACTATACATTTTTAGTCGGTAATAAAGAAATTAAGGTTAAAAATAATGGAGATATTGAGTCTCTTGTAAAGGATATTAATAATCGGGGCAAAGGTTTTTTGTCTGCTAAGATTATCAAGAGTGATAGTGCTGGAAATAGTAGATTGATTTTACGTTCTTTAAAGGAAGGTGAGGATAATAAACTTATTATGAAAGATGAGGCTTTAAATTTTGCTAAACAGATAGGTATTTTAAGTGAGCTGACAACAAATTTTAGTCCGAATTTAACAGAAATTATTAATAGTCAGCAAAGTAGTAGTAATAGGATTTTTCTTGACGATGATAGTGTTGTGTTAGAGCCTCTTTCAGAGATTGCAATAGGTATTCCAGAGGATATTAAGATTAGTAGTGAAAGTAAGATCAAATTTGAAATTAAGTATTATGATACAAATGATAAGAGTATTTTAAATGAAATTGTTTTTAATCCTGGTGGGGCCACGTTTGAAGATGCTAAGGTTGAAGGTGAGGATAGCATCATTAATCTTGGATCTGATCACAAGTCTTCTTTGAAAGAAAAGAATTATATTCAGATGAGTGTAGTTAAAATTCACAGTAGTACGAAGTCCTTGGAGTTGCCTCCAATAAATGTTTCAAGTGATTTTGAGAAAGTTGAAGTTGAAATTGGTTCACTTTTGGATTTAAAAGAGATTAATATTGAAAATAAAGTGAATAATAAGGTTTGTATGATTCGCAATATTGAGATTTTTGATCCAAGGAATAGAGATGGTTATTTGCCAATAAATGCTAAGAGCTTTGCAGAAAATGCAAAGTTAAAATTTGATGGAGTTGATGTCAATCGTGATTCAAATACTATTAATGATTTAATTCCTAATGTCACGTTGAATTTAAAACAATCATCAGATGATACTCTTGTTGTTAGAGTTGAGCCTGATTATGAAGGTATTAAGAAATTTCTATTAGATTTTTTAGTAGCTTATAATGAGGTTCTTGCTGAGATTAATATTGTAAGTTCAAATGAGAGTAATTCAGAAGGTCAAAAATCAGATGTGTTGGAAGAGTGGTCTTATTTGAGTGAGGAAGAAAAGAGCGAAGCTTACAAAAATTTAGGAATCCTTAGAGCTGAGTTTGCATTAAAAAATCTTAAATCAAGATTAGAATCAATCATGTTTAATGCTTATAGGACTAATGATCCTAATTTTTCAATTATTAATCAAATGGGTGTATTTACTAATTCTATATCTTCATCAGGGGGACTTTCTCGTTATTTGAAACTTGATGATAAGAAGTTTAATGAAATAATACAAAGTAATATTAATTCGGTTAAAGAGCTTTTTGCAATTGATTTTAATGATGACCGAATTTATGATGATGGGATTGCTAAGATGCTTGGCGAATATCTGTCTCCTTTAGTAAGTTCTGGAGGTTTTATTTATAATAAGATAAGGAGTTATGATCTTAAAATTCCCAATCAAAAAAATGTGGTTGAGGATTATAAAAAGAAGTATGAAGAAAGGGAAAAAAAGATTGAAGGGGAGCTTAACACTTTGGATTTCACTGTAAAGAAAATGAAAGAACAAGAAGAAATCCTTAAATCTTTAAATCTGCATAGACAGAATAGATAGCAACTTTAATTAAAGTTATAGTATTTATTTTTTTCTTGTTTTTGTGATATCCTTTTAAAGAGACAAATGGATTTGTCAAAAACATCAAAAATTATATTAACTTATCACGGAGGAAATGATATATGATCATAAATCATAATACGTCAGCTATTAATGCTTCAAGAAATAATGGCATTAATGCTACTAATCTTAGCAAAACTCAAGAGAAACTTTCTAGTGGATATAGAATTAATCGTGCATCTGATGATGCTGCTGGTATGGGTGTTGCTGGAAAGATTAATGCTCAAATTAGAGGATTATCTCAAGCTTCTAGAAATACTTCAAAAGCTATAAATTTCATTCAAACAACAGAAGGAAATTTAAATGAGGTAGAGAAAGTATTAGTAAGAATGAAAGAACTTGCTGTTCAATCTGGTAATGGTACGTATTCAGATGCAGATAGAGGTTCCATTCAAATTGAAATTGAGCAACTTACAGATGAAATTAACAGAATTGCTGATCAAGCTCAATATAATCAAATGCATATGTTGTCTAACAAGTCAGCTGCTCAAAATGTAAGAACAGCTGAAGAGCTTGGAATGCAGCCTGCAAAAATTAATACACCAGCATCACTATCTGGATCACAAGCTTCATGGACATTAAGAGTACATGTGGGTGCAAATCAGGATGAAGCAATTGCTGTTAATATTTATGCAGCTAATGTTGCAAATCTTTTTGCAGGTGAAGGTGCTCAGGCTGCTCCAGCTCAAGAGGGAGCACAACAAGAGGGAGTGCAAGCAACTCCAGCTCCAGTAGCTGCTCCAGCTCCAGGTGGGGTTAATTCTCCAATTAATGTTATAACTGCTGTTGATGCTAATATGTCACTTGCAAAGATAGAAGATGCTATTAGAATGGTAAGTGATCAAAGAGCAAACCTTGGTGCTTTCCAAAATAGGCTTGAATCTATTAAGGATAGCACAGAATATGCTATTGAAAACTTAAAAGCATCTTATGCTCAAATTAAAGATGCAACAATGACAGATGAAATTGTAGCATCTACAACTAACAGTATTTTAACACAATCCGCAATGGCTATGATTGCACAGGCAAATCAAGTGCCTCAATATGTATTGTCATTGCTTAGATAGGTGTGATTTTTCAATAAGGGTCTCTTAATGGACCCTTATTTTTGTTTGTGTCAATCAAAATTCTGATATTTTAGTATAGTTAATAGTGGTTTATATAGAATTATAATGTTTTCATGGTAGGAGTTCACTTTGTATAAGGCTAGTGTTAGAGTCAGGAACCTTTATAAAACATTTTCTTATAATAAAAATAAAAGACAAATAGTTAAGGCCATAAAGAGTTATGAAAGTGGTAAAGATAGAGCTGATATTTACAAAGAATTTTCTGTTTTTATTGCAAATGCAAATATTAATCTTGATGTTTATGAGAATGAAATTTTAGTTATTATGGGTATGTCAGGATGTGGTAAATCTACTTTTGTTAGATGTTTGAATGGTATACACAAGATAGATTCTGGATCTATCTTGGTGGATAATATTGAAATGAATGATATTAATCAAAAGGATCTTTCTGCTCTTAGAAAAGATAAATTTGCCATGGTTTTTCAGAATTTTGGACTTTTTCCACATATGAATGTTTTAAGGAATGTGACTTATGGACTTGAAGTTAAGAATGTACCTAAAAAAATTAGGATACGAAGAGCCTTTGATATTTTAAAGCTGGTGGGTCTTGAAGATTATAAATATAAGTATATCAATGAGCTTTCAGGTGGAATGAAACAAAGAGTGGGCATAGCACGAGCTTTAGTGGTTAACCCTGATATACTTTTGATGGATGAAGCTTTTTCAGCTCTTGATCCTTTGATTAGAGGGGAAATGCAAAGTGAGCTTTTAAAGTTGGTGGATAAGTTAAAAAAGACAGTTGTGTTTATTACTCATGATTTAATTGAAGCTTTCAAGTTAGGTAATAGAATTGCTTTTATGAAAGATGGAGAGATTGTTCAGGTAGGTAGGCCCTTAGAAATATTAAGGGAGCCTAGAACAGATTTTATAGCTAATTTTATTAAGAATCTTCCTGTTTTAAATATTTTAAAAATTAAGGATATTATTAAAATGGATTTTACTCTTAGTGGGAATGCTAATAAGTTTAATGTTATTATTGAAAAAGAGAATGATAATTTTAATCTGTATAATATGTCTGTCAATAAAAAGTATAGTAATATTGTTTCTTTGAATTTAGGTTTAGATGATGAGATCAAAAGTGTTGTTCAGTATTTGAATAAATTAGATTATTTAATTGTAAAAGAAGAGCAAGGTAGTATTATTGGATATATTGATTTAGGAGAGCTTGCTAGTTTATTAGCAAGATAGTGGTTTATGAGTAGAGATTTTATAGTTGCTAATATAGATAAAGTTTTTAATTTTTTAGTTGACAATTATTCAAATTCTAGCGGTATAGGTTTTGCAAAGAGCGTTAATTTTTTTTATGACAACTTGAAAAAATTGTTTCTTTTCATTAATCCTGTTCTTTTTATTATTATAATTTGTGTTTTAAGCTTTTTGTTTTTAAAAAAAAGATTGGCACTTTTGATTATGTTAGGATTTTGCTTTATTTTATATTTTAATCTTTGGGAAGTTTCCATGGATACGATATCAATTATTTTTGTGTCTGTATTCTTTTCAGTGATTTGGGGAATTTTAATAGGTATTTTAAGTGGATATTACTCAAAGTCTTATGTATTTTTAAAACCTTTGCTTGATTTGATGCAGTCAATGCCTCCATTTATTTATTTAATACCTGCAATACCTTTTTTTGGTATGGGTACGTCTTCAGCTATTTTTGCTACAATAATTTTTGCAATGCCGCCGGTTATTAGATACACAAGACTTGGAATTATTCAAGTTCCAGGTGAAGTTATTGAGGCTGCTAAGTCTTTTGGAAGTAGTAATGTTCGTATTCTTTTTCAGATCCAGTTACCATTGGCTCTTCAAAGCATAATAGAAGGGATTAATCAATCCATAATGATGGCGATATCTATGATAGTAATTGCGGCAATGGTTGGTTCATCGGGGCTTGGTAGGACTGTAATATATTCTGTTGAAAGATTGCATTTTGGCGAGGGTTTAATATCTGGGTTAGCTGTTGTGATAATAGCTATTATTTTAGATAGAATCATGCAGGCTATTTTTATTAAGTTTAGTTACTTAAATACTGATAATTATGGGATAAAAAAAGAAAATAGGTTCAAAAGATTTTTAGAAATGTATAATAAATAGTATTTTATTTTTATTTGATAGGAGGAAGATTAATATATGAAAGGTTTATTAATATCTGTTTTTATGATCTTTATTTTAACTTTGTTTTCTTGTAATAAAAATGATGATTCTAAGGATAGTGATTTACAGAGTTCAAGATCGGTCAAAATTGCGTATGTTAATTGGATAGGAGAAACAGTTGCTACTAATATTATGAAAGTTGTTTTTGAGAAGATAGGATATAGTGCAGAGATATTGCCTGTTACAGCATCTATTATGTATCAATATTTGGCATCGGGACAGGTAGATGGTATGGTATCTGCTTGGATTCCTACTGCCGATAAATTTTATTATGAAAAATTTAAAGGTAAATTTGTTGATCTTGGTGCTAATTATGAGGGAACATTGCAAGGATTTGTAGTGCCAAGTTATGTTACAATTTCGAGCATTGCTGAACTTAAGGGTAGAGGAGCTGAATTTAAAAATAAAATTGTGGGCATAGATGCTGGAGCAGGTACGCAGCTTTCTGTGGAAGAAACCCTCAATCGTTATGAATTAGATAAAGAGTATGAACTTATTTCTTCAAGCGAGAGCGTGATGCTTGCGAGTCTAGAATCTGCAATTAAGAAGCGTGAGTGGATTTTAATCCCTTTATGGAAGCCCCATTGGGCATTTGCTAAATATGATATTAAATTTTTAGATGATCCTTTGTTATCAATGGGGGGGCCTGAGAATGTTCATTCGCTTGTTAGGATTGGACTTCAAGAGGATGATCCTGATGCTTATTATTTATTTGATAATTTTTATTGGGGTGATGATTTGTTGTTGCCTTTAATAGAGAAAAATTATAAGGAGCCTGGACAGGAATATAGAAATGCTGTTGAATTTGTTAATACTCATAAAGAATATGTTAAAAATTGGGTTCCAGATAAATATAAGCATTTATTTGATTAGTCTTGTTCTAAATTCTTTTAATGATTTTAGTATTGGCTTTTTGGTTGGTATTGGATCAACTCCTCCTTTAAATAGTGCATTGCATCTAACCAGTCTTAATGTAATTAGAATAAAGGCTATCATAATGTTGTATTTTTTTAGGCATTTTAATGCGTAATTTGAACAGTTGGGTTTATATAAACAGCAAGGTCCAATAATTTTAGAGAAAGTACTTTGGTATATTTTTATCAATAGGACAAATATTAGATTGGATATCATCAAAATCTTTTGTAAGATGTACATGTGCATAATAATAACATATATATTATTATTATTAAATCTTATAATATAATTAGTGACAAATGGATGTTTTACTTTATTTATTATTTATAGATAGAATAAGGGTTAAAGGTTTATTATTAATTTTTGTTTTGTTGTTTTTTTCTTATTCTTCTTATGCAGAAGTAATTATTAAAATATCTGCTGAAGATGCTGTTAGTATGGCTTTGGAAAACAGTTTGGATCCTAAGGATACTGAGTATAAAGAAAAGATAAAAGAAATATACAAGGATAATTCATGGAATATTTTTGTTCCAAATATAGCGTTTAGTTCAAATTTTTCAAGACAAAACTCTTTTATGCCTAATATGGGAGGAATTGGGGATTGGAGCTTAAGTTTTGGTGTTTCTGCTGATATTGCAATATCTCCTGCTGATTTTAGTAAAATTAGATTTGCCATTTTGGAATATGAAAATGCCAAGATAAACAGAGAGAAAGCTACTAAAATTATTAAATTGCGTGTTCTTAAAATTTATAATGAACTTTTGGCTTTTAAAAGTATCTTGGACTTTTTTAAAAGTCAGGTTAAGAGTGGCAAACTTACATTTGATCAAGTGAAAGTAGCTTATCATTCTGGACTTATTACTGAGATAGATTATCTTGATGCTAAACTAAAGTATGGTAAAGTGCAGCTTGATTTAGATGAACAAATTATTAAATTTGAGGAGACAAAAAATAGGTTAAAACTATTGTTAGGGTTGGATGTTTCTCAAGATTTTGAAACTATAGGAGAACTATCAGATGAGGTGTCAAATGTTTCATTGTTTAATGAAGTCATAGATGTTAACGAACATCTAGAGGTAAGAGAGTTGAATAATTTTTTTAAAATTACTCAACTCTCTCTTGATGATCGTTGGCTGAATGTCTTCTTGCCAAGATTATCGTTATCAGTTTCTTATAATCCTGGAAGTATTTTTTTGGGTAATGATTGGGGAGGTTTATTGAATCGGGGAGGGGGATTTCAGTTTTCTTTCAGCTTGACTTATAATTTAACTGAAATTTTGCCATTTTCTAAAAGCTTTGTGGAGATATGGGAACAAGATTGTAAGTTAAAAATATTAAAAAGTCAAATTGAAAATAAGATACGTGAATTTAAATTCAACATTGTGCAGAAGCGTAAAATTGTAAGATTATATGAATCTATGTTAAAGCATTCTAAGATGAATTTGGAAATTGCTAAGAAGAATTATCATCTGGTTTTTGATGCCTTTAATGGAGGGGCTGTGGATCTTATAAAATTAAATAACATAGAAATTTCCTATAAACAGAGTAATTTGCAATTTATAAAAGATAAACTAAATTATGCTAATGCAGTACTTGAATATCAAGATTTACTGGATTAGTTAAATTGGTAAGGATATTTTATGAGTTTAATTTTTAATATTAAGTATCATTTAAATTATTGTTTATTTTTTTTAGTTTTGTTATTTACTTTTTCATGTAATGAGGAGCTTGACAGTGAAGCTCAAGAAGATATTAGTACTAATGATGCTGATATGGTTTATAAATTTCCAGTTATTGCAATGAAAGTTCGGCGGGGTGTTTTGAGTAATTATATTACTTTGAATGGTGATGTAGAGACCAAAATTAAAGCTGAGGTATTTCCAGATGTTACAGGCAAAATAGTATCTCTTAATATCAAGCTTGGAACTTATGTAAGGAAGGGCCAAATAATTGCAACGCTTGATGCTTCAAAGCCAGGTTTTCTTTATTTAAAAAATTCAGTGAGATCTCCAATTTCTGGATATGTTTTATCTATTAGTCGAAAAATTGGAGAAATAGTTGGGCCTCAAACAAGTATTGCTTTAATAGGTAAAATGGATTTAATACAGATTAAAACTTATGTTTCTGAGAAAGATATCTTAGATATTAAGATTGGTAATGATGCAATTATTGAGCTTGAATCCTATCCTAATGAAGAATTTAGAGCTAAAATTTCAGAAATGTCTCCCGTTTTAGATTTTAAGAGTCGTGCTGCTGTAGTATATCTTGAACCTATAGGGAACAATACAAATAAGATGATTGTTGGTATGTTTGTTAAGATTAAACTTATTACTAAACGTTTAGAAAATGTTATTAAAATTCCAAGTCATGCCTTTATTGAACGAGGTGGTAAACCTTGTGTATTTAGGGTAAGTGCAGATATGAAAACAGTTGAGATGGTTTTTCCTTTAATAGGCTTTGGGGTAGATAATATTGTGGCTGTTCATGATGGTATTAATGAAGATGATTTAATTGTAATTGAGGGTATTTCTTCGCTTTCTGATGGAGCTTATGTGAATATAGTTGATATTCAAGATGGGCTTGCTGTTGCAGGCAATGTTTGATTTTTGAGGTTAAGTGTGTTAGTAAAGAGAGTTGTTGGCAAACCAATAACGATGTTAATATTGTTTTCATTGTTGGTTATGATTAGTGTTTATACTTTTTCAAGATTAAAGATAGATCTACTGCCCAGCATTGAAGAAAATTACATCACTGTGTCTACACATTATGCGGGAAGTTCTGCAAAAGAAGTTGAAGAGAAAGTGACTAGTGTTTTAGAAGGTAGTTTAGCTTCAGTAAAGAATATAAAGAAGATAACTAGTAGTTCTTTTAAGAGTCAAAGTAGTATTAATCTTCAATTTTATCATGGTACCGATTTGGATTTGGCCTTGAATGAAATAAGAGATGCACTTGAGCTTTCAAAAAACCTTCTACCTAAAGAAGTAGACTTGCCTAGGATTTATAGGGGACGTTTAGATAGTTCGTCAGTACTAACATTTGTTATTTATGCAGATAGGTCTGTTTTGGAACTTAAAAAGTATGCAGATAGTGTTCTTAAACCGAAGTTAGAGAGACTTAACGGAGTTGGCCAGGTAAAAGTTGTTGGGGGTGGAGATAGACATGTTTTAATAGAGGTTTCCCAAAATAGGTTAGAAGCATATGGACTTACTTTATCAGAGATAGTTCCGTTTGTTTCTTCTCAAAATTTTGAATTTTCTGTTGGTGATATATTAGATAGCAATTTGGAGTATCAAACTCAAGTATTAGGAAAATTTAATTCGATTAGAGATTTGGAAGATGTGGTTGTTGCTTATAGAAAATCGAGTACTTATTCTTTGGGCGATAATTCTCTTGTTCAGGTTAGGCTGAGAGATATTGCAAGTGTTAAGAGCACAGCTAAAGATTTACAGGGTTATGCATATTATAATGGTAAGCCTTCTATTGTGATATCTATACAAAAACAAAGTGATGCAAATTCTGTTGCTGTTTCCGATGCAGTAAATTCAGAGATTGAGAAAATTAAGCTTATGCTTCCAAGGGATATATCTTTAGATGTTTTTTATGATAATGCTAATCATATTAAAAAGGCTATTTCTTCTGTTTCTGATTCAGCTTATTCTGGAGCAATTCTTGCATTATGTATTATATTCTTCTTTTTAAGAAGTTTTAGAGCGACGGTTATTATTGGTATTGCAATACCAATAGCTATTGTTCTTACTTTTTGTTTAATGTATTTTGCAGGTATTTCACTGAATGTTATGAGTCTTTCAGGTCTTGCTTTGAGTGTTGGTATGCTTGTGGATTGTTCTATTGTTGTAATAGAAAATATATATAGATATAGGCAGAAGGGAGCAAAGCTTGTTTCATCTGCTATTCTTGGCACACAGGAAATGATGCTGCCAATTATAGCTGCGACTCTAACATCGATTTGTGTATTTGCTCCCATGCTTATTTTTAGGGCTGAGTTGGGTATTATTGGTGATTTTGTTAGAGATTTTGCTTTTACTATTGTCATATCTTTGACGGCTTCTTTAGTTATTGCAGTATTTTTAGTTCCTGTGCTTTCAAGTTATTATGTTAGACTTTATACTACCTTTCAAAGACCTATCAAAAATAAGTTGATTAAGCGTATTGATGACTTTTGTTATAGAATTTATTCTATTGGAGAGATGTATTATGTTAAGCTGTTGAACTATATTTTAATTCGAAAAATGGCTTTTTCTCTTATTATTCTCTTTAGTTTTATTTTAAGTTTAGTTTTATTTCCTTTTTTAAATGTATCTTTTATGCCCAATGATAGTTCTTCTTTAATTCATTTTAATTTTAATTTTCCCCATAAAACGAGCTTAGAAATTTCAAAATCTTATTCAGATAAAGTTTTAGAAATTTTGAAAAGTGAGATTAAAGTTTATAAGAGTATCATTGCTGAAATAGATTCAAGTGGTTTTGTGTTTAGTGTTATATTACCTTTAAAAGAAGAAATTGATGAGAAATTTGTTGAAAGTGAAGAAGATATTCAATATAGAGTTTATAAGAGAGTTGAAAGTCTTTATCCTAATTTAAATCCTAGTGCCTCTTTAGAAAGAAGTTCTTTTGGTGGTCCTCCTATTGAGATTAAAATTACTGCTTTGGATTTTGAGTATGCAAGAGAATATGGAGAATTATTAGTTAATCTTTTAAAAAGAGAGTTTCCCAATCTTGTTAATCCTACACTTGATATACAGGAACAGCTACAAATTGATATAGAAGTAGATAGGGAAAAAGTTTATGCTTATAAAATTAATATAGAAACTCTCTCAAGAGAGATTGGGGCTAGTATTAATGGGATTTTAGCAGGAAAGTATATTGAAGATGGTGTGAGTTATGATATTTTACTTAGGCTTAATAGAGACAATGTTGCTAGTTTGAAAGATTTAGATAAAATCTTTATTACAAATGAAGTTGGTGTTAAAATTCCTCTCTCTTCAGTAGTTAGATTGAAAAAAACAAGAGGAATTAGCAAGATTCCTAGAGAGGATCAAGCCTTGGTAGTTAAACTTACAGCAGGTATTGCTCCAGGTGAGAATTTGGCTTTGGTTACGGCAAAGGTAATGGATTTTGTATCTAATAGAGTTCCTCAGAAAGATGGTATATTGGTTAAGTTTGGGGGAGAATATGATGAATTTGCAAGTAGTATGAAGCAATTTGGAGTGATAATTTTTATGGCTATCTTGCTTGTGTTTGGAGTAATGGCAGCACAATTTGAATCTCTTTTAAAACCATTCATTATTCTTTTTACCTTGCCATTGACTTTGATAGGTGTTGTATTGAGTTATTTTATATCAGGAGAAAATGTTTCTGTTTTTACTGCTGTTGGTATGCTTATGCTTGTTGGAGTTGTTGTTAATACAGGTATTGTGTTGGTAGATTATATTCATTTGTTGCTTAATAGAGGCTTTAATCTTAGAGAGGCCGTACTTGAGGCAGGACGTTCTAGATTTAGGCCAATCTTAATGTCTGCTTTAACGTCAATAATTGGACTCTTGCCTCTTGTGTTTTCAGGTTCAAGTGATACTAATCTTGTAAAGCCAATTGCTTTTACCTTTATTGGTGGGATGGTTGCTAGTACATTTTTGACTTTGCTTCTTATTCCTATGATTTTTGAAGTTTTTTCTGGGCTTTCTTTAAAAGATTTTATCTTGTTTCGTTTATGGAGTTCTGTTGATAAGATTGATCTTAAGAGAGTAGGTGAGGATCTTTCAAGTGAAAGTAAGGATTCAGATAATAAAGATAGTACTAAGGAAAAGGATAAGGTTAATGGTAATTCGGAAAATGCTTTTATTGACGAGGATTGAGATTGATAAGGGGAATGTATGTATAGAGCGGAAATAATTTCTAATTTATCTTTAGAGCTTGATCTTCATGAATATATGAATAAGATAGAGAAAGATTTGGGAGAATGTATATATTATTCTAAGATATATAATGTCCATGGAAAAGGTAGAACGGGTGAGAAGCAAGGTAATGGAATTTGGCCTGAAGAGAATTTTATTCTTGTGATCTATACTGATAAGTTGGATGTTATAGAAAGATTGAAAAATGCTGTTGAGATTTTGAGGCAAGAGTGTCCTACTGAGGGAATTCAGTTTTTTGTTATGGGCAGTTAGATATTTGTTTGTTTTTGATGATATGTATTTACTTTATAAAGCTTATATTTAATGGTAATTTGAGTTATAATTTATTTGTAGTATTCGTTATTATTAGTGTATAGTGAGATCATATGTCAATAGTAAAAACCTTTTTTGGAATTGCTAGTAAGTGTGGTAATGAAGTTGCACAGATATATAGAAGCAATAAGGATTATGTTAGAGTTACTTATGAGGATTTGAAAAATGATGTTTTGAAATTTGCATCTTTCTTAAAAAAGATAGGTTTGGGATATCAGGATAAAGTATTTATTTGCTCTGAGAATAGAATTGAATGGAGTGTTATAGATTTTTCGATTTTAGCTTTAGGTGCTGTAGATGTTCCAAAGGGAGCTGATGTTACTCTTTTTGAAGCCGAAGTAATTATCAATAATATTCGTCCTAGTATAGTAATAGTGGAAAATTTGAGTCTTCTTGATTTGGTTATTCGTGTTAACTTTAAAGTTAACCCTATTTTTATCATTATTGATGATTTAGATGAAAGAGAAAAGCTGCGGTTTAACGATTTTAAAATTTATACTTATAAAGAGTGTGTTGCAATTGGGGATGAGTCAAGACGAGATGAAGAAATTATTGAAACTTTAAATAATGTTAATCCTAATGACATGGCTACAATAATATATACTTCTGGAACTACAGGTAACCCTAAAGGAGTAATGCTTTCTCATGCTAACTTTCTTTATCAAGTATCTAGTTTTAGTCGGATGGTTAGTGTTAGTGAAGGACAAGTATTTATGTGTATTTTGCCAATTTGGCATTCATTTCAGAGATCATTTTCTTATCACATTTTTCTTAAAGGCATGACTTGTTTATTTTCAAGTATTGTTCCAAGAAACATGCTTGATGATATTAAGAATATTAATCCTCATTATATTGCAGCTGTTCCTAGGCTTTGGATTGCAATAAAGCAAAATATTTTTAAAGCGGTTGCCAAGAAATCGTTCTTGGCAAGGCTGTCATTTAAGAGTTTTGTTAAGGCGGCATGTTTGAATGATATTTGCTATAGGATAACTTTAGGATTGTACCCTGATAACGGATTTACTTTGTTAATTCCTATAAAAAAAATCTTAAGTATTTTGGGCTTAATAATTTTATTTCCTGTTACAATTTTGGGAGATTTAATCATCTTTAATAAGATAAGGAAGGTTTTAGGCAATAATTTTGTTGTTGGAATAACTGGTGGGGGTAGCATATCTTCGTCTGTTGTTAGATTTTTTAACTCAATTGGAATTGAGCTTGCTAATGCTTATGGATTAACAGAAGCATCCCCTGGTGTTGCTTCTAATGAGCATAAAAAGGTAATGATTGGCACTTGTGGTAGAATATTGCCTGGAACTGTTGCTGAGATTAGGGATGAGGATGGTAATGAACTTAAAAAACCAGGTAAAGGAGTCCTATTTATTAAGGGTCCTCAAATTATGATTGGATATTATCAAGACGAAGATGCTACCAGACAGGTTATTGGATCTGATGGGTTTTTGAATACGGGTGATATTGTTAAGTTGTCAAAAGATAATGTTGTTGAGATTATAGGAAGAGAAAAAGATACTATTGTTTTGAATAATGGGGAAAATATTGAACCTGCTCCGATTGAAATTAGACTTGAAGAATCTTTATTGATTGAGAAAGCTGTTGTTGTGGGTCAGGATCAGAAGTTTTTAGGTGCATTAATTCTTCCTAATTTTGAGGAGATAAATAAGTATTTAGAAAGTATAGGTCAGCAAGTTCTTGATGTTCAAAATAAGCGACAAATTATTATGAATGATATTGTTATTAAAGTCATTAGTGATGAGATAAAGAAGCTTATTAGTAGGGCTAATGGGTTTAAGCCTTTTGAGCAAATATTAAAATTTGTTCTTTTGGAAAAGCCATTTGAAGTAGGTAAGGAGATGTCTGTTAAGATGGATGTTAAGCGTAATTATATTTTAAATTTTTATAAAGATGAGATAAATAATTTATTTTCATAAATTATTTTAAGAATATTTCAAGTTCATCTATATCTTTTAATTTTGTGTTAGGTTGTTTAGATTGTTTATAGACAAAGCCATTTCCTTTTATCTTTATTTTTTTCTTTTTATAGTTTTTTAGAATTTTCATTAAATCCCTTTTGGAAAGTCCTATAAGATTTGGTAGGGATTCCATTGATTCACGTTTTATTGTGGGTTTTGGTATTCTAATTTTTGAAGAAATTTTAATTTCATTATACTTATTTTTATTTTTTCGATGTTCAATTAGTTCTATTATTTCTCTTGCCATGGGTGCAGCAATTCTTGTTCCATATATTATCTTTTTAGGATATCTGTATACTATATATATAATGTATTGTGGATTTTCTGTAGGATATATTACTAGTATTGAGGAAGTGTAATCTTTGTCTGAGTATTTGCCTGTGTTTTTATCAATTACTTGAGAAGTTCCACTTTTCGCTGAGATGTTTAGGTGTTTCATTTTAAGTTTTGGTATTCCTCCTTTATTTACGACTTCTTTCATTATTTTTAAAACTTCTTTTGCTGTGCGATTAGATATTACTCTTTTAATTTCTTCATTTGGGAGTTCTTGGATTGTATTTTCCATTTCATCGCTTATTCTTTTTATGATTTTGGGTTTTAACATAATTCCGTTATTACTTAATACGCTAGCAGCTTGTAGTATTTGAATTGCAGATACACCTATTTCTTGTCCAAATCCTATTGTGGCTTTACTTCTTCCTGACCATTTTGAATAATGTGTTAAGAGGCCTTTTGTTTCTCCGGGGAAAGGAAATCCGACCCTTTCTCCAAAACCAAAGTCTATTAATTTGTTATAGAAATATTCATTACTTACCTTATCTGTAATGTAAGCTATTCCTACGTTTGATGAATAGATTAGGATCCCACTAGAATCAATGTAGTCATAAGGGGGATTTAAAGTTTTGATTGTAACTATTTCTCCAGATTTAAATTTTTTTTGGTATATGCCGTTATCTAAAAATTTTTCATTTAATTTTAATAATCCACTATCTAATAGGATGGCTACTGTAAAAATTTTATTAATACTACCAGGTTCATAGGTTAATGAAGTGGCAAAATTGTTCCATATTTCTTTAGGATATTTTGAGTAGTAATTAGCATCATATTGTGGAAATTGAAGCATTGATAAAATTTCTCCATTCTTAGCATCCATTACTATGGTGATCATGTTTTCAGGATTGTTTTCTTTGAAGTATTTTTTTGCTATTTGGTTTATACTTTTTTGAAGATCTATGTCTATGGTCAGATATATGTTGTTTGTGCTTAGTTTTTCATTTATAGATTTTTGTTTTGTAAGATCTTCATTTAGTAAGGTATTTAGAGAAAGCTCAATTCCTGTAAGTCCGATGTTATCTGTTCCGACAAATCCTGTAATATTGCTTGTCAATTCTTTAAATGGATAAATTCTTGTGTAGTCCGGATAAAGTATGATGTCTTTTAATCTTCCTTCTGATTGAATTCTTTTAATTAATTCAGATTCTTCTCTTGTTATTTTTCTTTTTATATATATGAATCCTTTTTTAGAGGACAGTTTTTTTTTAAGTATTTGAGGTTCAATTTTCAGTATTGCACCAAGGGTTTCTGATGTATTTACAATATTTTTTATTTTATTTGGGTTTGTGCCTACTGAATGTGATTTTGAAGAAAAGGCTATTATTTTACCATTTCTGTCATAAATGTTGCCTCTTTTTGAAATGTGATTTATATTTTGAGAGAAATATTGTATGTCTTTTGAAGACATGAGCATGAAATATTTATAGATTGTCAATAGCGTTATTAATAAGAAAATTGTAAAAATGAAATTTAATCTTAGTTTACTATTAGACTTTTTATGCATTAAGTATTTTATATACTCCTTACATTATATTAGAAATTTGATAGTTAAGGATTTTAATATTAGTATTTGATTATTAATTTTTTCTCATATTTATAATATTATATTATGAAAAGATTAAATTTGAAATTAATAGAGGTTTGAATATAGTGGATATTAAAACTTTAAAAGGTTTTAGGGATTATTTACCAAAAGAAGCGTTAATTCGTACCCATGTTATAAAACAGATATATAGTGTTCTTTTTTCGTATAATTTTGATTTGATAGATACTCCTATCCTTGAGTATTCTGAATTTCTTTTCAGAAAAGGTGGGGACGATGTAGAGAAACAGATTTATCGGTTTAATGATAATGGAGATAGAGATATTTCTATGCGTTTTGATTTAACGGTTCCTTTTGCAAGATTTATGGCTACTAATAGGTCTAAGCTTAAATTTCCTTTTAGAAGATCTCAGCTAGGAAAAGTATTTAGGGGAGAGAATACTCAGAGGGGTAGGTATAGAGAGTTTATGCAATTTGATTTTGATATAGTAGGTGAGGATACTTTTCGTAGTGATGCTGAGATTTTGTCTATTGTATATCGTGGACTTGAAGAGATTTTTTTAAATTTTATAGAAGGTATTAATAGAAAGTTTGTTATTCATTTTTCTCATATTGGTATATTGAATGCTTATATTGATCAGTTGGGATTAAAGGATAAAGCCATTTTTATTTTGAGAAATATAGATAAATTAGATAAAATAGGCATTGAAAGTGTAAGAGAAAATTTGCTTTCACAATTAAGCGAAGAACATGTTGAGTTAATATTGGCATTTATCAATTTAGAAGGAACTTTTTGGGATAAATTGGAGGCCTTAAAAGGTATCTTGGGACATAATGATGCTATTAAGAGAATTGGAGATATTTTTGTACATCTGGGTACATTAGGGATTCAAGATGCTTTTAATTTTAATCTTAAGGTAGTTCGTGGACTTGATTATTATACCGGACTTGTATTTGAGGCTGAGATGATGGGCATTAATATGGGGAGTATTTGTAGTGGTGGGAGATATGATAATTTATTATCCTTATTTTCTAGCTCTTTGCAGAAAGTTTCAGGAGTAGGGGGATCTTTTGGTATTGATAGGATTCGGGATATAATTGAAATTGAAAAATTTAATTATGTTAAATTGTTTGTGGTTAAAGCTAGTTCTAGAGTATTAATTGTCAATATAGATGATAATTTACAAGATTATTATTATAAGCTTGCAGATAAATTTAGGAGACATGATTATTCCAAGGTAAGTAACATTGCTTGTGAGGTATATCCTAAGAGTAAAGATGGTAAAAATATTAAAACTCAAATAGAATATGCTCTTGATAAATCTATAAGATTTTTGATTTTTGTAGGTCAGGAGGAATATAGAGAGGACAAATTGAAGGTAAGGGACCTGACTAAAAAGGAGGAATTGTTATTATCTTTTGATGAGGCTATCAAATTTATTAAGGGTAATGACAAATTTTTATATACACCTTTTTAACTTGAAGCTTGATTGTCAGTAGATTTGCTTTCTTAGCGAATGTTAGTTCTTTTGTTTTTCTATTTTTCGGATTGTGATTGCATTTAGAGTTAGTATATTTTTGTCATAGTCATATTCTATTTGTCCTAATATTTCAACGCAATCTTTAAAGTTAATATCAATGTCAAAAGTCGTTTTTGTTGTTATTATGCCTTCAAGAGAATTTTTGTTATATCCTACATAAAAGTCAAAGCAGGCTATGTTATTTTTCTTTTCGATGTTATTTACAATGCCTTCCCATTTGACATATACATTTGAATATATTAGTGGATTTTTTTTAATTTCTTTTAAGATTATATGATCGTTGAATGTGAGAAAGTCTGGCCTTGAGATGAAACTTGCAAGATTTTTAGCTTTAAGTTTAATTGATTCTGATGCATTTGAATTTAATATCTTATTTATTTCAATCCTTGCAAAATTGTCTTTGCCTTTTTTCAGGTAGGTTTTTATTTTTTGAAATGAATTTTTGATTTCAGTTCCAGTGAGTATAAATACGAATTGTCCCTCATGGTTTTCAATCTTTTCTTTGTTATTTATTTTAATATCGTCAATGTATGCTGCTATGTTGTTAATAGCTTTTTTTTCTTTTGCTTGAGAGTTGTTTGATGTTACCTTAATTGTTTCTTTGGAATGTATAAGTAAAAATGTTGATATCAATAAGAATGAAAGAATTGCTAATGTTAATAATATTTTTATTAGTTTAGATAAATTTTTTCCTGTTTTGACTTTAATTTCTGGGAATATCTTATCATATATTTTGTTTCTATTTAAGAATAGAGCTCCTTGGATAGGATTTTTTCGAATGGTTTCTAGGGAAAGTTCTGATCGTTTTATTTCTTGATTTTCTTCTATCATTTTAAGCCATATCTGTATGGCCTTATCTTCTTTGTTTTGAGCTGCAAATAATATTGCGATTGATTGTTTGACATCTGGTTCTGTTGGATTTAGAGTATAAGCTTTTTTTAGATATGTCTGAGCATTTCCTAGGTTTCCCATTCGAAGATAAGACATTCCTAGAATATAATGATAGAAATAGTAATTCTTATAAAAAAAAATTTCCTTTTCTAGAAGTTTTACTACATCTGAGTATCTGTGAGAGTTATAATAGCGAATAGATTTATTTATAAGCTTATTAGGTTCTATTTCCATAAATTTGAAGTTACCCTCATGATTATTGTTTTATATATAAATATTATCTTAAAAAAATAAGAAATAGAATATTATTTTTTGTTTTAAAAAGGTTGGTTTGACTAAAAATTTATTAATGTTATAATTATATAAGCTCGTTTGGGATTTATACATATTTTTAAAAGTGGTGGGAATGTGTCATCAGAAAAAATCGCGGAATTAATCAAGGACATTTATTTAAGCTTCAGGAAGGGTGATTTTAAGGTAGCTTTAATGAAATCAGAAGAAGCACATTCTCTTGATTTTGATAATATTGAGATTTTGACGGCTCTAAAAAGCTCTGTATATTGGAATGGTCAAATTGAGAGTCTTGATCGGATAGATAAAGATTATGAGAAAGCTGAATTTTTAGTAAGAGAATGGAATAATTTTGCTAGAAGATATTTAAAAAAGATGAATTTTGATTTTATACAAGGTCGTAATTCGATTAAGTATTTTGTATTTCAGTTATGTTTAGATATATATAAAAATATATATAAATTACAACCAGAAAATTTAGATATTTTAGTAAAAATTGCTAAGTCTTACAAGGGAGTGGGGAATTATGATAGAGCTATAGCTGTTTTTTTGCGGATATTAGGAGATGCAAAAGACAATGCAGATGTAGTTGCTGAGCTTGCCGATTCTTATGCCCTTATTGATGAGATTAAGGAGGCTAAGGTATTATTTAGAGAGGCTTTTTTTATTAATCCCCAAAGGATAGATATAGATGCTCTTGAATCTGAGATGATACTTAAGTTGATAGAAGCTATTAAGAGTGACAGGAATATTTCCGATACTCTTGTTAAAGAGTGGATACCTGTTTATGGGGCACTCAATGGTGTTTTTAATATAAAAAGAGAATTAAGGCCTATTGAGCTTGGTCATTTAAAGCAATCTGTTTATAGTTTGCGTAATGAGCTTAAGGAGAAATCTTATAGGTCAATCAATGAGAGCATATTGCTTCCAAGACTTATTAATAAGTATTTTTGGCTTATTGATCATTATGTAAGGATAAAAGAAGATCGTGTTCGAATTGATGAAATTTTATCTTATATTAAAGAAATAGATATAGGAATATATCAGCAATATGTTAATTAGATTGATTTTAATAAAATTGATATTAGGAGAGTTGAATGTCTAATATTACTATGGAAAGATTAGATAATATCTTGCAAGAGGATAAATGGACAAGGATAGTTGTTAATAATTATTCTCTTGCTAAGATAAAGGAATTGGATGAGTTAATAGGTAGTATAATTTCTGAAAATTTAACAGAAGAGGCTTTGGATATTTGTGGTAAGCATTTAAAAGACATAAAGAAGAGTATTGCTGGTCTTTATATTTCAGGCATGCTTATATATAGTAGGCGGCCGCTTAATGATATGAGTTTACTTACAGTTGTAGACTTATTTTCTCAGAACTTGAAGTGGTCTCTTGTTGAGCATATATGTAACAAGATGCTTTTAACTTCTGAAAATAAGCATGCACTTTATACGCTTGCAAAGATATATGCGCAGAATAATGAGAATGATAAGCTTCCAGCTATTTGGATGCGCATTGTTGAAGCTGATGTTGATGATACTGTATTTGTAAGGCAACTTGCTACGCATTATGAGAATATTGATTTACAGAAATCAATATATTTTTTTAGAAAAGCTATTTACCGTTTTATTGATAAAAAACAAATGTCAGGTATTAGAGAGATATGGTCTAAGTTGATCAAGTATGTCTCTGATGATTTTGATTCTTTTCTTCTTATACTGCAGAAAGTTGAGAAAGAACTTGGCTTTAAAAAGGTTGTTGTTCTTTATGAGGATTTATATGAACATTATTCTTTGAGCGGAAATATCGATGAAACAATAGAAATTTTGAAGGGCATTTTAAAGCTTGATAATAAAAACCAGAAAGCAAGAGAAAATTTAGTTCTTTTCTTGAGGGAAAAATATAAGGATGTTAAAAATATTGAGGAGTATCTTGAAAAATCTGACATTGAGAATCTTGACAAAAATTTTTTTGATGTTTATTCTGACTTTGAGAAATATTTATTTTTTGCTAAAGGTAATTTTGTATATCATCAAACCTGGTTTGTAGGAATAGTGAAAGATGTAAATGAACAAGGTATTGTGGTTGATTTTGTTTCTAAGCGGGGGCATTTTATTAGTTTTGATATGGCTATGTCTGCTTTAACTCCTCTTGAAAAGGATGATATTCGAGTTTTAAAAGCAATTAAGCCAAAAGAGGAGCTTGTAGAAAATCTGAAGAGAGATGTTGAATGGGCCTTAAAGATAATTATTAAGAGCTATAAGTCAATTGATCTTAAAGGAATAAAAAGAGAACTTGTCCCAAGTTTAATGTCTCAGAGTACATGGAATTCTTGGAGTATAAAAGCTAAGCAAATTCTAAAAGATAATCCCCATTTTGTTATGGCATCTGAAAAAGTTGATTATTATATATATAATGAAAGAGCTTCCAACTTTAATGAAAAAATTTATGATAAATTTAAAGTAGAAAAGGACTTTTATAAAAGATATGAAATTTTTATGCACTATTGTACCACTAGTGGTGTTGAGAGGGATTTACATGTTGAAGAAGAAATGCTTAATTATTTTTTGATTTATGTTAATAATTTTACAAAGATCGATCATTATGTTATCAGTTCTTATGTGATACTTAAAGCTTTAAAAAACTCTGAGATTGGAGTTGCTTTTAAGATTAATCTTGAAAAAGATATTAATTTGGAGGTTCTCTTTAAGGAATATTCCAAGAATATAGTTGATCTTTTTGCTTCAATCTTGAATGCAGAGATTAAAAAAGAGTTGGTATCCTTAATTAAGGAAGAGTTGGTTGATTGGGTTGCTTATTATAAGCAGCTTTTTCCTTGTTATGTTAACAAGAAGTTGATCGATTCTCTTTATAAAGAAGATATAAAAGAAACTGAACAACTTTTTAATTATATTATAAAGAATTATAAAGTCTATAGGGATGCTTATATTTGGATTTTAAAGCATTATACTTCTTATTCACTTAGTTTAGATTATTCTGATTCAGAGTTGTTGGTAAATGTGATTAAGATTTTAACAGATAGTGTTATTAAGATTAATAATAAAAATAATTCTGTTGCTAATAAAAGAATTTATAAAATGGTGATTAATCTTCTAATAAAGGATGAATATCTTAGTATCGTTTTAAGTAAGGTCATGGATGAAGAGCTTGCTAAAAGGATATATATGACTTGTTTTTATATAAGAGATTTTCCTCCAAAGGATCTTTTGCACATTAAAACTTCAATAAGAACTGTGTTTAGTAATATTGAATTTGAAGATGAAAAGATGCAATTCTCGGGGGATAAAGTTGAAATAGGATTTTTAACTATTTTAAGTTCTCTTAGTAAAAAGCAAAAAGAGTTGCAGTACTTAAAAGATGTAGAAATACCAGAGAATTCTAAAGAAATTGGTAAAGCCCGTGAGCTTGGTGATTTAAAAGAAAATGCAGAATATCATTCTGCAAAGGAACGACAGCAATTCTTAACAAAGAGGTTAAATGCTCTTATGTTGGAGATAGATATTGCAAAAGTTGTTGATACTAAAGAACTTCAAAGTTCTGTTGTTGGGTTTGGAACAAAAGTTACTATGATTAATAAGATTACAGATAGTGAAGAATCTTATTTGATATTTGGACCTTGGGAATCAAACCCTGATGAAGGTATTATATCTTATAAATCTCCTTTTGGAGAGAATTTATTGGATGCAAAAGAAGGTGATGAGCTTGATTTTGTGATCAATGATACTCATTTTCAATATTATGTTAAAAAGATAGAATCTGCCAAGATTAATGAGAAAGAGTGAAATGTCAAAATTAAAAGATAAAGTAGAGATTTCTTTAGATGATAGATTAAGTAGAGAGAAGGCCGTTGAACTTGCTAGGGTTCAGATAGAAAAGGATTTTGGTAAAGGAAGTCTTATTAAAATGGGAGAGTCTCCTGTAGGTAAGGGTATAGAGAGTATATCGAGTGGTTCTATTTTGCTTGATGAGGCAATTGGTATTGGGGGATATCCGAAGGGAAGAATAATAGAAATTTTTGGTCCTGAGTCTTCTGGTAAAACTACTTTAACTCTTCAAGCGATTGCTGAAGTTCAGAAAAATGGTGGAATAGCAGCTTTTATTGATGCTGAACACGCTCTTGATCCTGTTTATGCAAGAGCTCTAGGTGTTAATGTTGATGAGCTTTGGCTTAGTCAACCTGATACAGGGGAACAAGCTCTTGAGATTGCTGAATATTTAATTAGAAGTGGTGGAATTGATTTAATTATTATTGATTCTGTTGCGGCTTTGACGCCACAAGCAGAGATTGATGGCGAGATGGGTGATTCGCAGATTGGGCTTCAAGCAAGGTTAATGAGTAAAGCTTTGAGGAAGATTACTGGCATACTTTCAAAATCTAATACTTGTATCATGTTTATTAATCAAATAAGAATGAAAATAGGTGTAATGTTTGGTAATCCTGAGACTACTACCGGAGGAAATGCTTTGAAGTTTTATTCTTCACTTCGTCTTGAAGTTAGGAAAATTGATCAGGTAACGGGTACTTCTTCGGATGACATTGTTGGTAATAAGATAAGAGTTAAGGTTGTAAAAAATAAAGTAGCGCCTCCTTTTCGTAAAGTAGAGCTTGTGATTTATTTCGGTAAAGGTATTTCACGTGAAGCTAGTATATTGGATGCTGCTATTAAGTATAATTTGGTACAGAAGACAGGTTCTTGGTATTCTATAGGAAATGATAAGTTAGGTCAAGGTAGAGAGAATGCTATTAATTATCTTGTTAGAGAAAAAGAGCTTACTTATGATCTTGAGCGTCAACTTAGAAAGATAATTTTTGAAGGATTTAATCCAGATTCTCTTAAAGTTGGTACGAATGCTAAGCAGGATAAAGAATAAATGGTAAGTTTAGATGATTATTTGATTGTTTGTAATGATTTTAAAGGAGGAATGAAATTTTTTTTTGATTATGTGAGAAATAGAAGAGAGATTTTAAAGACTTTTAATTTAAGTAAAATAATAGAAGATTTTTTGGTATTTTCTGAGAGTATTGAGATGGATGTTAAAGAATTAATTAAATTTTATTCTTTTTCAACCAGTCTGCTTTATTTAAAGACGCAAATTCTTTATCCAATAAAATTAAAAGATAAAAAGTTGATTGAAAGGGAGATAGTTAAGAAATTAATAAATTTCAGTGAAAAATGTGCAGAGTCCAAAGCTACAACTCAGAATTTACATATAAATGTACTGAAATCTTCTTTTTGTAGAGAAAATGGTGTTTTTTTGGAAAATGTGGGTAATGTTCAGAGTTATAAGGTTGATATTAATAAGACTAGGAGTAAAACCAGAGCGAAAAGGGTAGTTAAAAAGCATGATAATATGCTATGTAGTAATAAATTTAGGTCCAATGTTTTAGGTACATATGATGCTAAAATTTTGGATAAAAAAGCAAGGATTATTGCGCTTTTGACAAAGGAAGATAATTTTATTTTTGAATTTTTATTGAATTGCAATGATGAGTTTTACTTTTTTGAGAGATTCTGTTACTTTTTGGTGGTCCTTGAATATCAAATGTCAAATATTATAGATTTAGTTTATGTAAATGATGAGTTGGTTTTAAGAAAAGGAAAGAGTATTGACGAATATAAACAGCAGAGGGATTAGAGTTCATGTTTTTTTAGCAGATAGAGGTGTAGGTTCTAGGAGATTTTGTGAAGATCTTATAAGAAAAAATCTTGTCAAAATAAATGGTAATTTTGCAAAGCTTGGGGATAAGGTTTTCTTATGCGATAGAGTAGAGTATAAAAGGCAAGTATTTGTTTTTAGGGATTTTAAAGTTAAAAGTAAGGTTTATATTGCTCTTCATAAGCCTAAAAATTATTTGTGTTCCAATTTTGATCCAGAAGGGAGAAAATTGGCGGTCTCTTTAGTTCAGCCTTTGTTTAAAGAACGTTTATTTTCGATTGGTAGGCTTGATTTTAAAAGTTCTGGTCTTTTGCTTTTTACTAATGATGGTCAGTTTGCAAATAGTATTATTCATCCAAAAAGTGAGGTTGAAAAGGAGTATATTGTTGACGCAAAAAAGACTATTACTGAGGATTTGCTTATTAATTTTAAGCATGGAATAAAAATAGGAAGAGAAGTTTTTAAGTTAAAATCTTATGTGATGCTTAGTGATAGTTCTGTTAAGTTGATCTTAACGGAAGGTAAAAATAGGGAAATCCGGAAAGTTTTTTTAAGTAATAATATTTTTTTAAAGAGAATTCACAGAATCAGAATAGGTAATATTAAATTGGACAGTTTAAAAGAGGGACAAATTAGAATTGTATCTTTAGCTAAAATTAATAGGCTTAAGGCACAGATTTCGGGGAAGTGTTAATGATAATAGCAATTGATGGTCCTTCAGCTTCGGGGAAAAGTTCGGTTGCGAAAGCGTTAGGAATGCGTTTGGGTTTTAAGTTTATTAGTTCCGGTTATTTGTATAGAATAATAACTTTAATTGCTCAAAGGTTTACTTTAAACGAATATGATTTACTTAGTGAAAATAAAATTTTGGAGCTTATATCAAAAAATGATATTGAATTTAATGGTGTTGATTTTTTGCTTAATGGTATAAATGTTACGAGTCATATTTTAAATGAAAAAATAGATCTTCAGGTTTCTTTTTATTCTTCTTATATAGGTGTTAGGAATATTGTGAATAAAAAATTAAGAGAAATAGTTAAATTCAAGGATGATGATTATATAATAGAAGGTAGAGATATTACTACTGTGGTATTTCCAGAAGCTAGTATTAGAATATATCTAGATGCTTCTGTTAAAGTGAGAGCTTTAAGACGGTATGATCAGAGGGATAATGCTTCAACCTTAAATAAGTTAGAGCAGGCATTAGAGAGACGAGATGAAATTGATCAAAATAGAGAGTACGGTAAATTGAAATTAGATAAAGAAGTTTTTTATATTGATTCAAGCTATAAGTGCTTGGATGATGTATGTGATGTTATCATGAAGACGTTTAATTTGAAAAAAAAGTGATAGAGAGGTGAGGATGGAAAATCAAGAAGATTTACAAGAAAGTTATTTAAAGGTTCTTGAAAAAGTAGAACTGGGTAGTAGTGTTTCTGGTGTTGTTATAAACGTTATGAAAGATTATGTGCTTGTAGATATTGGTTATAAGTCTGAAGGTTTTATTAAGATCGATGAATTTGAAACTATTCCAAAGATTGGGGATGAGATTGATGCAATAGTTACAAAAGTAGGAGGAGAGTTAGGATTAGGTCTTAGTGTTTCAAAGCTTGATTCTATCAATTTACAAGATAAGATTGATGAGTATATTGCAAATAAAAAGGTGCTTAAAGGCAAGATTTTAGTTGAACTTTCAAGTGGTTATAAAGTTCAAGTTAATGAAAATATTACTGGATTTATGCCATCTTATTTGAGTTCTATGTCTAAAGATGAAAAATTAAAAAGAGGGTCAATCGTTGAGTTTTATGTTGTCCAATCAGATAAAACAGATAATAACCTTAGGCTTATTCTTGATAGACGAACTTTAGAGCGAGAGCGGGAGCTTTTGAAGAAGAGAGAAATTGTTAGTTCTTATAGTGAGGGAGATATAGTTGATGGTATTGTTGAAAGAATTACAAGTTATGGTGCTATTATAAAGGTTAAAAATCTTGTTTTGGGAATATTGCATAAAAGGAATATTGCATTTAATCGTGTTGATAATGTTGAGGATTTTATTCATGTTGGTGATAAGTTAAGGTTGAAAATTATTAAGTTAAGTGTTAATACAGGAAAGATGGAGTTGTCTCTTAAAGCTTTAAAGACAAATCCTTGGGATTCTGTTGAATCTAGGTATAAGCTTGAGAGTATTGTTAAGGGCAAGGTTGCCAAGATATTACCTTTTGGTGTTGTGGTTGAACTTGATAGTGAGATATCAGGATTTTTGCATATAAGCAATTTTTCTTGGGTAAGGGTAATAAAAAGCCCTCAAGAATTAGTTAAGGTCGGACAAATCGTAGAAGTTAAGATTTTGGATATAGATAAAGACAATCAAAGAATATCTTTAGGTATTAAGCAAATTAATGAAAATCCATGGCATAGTTTAGCTGAGAGGTGTGCTGTTGGCAAGGTTGTTCAGGGTGTTGTTAAAAATATTACAAAAACTGGTGCTTTTGTAAGTATTGAAGAGGGCATAGATGCATATATTAGTAAATTTGATATTTCTTGGTTGGACGAAATTAATCCTGAGGAATACTTTAAATTGGGAAGTTTAATTAGTGGTAAGGTAATTGAATTTGATGCAAAGAAGCAAAACATTAGGTTGGGAATTAAACAGTTAGAAGAAAATCCTTGGGATGATTTTTCTAAGAGTTATAAGAAGGGTGATACTCTTGAAGTTGAAATTGTAGAGAAGAAATCTAAAGGAATTCAGGTAAGGGTTTATGGTAAAATAATGGGATTTATTAGTAAAATTCAACTTGGAGTTACAAAAGAGTCTAGTTTAGAAACTTTTGAAAATTTAAATGTTGGAGACAAGCTTAAAGTTATAATTACTAATATTGATTTTAAAAATAAGTTAGTTTTACTTTCTTATAGGGCGTATAAGGAGCAAAAATCGAGTGAAGAAATTTCTTCTTATTTATTTAAAGAAGATGATGAAGAATCTTATAAGCCATTCGCGAATTTATTAAAGAGGAATGCTGATGTTTAAGAATAAGTTTTTTATGGGTATTCTTATAGTCATTGTTTTTGTGGGAATTATCGTTTTTTTTTATGGTTCTATGGATATAGATTATGTTAAGGTGGGGGGAGGAGTAGTAGAAAGTCTTGAGAAGGATTTAAATCTTTATTTGAGGACAAATAATACCGAAGAGAGACGCACATTGGAGATTAAAATAGAGGAATATATAAATAAGATAGATGATGTTGCGAGTGAGTTTCTTCCACGGTTTTATCTTGCAAGATCTACTTATTTTCAAAGTAGAGGGTTGTACAAAGAAGCTCTTGAAGATTTAGAGATTGTGATTAGTTCAAAGTGGATTGAAAAGGAACTTGCCTATATTAATAAAGCTGTGGTTTATGAAAAAATGGGACACTTGGAAGAGTCTTTGTTGATATATAATAATATAATTAGTCAAACTCAGTTAGATTTTATTAAAATTAGGGCCTTGCTTAGTAAGGCAGTATTGCTTGAAACTAAAGATAAAAAATTGGCTATTGATGCATATGAGCAAATTGTTAATTTTCCTTATGAAAATAATTTGTATATTAATATTGCCAAGAATAAGCTTTTAGAGCTTAAATAGTTTGTTTTGTTTGTTGTTTTAGGATATAGGAGTTTTATTATGATATATTTTTAGGTGTTTTTTTACTAATTTTTAGTTGTGGTATTGATGATATTGTCATAGTTGATTCTCCTTTGAAAATTGATAATATAGCTTCGAGGGATACTCTTGCTTTTTCATTACCTTCTTGGTATTTTAGTAAGCAAAATAATTCTAAGGTTAAGGGTATTGATATATATTATAAATTTTATCCAGAAGGTTCAAATTACTATCTTGATAGTTTTATGAGGAGTGTTCAGAGAGATTTTGATGCTTTAAAGAGTGTTTTTAATAATGTTAATGAGTTTAACAAAAGAGGATTTTATAAAATCAATTTGGATAGAGACCGTTTTTCAGGAAAACCTACTTTGAAATTGGATAAGCATTGGATTGATCAAAAATTTCCTTTATATTTTGAACTTAATTTTGAAAACTTGAGGAAGAATATTCCTGGTTCAGCTTTTATTAGTATAAAGAAAGGTAGTGATTCTTCAGCACCTCTTCTTAGAAGTGTTAAGACTATTTATAGGTCTTATGTTGTTGATGGTTTGTATAGAGAATTTTATGAAGCTTTGAAAAAATCTGAAGTTGCAAATAAGGATAATAGGCCATTTGATCTTGGACATATTAGAGGTAGTTTTTTTACAAAAGATGTTTCTCCTAAATATAATTTAGTAATTTTTGTAATGGCGGTAGGTAATGCTATTGAAAGTGATTTGTATAGTGTTATTGTAAATTTAGGAAGTTTACATAGTTTTGAGTTATTGAATTAATTGAAGGCAGCATATGGTAACATTTTTTTTTCATTTAATTTTAACTAATATTATTGTTTCGTTTGTAGTAAGTTTTTTTGTTTTTTTTGGGGGTATATTGAGGTTTAGGTTTTTGCTAATTTATTTGATAAGTTTTCTAGGAAGTGTTTTATTTTTATTGTTTATACCTTTTTTTTATTCCGATTATTATAATAGGCAAATAGATATTTTGTTTTATCTATTTCCAATGATTGGTTCGATAGTTTTGATATCTTTGTTAAGATTTTCTGAGAGGAGTAAGAATGATTTATAAGGAGAATTTTGAGATTGCACTTGTGTCAAATTCTCTTGCTAGAGCTGAGTTTTTAGAGGCTTTAAAGATTAGTTTTTTGTCCCTTAGTGTTGATGTAGATGAAGATTCAATAATAAATTCAGGTGAAGTTAGTGTTACAGAAAAGATAGCTGTTCTTAAACTTATGAGCGCTATTGAGAAATATGGCAAGGATATGTGTTTAATTACTGTTGATACTCTTTTAAAGAATGATTCAGTTTATGTTGGTAAAATAAGAGATGAGAAAGAAGCTTTTAGTAAGGTAATGGGATATAGTAATAAGCTTGTTGAGATGGAGACTAGTTTTTGTGTGTTTATTCCAACGAAAGAGAAAATAGTTAAAGCATGCGAGGTTTCATTTATTAAATTTAAAGAATTGACTTCAGATATCGTTTATCATTATGTTTCGCTTGGACATTGGAAGGGTAAAGCAGGAGGTATAAGTTTGAAGAATGGTGTTGCAGAAATTTTGATTGAGTATATTAATGGTAGTTATTCAAATATAATAGGCTTACCAATTGGTTTATTTTATGATATTCTTATTAGAGAGGATGTAATTTCCGCTATATAAGTAGTGAGTAAAAGCGAAGGATTTAGGAGGTCATTTTGGCAGTTATTACTATGAAGAGCCTTTTAGAGGCTGGAGTTCATTTTGGACATCAGGTAAAAAGGCTTGACCCAAGAATGAAAAGGTTTATTTTTTCAGAAAGAAATGAGATACATATTTTAGATTTGCAAAAAACTTTGCAAGGTATTAAAGATTCTTATGAACTTGTTCAAAGTGTTATAAAGAGTGGTAAGAAAGTCTTATTTGTTGGCACTAAGAAGCAGGCAAGTGAAATAATTGAACAGGAAGCTAAGAGAAGTGATATGCCTTATGTTAATAATAGATGGCTTGGTGGAATGCTCTCAAACTTTAATACTATTAAGAAGTCAGTTCAAAAATTAAAGAAATTAGAGAAAATGGAAGTTGATGGAACTTTCGATATGATTGGCAAGAAGGAAGTTTCTCAACTTAATCGTGAGAAATTAAAATTAGCTAAGAACTTAACGGGAATTAAGGATATGGAAGAACTTCCCGGTGTTATTTTTATTATTGATCCTAAAAGAGAGCAAATAGTTATTAATGAGGCTAGGAAGCTTGGTATTCCTATAATCGCAGTTGTTGATACAAATTGTAATCCAGATGTAATTGATTGTCCAATTCCTGGAAATGACGATGCAATTCGTTCTGTTGCTTTATTTACTAAAATAATCTCTGATGCTATCTTGGAGAGTGATAAAGAGGTTGGAATTCAAATAGTTGAAAATTTGAATGAAGAAGATTTAATGAATGAGATAGAAGTTAAGAATGAAAAAAAGGAATTATAAGGAGAGTGATATGGGTATTAGTCCTCAGGAAGTAAAAAAGCTTAGGGATGCAACTGGAGCTGGATTTGGCGATTGTAAGAAAGCATTAGATGCTGTTGATGGTGATTTTGAATTGGCTAAGAAGAAGCTTAGGGAGATGGGTATTTCAGCCGCTGATAAAAGGAGTGGTAGAGATGCTAAAGAGGGACGAGTTTTTTCTTATGTAAGTAAGGAGAGAGTTGGCCTTTTGCTTATTTCGTGTGAAACAGATTTTGTTGCTATGAATAATGATTTTGTGACTTTTGGGAATTCTTTGATAAGACAGCTAGTTGAGAGTGGTCAAAATTTTTTAGATGAGCAGCAAGAACTTGAAATCAAAAATTTGGCTGCTACTATCAAAGAAAATATTCATGTAAGTAAGCTTTATGTTTCAAATATTGCATCTAATGAACTTGTAAAGAGCTATCTTCATGGAGAGCAGTCTAAGATAGGTGTGTTTGTTAAATTGAAGGTAGACGATGTTTTAAAAATAGGGGATAAAAACTTAAATGGTCTTGCAATGGATTTGGCTTTACATATAGCAGCTTTTGCTCCACTATATTTAAGTGTTAGTGATATTTGTCCTAATTACATTAAAGAACAAGAAGAAATTTTTGTGAAACAGATACAAGCCAGCGGAAAGCCTGAAAATGTAATCAAAGGCATAGTATCTGGAAAGCTTAAGAAGCATTTAGGTGAGATTACTCTTTTAGAGCAAGGATTTGTAAAAGATGATAAACTTACTGTCAAAGAAAAGATTGAAGAGGTTTCTAGATCAATTTTAACTAAGATAGACATAGTAGATTTTAAATATTTAAGTGTTGGTTAGAATTTTTTGCTTTTGATTTTTTAGGAGGCTTGAATGGAGGAATATAAGGCTTTATTAGATGAGAAGATGAGTAAAGTTCTTTTATCTCTTGAGAGTGAATATAAATCTTTAAGAACTAGCAGGATGAGTGGTGCTTTTTTTGATAAAGTATTAGTTGATTGTTATGGGGAAAAAGTTCCCTTAACTAGAATTGCCAATGTTAGTATTCCTGAGGCAAGACTTATTGTAATCCAACCTTGGGATAAAAGTTTATTATCTAAGATAGAGCAGGCTATACTTAATTCAGATCTTTCTATGAATCCTTCAAATGATGGGTCAGTTCTTAGGATTAAAGTTCCTATATTGACTGTTGAGAGACGTAAGGAAATAGTAAAGCAGGCCAAAAAGATTGCTGAAGAATATAAGGTTGCAGCCAGAAATGTGAGACAGGAATTAAATAATAGGGCTAAAAAGCAAGAAAGAGATTCTCAGATTACTGAGGATGATTTGCGGCGGATTTTAGATGATATTCAAAGAGATACTAATGTTTACATCAAGAAAATAGATGAAGTTTTTGATTTAAAAACAAAAGAGATAATGGAAGTTTAAGTTTATGAATAGTGATTCCCTTCCAATGCATGTTGGAATCATCATGGATGGAAATAGAAGATGGGCTTTAAAAAAAGGTCTGTCATTTTGTGAAGGACATAAAGAAGGGTTAAGAAGAGCTAAGGAGATAATTGAGCATTCTGTTAAATTAGGCATAAAGTATTTATCTTTATATGTTTTTTCTACAGAAAATTGGAATAGAACAAAGTCTGAAGTAGAGTATTTGATGTTTTTGATTGCCGATTATTTGAGTGCTGAATTTGAGTTTTATAGTGTAAACAATATAAAATTGCTAGTATCAGGAGATATTGAGGATTTAAGTAAGGAAGTAAGAGATTCAGTTATTGGTGCTATCAGTTTTACGAGAAATTTTGATGGTCTTGTATTGAATTTAGCCATTAATTATGGCGGTCGAAATGAGATAGTTAGAGCTTCTAAGAAGATTCTGGAAAGTGGTTTGTCTTTTGATGCTTTAAATGAGATTACATTTTCCAAATTTTTGGATAATCCAGAACTTTGTGATCTTGATCTTTTAATCCGTACTGGTGGGGATATGAGAGTGAGTAATTTTCTTTTGTGGAGAATTGCTTATTGTGAACTTGTTTTTTCAAGTACTTTATGGCCAGAATATTCTATTTCTCATTATGAGAGTGACTTAGGATGTTTTAAGAATAGGAAGAGAAATTTTGGGAGATAAAAATTTATTTAATCTTGGGTCTAATAAATTAACATTTATTGCTCGGCTTGGGACATTTTTATTTTTTGTTCCTTTAATTTTGTTTTTAATATTTTTAGAATTTAAGAATTATTTATTAATTAATATTTTAATTTTTATATTTAGTGGAGTTGCTGCAAAGGAAGTTAATGATTTGCTTAAGATTAAGTCTTCTTATCTTTCTAATACTTTATCCTTCTTTTTAGGGATGTTTCCTCCGGTCTTGACATATATACATTGCAATATTTTTGACTTGGGTATAAACATAGTATTTTACTTAGTTATAACTTTAGTTTTTAGTAACTGGATTGTTAATTTGGTTTTCGTTAAGGAGAATGAAATTGTTAATTTTTTGTCACAGGCATCCTCAATAATTTTTATACTTATATATCCGGGTGTTTTGATGTCATTTGTTGTTGCTATTACTACTTTACCAAGAGCACCTATTCTTTTGTTAGTCCTTTTTTCTATGGTTAGTGGTAATGATACTTTTGCTTATCTTGTTGGGTATTTCTTTGGCAAAAATAGTTATAGACCTACAATTGTTAGTCCTAATAAGACGATAATGGGATTTTTAGGTGGTATATTATTTTCTGTGATTTTTTCAATGGTTGTGGTATGTCTAGGGTTTATAAATTTAACTTATGGAGAAGCTATTATTTTTGGTGTTTTAATAGGATTTTTTACTATCATTGGTGATTTGTTTGAATCTGGGCTTAAGCGTAGTGCAGGAGTTAAAGATTCTGGTAACATTATCCCTGGTAGAGGCGGTGCTCTTGATTCTATTGATTCATACCTTTTAACAGGACCTATATTTTATTTATATTTATCGTAGTTTCTAGGGGTATTTAAATGTCTATTTTTCTTAGTGTTTTATCTTTTTCTTTTATAATATTCATCCATGAGTTGGGGCATTTTTTATTTGCCAAGCTTTTTAAAGTTAAGGTTGAAGTTTTTTCTGTAGGGATAGGACCTAGTCTTTTTAAAATTAAAATAAAAGACACAGAATATAGATTTTCTCCTATTTTTTTGGGGGGATATTGTAAGCTTAAAGGGGCTGAACACTTAGAAAATGAGCTTAGATTAAATAGACAGCTTGAAGCAGATAAGGATTCTATTTTTGGTATTTCTAATTTTAAAAAAATATTAATATATTTTGCAGGACCTCTTTTTAATTTAATTTTTGCATTAGTCATTTTTATTGTAATAGAAATGCTAGGTATTGTTTATCCTGATTATTCTAGTAAGATAGTCGTTATTAGTAATAGTGCTTTGAGTAAATTTAGAAATGGGGATGTTATTTTAAATATTAATGATAGTGATATAAGATATTTTTCTGATTTAAAGAGAGTTGTCCCATTAGAAGATTCCAGAATAACTTTTACAGTTTTAAGAGACGGTAAGAGTATTAGTTTTAAGGAACATACAAATTTAGATAAGCTTTTAAAAGAAATTAGTCCTTGGGTAGATCTTGTTATTGCCAAAGTTCAGACGAATTCTTCAGCCGAAGTTGCTGGTCTTAAGCCGAATGATAGGATAATAAGCATTAATGATATAGTTGTAAATAATAATGAGGAATTAGGAAATTTGATTGCTCGGCTTAATGTTAATTTAGTAAATATTAAGTATGAAAGAGATGGGGAGATTTTAACTTCGAAGTTAGTGTTTCAAGATATTAATAAGAGTTTAGGAGTTTATTTATTGCCTGGTTTAAATCGGGTGGTTAAAGCCGATAATTTGGGAATTGCTATTAGAAATTCTTTTAATAGAGTTTTGGGTATTTTGGGGAATATTCTCTATTCCATTGTTGCGTTATTCATTGATTTTAGTAGTGGTGCTAAGAATTTTACAGGACCTATTGGTGTGGTTAATATCCTTGTTGGATCTTTTTCTTTTGGTATTTTATATTGGCTTGATACTATTGCTATTTTTAATTTACTTATTGCTGGTATGAATTTATTTTTTGTTGTAATTCCAATGCTTGATGGAGGTCAAATTCTTATTACTTTAATTGAAATCTTGCGTGGAAAGCGATTTAGAGCAAAATTTGTTTATTATTTCTATATTGTTGGTATTTTATTGATGTTAATTCTTTTTATATTAGGGTTTTTAAATGATTTTCACAATTTAGGGTAATTATTTACTTCTTGTTTGAGCATGGGTCATCTAATATTAACCTATAGGGAGTACATATTTTAGCATGAACCAAAAGTGAGCAAAAGATGCAAGCAATATTAGAATGTGAAAAAAATCGTGCATTCTCATGTTTGCTATTGGGTTAAGTTTTTTGCTTGCTGAATATACTATTCCTCCTAGTGTGTAAAAAATGCCTCCAAGAGTTAGCCATATAAATCCTTGGATAGGAATACTATTATAAATTAGTTTAACTCCAAATATGGCACTCCATCCCATAAGTATGAACATGCATCCGTTAATCCATCCGGGACTATTTATGTATATTGACTTAAAAATGATTCCTAAAATAGCAAATCCCCAAACTGTTGTAAGGATTATTTTTCCATAAACGTTTGGTATGAGAATTAGACATGGTGGAGTGTATGTTCCTGCTATCAGTATAAATATTGAGATATGATCAAGTTTTCTAAAGAGTTCTTTTATTTTGCTTCCCTTCGCAAAGATATGATAAAGAGTACTCATTGTATATAGTAATGTCATTGATGAGCCATAGATAAAAAATAATGCTGCATGGAGATACTTTTTTGTTGTAGTTGATAAAGTAATGAGAATTGTTGTTCCTATTATCGATAAAATAATACCAATCAGGTGAGATATTGAGCTGAATAATTCGTTTTTAGGTACTACGTTATTATATAACTTATATTTTTTATCTTTTTCAAACATAGATTTGCTCTTTGCTACATATTTTTTTAAAAATATTCATTTTCGCTTATTTATCCTAGGTATATTAGTACAAAAAAAAATATAAATCAAGTGATCAGTGATCAAGGATGTTTTGATGTAAAGCTAAGAATTAAGTTGGTGTTATTAAATAATTTTTTTATTAAATTTTTCTTTTCAAGGCTAGATTTTTGTAAAAAAAGCAATATAATGATATTGTCTTAAGTTTTCGAAGGGAGAGGCCCAGAGTGATAGATGCTTTTAAAGTTCTTAGATTTGCAAGTTTGCAAAAATTTTCTAATGCAGTAAGATTACCAATTTCTGTTTTGACGATTTTCTGTTTGATGCTTGGAATTGGATCTGCACTGTCGAATCCTTCTAATTTATTTTACATTGATAACATTGGCTTTAAAGTTATTTTAGGACTTATTAAAAACATAGGTAATATTATTATTGTAAATATTCCATTGCTTTTTGTTATAGGAATTGCTATTGGAGTTTCTAGAGTTCAAAAGGGTCCTGCTGCACTCTCTGGTCTTATTGGGTATTTGATTTTTAATATTACTGAAAATTATTTTCTTGATATGTTTTCAGAGCTTGCTGAGCCTAATTTAATGTCTTCTGTTGGTCAAGTAAATATTCTAGGAATTCAAACTTTAAACACAGGTATTTTTGGTGCTTTAGCAGTTGGACTTTTAGTTGGATATTTACATAATAAATTTTATTTTATTGAGTTGCCTGGGCCTTTTAGCTTTTTATCTGGGGTGCGGTTTGTTCCTATAATAATTTTTCCTTTCTGTGTTTTATTAGGTATAACATTTGTTTTAGTTTGGCCGTATTTTAATGGATTGATTACTTTTTTAGGCTTTTTTATTGCTAAGTTTAACTATTTTGACAGTTTTCTTTATGGATTTTTAAATAGGATTTTTATCCCTTTAGGGCTTCATTCCATTCTTGCATTTCCTTTTAATTTTACTTCGTTGGGTGGGACTGAATTTGTTAATGGTCAGGTTGTCGGTGGGGTTCAGAATATATTTTATGCTCAGTTATCAGATCCATATCTTACAAGATTTTCTTCAAGTATTTCAAGATTCAATAGTGGATTTTACCTCTCTATTATGTTTGGGCTTCCTGGAGCAGTATTTGGGGTTTATAGGGGGATCATTCATGATGATAAGAGTAAGATCTTTCCTCTGCTATTTTCAGGGGCTTTTGCAGCTTTTTTGACTGGAATTACAGAGCCTTTGGAATTTCTATTTGTTTTTACAGCACCTTTGCTATATTTTATACATGCTGTTTATACTGGATTTGCATTGTTGATTGCTAATGTATTTGATATTGCAGTTGGAATGACTTTTTCTGCTGGATTTTTTGATGTTTTTATGTTTGGAATATTACAAGGACATGACAAGACAAATTGGATCTATTTGTTACCGTTAGGAGTTGCATTTTTTATTTTGTATTATTTTACTTTCAAATGGGTTTATAATTATTTTGATTTTCAGATTTTTAATATTGATGAGCCGTTTTTTACAGGTATTGAAGGGGAAGTTGAAGGGATAGGTATTGCACATCTGGTAGTTCAAGGTCTTGGAGGTCTTGATAATATTCAGGAGTTTGGTGTTATCTCAACAGACTTAAGTTTTATGGTTTTTAGTCCTGAGCTTATATCCGAAGATCTTCTTAAGAAAGCAGGTGCTTTAAATATTGTTTTAGTTGATAATACAATTAAAATTGATTATGGAGCAAATGTTAATTATATAAGACGAGCTATTGAAAATTATTCTCCTGAAAAGCTCTTTAAAGCTAGTGTCGTTGTTGCATCTGATAGTGTAAAACAGGGAATTAAAGCGTATATTGAGATGAAAGAAGATGATAAACTTGAAAAGCAAGGTGTAACAGGAAAGCTTTATAAACTTAATAAGGATGATGAAGATAATTAGAATTTATTTATAGTTATTTTTTATGTTAAATAAATTATTTTTTTGTTCTTTGTTTTAAAGGGCTTTTTAAAGAAACTAAAATTGCTTTTGAGTTGTTGAAGATATCGAGGGTTATTTTAGGAGTAGTTTATTCTAGTTATGTTAATAGAAATTACTTATGCTAGAGTTATGGTTTATTTCATGGTATATGTTACTTTATAATGTATTATCATCAAATAATTTTTGAAGACTGAAAAGTTAAAATTTTTGCTCTGTCTGGAAAAGTGTTTTAAAATTTTTTGATTAATCTTGAAAAAAGGAACATTTTTATTTATTATTTGAACAATCTATTATAGTATTAATGTAACCTTTGCCATAAATTCGCGAGAGTTATGGTACGATTAAGACCGTGAGGAGTTAAAATGATAAAGAAGTATGAGGCGTGTTTTTTATTTAAGAGTGAGGAGCTTGAATATAAATCTGCTTTAGAAGAGGTTAAGAAACAGTTAACAGCTTTTAATGCGAGTGATTTTGTTGAAAATTTTCTTGGAGAGAGAGCATTAGAATATCCTATTAAAAAGCAGTCGCGTGGTAGGTATGAGATAATAGAATTTGATATGGATAGTAATGATTTAAAAGAGCTTGAGGTTCAATTAAAACTTATTAAAAATTTATTAAGATACATGATTTTAGTTAAGATTAACAAGAAAGTTAATGTCAAAAAAGTTAGAAAGAGAAATTTTAGAGAGTTCAAGGATAATAAAGATATTAAAGAAAAGGAACTTACAGAAGCTACTGTCGTTGATTCTGATCTTTCCGATAAAAATTAAATGGTTTGGGGGGTTATAGATGGCCGATATTAATTCTTTAGTCTTGTCAGGTAGACTTACGAGAGATTCTGAGCTTACTTATACTGAAGCAGGTATGGCTATTCTTAAATTCGGCTTGGCGAATAACAGAAGGTTAAAGAAAAATGATGAATGGGTAGATTATGCTCAATTTTTTGAGTGTGTAATCTTTGCCAAAAGAGCTGAGAGTCTTAGTGTTTTTCTTAAGAAGGGAAAACAAGTTGTAGTGAGTGGTTCTTTAAGATATGAGAGTTGGCAAGATAAAAATACTGGAGATAAGAAAAACAAGTATAGTATTTTAGTAAATGAAATTCAGATGTTTGGATCACCTCTTGCTGCTCAAGGCACGAATGGTGTTGATTTTGAGAGTTATAAAAAACCAGATTCGTTTACAGATGTTGGTTTTGACGATAGTTTTAATGAGGATATACCTTTTTAGGAGTTTAGATTTATGCATAAAGATATAGATTTACATCAGAAAGATTCAAGGACTGATGGACATCAAGATGGTTTTAAAAAAAACCCTAATTTTAGATTTTTTAAGAAAAAGACATGCAAGTTTTGTGATATGGACAGAGTTCCTGATTATAAGGAGTTTGATTTCCTTAGAAAGTTTGTTACAGAACAAGGCAAAATATTGCCTAGAAGAATTACAGGCACTTCTGCTAAGCATCAAAGACGTCTTGCATTAGAGATTAAAAAAGCTAGATATATGGCTTTACTTCCTTTTGTGAAGCAATAATTAAGGAGGGTTTATGAGAGTAATTTTAAAAGAAGATTTCATTAAGCTTGGCAAAGAAGGTGATATTGTTGATGTCAAGGATGGTTTTGCAAGGAATTATTTATTGCCAAAGGGTTTTGCTGTTTTTTCGAATAAACATAATATTGATATTTTTAATCAAAAAAAGAGGTCAATACTTAAGAGACAGGAAACAAAAAAGAGAATGGCTCTTGAACTCAAAGAAAAACTTGATAAGGTTAGTTTAGAATTCATAATGCAGTCTAATGATAGTGGAAAATTATTTCATAGTATTAATAGCTTAAATATTTCTGATGAGCTTTTAAAGCTTGGGTTTGAGATTGAAAGAAGAAGAATAGATATACATCGTGGTACATTAAAAACTTTTGGAGTTTATGATGTGACTATTAAGCTTTATGAAGGCATTAGTGCTCTTATTAAAGTTGAGATAAAAAGGGAAGAGAAAAATAAATCTCTTAAGAAGTCTAAAAGTGTTGAAAAAGAAGTTTGATTAAGAGGTATAGCTTGTGGCTTTTACTTCAGTAAATTCGGCCTCTACACTTCTTTTTAACGACGGTGCAGAAAAGGCAGTTATTTCAAGTATATTCTATAATCCAGATAAAGTGGAGGAGGCATCTCTATATCTAAAGCCAGATGATTTTTATAGTCAGAATCATGAGATGATTTTTAAAGCTATGATTTCTCTTTATGAAAAAAGGGAAAATATTGATCCAATAACTGTATTTGAGGAAATATCTTCTTTAATGCCTAAATCACAGCTTTTAAATAATTTTAAAGCTTTAACAGGATTGCAGGATTATTTAAGTTTTCTTTCAGGATATCTTCCTACTGACAAGACTATAAATGTCTATGCAAAAATTGTTAAGGAACATCGAATTAGAAGAGATATTTCCAAAATTTCTAGAGAACTGAATGATTTAGCTAATGATTCTACAAAGAAAGTAGGTCAATTTGTAGAAGAAGCGCAAAGACAAATTCTTTCAATTGAGCTAGATTGTTCTAGTAAAAATCTTAATCATGCAAAAGTTGTTGCTGAAAGGGTACATGCTGAGATATATGAGAGAAGTGTAAATAAACGAGAGGTTAATTTTGGTATTCCAAGTGGTTTTAAAAAGGTTGATAGTCTTATTGGAGGTTTTAGGGAGAGTGATTTTATTATTATTGGTGCTCGTCCGAGTGTTGGTAAGACTGCCTTTGCACTTAATATTGCATCAAGTATTGCATTAAGGAGTAATAAAAAACGAAAAGTAGGCTTTTTTTCTCTTGAAATGACTTCAGATGCTTTAATTAAAAGAATAATATCGGCTCAAGCTAATATTGATAGTTTTAAGATTCAAAATAGTATTTTGTCAGGTCATGAGATTAAAGCAATCAATGATGTTGTAAATGATATTAGTAATTCTGAGTTTTATATTGAAGATACTGCTAATATTAGTTTATTAACTCTTTCAACTCAGGCTAGGAAACTGAAGAGATTTTCTGATATAGATATACTGTTTGTCGATTATATTAGTCTTATTTCTCTTGAATCTAGGAATATTCCAAGGCATGAGCAGGTGGCCTCAATTAGTAAAGCACTCAAAGAACTTGCAAGAGAACTTAAGATTCCAATTATTGCCCTTTCACAGCTTACAAGAGATACTGAAGGTAGAGAACCTAATCTTGCTAGTTTAAGAGAATCAGGCGCACTAGAGCAGGATGCAGATATTGTTATTTTACTTCATAGAGATAAGGATCTCAAGGGCAGTTCTGATGATGAGGGGGTGATGAGTGCTATCGATACTAGGGTTATTGTTGCTAAACATAGAAATGGACCTACGGGAAGAGCTGATATATTATTTTTGCCACATGTTGTTAAATTTGTTAATAAGGAACATGAAAGTGACTATTAGTTTTTAAGAGAGTGTTTTTATATTTATATAAATTGAGTTATTTAGACATTGAATTCTATTCCAATTCCAAGATAATTAAAAGTGAGTTTGTGTGCTTCTAAGGTATAGTTAGTTGTGCTATAAGCAATTGGAGAATAATTAATTTTTGTAAATATTTTTATATTGTATGTTACTTTATTGTATGTAATTGTGTTTATTGATATTCCAGGTTCAAGTTCGAATCCTGCTTGTAGTGTACTGTTCATTTTTAGTGGTCTATAAATAGCTTTCACATCTTTTTTGTCTTTATTGTAAGACAAAAATATTCCAGAACATATGTATAACATAAATCTGTCTTTTGTAAATAATTCATATGTTAATCCAGATGAAAATCTATTTGTACGACTATTTAGTATAGCTAAATTGATATCATAATTTGTTGCAATGGAAAAATAGTACTTTAATTGTGGCATTATTCTATAATATATTGAGTTTCTGGTTTGGAATGGGATCATAAGATCATATCTGAGAGAGAAATTTTGGCTTAGAAGATATAACTGATTTTCTGAAGTATTTTCATATTCTTCAGAAAAGATTATGCCAAACCCTCCTACACTGAAAAATTTTTCCTTGTTTGAGAAATTGTTTAAATTAAGGTTATTTATTGTGAAAAAGTTTTTGGAATAAAGTCTGTATTGAATTCCAATTCCACTTTCTGCTTCTTGTAGTTTCGCATATGTTTCTATGCTATTTATTTTGCTTTGAGTTTGATAGAAGAGTTGAGTTTCAATTCCTATAGATTTATTTCTAAAGTTCATTGCAATACTTGTCTTAAAAAAATAGTCTGCAAAGTAAGATAAATCTATGTAATTTTCAAAGTTTAGAAATCTCATGTAAGAGTAGTTGATAGCTGTGCTTAAAAATCCTCTATAGTTGTAATTTTCATAATTTTGAGGAATCGGTCGTAATTGTCTTAGGGTAAAATGCACGGCTTTTTGTATCAGTTTTCCTCCCCAGTTTCCATAGAGTAAATTTTTAATACCAATACCAATATCTATGTTTCCGAAATATTGTGTTTTCGTTTTTATTGAGAATGGAAAAAAATATATAAAGCCAATTTCTAAAAGATCAATTCTTGTTCTTGATTGTTCAGGATCATCTTTGTCTCCTCTGAAAGTCAACATGTGTGCTTCTGCATTTATAATAAAATTATATTTTGATTCGTAGATGAACATTAAAGAGCCGCTTCTTAGATCATCAAAAAAATCAGAAAGTGCAAATCCAAGACCGTCGTTTAGGTTGTTAAAATGATATTTATTAACTCCATCATTTTGATATTTTATTAAGTGGTTATATGCGTAGGAATTGATTGCTAACATTATAATAAGCGTTTTGAGATTGAATTTTGATAAATACATGTATAATTAATATATCATATATTATATTTAGGTGTATTTAATAATCAGTATTATTGATAATAATTTTTATCAATAATTTATGATATCTATATTGTGTTTTTTCTGATGGTGTTTTGTTATTATGTAGTTGAAGATCAGTTTTTTATTTGAGGTTTTATATGAAGAAAATAGCAATTATTGATGGACTTAGATCTCCAATTACTAAGTTTGGGGGAGCATTAAAGGGAATGAACATTGTTGATATGTCTTCAGATATCGTTAAGGCTTTGCTTGGAAAATATAATATTGATAGGGTAGATGAGGTTATTATTGGAAATGTAATTTCGGCAGGGCTTGGTCAAAATATTGCCAGACAGATTACTCTAAAGGCTGGTTTGGACGAAGTTACTCCTGCATTCACTGTAAACAAAGTTTGTGGCTCGGGACTTAAGTCTTTAGAACTTGCGTTTAACTCTATAGCTCTTGGTGGTAATGAAATTGTTTTAGCAGGTGGTGTAGAAGATTTGAGTAATGCACCTTATCTTTTGCCGAGGGGTGTTCGGTTCGATGGTTTAAAATTTGGTGACTTTAAGATAGAGGATACAATATACAAGGATGCTTTAGTTGATACTCCAAGTAGTACTGTAATGGGACTTACGGCAGAGAATTTAGCGGAAATTTACGAAATTACGAGAGAGATGCAGGATCAGTTTGCGTATAATTCTCATATAAAAGCAGCGGCAGCCAGGGACACAGGATATTTTAATGATGAAATATATCCTTTATCAGTTTTTGATAAAAAAACAAGACTTAAAAGTGTTATATGTAGTGATGAAGAAATACGTGATAGTTTAAGTTTGGAAAAACTTGCTTCTTTAAAACCTGTCTTTAGGGAGGGAGGTACTATTACTGCCGGTAATTCTTCTAGTTTGAATGATGGAGCTTGTTTTTTAATATTGGCTAGTGAGGATTTTGTTTGTAAGATGGGAGTACAACCTTTAGCTTATATCGGTGGTTTTAAAAGTGTAGGCTTAGATCCTCTTTATATGGGATTTGGTGCTTTCCTTGCTATTGAGAAAATTATAGAGGAATTTAATTTAACTCCAAGTGAGATTGATTTTATTGAAACAAATGAAGCTTTTGCTGCACAAGCTTTGAGTGTATTGAAAGCTTTACGTCAAAAATATGGCGTTAAAGATAGCATTATTAATGTTAATGGAGGAGCTATTGCTTTAGGTCATCCGTTTTCAGTTAGTGGTTCAAGGATTTTGTTAACTCTTTCGCGCCTTATGAGAATAAATAATAAATTAAAAGGAATTGCTTCTCTTTGTATTGGAGGAGGGCAAGGTATGGCAGCATTTTTATATAGATAAAAGGTGTTCTTATTTTGGACTAGATTTAAATTTAATGTTTTGTTAGAATTTTATTGATTGGTTTGGTTTATGATTGATATAAAGGTGATTTTTATGGGTAAGTTTTTGTATGTTCTATTATTTTTTGTTGTAGGAATAACTTCTTTTGCTCAAAATACTCCTATTGCAATTATTAATTTGCACAGTAACGCAATTATTACTAAAAAAGAATTTGATTCTAGAGTAGATACATTAAAAAAAACGCGAGGTAAAGATTTAATTGATGCTGAAAAAAAACAAGTTTTGCAAATTTTAATAGCTGATGTTCTCTTTGGTCAAGAGGCATTAAAACAGGGAATAAAGGTTGAAAATGAGGAAGTTATGCAAACAATTAGAGCTCAGTTTGGACTTGCAAATCTTACAGATGAACAAATTAAACAAATGATAGAGAGTCAGGGTACAAATTGGAATGAACTTTTATCTTCAATGAAGAGGTCTCTTTCTGCACAAAAATTGATTTTAAAAGAAGCTCAGCCTAAGTTTTCAGAAATAAAAACCCCAACCGAAAAAGAAGTGATTGAATATTATGAGGCTAATAAAACTAGTTTTGTTAATCCCGATATAGCAAGAATTAGTCATGTTTTCTTTTCTTCAAAGGATAAAAAGAGATCAGAAGTTCTTGCAAAGGCAAAGGATATTGTAAAGCAGATAAAATCTAAAAAGCTTACCTTTGAGGAAGCTGTAAGAAAATATTCAGATGATGAAGGTTCTAAGGTTAAAAATGGTGATCTTGGATTCTTGGCAAGGGGTGATCAGAATGCACAAAAGGTTCTTGGATTAGATTTTATTAAAGAAGTATTTTTGCTGAATAAAGGGGATATTTCTCAGCCAATATCGTCAAAGGAAGGTTTCCATATAGTTAAAGTTACTGAAACATATTCTCAGAGGTTTTTGAGTATTCAGGATAAGATCTCTCCTAATGTTAATATGACTGTAAAGGATGCCATAAAAAATAATATGATTAATATTCAACAACAGCAAATTATTGCTAAAATACAACAAGAGATTTATGATAAATTGAGTAAATCTGCTAGTATACAAATTTTGGATTCTAAGCTAAAATAAAAAAATATTAATATTGGTTATGGACTTGAGACATAAAGCTAGAGTTTTAGCTTTTCAAAAAATTTACAGCATTGATGTTAATTGTAAGGCAAGAGATAATATTTACGATATTTTTAGTCTTGAAGGCCATGGGGTGGATTTAAAAGACGAATTAAAATTGTTTTATTCTGTTCTGGTGAATGGTACTTATGATAATTTAGAGTCTATTGATAAGTTAATTAGTGATATATCTCTTAATTGGCGCTTAGACCGTATGGATAAAGTTGATCTTGCTATATTAAGGATGAGTGTATACTCACTGAAGTTTCAAAGTTTAGATGTTCCCAAGAGAGTTATAATAGATGAGGCTATTTTAATTGCCAAAAAGTATGGTAGCAAAAATTCTTATAAATTTATTAATGGGATACTTGATGCTTTGTTGAAAGATATGGAGAGCTCATTTGAAAGTAAGTAAGGTATTGTTATTTTTTATTTTATTTTTAGTCTTTTTTATATCAACTTTTGTTTATTTGAGTTTGAATCCATATGTTTTATATGTGTTAAAGGGTGAGAGAGATTTTAATGAGGTTATTGTAGAAATTGATAGTTATCTTTTAAATGGAAACTTAAAGGGAGTTGAACAGACAATAAGATTTTATTCTTATTATGCTGATACTGAATCTAAATGGCTTTCTCTTATTAAAAGGGCAAAAGTTTATTCTACTAAAGTTAAACATTATTTATTGATGAGAGATATTTTAGATCTGAGTGTTCAGAGTTTGCCAGGAAATTTAAAGCTTAGAGCACTTGAGGTATATTCAAAACTTAGGGTAGGCGCTGTTTTAGAGGCTTATGATATTGCAAAACAATACCTTTTAGGGTATGAGGAATATAAGCATTTGTATGATGAGGCTTTTATTAAAAGTTTAATTTTAAGCTATGATATAAGAGATATTAAAGACTTTTTAGTCAAAATAGAACAAGATAGAGATGTCCTTGCTTTTGAGACTATAGGTTTAAATCTTCAAAATAATGCATTTTTAATTAATGCAATGCTTTTGTATATAGAGAAAAAGGACTTAGATTCTGCTAAAAGAATACTTTTAAAAATAGCAGAGGATAAAGATTTTGCCAAGGAACTTGCCTATATTTCTTACGGTCTTGATAATTTAGATTTTGTTATTGCCAATCTTAAGCTTATTCATAATGATGATGAACCAAGCTTGATATTTTTGCTAGCAGATGCTTACTTGAAAAAGGGTGATATTCACAATGCTAAGAATGAATATTTAAAACTTTATACCCATTTTCCTGATTATAGCATGATGGTATATCTTGGTTTGGCATTTATTGCTAAGAAGGAGAATGATCTGCAACGTGCTATTGCTTATTTAAATAAGGCTAATGAAAAGTTTAAAGAAAATGAAATAATAAGTTATTATTTGGCCAATGCCTATTTTGTAGCTAATGATTATTTTAATGCAAATGAGATTGCACGAAAGTATAAAGATAATCCTTTGTTTTTTAAGCTTTATTTTGTTTTGAATTATTCTAATTTAAAGTATGAGGCTAAAAAATCTTTTTTATGGCGTCTATTTTATAGATCAAATTATAGTACTGACATTGCTCAGTTTTTGGCTTGGAATTTGCTTCTTTGTTCTGATCTTAAGGATTTGGATTTATTTTTTAGGCTTTATAATCCTGTTGGTGAGATTCCAGAGTGGTATTATTTTTATAGGTTCTATTATTTTTTTCTTAAAAAAGATTTAATTGCCGCAGAAAATGTGATTTTTGAAGATCAAGGTGGCAAGTATTTGTATGGTGTATATTATAATCTTGGAGTTCTAAAATTTTATCAAAAAAATTACAAAGAATCTGAAGAATATTTTAATAAGGCCGTTTATTTTTTACCTTTCGGTCTTGATGATAAAAGTAAAATCACTTTAATAGAACGTGAAGATGTGGCAAAAGTGTATCTGAAGAGGGGAATTAATTATCTTTATTTAGGTGAATTTGAAAAAGGACGAGAGGCCATTTTAACTTCTCATTCTTTTTATGAAACTAATAAAGGCAAGCTTTATATGAATATGATGGAAATACTTAAAGAGAGGAACTAAATATTTGAAATTAAGATTGAAGTCTAGAGAAGAGATTAAGAAAATTAGAGCATCTGCAAAACTCTTGGCTCAGACTCTTTTAGAGATTGAAAAAAATGTTGCTCCTGGAATTAGCACTCAAATGCTTGATTTGGTTGCTAGTGAATTTATTGCTAAAAATGGAGCAAAATCTGCTTTTAAGGGATATAATGGATTTAAGGGAACTATTTGTGCTTCTGTAAATGAGGAAGTTATTCATGGAATTCCTGGAGATAAAAAACTTAAAGAAGGGGATATTATTAGTGTTGATTGTGGAATTGTTTTGGATGGATTTTATAGTGATATGGCTAAGACTTTTAGAGTAGGTAAAGTAAGCCCTGAGATCAGTAAATTATTAGAAATTACAGAGGCTTCTCTTTATAGAGGAATTACTGAGATGAAAGTTGGTAATCGAATCTTAGATATTTCAAAAGCTATAGAAAATTATATTAAACCATTTGGTTTCGGAATTGTTAGAGAGTATACAGGGCATGGTGTTGGGTTTGCTTTGCATGAAGACCCAAGTATTCCCAATTACTATGAGTCTTTTTTTAAAAATGTTAGGATTCAGGAAGGTATGGTTTTAGCAATTGAACCAATGGTGAATTTAGGAGGACATAAAGTCTCTGTTAAAAGTGATGGTTGGACAGTGTTTGCATCTGATTTTAGTTATTCTGCTCATTTTGAGCATACTGTTGCTGTTGTTGATGGTTTGCCTTTAATTTTAAGTAGGATTTGATAGATATGATGTATAGATATGATTTTAAGTAAATGTTATTTAAAAGATTTGGGTTTATATTAGGAGGTCTATAAGATGAATAAAAGTTTTATTTCTATATTTTTTGCAAGCTTTTTGGCTTTAATTAGTGGATTTTTTGTTGGAATATATTATTTAGGTTTTGATAAAAGTACTATTGTTTTTGCACAAGAAAAAGGTGATGCTGTACAATCTTTTCAAGATTCTTTTCGAAATGTGTCTAAAAAGATTTTACCATCAACTGTTGAAATTTATGCTACTGGGATAGTTAAGACACGAGATCCTTTTCGTTTTCTTTTCTTTTTTGATATGCCAGGACTTAATGTTGAAAGACAGACTGAATGGATTGGTTCTGGAGTAATTATTGGGAAAGATTCTAAAAAATCAAATTTGTTTTATGTTCTTACAAATAGTCATGTTGTCGATAATACTATTGAATTTGAAATTAGAACTTATGATAAGAAAAGTTATAAAGCAAAACTAATAGGTAAGGATGATAAAAAGGATATTGCACTTATTAGTTTTGAATCTGGTGATGCAAATATTGAGATAGCTGAACTTGGTGATAGTGATAAACTTGAAGTGGGGGATTGGGTTATAGCTGTGGGGAGTCCTCATTCCTTTAGTTTTTCAGTTACAGCAGGTATTATAAGTGGGCTTCATCGTTCAGCAAATCCTAATTTAAAAGCAAGGAATTTGTTTATTCAAACAGATGCAGCTATTAATCGTGGTAATTCTGGAGGACCTCTTGTAAATATTAAGGGAGAAGTTATTGGGATCAATACTTGGATATTCTCTTCTAATATTGGAGGTGGTAATGTTGGGCTTGGATTTGCTATTCCTATTAATGACGCTAAGAGCATTTTTAATATTTTGATGAGCGGTAAGCAGAATGAATCGGCTTGGATGGGAGTTGCTTTTTATAATATAAGAGGTAGGGATTCAGAAATTATTAAAAGTTTAGGTTATGAAGATGGTTTTAGTTCGGTTGCAGTTATTTCAGGTATTTATTATGGTATGGCTGCTTTTAAGGCAGGACTTAGAGCGGGAGATATAGTAAGCAAGATTAACGGTGTTCCAATGGATTTTTATTATGATGTTATTCGTTATATTAGTGATTTTTACGCTAAGGAGAAAATTAAAGTTGAAATTTTAAGAGGGAAAGAGAAGAAGAATGTTGAAATAGAACTTGATGTTAAACCGAAAATAAACAATAATAAGGAATATATTTCAACTTTAAGGTTGGTACCTGGTTTTACTGTTTACCCTTTAACTAAGGAGGTTAAGACTCAACTTGGTTTGAGAAATTGGATTAATGGTGTTGTTGTAGACAGTGTTGACTCAAGTTTAGGTGATAATCCTAAAATTTTAACAGGAGATATCGTTATGGTTGTTAATTCAAAGAGTATTAAAAACTTAAGGGATTTTTATGATGCTATTGAGTTCAAGAAGAATTCTTATAGTATTTTAAGAGATGGTAAAACTATTGAAGTGTCTTTTTAGGAGTTAAGTTTTACTGTGTTATAATATTTTTGTATAAGGCTTAAAGAGTAAATATCTTTAAGCCTATTTAGCTATTAAGTTAATAATTTTGTAATTTATAAATTTTAATAAGGCTTAACATAATTAGATTAAAGTTTGGACTAAAGATAGTAATATAAATTATTCTTTAATTTTAGAAGATTAAGATATCGGTAGCGATATTAATTTTATATGTTTTGAGGTGTTATCTTGATGAAAAAATTTGTTTCTTATGAAGATATAAGGGTAAATGGTCTTAAGCTTGCTTATAAGATTTATAAAGATGGCTTTATTCCTGACATTATGTATGTTTCTTTAAGAGGAGGAGCTTATCTTGGTAATATTATTAGTGAGTTCTTTAAATTTGTTAAGGTAGAAAAACCTCTTCTTTATGCTGCTGTTGTTGCAAGATCATATGATGTTTCTAATAAGCAAAAAGAAATAATGATAGATGGATGGACTTATGATCCAAAATATTTAAGAGCAGGAGATAATGTTTTGTTTGTTGATGATATCTTTGATACTGGGCGTACAATTATTCATTTGCGAGAGGAAGTTTTAAAGAGAGGAATAGATAGTCAAAATGTTAAGATTGCTGTTTATGATTATAAAGAGCGTGGATTTATGGATTATAAACCCGATTATTATGTTAATAAATATTCCAGTGAAGATGATCTAAATACTTGGATACATTATAGTAACCATGAGTTAATAGGCTTATCAGAAAACGAATATAAATTGAATTTTGTTAATTTAGATGATGAATTGAGTAATATTTTGAGATTTTTGTCCAAAAAACTTTAGTTTTGCTTGATTTTTATGTATTCTAATTCATTATATCCTCTGATGTGTAATGCTTTTGTTATTTCTCCTAAATTATCTTCTAAGATGGGACCAATTAAAGCAAAATCTTTTTTTATTTCCATGTTAATTTTATTTAGTTCTTTTATTTTTTTAAATCTGTCTTTTTTATGAGTTGGATAAACCTTTATATTATACCATACATTTTGTTCTGAATGTGATATTTGTATATTGGTTTTGTCTTGGGGATAATATATTTTGTTTGTTTTTCTTATCTCAACTATATTATTTTCAGGTTTTTTAATATCTTTTTTATTAATTTGATCAATTCTTCGATTTCTTTCTTTTTTCTCGACAATTTTATGATTGTAATCTTCTTTTTTATATGGGTATTTTATTTTATTGGATTGAGTTATTTTAAGATTTTCTTTAATGTATTGGTGATTTGGTTTTGGATCTATAATTTCTTCCTCTATATTTGAAAGTTGTTTTATGTTATTTTCTAGTTGTTCACTCGAAAATAGTATGGACGTTGATAACATTAATAGCATTTTATATAAGATGTTGATTTTCAATTTTTTCCTCCAAAGGTTCTTATTAGAAATAAAGAGTTTTAGGAGTTCTTGGGAATGGAATGACATCTCTAATGTTATTCATTCCTGTTGTATATTGTATTAGTCTTTCAAGTCCAAGTCCAAAGCCAGAATGAGGTGTTGACCCGAATCTCCTTAAATCTAAGTACCAATTAAGGGTTTCTACTTCTAAGTTTAGTTCTTTTATTCTTTTATTCAACTTATCTAGATTATCTTCTCTTTCGCTGCCTCCGATTATTTCTCCGATACGTGGGACTAAAATGTCCATTCCTTTGACAGTTTTGTTATCTTCGTTCATTTTCATGTAGAATGCTTTAAATGCTTTTGGATAATCAATAATGATTGTAGGTTTTTTTACAATTTCTTCTGTTAAGTACCTTTCATGTTCTGTTTGTAAATCTATCCCCCAGTGGGGTTTTACTTCGAATGTTTTCGTTGCATTCTCAAGTTGTTTAATAGCTTGGGTATAGGTAATAACTTCAAAATTGGAGTTTATTATATTTTCAAGTTTTTTAATTAAACCTTTTTCAATAAAATTATCAAAAAATTCCATATCTTGACTACAATTATTTAAAGTTTCTATTAGAATGTACTTAAGGAAATCTTCTGCTAAATTGATATTATCTTCAAGTGTAAAGAATGCCATTTCAGGTTCAATCATCCAAAATTCTGAGGCATGGCGAGTTGTATTAGAATTTTCTGCTCTGAATGTTGGTCCGAATGTATATATTTTTGATAACGCCATTGCATAAGCTTCTCCATGGAGTTGTCCAGTTACTGTGAGGAATGCTTGTTTGCCAAAAAAATCATCTTTGAAGTCAACTTCTTTTCCTTTCACAATGCTATTAAAATCTAGGGTAGAGACACGGAATATTTCACCAGCGCCCTCTCCGTCGTTTGATGTAATAATTGGGGTATGAATATATAAAAATCCATTTTTTTGGAAATATTCATGAACTTTATAAGAAATTTGGTTTCTAATTCTGGCTACAGCCCCAAATGTGTTAGTACGGATTCTTAAATGAGGAATTTCTCTTAAAAATTCAAAGGTATGCCTTTTCTTTTGTAAAAGATATGTTTCTTGATCTGCTTCTCCAACTACATTAAAACTTGTTGTTTTGATTTCATAGGTTTGTCCTTTTGCTGGACTTAATATTAAAATTCCGGTTAAAGATATGCTGGCACCTGTTGTAAGCTTTTTCAGTTCTTTTTCTTTAAACTGAGGATCTTTTTCATCAATAACTGCTTGGATTCCTTTAATATTTGATCCATCATTAATTTCTACAAACGAGATTTTACCATTACTGCGTTTTGTTCTAATCCATCCTTTTACTGTGATTGTACTATCTATTGCGGGGTTACTTAAAATTTCTTTGATACTTTTGTGCATATTTGCCTCTTATCTAACTTGGTATTATACTAATTATAGTTTAAATTATTGTGGTTTTATAAATTATTGTGGTTTTAAGATTTGTTAATTAATGAATATTATTAATTGCAATTGAAAGAGAATAAATTAGTTTTTATACTTAAATTTGAGCAAGGTTGATGAGCAATTTAAAGGATGTTATAGTTATTTTTGATTCAGGTATTGGTGGACTTTCTTATTTTGAGTATATAAATAGAAGACTTTTTAATAGGAACTATGTCTATATTGCAGATAATAAGAATTTTCCTTATGGTGAGAAGAGCTCTGATTTTCTTTTAAAGGAAATTTTAGAGTTAATTGCAAAATTGGAACAAATGTGTAACATTGTTGCAATTGTTATTGCTTGTAATACAGCTTCTATTAGTGTATATGGCAAATTAAATTTTAGTTTTCCTATAATATATACTTTGCCTTCGGTTAATTTAGTTAAGTGTCTTGCATTTAAAAGGGTTATTTTAATTGCAACGGATTTTACCATTAATAGTGAATTTGTTAAGAGAGAAAAAAGTTGTCATTGGGATTTAATCTTAAAGTCTGCAAGCGAGCTTGTGAATTTTGTAGAATATGGAGATAGATTTAAGGAAGATGCACTGAGATGTTTAAGATGGTTAAAATTAGAAGTTGAAACTAGTAATCGAGATATGATTTTTTTAGGATGTACACATTATCTGCATATTAAAGACATGATTGAAAGCTTTTTGGGAATTCCTGTTTATGAGAATCGTGCATGTGTGACCAATGAACTTGGTAAAGCATTAAAGTTTATTGAGAGTAATGGTGTTTCTTTTACACGTTATTTTTATTTGACACAAGATAAAAATTTGTGTTTTTATAAAAATTTTTGTAAAAACTATGATTTGCATTTTAAAGGAATAATCGATTGAATAATTTTAGATTTGAGGTCCTATGGGGTGTTAATAATATCTATTCTATTGCTGAAGTTAATACCGGTTTAATTTATGAGGGAGTTATTAAGGGTAAGATTTTAAATACTCAGGATAAAGAGTATAGTCCTTTAGTTACTGGTGATTTTGTTTGTGGGGATATTTATGATGAATGCAAAGTATATATTAAAGAGAGATTAGAACGCAAGAATGTGCTTTGGCGTTATAATAAAAAGGCTTCTCTTAGGCAGGTTATTGTTTCAAATATCGATAATGTTTTAATTGTTAGTTCTGCTAATCTTCCTGAGATTAAAAATTCGTTTATTGATAGAGTATTAATAGTTGCTGAGGAACAGGGAATCACTCCTATTATTTTGATAAATAAGGTTGATGAGGGTATAAGTACTAAAGTTGATGCTTTTATTAAAATTTATGAAAATTTAGGTTATAGGGTTATTAAGACTTCTGCTATTACTTTTCAGGGTATTGAGGAAATAAGAGAAATTATTAAGAATTCAAGAGCGTCTTTTATTGGGCAGTCTGGGGTTGGCAAGTCGTCTCTTATAAATATAATAGATTTGAATGCAGCACAGGTCATAAATGAGATATCTTATAAATATGCAAGGGGTAGACATACTACAGTTTATGCTATGGCTTTTCATTCTTCTAATGGGGTGGTAATTGATACTCCTGGTATAAAGGAGTTTGGCATTGAAAGCTTAGAGTATCTCAAACTTAGATGTTATTTTAGGGAATTTAAAGATTTAAATGATTTATGTAAATTTAATTCTTGTGTGCATATAAATGAACCAAATTGTTTTATAATAAGTCAAATTGGCTTTACAATTTCAGAAATTAGGTACAATAGTTATTTAAAGATTGTAAATGAACTTAAGAGATATAAAAGTTATGCAAGAGATATACTTGGAAAAAATTGATTTTTATCAAATTTTATCTTCAGTTTCTTCTTATGTAGCTATTTCAGATACTGTTAATCTTCTAAGTAAGCAGCAAATATGGAAGACCGAGGAAGAAGTTAATAGAATATGTCTTTGTGTTCAGTTGATTAAAAATCTTATTGAAGTTTATGATGAATATCCAAGTTCTTGTCTTGAGAGTATAAGTGATTCTATTGCTTTACTTATTAAGGAAAACTCAAGAGTTTCTATTGAAGAGATTAAAAATATTATTGTCTTTCTAAGGGAAGTTTTGAAAATAGTGTTTTTTTTAGATAGAAATGAGTTCAAAGTTCAAAGTGAAGTTAAAACTTTAAGGGAATTACTATTTGTGGATTCAAGTTTGGAGCATTTATTAGAAACTTTATGCATGTATATTGATGTTGATGAACTTAAAATAAAACTAGGTGTTGTTAAGGAGTATGATGAGATTGATTTTGAAATCAAAAATTTAAGTAAGAAGATTGAGAAGAAGATTAAGCAGATAATAGGTTTAAATTCAGAATATTTAACCTCTACACTTATTTATTACAAATCAGGTAAATATACTATTGCGCTTAAATCTAGTTTTAAGAATAAAATCAAGTGTAATATTGTGTCTATGTCATCCTCTGGGCAAACATTTTATGTTGAACCAGATGAGATAATAAGTGAAAATGATAAATTGTGTTTTTTGAGTTTTGAAAAGACACGTGTGGTTTTAAGAATTTTGCAAGAACTTTCAGATAAGATTCGGCAACATATTCTTCTTTTAGAAACTCTTTATAATAATTTTTTATATTATGATTCTCTAAGGGTCAGAGCAGTTTACGGAATAAAAAGTCAAGGAATATTTCCTAAGTTTGGTAGTAATCTTAATATTGTTAATGCTCGTCATCCTTTGATACAGAATGCAAAATCTGTAAGTTTTTGTCCTTTAAATAATAGAGCTGTAATTATTACAGGGCCTAATGCTGGTGGAAAGACGGCAACTTTAAAGACAGTTGCTCTTTTGAGTGCCATGCTTCAATTTGGAATTCCTATTCCAGTTGATGAGTCTAGTACTTTTAAGATTTTTGATAATATTTTAGTTGATATTGGCGATAATCAATCAATTGCAAATTCACTCTCAACTTTTTCAAGTCATATGAATAACATTGCTTATATTTTAAAGTGTGCAACAAGAGATAGTCTTTTAATATTTGATGAATTTTGTTCAGGTACTGATATTGAACAAGGACAGGCACTGGCTGTGGCTATTCTTGAGCATTTAATGAATATTGGCTCTTTTGTTATTGTCTCAACTCATTACAATGCTCTTAAATATTTTGCATACACTCATGAATTTGTGATTAATGCTTCTATGCAGATGGATTTAGATAAAATGGAACCTAATTATAATTTAATCTTTTCTGTTCCAGGTGAAAGTTTTGCTTTTAGTGTTGCAAATAATGCGTCTATTAGTCCTGAAATATTACTTAAAGCAAAAGAGATTTATTCATCTAATAAGACAGAAGTTAATGAAATATTGGAAAGGCTTTCAGATAAGGAGAGAGAAATACATTTACTTGAAGAGAAATTGAAAGATAAGCTTCATCTTATTGAACTTAAGGAAATTGAGATTAATAATATTCGGAATAATATTATTTTAAAAGAAAGGGATTTAGAGGAGAGACTTATAAATGAGCAAAAAGAGTTTTTAAAAGGCTCAAGAAAAATTTTAGAAAATTTGGTTAGAGAGGTCAGAGAGGGAAGTATTTGTACTGTTAAGAACAAGGAATTTATAGCTAATATTATGGATAATATAACTGCCAAGGCTATTAAAATTAAATTGCTTAATCAAGAGGTTGTTACTAATGTTGGGGTTGAGTTTAAAGTTGGTGACAAGGTTAGAGTGTCTGGTTCAAATTCTTCAGGAGAAATAATAGGAGTTACTAAGAAAGGATTTATTGTAAATACTGGTGTTTTTAATATTACAGTTTCATCTTCTAATTTAGAGAAAATATTTGATAATAAGAATTCTAAAAATGGTTATAAGAAAAATTTTAGCTTTTCTTTTGAAGGTCAAGATGATGAGTTGAACTTAACTATTGATATTAGAGGAATGAGAGTGTTTGAGGCTATAGACTTTTTAAATAGGAAGATAGATAATATTTTATTGAAAAATGTTTGCAGATTTGAAATCATTCATGGCAAAGGAGAGGGTCTTCTTGTGAAAGGAGTACATTCATTCTTAAAAAATGTAAAGTTTATTAAGAAATATTATTTTGCTCATCCAAGTGATGGGGGAGTTGGAAAAACAATAGTAGAATTTTAAATGGGTATATCAAGATTTGAGGAATTTGAAAATGAGTTGTTTAATATTTGTCTTTATGTTGATTGTGTTCTTGAAGATGAGTTTGGTAATTCTTATGAAGTGCATCCAAACAGGCTATCGAGAGGTAAGGCAGCCAATGGACTTTTGGATGGACTTTTTCGTGTTACTACTTCTTTTACCCTTGGGTATGGTTCTAAATTTGGAAGGGGATATTTAATCATCATTGAAATAATAACTCTTGATGTAGTTGATATAAAATTTAATAATAGGGTTATAGAAAGGGGTATTGAGGTTTTTAGTGAAAAGTTGAGAGAAAAGTTTCCAGAAAGAAACCTTTCTATAGTTCATGATATTAACGTTTACAAAATTATTGGAGGTTTTTTTGGTGATATATAATCTGGGTATTTTGACTTTTAGTAATTAAAAATTTGTTGATATACTTTATTTAATGAGTATTTTGAGTTATTTTTTTATATATTGAGGAGTTCTAGTGCAGTTTGAAGTTAAAGATTTGATAAATAAAATTAAGAAAGATGGACTTGAGGAAGCTGAAAAATTAGCAAATGATATTATTCTTAATGCGAAAAGAGAGGCTGAGTCTATTATCTTGAAGGCCGAAAGTGATGCTAAGGAATTAAAAATGCAAGCTGAAAAGGAAGCTAGTGAATATAAAAAAAATTCTCTTGATGCATCTCGTCAAGCAGTTAGAGATTTGATTATTGGTACTGAAAAGAGTATTAAATCCCTTTTTAAAACTGCTTTGGAGGATTCTGTTTCTAAGGTTTATGATGATAATTTTTTGAGAGAAATCATTATTAAGGTTGTAGATATTTGGAATAAGGGTGATAAGATAGATATAATCCTTAATGAGTCTGATTTTTCTAATTTATTATCTGTTTTAAGAAAAAAGATAGGAAATAGACTTGGTAATACAATTGAGATTAAACCTTTCAAAGAAATAAATAAAGGTTTTAAAATTCAGCAAAGAGACGGTAATTTATATTATGATTTTACATCAGAAACTATTGCTGATGTTCTTTTTGAATATTTAAACCCAAGGTTTAAAGAGGTTTTAAAGTTGGTTTAGGAGATGTGGTATGTTAAGTTCATATTACTATGTTATATCGTCATTACCTTATCTTGATTTAAAAATTGGCAAAGTGTGGAGTATATCAGATTTTTTTGATAATGTTGAGATTGTTTTAAGCAGAAAAGATTTTCTTTTTTTAAAGGGCTTATCAGAATCTAGATTGACTAGAGGAAATTTGAAGGTAATTGATCAATTTCTTGAGTTTGAAGAAATGATAAGGTATACTCTGGCAGTTATTAGAGCTGAGAGGTTAGGGTTTCCAAGAGATGTGTATTTGGAGTCTTCTTATTTTTCTAGTTATTATTTAGGAATTTTAAAATCTCTTTGTCTTAAGGAAAATCCTTTTGAGGTGGACTTAGGGCTTGATATGTTAAAGTGGCTGTTTTTAACAGAACTTGAAGTTGGAAATGAATTTAACTTTGAAAAATTAGTGATTTATTTTTTAAAGTTAATGTTAATTTCAAGAAGAAGTCTCTTTAGAGAAGAGATTGGCGAGAAGAATTTTGATGATGTTTGTCAAGAATTAAGTATGCAAATAACTAAAAATTTTTGAAGGGAATTTGAATGGAAGCTAAAGGAAAAGTAGTAGGAGTTATTGGAAATTTGGTTACTATTGAGGTAGTTGATACGGTTTCCATGAATGAAATTGTTTTTATTAAAACAGGTGGGCGTAGTTTAAAAGCTGAAATAATTCGTATTCGGGATGGGGAGGTTGATGCTCAAGTGTTTGAGATGACTAAAGGAATTGCTGTTGGGGATGATATTGAGTTTACAGGTAAGCTTTTAACAGTAGAGCTTGGTCCTGGCCTTTTAAGTCAGGTGTATGATGGTCTTCAAAATCCATTGCCAGAACTTGCTGCTCAATGTGGGTTTTTTTTGGAGCGAGGTTTGTATTTAAGTGCACTTGATAGGAAAAAAAAATGGATCTTTAATTCAACTGCAAAGGTTGGAGATGTTGTTGTTGCAGGAGATTATCTTGGGTTTGTTGTTGAAGGTACGATTAAGCATCAAATCATGATTCCATTTGATAAAAGAGATTCTTATAGAATTGTGGAGATAGTTAGCTGTGGTAGTTATGCTGTAGATGATAAAATTGCTGTGATTGAGGATAATGTTGGTGGTAAGCATGTCATTACTATGTCGTTTCATTGGCCTGTTAAAGTTCCAATTACCAGTTATAAAGAAAGACTTATACCTAGTGAGCCTATGGTAACTCAAACAAGAATAATAGATACGTTCTTTCCGGTTGCAAAGGGTGGTACATTTTGTATTCCTGGGCCTTTTGGTGCTGGAAAAACAGTTCTTCAGCAGGTTACAAGTCGTAATGCTGATGTTGACATTGTAATTATTGCTGCTTGTGGTGAACGAGCAGGTGAAGTAGTAGAAACCCTTAAGGAATTTCCTGAGCTTACAGATCCAAGGACAGGCAAATCATTAATGGAGAGAACATGCATTATTTGTAATACGTCTTCTATGCCGGTTGCTGCCCGTGAAGCATCAGTTTATACAGCTATTACTATTGGTGAATATTATAGACAAATGGGTCTTGATATACTTTTGCTTGCTGATTCAACTTCGAGATGGGCTCAGGCTATGAGAGAGATGTCAGGTCGTCTTGAGGAAATACCCGGTGAAGAAGCATTTCCTGCTTATCTTGAATCTGTTATTGCATCTTTTTATGAAAGGGCAGGTATTGTTATTTTAAATAATGGTAATTTTGGTTCTGTAACTGTTGGGGGTTCAGTTAGTCCTGCTGGAGGTAATTTTGAGGAGCCAGTAACTCAGGCAACTTTAAAGGTTGTAGGAGCGTTTCATGGTCTTACAAGAGAGAGATCAGATGCTAGGAAATTTCCAGCCATTAATCCTCTTGAATCTTGGAGTAAATATAGAGGAATTATTGAATCTGGAAAGACAGAATATGCAAGAGCTTTTTTGGCAAAGGGAAATGAGATAAATCAGATGATGAAGGTTGTTGGTGAGGAAGGGATAAGTATTGATGACTTTTTAATTTATTTGAAGGCTGAGCTTTTGGATTCATGTTATTTGCAGCAAAATTCATTTGATAGCGTTGATGCTGCTGTAAGTCCTGAGCGTCAGAATTATATGTTTGATATACTTTGTGATATTTTACAGTCAGATTTTAAATTTGAGAATAAACTGGAAGCAAGAGGTTTTGTGAATGAACTGAGGCAAAATATTTTGGATATGAATCTTGCTCCCTTTAAGGAAGAAAAGTTTAATAATTTAGAAGTGATTTTAAAGAATTTAGTACGTTCTAAAAGGTTGGATTTTTGAGGTGTATAAATGAAGATAATATATAGCAAGATAGAATCTATTGTTGGGAATGTAATAACTGTTATGGCACAAGATGTTAAATATGGAGAACTTGCTATTGTGGAGTCAAAAGGTGTAAGTTCTTTAGCTGAGGTTGTTAAGTTGGATAGGGATAAAGTTTCCCTTCAGGTCTACAATGGCACTATAGGCATTTCAACTTCGGACAAAGTTAGGTTTTTAGGGCATCCAATGCGAGTAACATTTTCTGAGAATTTGCTTGGTAGGATTTTTGATGGTGCTGGAAATCCAAAGGATGGAGGCCCGCGTCTTGAGGATAATTTAATTGAAATTGGAGGTCCTTCAGCTAATCCTGCAAAGCGTATTGTTCCAAGAAACATGATAAGAACAGGGATTCCAATGATAGATGTTTTTAATACTCTTGTTGAATCTCAAAAATTACCAATATTTTCTGTATCTGGAGAACCTTATAATGAGCTTCTTTTAAGAATAGCTCTTCAGGCAGAAGTTGATTTAATTATTCTTGGAGGGATGGGACTTAAGAATGATGATTATTTGACGTTTAGAGATTCGCTTGAAAAGGGTGGGGCTTTAAGTCGGACAATCTTTTTTGTGAATACAGCTAATGATCCTGTTGTTGAGTCTTTAACGGTGCCTGATATTTCTCTTGCTGTTGCTGAAAAATTTGCTTTGCAAGGGAAAAAGGTTTTGGTACTTTTGACTGATATGACCAATTTTGCAGATGCTATGAAAGAAATTGCTATTACTATGGAGCAAGTTCCATCTAATAGAGGTTATCCCGGTGATTTATATTCTCAGCTTGCATCTAGGTATGAAAAGGCTATTGATTTTGAAGGAGCAGGATCGATTACTATACTTGCAGTTACTACAATGCCTGGAGATGATGTTACTCATCCAGTTCCTGATAATACGGGTTATATTACTGAAGGACAGTATTATTTAAAGGGGGGTAGAATTGAACCTTTTGGTTCTCTTTCAAGACTTAAGCAAATGGTTAACGGGAAGACAAGGGATGATCATAGGACTATTATGGATTCAATGATTAAGCTTTATGCATCTTCTAAGGAATCTGTAGAGAAAAAGGCTATGGGATTTAATATGACAGAGTGGGATGAAAAACTTCTTAAGTACAGTGGTATGTTTGAGAGTAAGCTGATGGACTTATCTGTTAATATTCCTCTGGAGGAAGCTTTGGATTTGGGTTGGGAGATTCTCTCTAGTTGTTTTAACCCTAAAGAAACTGGAATTAAGACAGAGCTTGTAGAAAAATATTGGCCTCAAAAAAGGGATTAAAAATGCCTAAAGTTAAGTTAACTAAGAATGAACTTAAAAAACAAAAAGATAGTCTTAAGATGTTTAGCAGGTATTTGCCTACATTGCAGCTTAAGAAACAGCAACTTCATTTGGAGATTAGAAAGGTTGAGGCTCTTAAGAGAGCTAAGGAGCTTGAGCAGGAGAGGTTTAAGGAGTATGTTAAATCTTGGGTTTCTTTATTTTGTGAAAGATTTCCCTTTCAGGATTGGATTAAAATTAGAAAAGTGGTAAAGAGCTTTACAAATATTGCAGGTATTACTATTCCTGTATTTGATTCTATTGAATATGAAGATATTAAGCATGACCTTGTATATACCCCTTATTGGGTCGATAGGGGAATAGAGGCTATTAGGAGTATAGTTCAGATAAATGCGGAGCTTGAAATTTTAAATGAGCAAACTAGATTATTGGAAATAGAACTTAACGCTACTTCTCAGAGGGTAAATTTATTTGAAAAAGTTATGATACCTGATGCTAAAATTAATATAAAGAAGATTAATGTTTATCTTGGTGATCAACAGACAGCGGCTGTTGTAAGAGGTAAAATAGCTAAGGCTGGTTTGATTAAAAGTAGATAGGAATGAGTTTATGATTGTAAAAATGAAGAAAGTTCTAATTTTAACTTTACTCAAATATAAAAGGGAGTCAATCGAAATTTTAAGAGAATTAGGAGTTGTTCATATTAATTTTTGCAATAGAGTTTTAGAGTCTTTAGAAAGAGTTGTTGAAGAAAGAGGAGTTTTAATTCAGGCTTTATCTTTGCTTGGAGATGACTCTGAAGTAAAAATCTTAAGCTCTTCAAATGAGAATTTTTTAGCTGTTGCAAAAAGTATAGTTAATTTAGGTTCTGAAATTAAAGATTTAAGGGATATGCAACAGTCATTGTTTCATAAAAGAGACATTATATCTTGTTGGGGATCTTTCTCTCTTGACCTAATCAATAAATTGAGAGATAGTAATGTCTATGTTCAATTTTTTAAGTCTGAAATTAGTGAATATAAAAAGTTATTGGCATTGCCTGAAATTAGAGTTGCTCTTGTTAATAATTTTAAAGGTACGGCTTATTTTATAGCTATTAATGATTCTAAGCAGACAATAGATTCAGCTGAAGAATATGATTTTGAGTTTGACCTTGAGTTTATTGAAAATAAATTAAAGGTTATTAGTGAAATTTTAGATCAAAAGCTAACTCAATTGTCAATTTTGAATAAATATAGAGATATTTTAAAAGATAAAATAAAAGAGTATGATCAAGTTATTGAGTTTGAACAAGTTATGGCTGACATGGATGTGGAGTGTGATAACTTTGTATATATTACAGGGTTTGTTCCAGAAGATAACCAGCAAAATCTCAAAAGTGCAACTCTTAATGGTAATTTTGTGGTACAATTTGCAGAGCCAGATGATAATGATTTTGTTCCAACTTATATAAAAAGAGGGGGTATTGCTAAGCTTGCTAAGCCTATTTTTGATGTTTTAGATACAATTCCTGGATACAGAGAAAGAGATGTTAGTTATATTTTTATGTTGTTTTTCTTTGTATTTTTTGGAATGATAGTTGGTGATGCTGCTTATGGAGTAATATTCTTAATAGTGGGAATTTTTCTCAGTTTAGTCAATTTAATGAGAGGTAAGCCTTTAACATCTATTCATGCTTTAATATTTTATTTAAGTACGTCTGCAGTGATATATGGTTCGATGACAGGTACTTGGTTTGGCAGTGATTCTTTTCTCCTTGACTTCTTTCCTATTTTAAGGTCTTTTAGACTTGAGTATCTGACAGGAAAGAATAGTATGCAAAATATTATGTTTATATGTTTTACAATAGGTGTTTTACAAATATCATTAGCTCACATTTGGAATTTTATTCAAAGAGTGAAGGAGAAACCTCATATACATTCAATTGCTCAAATTGGTTGGCTTATTGTAATTCCGGGGCTTTATTATCTTGTTTTAAATTTAATACTTGGCAGAAGTAAGTTCCCTATGCATAGTGTTATTCTTAATATGATATATGTTGGGGTTGTACTTGTCTTTGTTTTTGCAAGACAGGATGGTTCAAACTTTTTTGTATGTATATTGAAGAGTTTTGGGGGAATAATAGAGCAGTTTTTAGCTACTGTATCAGGATTTGCAGACATAATATCTTATATTAGACTTTTTGCTGTTGGACTTGCAGGGCTTGCAATTTCTGATAGTTTTAATAGTATGTCAGCATCTTTATTAAAATCATCTAATATTGGCCTTATAATAAGTGGTATTATTGTAATGCTGTTTGGACATATTCTTAATATAACATTATCTTTGTTATCTGTTGTTGTTCATGGAGTAAGACTTAATATGCTTGAATTTTCAAACCATTTAGGTCAAGAATGGAATGGGTATTCTTATAGGCCTTTTAGAAAAATTAAAGATTAAGTAAGGAGAGAACTATGGATATAGGTTTGATAGGAGTTAATTCGGCTTTAACAATAGCTGCCATAGGGTCAGCTTTGGGTATGGGAGCTGCTGGAAGTGCTGCTATTGGTGCATGGAAGAGGTGTTATATGCAAGGTAAGCCAGCTCCTTTCTTATTAATTGTTTTTGTTTCAGCACCCCTGACACAAATAATATATGGTTATATATTGATGAATACTTTAGCGGGGATAATGACACAGGCTAATCCTTGGTTATTATTTGGAGCTGGTTTTGGTGGTGGTATTGCAATTTCTATTTCCGCTTTTGCACAAGGGAGAGCTGCTGCAGGAGCTTGTGATGCTTTTGCTGAGACTGGAAAGGGATTTGCAACAAATCTTTTGGTTTTAGGTTTAATAGAATCAGTTGCTCTTTTTGTAATGGTATTTTTGATGATATTTAAATTTGTTTGACTTTAAAGCATTTAGGCATTAAATTTTCTCGCAATTTGTGAGAAAATTTAATATGTTTATAGGTATGTTAAGATCTTTCTTACTTTTTTTTATTTTCGTTTTTGCGTTAAATTTAAATTCATCAGGTATGAAGGAATTTCCGTATTGGATTTTGCTTGAAAAAGGGCGACAACTTATTTATTCTAAGGAAGGATTTACTAAATCTAATCTTACTAATGCAATGAGTTATTTACAGGAAGCTTTGCTTCAAAAAGGAATATATCCAGAGGCCAATTATTATTTGTCCATTGCTTATGGTATGATTGGTAATGTTGTGCTTGAAAAATTACATCTTCATAAGGCTTTGGAAAATAAAGAGTATTTATTGGATAAATCTTTTGAGCAAAATATGCTTTTTTCTTTGGCAAAAATAGCTGAACTTGAAGATAATTATGTTGATATGGTTGATTACTTAAATGAAATTTTAAGTAAATTCTCAAAAGGTGATGATTATTATAAGTATCACTATCTCGCTCAAAAATATGACGATACTTTAGATAATAAACTTGAATTTAATATTTCTTTTTATTTGCATTCTTATTTAAAGCAGGTGAGAGGAACTTCAGGTTTAGATTTTACTTTTAAGCTTTATAGGTTTAAGAATTATAATATTATCGATACTCATCGGTTATTATCAAAAGTATATTTAAAGATTGGTGCTTATGAACTTGCAATTACTCATGGGCTTGTAGCTGCAGTTGGTATTTTAACCAGAATGTATGATTATGTTAGCTATTATGAACCTTTTTATAAGTTTAAAAATTTAAGGTCTTTTGCTCAAAAAATAAATGAGTATGTTGATATTCAAACTAGTTTTGAATCTACAGATTTTTGGGAAATAGTATATAATATCGCTTCTGCAACTTATGTTTATGATGATTATAAATATAAGTTGAGGGCTATAGATACTTGGAAGTTAGTAGTTGATCTTGCTCCTAAATTTTCCCCTTATTTTTCAAAATCAAAGATTCATATCAAAAATTTTTTGCTGAATAAAAATGTGTATTAATATAATTTATTCTTCAATATCCTATTTTCACTTAGGGGGGTAAAAATTAGTTATTATAAAAAAAATTTTTGTATTATTGCACATATTGATCATGGTAAATCAACTTTGGCAGATAGATTTATACAAAAGGCTAAGCTGATCTCAGATCGTGAATTTAAGAGTCAAATTCTTGATAGTATGGATATTGAGAGGGAAAGGGGGATTACAATTAAGAGTCAAGCAGTTACTATTGATTACAAGTGTAGTGATGGCAATATTTATGAACTTAATTTTGTAGATACCCCAGGGCATGTCGATTTTTCTTATGAAGTTTCAAGGGCAATTTCATCTTGTGAAGGAGCGCTTTTGCTTGTTGATGCGAGCCAAGGGATAGAGGCTCAAACTGTTTCAAACTTTTATATGGCATTTGAACATAATCTCGAAATTATTCCTGTGATTAACAAAATAGATTTGCCAAGTGCAAATGTTAATTTTGTAAAAAAACAAATAGAACACGATTTAGGATTAGATGCAAATATTGCTGTTTCTATATCTGCTAAAAATGGTATTGGAATTGATGAATTGCTTGAGGCTATTTGTAAATACGTTCCTTCTCCTAAGGGAAGTGTTAATAATCCATTGAAGGCTTTAATTTTTGATTCGCATTACGATTCTTATCGTGGTGTTATTGTGCATTTTAGAATTTTTGAAGGACAAATCAAAACTGGTGATAAGATTAAGTTGATGCATGCAGATAGGGAATACTTAGTGGAAGAGATTGGAATTTTTAAAATAATTCTTGAAAAGAGAGATATTTTGGAAGCCGGTGATGTTGGTTATTTTATTGCGGGAATAAAGAATATATCAGATGTTAAGATTGGAGATACTATAACTCTTGTTGATAATCCAGCGAGTTTACCTCTTGAAGGTTTTAAGGAAGTTAAGCCTGTAGTGTTTTCTTCTATTTATCCAGTTGATGCTAATCAATATGATGATCTTTTAAGAGCAATGGATAGACTTAAACTGAATGATGCATCACTTACTTTTGAAAAAGATTCTTCAGTTGCTCTTGGACATGGATTTAAATGTGGATTTTTAGGACTTTTACATTTAGAAGTGATTCAGGAAAGAATTGAGCGTGAATTTGATCTTAATGTGATATTAACATCACCATCAGTTCGTTATAAAATTGTTCCTAACAAAGGGATTCCTTATTTTATTGAAAGTCCTGAACAATTTCCAGGAAATGAAAATATTGAAGTTGCACTTGAACCTTATATCAGAGCTAATATTATTGTTCCCACTGAATTTTTGGGGAATGTTATGAGTGTTTGTTTACTTAAAAGAGGCGTTCAAGAAAATTTGATTTATCTTGATAAAAAACGTGTTGAAGTTATTTATAAAATGCCGCTTGCAGAGATACTTTTTGATTTTTACGATAAGATTAAATCTGTGAGTCGTGGATACGCTTCTTTTGACTATGCACTATTAGGATATGAAAAAACAAATTTGGTTAAGTTAGATATTTTAGTTAATGGGGATAGAGTTGATGCATTATCTCAGTTAATTTTTCGTGATGGTGCAAGAGCAAAGGCTTTAAGTGTTTGTAAAAAATTAAAGGATGAGATTGCAAGACAACAGTTTAAAATAGCGATTCAAGGAGCTATTGGTTCAAACATTATTGCTCGTGAGACAATTTCACCTGTTAGAAAAGATGTTACTGCTAAGTGTTATGGGGGTGATATTACTCGGAAGAGAAAGCTTTTAGAGAAGCAAAAAGAAGGTAAAAAGCGACTTAAGATGATAGGGAATATTGAGATACCACAAAGTGCATTTCTTGCTGTTCTTAAATCAGATGATAATTAATTTCATGTTTGAATATGTAGGCAGCGGGTTATAGAATATTATTAAAGTGTTATAATATTATTTAATATCAATGTAATAATTTTATATGGAGATATTTTATGCTTAAACGTAATAAGGTTGTTCTTGTTGGAGCTGGTAGTGTTGGTTCAAGTTTTGCTTATGCTTTGACAATAGATAACTCACTTGTTCATGAACTTGTAATTATTGATATAGCTCAGGACAAGGCCAAGGGTGAAGTTATGGATTTAAATCATGGTCAGATGTTCTTAGAAAAAAATATTAAAATAACATTTGGCAATTATGATGATTGTTCTGATGCAGATGTTGTTGTGATTACTGCTGGTCTTAATCAAAAACCAGGTGAGACAAGACTTGACTTGGTTGGCAAGAATACTAAAATATTTAAGGACATTGTAATGGGTATTGTTGCGAGTGGATTTAGTGGTATTTTTGTAATTGCAAGTAATCCTGTTGATATTATGACTTATGTAACAATGAAATATTCCAATTTTCCAAATCATAAAGTTATTGGTACAGGAACAACACTTGATACCTCAAGACTTAGATATTTTTTAGCTGAGCGTCTTAATGTTAATACTCAAAATATACATTCATATATTATGGGTGAACATGGTGATAGTTCTTTTGCTACTTGGGATGAAACTAAAATAGCTATGAAATCTTTATCAGAATACATTGATGAAGGGAAAATATCGGAATCAGAACTTGATGAGATTCATAAAAATGTTGTTAATGCTGCTTATGAGGTGATTAAACTTAAAGGAGCGACTTATTATGCTATTGGACTTGGAATTAAAAGAATTGTTAATGCGATAATTAGTGATCAAAACCTTATTTTGCCGATATCTTCATATATTAATGGCCAGTATGGGGATTCTATTAAGGATATTTATATTGGAGCACCTTCTGTAGTTTGTAAAGATGGCGTAAAAGAGGTTCTTAAATTTAAAATAAGTGATAGGGAACTTGAAAAGTTTAAGTCTTCTGCTAATCAGTTGAAGACTTATATTGATAAAATAGAATTTTAATGTTGCCCCAATTGGGGCTTTTTTATTCTTCTAGTAATTTTTCCCCATGTTTTCTATGTTCAATTGCTTCTATTAATGATTCTCTTAAGATATGGTCTTCTTCTTTTAAATCAGCTATTGTCCTTGCTAATTTTAAGATTGAATGAGTTGCTCTTGATGATATATTAAGTTTATTTAATATATAAATCATTTCATCTTGTAGTATTTTATCTAATTCACAAAATTTTGCAATATGTTCTGGTTTAAGATCGGAATTCTTGTGAAGATTTGCAATATCTTCGTATCTTTTACTTTGTATGTTTCTTGCTTTTATTATTCTCTTTCTTATCTCACTTGAATCTTCGTTGTTTTCTTGGAATAATTGTGCATTATTTACTGGTTTAACTGGGACTCTAATATCAATTCTATCAAGCATTGCTGCTCCAAGTTTTTTCCAATAGTTTGAAACTTCTTGTTGTGAGCAAAAACATTCTGTATCGTTTTTTCCAAGGTTGCCGCAGGGGCAGGGGTTTGTAGCAATCATTAACTGAAAATTTGCAGGATACTTAAATGATCTTGAACTTGATCTTACTATTGAAATTGTCTTATCTTCTATTGGTTCTCGAAGAGATTGTAATATTGATTTTTGAAATTCTAGAGCTTCATCTAAGAATAAAATTCCATTGTGGGCAAGTGATACTTCCCCAGGGAGTACATTTGGTCCACCACCAATGATTCTTTCTTTGCTTGCAGTTTGATGAGGTTGTCTAAATGGTCTTTGTCTTATTATTTTTGTATCTATTAATTTGCCAGCAACTGACCAAATTCTGTTTGTTTCGATTATTTCTTTGTTTGTAAGTGGGGGTAGTATCGATTGTACGCATTTAATGCTGAGAGTTTTACCACTTCCAGGAGGACCGAATATCATAATGTTATGTCCTCCAGCGACTGCAATTTCGAGTGCTCTTTTAATTCTGTGTTGTCCTTTGATATTTTTGAAATCATATTCAAATTTTTTTTCATTGTCTTTTATTTTGAAGTTGATTTTGGATTTTGGTGGGAATATATTATTATTGAGATGTTCTAATATTTCTAGAGTTTCTTTTAAGGTTTTTACTCCCCAAATATTGAGATCTTCTATTAGAAGAGCTTCTTCTAGATTGTCAAAAGGTATTATTGTGCATTTAATACCTCTTTCCTTTGCAAGTGAAATTGCAGGTAATACTCCTTTGATTGCTCTTATTTGTCCATCTAGTTGTAATTCTCCTAATATTAAAACTTCTAAATTATTATTTTGATTTTCTTTTATGGTCATGATGCTTGTTGCGATTGAGAGATCAACTGCGGTTCCAATTTTTTTAATGCCAGCTGGTGCAAGATTTATTAATATCCTGTCTTTTGGGAAAATAAATCCTGAATTTTTAATGGCTGCTTTTACTCTTGCTCTTGATTCTTTGATCTCACTTCCAGCTAGACCAACAATATCAATTCCTGGTATTCCTTTCTTAATATCTACTTCAACTTCAATTAGTTCTCCTTTATATCCTATTGATGAATGAGAGCATATTTTCATATAATTCTCCTTAAGTTAAGAGTTATTCAATGGTATTTAGGATCCCTTTTAGAGCTTTGTGAGGCAATGTAAAGCAATCTTTTCTATTTGTATATAAAAAGGTTTCAAAATTTTTAAGGCTTTTGTCAATTTCTTCTAAGTTTTCAAAATTTTGATTGATTATTTTTGTTATAATTTCTAGTATTGCTTTTCTGGGTTTATTATTGCATATCTTAGTTAGGACATAGGCACTTGAGAGAAGTATTATGCATCCATGTGCGTTGTACTGTAGTCTGATTTTTTCTTTAATTTCATTAATTTTGAATGTTATTTGATCTCCACATTTAGACTGATAATACACTGAACTTTGATTTTTATCTGTTTGAAAATAATACTTTTTTATTTTGCTAAGTCTTATTAGTTCTTTTTTTGTTTCTTCTGAAAGCATGTTTCAATTTTAAGAAGTTTGCTTAATTAAATCAATAAACATTATTATTGATTTAATTAAAGTTTGTGTAATGTTGGTGAGTAAATCTAATTATCTTTGATCATTATTTAATTAATGGAATATTTATTTGATATTATTAATAGATCTTATAAATTTTTAAAGGTAAATTTAATGAAATTCTTTGATTGTTCTCTTTAGACAGGATATAAAAATATCAATTTCTTCTTTTGTATTATATAAATAGAAGCTTATTCTTAATAAATGATCTTTTTTTATATTTTCTGATAGAAATGTAATGTAAGCACAAGTTTTACCAGATCTAATTGCAATTCCCATTGTATCAAGATATGTCTCAACATCATGTGAATGTATATCTTTTACTGTAAATGAGATTATTGATTTTCGTTTTATATCTTTATTGAGGGTGAATTCAACTTCATCGATTTCTTTTAATCTTGCAACACAGTATTCAGTCAGTTCGCTGTCATGTTCTTGAATAAATTCCATTGAGATGTTATTAATATATTCTATTGCTTTGCCAAGGCCAATAATTCCTGCGATGTTTGGTGTGCCCGATTCAAATTTATTTGGGGATTCAAGAGTTTTGAAGTTAAGTTCTCCATTTTTTATTGAGATATCTTCTATGGTGTTGCCTCCTAGTTTTGAACTATTAAGTTTATTGATAATTTTGTCTGATATGTATAAGACCCCAATTCCTGTTGGAGCAAGCATTTTGTGTCCTGAGAATACTAGGAAATCACAGCCTATTTTTCTTACATCTATGTTCATATGTGGTGCCATTTGAGCTGCATCTATGAACAGCATAATTTTATTATCTGTAGCAATCTTGCCAATTGTTTCTAAGTCTTGTACGGTTCCTAATATATTATTTATGCCAGATATAGCAATAATTCTTGTTTTATCTGTAATCAACTTTTTTATTTGTTCTGGTTGAATTATTCCCATTTCGTTAAATTTTGCAAGTTTAATTTTTAAGTTTAAAAATTTGGCGATATTTATCCAAGGGAGTAAATTACTATTGTGTTCAAGTGTTGTAGTTATAATCTCATCATTTTCTTTTAAAAGTTTTGAAAATAGCAATGAATTTGCTATTGTATTTGTTCCGTCTGTGGTTCCGGAATTGAATATTATGTTTTTATAAGATTCTGCATTGATAAATCTTTTAACACTTTTTCTTGTTTCTTCTACTTTCAAGCTAGCTTGTATTGCAAGCTCATATCCACTTCTGTGAATATTTGCATTATAGTTTGAGTAGTATTCGATTACAGATGAAATCACGGTTTGTGGTTTTTGAGAAGTTGCTGCATTGTCAAAATAAATGATTTTTTTATTATTGATAGTTTTGTTAAGAATAGGGAAATCTCTTCTTAGGATACTTGCCTTTTCATTATTATCTTTTACAAAGTTAGGATTCATTTGCTTAGTATTCTTTATTTTTATTTAGTAATTTTTATTATAAAAATTATATCATTATTATTAAATTTATAGTTTTATATATATAAAACTTCTTATATTTTCTTTTTGTATGTTTATGTTTTTATTAGATCAATTTGTGTTTTGAGATTGATATTTGATAATTGTTTATAACTTTAAGGTTTTGTATTTTAAAGATATGTTTGTGTTATAATTCGTCTTATGAAAGAAATAATTTATAGATTTGAAAAAGCAGAGGATTATAAATTAGTGCCTGTTAATAATATTTATGGTAGTGTGACTAATACTGGAGAGATTTTTTGTGATCTTGTTTTTGAATCTACAGAGATTCCTGAAGAGATTGTTTATACTAAGACTAAAGAGGGTGTTTTAGAAGAAATTTCTGGGGATCTTAAGGGTTCTAAAGAGAGGATAATTTTAATAAATTCTTTTGTTGGAATTTCTATTACAAAAGATACTGCCAAAAATATTGCTTATTGGCTCTTAAAGAAAGTTGATGAATTAGAGGATAATGAGTAAAACTTCTGAAGATAGAATTAGAATTTATTTATCTAAGCTGTCTAAATATAGGAATAGGGTTTTAAGAGAAAAAAATATAAAAGAGATTATTGAACAGGCAGATATTTCTGATGCTGATATTGAAAATATTAAAATGCGTTTCTCTAAGGTGTATGATAGAGCTTTGCAATTAGAGAGAATGGGTGAGTTGGACGATTCTTTAAGAGAACTTGAAACTATATATTTATATTCTCTGCATGATAAATCTATTTTTGATTCGTTTTTTAATTTTTATAATAGACTTGTGAAAAGGATAAATAGTAAAGAGGTAAATAAAAAGTTTGTGCATGTAAGTTTACAGGCTCGAGAATTTGGAATAGTGAGTGAAATTAATTTAAGAGATGATTATGAAACTGAGAGGTTAAAACATCGATTATTAGTATTATTTTTAAGTTTTATATTAATATTTATTATTGCGTTTGTTACATATAAAGTGATGCATTTCTTTATTGGATATGAAGAGCTTGATGGTGAAGTAGAAAATGTTCAAAATATTATAGTTCAAGGCTTACCTTCAGTTACAAGGGCGTCTGATTTAATGGTTGAATCTGCTGATCTTGTTGCAAGTCCTTATAGTTTGTATCATGTTGAAGTTGAAGATGCGAAAGTGTTAGTTTTTGAAGATGCACATGCTTATCAGTTAAGGGCAGGGGTTGTTTCAGATAAGAAACCTATTAAAAAGGTTTCTTATAGTATTACTATTTATGATGATTTAGGAAATTCTATTTTAAATAAGGTTTTTGAAAAGACGAGTAATTTTCCTAATAAGTGGCGTAAAGGTGTGTATGTTCCAATTGACTTTATATATAATATTGCTAAAGAGATTAATGAACATCCTAAGAAGGTGGTTCTTGATATACGTTTAGTTGAATTTTTTAATGGAGTTAATAATTTTCCTAGTGTTAATTTAGAGACGAGTTCCTCAATTTTGGATTTTAAATATCTTGGAAGTTATTTTAATGAAACTTTTGGAGTTTATGAGGCTCATTCTTTAATAGAGGTTTGCAATAATTCAGAGGATAATATTCGAGATTTGGATATTGAAGTGGTTTATGTTTCTAGGGATAGTCAGATTATTAGATCTTTACGACGGAAATTAATTTCTGAATCCGATTCTTTTCTTAAACCTTACTCTAGGCAGAGTTTTTCGTTAAAGACTATCTTTCCAAAAGAGATTTATCCAAACATTCAAGAAGAGGTATCTTCTATTAAGATTATAAATGTAGTTGCAAGATAGTATTTTTGTTTATAGAAGTATTGATATTTATTATATAGGATCTATAAAATTTCTTTTTCTTTGAGCTTTGAAATAATATTGAGAGGAATAAGTGTTATTGTGACACTAATGAGTGTGTAGGATAAGAGAATAATTAAGCTAAATTTGGTACTTATTTTGATGTTAAATTCAGAGATGTAATAATCAGAGTTTAAAAGTTCCATGTTATCAGCTCCAAATATTTTTAAAGTTGTATTGATAATGATATCTATCATGTTAATTAGATGTTCTATATTAATAGTTATGTAATTACCGATGATTATGCCTATTATGCAAGATGTTGAACTTAGAACAAGCGCTATTAATATGAATATTATTTTAAGACTTGAGTTGTTCATTCCAATTGACTTAAATATTGCAATTTTATTTTTATTTTCAAGTATTAACATACAAATAGATGAAGATATATTAATACTTGAAAATATTACAATAAATGCCATAATAAAAATTAAGAGCTTTTTGCTGGTATCTAAGTTCATATATTTATTTAAGTAGAGCTCATAAAATGTTTTTGTTTTGTATTCTTGGAATTCTTTTTCAACTTTTTGCTTTAGATTATTTACTTGCTCTTTAGTTTTGGGTTTGATATAAATTCCAATTATACTTTTAGAAAATTTTTCTGACATTATATTTGAGTCTTGTAGTGAAATGAAAACCAAGTTTTTATCAACTTCCCTTAAACCTGTTTCTATGATTCCAGATATATTAAATTTTTTTGCTTTGGGGAGTATTTTTTGATTCTTATTATTTGGTACTATTATATAAATGGGTTGATTGATATTTAAATTAAGATTGTCTTTAATTTGTTTTGATATTAATATTTCATTTTTATTGAGGCTCTTTTTGCCATCTATTAATTTTATATGCTTATTTTCATCAATAAATTTGTTCTCTACTGCTCTTATTAGTATACCTTGTTTTTTTTTATTTCCGATTATTCCATAGGTTCTTCTTTCAAAAAAATATCTTAGTTCATTATATTGGTATTCTTTTTTAAATTTTTCTAGTTTAGATCTAAGATGTGTGTCTTTTTGAATATCATTATATTCAATTTGTACTGAAAATCCTTCATTTTCAATATATTTCTCTATTGTGGAATTCATGATATTGTTTGACATATAGTAAACAATAATTAAAGGAATCATGACTAAACTTAAGGATATTCCAGAACCAATTAGGGCTTTTTTGTTTTTTGAGTTTAGAAATATTATATATGCTATTTTTGAGAGTTCTTTGATATTTGGATGTGTCATATTCTCTTTAGTGTTTTTTCCTTGAGTTCATATTTTATGTCTGCTTTGTTTGAAAATTCTGGATTATGACTAACTAAAATTAGTGTTTTGTTAAATGTTTTAGCTGTCTCTATTAATAGAGATTCTACTGTTTTAGCAGTGTTGGTGTCCAGATTACCAGTAGGCTCATCACATAAGATTATATTTGGTTCATTTATTAAAGCTCTTGCAATTGCTACTCTTTGTGCTTCCCCGCCTGAGAGTTCTGAAGGGTAGTGTTCTGATCTTGTGTTTATTTCTAGTATTTTCATTAAGCGTAGAGCTTTTTTGTTTATTGTTTGTGAGTTATCTTTTCCTTCGATGATTTTAGGTAAAATAATATTTTCAAATACATTAAACTCATTAATTAAATTGTGATTTTGAAATACGAGACCTATTTTTTTGTTTTTATATAAGCTTAAAGTTTTCTCATTTGCATTCTTTAGGGATATTCCGCATGAGATTATATCACCTGAATCCATTTTATCAATTCCTGATATAATGTTAAAAAGGGTTGATTTTCCACATCCGCTTTTTCCTTGAATTGAAATGAAGTCTCCATCTTTTATGTTTAGACTCAAATTTTCTAGTACTTTTATTTTTGTTTTGTTTTTGATGTATGTTTTATGTATTTCTTTTATACATAATATGTTTTTCATTTATGATGCTCCATTGATTTTATCAACATATTTGATCTTTTTTGTTACCTTTAGGCTTGAGTATATTGTAAACAAACAAGCAAAAAATAATGTAAACATTAAATCACTTAAGAATATTTTAGGTGTAATTATATTTTTTACTATTTTTATTTCTATGTTAGCCAGGTTTAATTTTGCTATATAATTGATTGTGTTAATCAAATTGTTTATTAAAATGTCAATTGCATTTAGGATTTCATTGATGTTTAAAGATATTATGATTCCTGCAATAAGCCCAATAATGCCACCGAATGTGCAGATTATTACTGAGTGGATTAAAAAGATTTGCCTAATTTTTTTAGATTTGATACCTAGGGATAAGAGTATTGCAATTGATTTACTTTTATTTATTATTATTCTTTTTTGGAAATAATATGTGTTAACGGCAATGACTAGGAATATACCTGTTAAGATGATTAACATTGTATTCCTCTCTATTTTTAGAGCTTTATATAATTCTTTGTTATATTCATTCCACGATTTGAATTGAATGTTTGGATTAATGTTCTTTATTTTGTTTATTAATTTTTTGCTAGGATGTAAGTTTTGTGTTTTTATTTGATAACTAATGTCTGAGTCTTTGATAATTTGTTTTTTGAAAAAGTAGTTAATATTCATAAACACTGTTGATTCATTTGTTTTGGCATAATTGCTCTTAAAAATAGCTTTTATTTTAAATTGTTTTACTTCATTTTTTAGTGTTTGTAAGTTTTTTATTTCATCACTTAATATTAATCCTATTGTATCACCTTCAAATAGACCTAAATTATGTGAAAGTACATCTCCTATTATTATCTCATCATCGTTAAGTTGGAGTTCAGATTGTTTAAGACCTGTTAGGAGGATAAAATTTTTATCTTTTATGATATCTTTTGTGTCAAGTGCTATGATATTCAATATACTTGGATAGTAATAGTGTTCAATTCCAATACCTTGTGTTTCATAGATTCTATTTATCTGAATTATTTCTTTAATTTCTTTAAGAGCATTAATCTCTTGTATATTTAATTCGCTTTCAATTTTTAAATTACCACTCTCTAAGGTAGATATACTTGAGAAAAAGTCGTTTTGAAAACCATTCATTATCGATATTGTTATGATGATAATTATTTGTCCAAGTACTATGCTTAATATTATTACAATTGTTAGTGTTAAGCTATTTTGTTCATCTAAGATTAATCTTTTCAGTAAAAGTTTATTTAGTCCCATTTTTATCTCTAGTTATATTTGTTTTCATTTATTTATTTCTTCAATAATTTCATCGTTTTTGTATCTTACTTTTAAGATAGGATTTCCATTGTAGTATATTTCTTGCTCGTATTCATTGTCATTAAAATAGTCGGTTTTTAATAGTATTAAGTCATTTTCATAAGTTGTTTTTGACTTTAATTTATTGTTAAAGTCGTATTCATATTTTGTTTTGGTATTATATTCTTTTTTATTTCTTTTTGCAGTTATATTTTCAAATATGACGTTTCCGGATTCATTATATTCAAGATCACTTATCTCTGTTATTTCATTATTTTTGTATACTTCTTTTCTGATTAAGTTTTTGTCTTTATATTTTGATATAGTTTTTATCTCTCCTTCTTCGGCAGTATTAATGATTTCATTATTATCTAGATATTTATTTTTTTCTCTGTATTTGATTTTGTCATTGCCTAATGTTATGCATTCTAAATTTCTTTTTTGATCATCATATCGGATTACTTTTGTTCTGGATTTTTTTATGTCAAAGTATGTTGACTTTATTTCTCCATTGGTTCCATAATTCCAAACTTGAAAATCTGAGCCTGTTATTTTTAGGAGCTTTCCATTAGTGTCTTTCATGTAGTGTATTGTTTTTGGCTTTTGATTTAAAATTTTGATTTCTTTATGAGTTAAATCATTATTTTTGTAAAAGTAATCTACAGATTCAAGTATTATTCCTTTGGGACTATATTTTATTTCTTGTATTTTGTTGTTTAAATTATCATAGATTTCTTCTTTTGTTTTGATATCTTTTTCAGTATAAAATGTTAATTTTTTTTTATTATCTTCTATGATTTTTTGTGTTTTATATTTTATGAGTTTTGAGTCTTTAAAGAGAATAAATTTTTCAATTTCATCAATTGTTGTGTATTCAATATAAAATCCTGTTTTTGGAATTTCATGTATTTCTTGGTATTTATTGAAAAAGGCGTCTGATATAAAATATCTTTGTCCATACGCGCTTGGCATTATAAATGTTAGAAGTAATGTTGCTATCTTTGTCATAATAGGTTGTTCAAGTAATCATCAGTGTTAAATTCTTTGATATGTTCTACTTGTTCTCCAAATGTAAAGAAGTATATTGGTTTTTTAAATAACTTTGAGATATTTATTATTCCACCTGCTCTAGATGATGAATCAAATTTTGTGGCTATTATTCCATCGATTTCTATTGCTTTGTTAAATATTTCTGCTTGATTATTTACATTTTTGCCAGAGATAGAATCTATTATTAGTATCTTTTTATAGCTAATATCTGTCTCAATTATTTGCTTTTTTATTACGTTATCCATCTTTTGTAGTTCCTTAATTAGGTTTTCTTTGTTTTGAAGTCTTCCTGCTGTGTCAATTATTAATATATCATAATTTTTGGTTTTTGCACTTGAAATGCTGTCAAATATTACTGCTGCTGCATCGCTTCCTTGATTTTGAGATATAACTTTAATTCCAATTTTTTCGCTTTGTATTTTAATTTGTTCAATTGCTGCTGCTCTGAATGTATCTGCTGCAGCTATTAGTACGTTTTTACCTTCATTTTTAAGTTTATTTGCAAGTTTAATGATGCTTGAAGTCTTTCCAACTCCGTTTACCCCAATTATTAGTAAGATGTTTAGTCTTTTATTTTCTAAGTTAAAGGATTGTTGGTTTATGTAACTTTTCAGAAATTCTTTGAGTTTTAAGAGTATTTCTCCTTCATCTTTGACCTTAACTTTTTTTATATATTCTAATATTTCAATTACTATGTCATTTTTGATATCTGCTTCTAAAAGAATATCTTCCAAATTTTCAAATATTTGTGTCTTTTCTTTGTTTTTAAATAAATTCTTTATTTTCTCAAAAATACCCAAAATCTTAATTCTCCTATCTTTTTATTGTTTCCCAAGTATTTTACAATAATTTATTCACTTTTACTTGCCTCTTGAATATATTTTACCAAATGAATTATTAATGGTATAAAACTTCCAGTAGAAAGTGTTATTCCTGTACCAAGTAAAAATATTGTAATTATTTGTTCTGCTTTTGTGTTGTATAGATCTTGAAGTGTTATTTTATGTTTGAGTATGTTATTTAGAGCTATATTATAAAGTTCTGATGCTTCATTATATTTTGTTATGGCAAAGGCAGTACCTATTAAGCTTAATGAAAAGATTCCGAGGTTGATATAGAAGAGATCTCTTTTTCTCATAAGCTCATTTTTATTGTCTTTTTGCATTTCTGCATTAATTTCTTTATATTCTTTGTTTATTATTTTGAACATATTTTTATATCCTTGCGCTTGTAATAAGATAGATTCTGTATTCTCAGGTTCTTCAATTTCAATTGGTGTTTCTCCTATGAATATTCCCTTTTTAAATACCTTAGATTTTACATTACTTTTAATTAATATTTTTTTTGAATTTGTTTTTTGTAAATTAATGTTTAATTTAATTGTGTCGCCGCTTTTTACTTTTTGTTTTATTGTGTAAGGTTTGTAATTTGTGCTTGTAATATTAATGGTAATTTCTTTGTTTGGGATTTCAGAAATATCCCATGTGTCATTGTTATATAGCCCTTTTGATACAAATTCTTCGTTTATATATATTTTGGCATCTAAGTTATTAATTACATCGATTTTAATCTTAATAAATTCTCTTCCTAGTATTTCTTTAAGACTAAGTTTTGCTATTTTATTTGCAATATCATCAACGGATGATGATAGTTTAAAAATTTCTTTTTGAACTATGACTCCTTGTGGAGTGATATTGCTAATTTCGACTATATAGTGTTTTTCTATCTTTTTCAAGTGTATATAGCTAATAAAGAATAATTCTTCGCTTATTAGGAATTCTGTATTCAAATTTGATAGATATATTTTTTCTTGATTTTTTTTATATTTTGCTTTCATCTTTTTTAAATTTATAAGGTACTTTTCAAGTTCTTTTTGTTTAATTTTAATTTTTTCAATGTTGTTTTTAATTTCATTAATTTTTATTTCTGTTTCATTTTCTTTTTTGGGACTTATTGTGTTTTGAAGTCTTTTTTTGTCCATATTTTCTTTTAAACTGCTGAGTTCCTTTTCTTTGTTGAGTATATTTTGGTGTATGTAGATGCGCCTTATGAAATCTTTGTCATTGTCATTTACAATATGTTCATTGATTGTCATGTAAATTTTATCTAGTGTTTTTTCAATACCCTCTTTAATATTTTTATTTTCATCTTGTGTATTTATGATATAAGAAAAACCATACTCAATGTTACTTTGAGGATATGCTAATTTTATTATTAAGATTGAGAATAATATTATTATGATAAACTTAAATTTTTCCATTTTAGATATTCTTCTATAAAATTATCAATATTTCCATCCATGACAGAGATAATATTGGGATTTTCAAATTTTGTTCTGTGATCTTTTACTAAGGTATAAGGTTGGAAGATATAAGATCTTATTTGATTGCCCCAAGCTATATCTTTTTTTACCTCTTGTTTAGATTTATTTTTTTGTTGTTCTAGTGCTTTGTAGTGTTCGTAAAGTCTTGATTTTAATACTTTCATTGCTAGCTCTTTATTTCTATGTTGACTTCTATCAGTTTGACATTGAGTTACTATACCTGTTTGAAGGTGAGTAATTCTAACGGCTGATGCTGTTTTATTGACATGCTGCCCTCCTGCTCCTGAGGCCCTATATGTGTCAATCCTAATGTCTTCTGGTTTAATTATTATTTCAATTTTGTCATCAATTATAGGATCAATGAAAACAGATGCAAAGGATGTGTGTCTTTTTCTTGCAGCATCAAAAGGAGAGATTCTTACAAGTCGATGTATTCCTACTTCACTTTTTAAAAATCCGTAAGCATATTCTCCTTTTATTTCAATTGTAACAGATTTAATGCCTCCTTCACCTTCCATTAGGTCTATGAGTTCTGTTTTATATCCACGTCTCTCAGAATATCTTAGGTACATTCTATATAAAATATTAACCCAATCACATGCTTCTGTGCCACCTGCTCCTGAGTGGATTGTTAAAAACGCATTGCTTATATCAATATCTTCTTTAAAATAAGATAATATAAGGAGATGATTGTATTGTTCTCTTATTTTATGAATATCTTTTTCTAATAATATTGTGTCTTCTTCGCTCTCTGCAATTTCGTGGAGTTCTCTTAATTCTTGGAGTTTACATATTAGGCTTTCCCAAGATTCAATTTTAGATTTTAGGATTTTTTGATTTTTAAGAATCTCTTGTGCTTTTTTATTGTCGTTCCAGAAATTTTCGTTATTTATTTGTTTTTCATATTCTTTGAGTTGTGTTTTAATCTTATCACTGTCAAAGCTTCCTCCAGACATTTTCAATTTGTTCTAAAAGTTCATTTATTTTTTCTTTCATTATAAACTCTCGCTTTTATTTATTAATATAATTATATTTGGAATTAAAGATAAAATGAACATTATAAAAAAATACATTGTTTCATTAGCTAGTAGTTTTGATGTTAATCTTTTTTCAAAACTGTTCTTTATTAGTATTATTAGTGTAAGGGCTATTAGGACGCTAAATGAAGATAAAATGAGTATTTTAATTCCTTCTAAAAAGTTGTGACTTTTATCTAGGGCAAAAAATGTTATTGCAATTAAACTACTATTGGATAGTAGAAAATCGTTTGGATATTTTGGTTTGTTATTATAAGCAATTAAGATATTGTTTAATATTCTTAATATTATCGTTAGTATATAGATTAATGATGTGTATATAATTGGTATTGTAAATGATAAGTTATGTTCTGAGAATAACTTATAAATGTAAAAAAGGCATGAGTAAATTGATAGAGAAGTTATTATTATAATTAAATATTTTTTTGATAATGCCTTATTATCTTTTATTTTTATATCTTCAATGCCTATAAAGTGTATTAGTAACATATTATTTATTAATAAATACATTATTAAACTATTTTTCATAATTTTATAATTTCTTCTCCATTGTCTTTTTTATGTTTTATGACTTTTGTTTCGTTAATGTTTAAACGATGTAATATTTTTTTAATTTGAAATGTTAAGCTATATCTTTTTATTAAAGTTGAACTTACTTGTAGTATAAAAATAGATATTACGGCGGATATAGTTTCAAGTGGAATATAGCTTAATGTTATAAAATATGCTAAAGATAATACAATTCCATAAAGAATTTGTTCGAATTTGAAGTGGGGAGCTATTTGGAGCTCTGTGCCCATTGTAAATACTAAGATCATTGTAATTGGTGATGTTATTAGAGTTAACATATCCGAACTTATATAACTGTAAAGACCAAGATTTTTTAGTATGTAAGTAATTATTAGCAGACTTAGATAAAAAGATAGTGGTATTAATTTATATATAATGAATTTTCCAAGGATAAATGAAAAGCCAATATAAATTAAAATAGGAGATAAATATTTTTCGTTTTGTAGTCCAAGCAAATTTTCAGTGTGAAATCTTGGTATTGTTATGTTTAGATGAGACAATATTTTGTCGTTTATAAATTTTTCAATCATATCAATGTTCTTATTCTCATGTCTTTTGAATTCTTTTAAGCTTTCTAAACTTTGAATATTTGGATTTTGGTTAATTATTTTATTCCAGGTAGGAATTATATTTTCTTGTTTTGAGAGTTCCTTAGGATATGTCTGTTTAAAGCTTAATGGGAAATTGAGTAGTAAAAATATAAATGAAATTAATGTGGGGTTTACAAGGATTTTGTGAAGCTTTGAGAAATAGAAAAATATTAAAAATGTAAAAAGTAGTGCTATTATTTTTAATATAGTAGGGAAGTTTAGAGGCAAGATTATATTGATTATTAGTGCATTATACATGAAAAAAGAGAGATATTTATGTTTGAATTTTAACCTTGTTAAGATGTATGCGCACAAGCTTATGAATGTTAATATGAGAGTGTCAATTAAAAATTTTATGTTGTTTGTAAAGGAGAATATTAAACTGGGCATTAAGGCTAAGATAATAGTTAAGTAAATATCTTTTAGATTGTTTTCAGTATATATTGGTTCATTATTTAAACCTAGAGTTAAGATTTTTTCCTTGATTTCTTTTCTCACTTTGTTTATTTCATCTTCTATTTCAGTGTTAGTATATTGGAGATTTTGTGCTTGTTTATTTGCGAGTTTATTTTTGCCTTTAATCTTTGATAAAATGATCTCTTCCATATGTACTGGTGAAAAACTAGGTGTTTTGAAAATTCTCATTTTACTAAAGATTGATTCTTTTTTTAATATTGTGATGCTATATATGTCTCTTGTTATAGGCATATTTAAGTTATTTATTTTTATCTTGTTTGCAGGATTGTTTAAAAATATATCGTATTTTTTTGTATCAATATTTTCATTTATTGTTTGTTGGATAGATGTTCCGATTTTTACTTTGATTATTTTGCTTTGTGTTGTTTTATTGTCGTTTATGGTTATAAGCTTTTCTTTGTATGGAGAGTTTGTTTTGAGCGTACTATATACATTGTAGAGATCTTCGACGTTAGTCAAAAGTATATTTTTATTTGGGTTTATATTGTCTTTTGTACTTTCTTCATTATATAAGAAGTGCATTATTATTTCATGATTTGAATATGGATATGAAATATTGGGAATTAATACGATTTTTAATCTTTTGTTGTTAAAGGTATTTAGATTCTCAAGTTGTTTTTTGAGATTATAGTTGTTAATTACTATCAGTATTTCTTTAAATTTGAATATTTTATCTATTGTTTCGAATCCATAGATAATTTTATCTAATTTTTCTTTTATTAATATTTCTGATATGTTTGTAAACGCATCTTTTCCATTTATTAACAACAGCATTTTATCTATTTTTTTACATTTACTTATATATTGAAACAGTGAATGTTCGTTAAACCAAGGGATTCCTAATCGAATTAATTTTTCTAGTGTTTTTTCTCTTGATTCTTCTTCAACTGAGAGTTCTTGTTCGTTATTAATTCTTCCATGAAATCTTATTAATGCTGATTTTAATTGATGTCCGTTTGGAAGATTCGCCATATATATTTTTTCTACTGTTCCGGATATTGGAGCATATGTGTATAGTTCTGCATTTTTATTTTTTGATAGTATTTGTCCTTCTACAATTTTTTGATTTTCGATAATATATATCGTGGAATTTGAATTTTCTGTTTCTAGTGGAATTAAAACGCATTCAGGTATTTGAATTTCATCTATATTTACTTTGTACTGCCTTTTTATTTTTGGAATTTCTGAGTTAAACATCAACTGTTTCCTATAATATATTTTTTGTAGTTTTTTTCATTCATTTTTAAAAGAATTGTAAATCTTATTGCTTTAAATAGGAATAGTAATAAGAAAAATGGCAATGAAACCATGAATAAAATTTTGAAATTGTCTTTATTGATTGTGATATTCTTGGGAGTTTCTTTGTATATTAAGATTGGCTTTCCATTATCTAAAAATAGTTTTGAGAGTTCTTTATTGAGATTTTGAGATATAAATTCTCTATCTACTTTATATACGATTTTTGGATTGATAGTTATTTTATTATTTTCTATTTCAAAATAATCTTCTTTTACATTTGTATTTACTTTTCCATACTGAGATGTGATTTTATATTTAAGCTCATTTTGGTACAATATATGATACATATAACCTACAATATTTGGAATTTCTTCATTATGTCCTACCATTAAGTAGATGCTATTTGGATTTAAATAGTCAAAATAGTTCAATTTTTTGCTGTAAAAGTAATTAAAATTTTTATAAGAATTTAGTATGTTTTGTGCATAGAAAAATGGCATTAAGGATACTGTAAATAGCATTATATGTATTAGGATCTTGAATTTTAGGTTTTTTGTTCCTTGTTTTTTTTCTTTTATTTCAATTAAGGATAAGAATGTATGTTTAGACTTGCTTTCAGTTTTTATCCAGATGAATATTAGGAAAATACAAAGTGTTGATATTGATACACAAATGATAAGAATTGATTCAAGATTAGTATTTAAAAAGTTAATGATCACAATAAAGTACAGTACTATTAATAGAAATAAAAATATTGGAACTTTAATTTTCTTGGTTAATATTGTAAAACTTATATCTCTTAGGTATATTTTATTGTAATTTTTATTGAAATTATCAATTAATGTGAATAATAGGTAAGAAAGTATAGTTAAAGGATAAAAATATAATGTCTCATCGCTAATTATGAATATTGTACATGAGCTTATTAGAAAAAGTATTATGAAAGGTGCATATTTGATATTTAGTAGTAATAAAAGTATTGTGATTATTATGAATGTTATTATTGAAAAATATTTGATTTTAGTTTTGTAATTAAAAGAGTGCATTTCTGCTTCAATGTTTTTATCTTGATTTAGTTTTCTCAGATCGCTACTAGTGAATGCTGATTCAACGTAGAGTATTTTCTTATTTCTTAGATTAAAGAGGTTGGGCAATTTTTTTAAAAAAAGGTCTTTTCGTAGATCATAGTCATTAAGGTTGGTTAACTTATCTATTGTTATCTCTTTAAAGTTGGGAAAGTCTAATATATTTACCTTTGTTGTGTATTCAGATATTGTTTTATATCCTAATGAGTTTATATAATCATTTGCGATTTTTAAATCTTTTTCTCCTTTAAAATATATTGGCTTATAATCTCCAAATTTTGGCATGTTGCAAGAGATTAGTAATGGTATTAGCAATATATACAAAAACTTTAGTAAGTTCATTTTTTCCTTTATAAAATCTATTATTTATGTTATTCAATTACATATTGTCCATGCAGTAATTATTCCAATAATTATTCCTGTAAGTACTTCCTTTTTTTTATGGCCTTTAACTACTTTAATTTTTAAAGGTTCAATTTTGACTTTCATTTTTAATTGTTCTGACAAAGCGTTTAAATATTCTGCTTGAACTCCTGCCATATATCTAACTCCAAACGAATCTCGTATTGTTATTAATGCAAACGCCAGAGCGATAATAAAACTAGTATTTATTCCTTCTTTTATTAATATTGATGTTGCAAGAGCTGTTACTGTTGAAGAGTGGCAGCTAGGCATTCCACCTGTTTCCAAGAGGATGCTTTTTAAAAAGTATTTTGGATGAATTTTTAATTTCTGTATTTTTATTGTTTGAATAAGGTATTTAATAATTTGTGCGGTGATGCCTGAAACGAAACAAGATAAGAAAAGTTCATTTGTAAATAATTCTTTTAGCACTATTTGATTACTCCGTTTTATATTACGAATTGCCCGTTGTGTATTATTATATATTCTTTGCCTGATTTATCGATGCCAATAACATTTATGTCATTGCTGCCGAGCATAAGGTCTGTATGAATTAAAGAGACGTTACATCCATAATTTAATTTTTCAGAGTCAGTTTTTAGTTCTTGTTCATTACTTAAGCAAGAGGAATAAGCATGACCTAACGCAATGTGGCAACTTGCATTTTCATCGTATAATATGTTGTAGAATGTAAGTCCGCTTTGATATACTGGAGAACTGTTGTCTACTAATGCAACTTCTCCTACATATTGTGCTTGAATGTCAGTTTCTATGTGTTCTTTTAATATATTTCTTGATTTTTCATCATTACATCCAAAGTTGATTATTTTGCCTTTTCTAAATTCTAGCCATATTCCAGTTATTAGGTGTCCGAGTATCGTGACTGGACGAGTGATATGCATAATTCCATTTGTTTTTTTGTAGTTTGGAGTTGTGAAAATCTCTTGAGTAGGCATATTCGCGTTGAATTCAATATCTGTTCCTATTACTTTTTCGCTTCCTCCTGTCCAAATGGAGTTTTCTAAAAGATATATTTCTAGATTTGTTTTCTGATTTTTAAAGATTACTTTTTCTAGTTTGAGTTTATTTAGGATATCGCATCTTTGGTGAAGTTTTTTGTTGTGATCGTTCCAGGCCTTTATTGGATTTTCTGAGTCGAGTAGCATGATTTTTTTTTGAATTTCGAAAAATTCTTCTAATGTTTGTTTACTCTCAGGTTTATTTAATACTTTTGCAGCCCATTTTGGTCCTGGGGCACAAATGGTACACCATGATAATTTGTTATTCATTGCTGCATTTGAAACTTTTTTTGATGCTAAACTTAGTGCCTTAAAGTATGTTGAGATTTTTTTACTATTGCTGTCTTTTAATGCATCTAAATTTTCTGTGTTATCAATTCGTATCTTTGCCCATTTCTCATTTACGATTTCTTCAAAAAATTTATGCTTGAAATCGGGAATGAACTTTAAAAACTCTTCTGGTGATGATTTTAATCTTGTTTTTAAAATTTCAGTGTCTTCAATGCTTAATTCTACATACTTTGCTCCATACTCATAAGCTTTTTGTGCCACAATTCTTAAAAATTCGTAATTTTCAATTGAGCCTGTAATAAGTACACATTGATTTTTTTGTAAGTTGATTCCTTTTAAGATAATGAGTTCTGCATATTTTATTAAGTCTTTCTTCATATTGTATCCTATTACTGTACAGGGTCTTCTAAAATATTTTCGTTAATGTAGTTTGCAACAGCTTCATTATCGTTAGTGTCTATTATTTCTAGATATGATAGTATTTTCTTTAGTCTATAATTTGCATTTCCCATTAATAATCCTTTTTTTACATTTTCTAGCATGTCAACGTCATTAAATCCATCTCCAAATGCAATGGCTTCATTTAGACTAATATTTATTCTTTTAAGTACATCTTTTAATGCATTTCCCTTTGAAACTTTGCTATTAACAATCTCAAGTGAATATGGTGTTGATAGATAAACGTTTATTTCTTTTTTATATTTTTCTAAAATCATTGCTTCATATTTTATTAGTTGTGGTTCTTCATCATGTAACAATAGAATTTTTGCTATGTTATTAAAATTTTTAATTTCTCTGAAATGATTGATTCCATGGTATTTTATGTCTATATCTTTTAGTTCATGTTCTATATATTTGTAGTTTCTTCTTAGTAGTGCCTGTTTTTTTAGCATGTTATTTATAGCATTTTTAGTTATGTTGTCAGCGTAAAGCCTTTCATCTATATCTTCAGATTTCTGTAAAAAGTGGGGTATGTCTTTATATTTGTTTTCTCTGAGATTTAAAATCTCAGTTACAATTTCAGAGGACAGATCGTAACTGCTTATTAATTGCCATTGGTTATTGTAGACCCTTGCTCCATTTAATGTTATAAAAAATGAAACATGTGAGTTTAAGTTTGTTATAAGAGATATTATTTCATTTTTACTTCTTCCTGTTGCAATAATAAACTTTTTGTTTTCTTTTGTTAATTTTTTTATTACAAGCTCACTAAAAGCTCCTATCTGACTATTTGAGAGTAAAAGTGTGCCATCAAGATCAGAGATAACGGCTTTAATATCTTTCATAATTTTGTCCTTTGATTTTACTTTTAAATTTAATTATAACAAATAAGGGAATTTTTTAAAATTGAATTATTTGTTATAATTAAATAAAAATTATTTTAAAAAATCTAAGGAGCTTGCTTATATGGAGACTAGTAAAAAAATATTGTCTTTGAGAAATTTGATGATGAAGAGCGCGATTGATGCATATTTAATAGCAAGTTATGATCCACATATGAGTGAATATCCTCATTTTAGATTTAATGTTCGGGAATTTATTACAGGATTTACAGGAAGTGCTGGGACAGTAATTGTTACAGAAACAGAGGCAGTGCTTTTTACAGATGGAAGATATTTTTTGCAGGCATCAAGTGAACTTGAAGGAACCGAATTTAAATTGATGAAGTTTGGAGTTAAGGGGTGTCTGGATATTTTTGGCTATATAAATGCAAATCTTAAGGGCTTAAGACTTGGAATTTATTCTGAAGATGTTAGTATAAAATTTTATAATGATTTGGTTAAGAATTGTAGGTATACAGATATTGAAATCTTGCATGAAGATTTGGTTTCTAAAATTTGGCAGGATAGGCCTAACTTAGAAAGTAATAAAATATTTGAATTAAGTGGAGCTGAAAAAAATGATAAGAGAACAGATAAAATCGATAGAGTTACTGCAAAGTTAAAAGAAAATGCCATTGATTTTTATGTTATAAGTTCTCTAGATGAAATAGCTTGGCTTTTGAACTTAAGAGGTTTGGATATTGAGTCATCAGCTTTGTTTTATTCGTTTTTATTTATTGCTAGAAGTGAAAGATATAAGAATGTTCTCTTTGTTAATTTTGATAAACTTGATTCTGATTTAAAGGAGAGGCTTGAGGCTGAGGGTTTTGAAATTGAGGATTATAGTAATTTTTATTCATTTTTAGCCGAGATTAATCGTGAAGGAAAATTTTTTATACCAGTTGAAAGTAATATTAAGATATTAGAATCTGTTGGTCAGTCAAATGCGGTGCTTGGATCAAGTATTGTTAATGAACTTAAGGCAATGAAGTCTGATTATGAGATTAGTAAGATGAAAGAGGCTCATATTATTGATGCTGTGAGTTTGATTAAATTTTTATATAAATTTAAGAGTTTAAGTAAGGATGAGCTTTCTAGATTAGATGAAGTAGATGTTGCTAATATGCTTTTAGATGTTAGGGCAGCAAGAAGTGAATTTTTCAGTTCTAGTTTTGATTCAATAGTTGGATTTAGAGAAAATTCAGCATTGCCTCATTATAGACCTAAAAAAGGATCTAAAAATCTTGATAGTAATGGGTTGCTTTTGATAGATTCTGGGGGTTCTTACCTTGAACTTGGTACAACAGATATTACAAGGACTATTTTAGTTGGAGAGGCATCTTGTGAGGAGAGAGAAGATTATACTTTAGTCCTTAAGTCTTTTATTGCTCTTGCGTCTTTAAAATTTCCGTTTGGGACTTTAGGTGCTTCTCTTGATGGGATTGCTAGATTTCCTTTGTTAAAACAGGGAATAAATTTTGCTCATGGAACGGGTCATGGAGTAGGATTTTTTCTTAATGTTCATGAACCTCCTGTTTCTATTAGTCCTTTGTCTAGTTATCCTTTTAAAGGTTCTGAGATTGCTTCAATTGAGCCTGGGATCTATCGAAGCTCTAAATATGGCATTAGGACTGAAAATTTAGTTTTTGTGAAGCAAAGTTATTCAAATGAATTTGGAACTTTTTTAGAGTTTGAAAATTTAACTCTTGTGCCTTTTGAAAAAGAATTAATAGTTACTGAAATGCTTTCAGAAGATGAATTAGAATATGTCAATAGTTATCATAAATTTGTGTATTTTAGTTTAAGAGAATATTTTAGTGGTGACGAGTTGAAGTTCTTAGAGATATCGACTAGTAAGATATGAGATTTGTAAGCTTAGTTACAATATTGATTGTTTTTAGCTTTGTGCATTTACTTTCGCTTTCATTTGATATTATTTTTCATAATTCTTATAAGGATGCTATTGATGAAGCCCGGCAGTTATGTAAGAATGTTTTAATATTAGTGGGAAGAGACATTAAGGATAATTTAATAAAGGATTTTTTAAAGTCCTTTGAAGATGACAAGTTGCTTGAAACTATTGCTAAAAACAATGTTTTTTTGGTTATTGACATCAATAATGAGATTTTTAGTGAGATTAATTTAAAAAGAAGTCCTGCCTTATTTTTTATTGATTCAAAAAGTGAGCAGGTTAAGGCCGCATATGTTGGGTCTATTAAGAATACTGTTCAGTGCAATAAAGAGTTTTTGAATTATGCGTTGGGAATTTTTAAATTAGATGATAATGTACACAAAAAGAATAATTATGAGATTAATACCCTTAATGATAGGATTTTTTTTTATAAAACATTGGATGGTCATTGGAAATTAAGAATGAATGGTCAAGATAAAACACTCCTTCCTTCGAAAATAGAGCTTAAGGAGTTTTTAGTATTTAAAGATGAAAATGAGGGAAAGCTTTACGCTTTTCCTAAGTCTAGAAAGGGTAGTATTTATTTTTCAGAGACAGAAAATGAGGAATGGAAGCTTTTCGGACAAATAAAATCATAGTTTAATTTTTTTGGGGATTTTATGGAGATAGTTTTTTATCCTGATGATTTGCTGCGGATAAACGCAAATCCAGTTTTAAATATTGATGATGAACTTAGAAAGACTGTTTTTGAGATGGTAGATTTGATGGATCTTAATAATGGTGTTGGGTTGGCGGCGCCTCAAGTAGGTCTTGATTTGTCTCTTTTTGTAGTTAGAGAAAATGTAATGGCACAGCCTTTAGTTTTTGTTAATCCTTTAATAACAGAAACTTCTTTTGAGCTTTCTGTTTATAGAGAAGGTTGTTTAAGTATTCCTGGGGTTTATTATGATCTCTCTAGGCCAAAATCTATTGTAGTTGAGGCTTATAATGAGAATGGTAAGTTTTTCAAGATTGAGAATTCAAGTTTTTTAGCCAGAATTGTTCAGCATGAGATGGACCATTTAAAAGGCGTGCTTTTTATTGACTATTATGAGGATCAACTTAGGAATAAATTGTTAAGTCCTTATATGAAAAAAAGGAGGGTTGTTAAATTGTGAAAATTTTTTTTGCAAGTTCTGATAGTATTGCTTTGGAAGTTTTAAGGAAAGTAGCAGAGCAATATAATGTAGTTGGTGTGCTGACTGCTCCTGATAAGCCTAGTGGTCGTGGTCTCTTGTTAAGAGCCAATGACATTAAGGTTTATGCTATGAATAGAAATATTACTGTTCTAGATCCTGTTTCACTTAATGCTGATGTAATAGCAATGGTTAAGGGATTAAATCCTGATCTTATGTTGGTTTTTTCTTATGGAAAGATATTTAAGCAAGAATTTTTGGATATTTTTCCGATGGGTTGTGTTAATGTACATCCCTCTCTTTTACCAAAATATAGGGGACCTTCTCCTATTCAAACTGCCATTTTAAATGGTGATGTTGTTAGTGGGATTACTGTTCAAAAAATGGGCTTAGAGATGGATAGTGGCAACATCTTAGCACAAAGTCAGTTTGCAATAAGGAGTTATAATACAAGTTCTGATATTTTTAAATATGTTTCTTTAAATAGTTTTAATCTTGTTTTAGAAGCTTTAAGTAAGTTAAGTAAAGGAAATATTGGAATTGCTCAGGATTTGAGTCAGGTCACATATTGTTCTTTTTTAAATAAGCAATATAGGATCCTTGATTTTAGTTTGAGTGCTTTTGAGATTAAGAATAGGATTAATGCGTGCAATCCGTGGCCATTGGCAAGAGCTAAGCTTGATGGAGTTGAAATTATTTTTCATAGAGCTGATTTTATAAATAGTAATGATTATAGAGATCAAGCGATAGGCAAGATTGTTTCTTTTGAGCCTGATAGGGGTATTTTAGTAAATACGGGAGATGGAATTTTATTGCTCTTAGAACTTCAAAGGGCTGGTAGAAAGGTTATGGATTATAAATCTTTTTATAATGGAAATAGAGATTTGATAGGTAAAATTTTTTCTTAAGTCTTGTATGTAAGGAGATAGTGTAATATTGAGTGATAATAAACCACATAGTAAGTTGTTTTTAGATAGTAAAAATCTAAATAGTAGTAGTAATTTGTATGGACATAATGAAAATTTTGATGGCAAGGTTCTCATTTTGCCTAAACATGTGACTAAAGGTTTAGTACTGACTATTTTTGGTTCTTTAGTTATTTCGTGTGCGATATTTTTTATATTCTTAGAAAGTAATGATATTGTTGTTGTTCCAAATCTTAGTGGATTTTATCTTGAGGATGCAATTGCTGAGCTTCAAAATAAAGAACTTATTCCTTATGTTGAGCTTAAATTTTCATCAACTTCTCTTGATAAAGGGAAAGTAATAGATCAAAATCCTAAGTCAGGTACTGTTTTAAGACTTGATAGTAAGGTTAAGCTTTTTGTTAGTAAAGGAGCTGTGATCAATAAGGTTGACAATTTTATTGGGAAGAATGTTGATGATGTGATGGTTAATTTAGAAGCCAATTCAATTAACAATAATAGAATGCTTTATCATTTGTTAAAACCCATTGAAGTTGAGAGTATGCTTCCAAAGGGTATAATAATCCGTCAAGAACCATCTCCAGGGACTAAGATTACAAGCTTAATAGATCTTCAGTTTTTAGTAAGCAAGGGTCAAGGAGAGGTTCCTATTAAGTATGTAAAAAATTATGTTGGGCTTTATTATAAAGATGCGATTATTTCTCTTTTAAATGATGAGATTGATTTTGATATAAATTTGTCAACTGGTAGTGATTTTGGGAGTGTTGTTTTTCAGTCTTTGTCTCCCGGTACTAAACTAGAAAGTGTAGATAAATTAATAATTACTATTAATGAACCAAGAATAAGTGATGCAGGTGTTTTTGGAATTTTGACTTATAAATTAGGTATGTATCCATCTAGTGTAGATATGATGGTTAAAGTGAAGAGTTCTAGTGGTAGTAGTTCTTTGCTTTATTCTTTTAAATCTAAGGGTGGAATTGTTAAATTGCCTTATGAGGCATTAAAAGGTTCGATAATTGAGCTTTATATTTATGATAAGCTTGTAAATCAAACAGTGATAAATTGAGTGCTAGGTTTATTTGCTTTATTAAATCATAAGTTATTCTTAATTATGACTTATATTTGGGTTCGTTCCTTTTAAAATGAATTTTGAAAGGAAAATGTTTGGTGATGCTGATCTATTTACAATTTAATATCTAGGAACTTAGCTTTTGGTTATTTGGGATATCTTAATAAGATGATGTATATTGTTTTGTTAAGATGTTCGAGATAAAAGATTTTACCTGGGTTTTGGTGTCTTTGAAAATATATTATTTACTATTCATTTTAGATGTGATAATAGTGGATGCTACGATTGTGGCTGTTTCTGTTCTTAAGATATTTGATGAGATATTATAGGCATTAAAGTTAAATTTCTTGATTAAGTTTATTTCTTTTGTTATGAAACCTCTCTCTGGTCCGATAATAACAACAGTATTTTTTGTTTGTATATTTAAGTCGACTAATTTGTTTGTGCTTTTTATATCAAGTAATATTTTTGTGGTATTAGAGCTATTGTATTCTATATTGTTTAGTACTTCTGTTATATTATTAAAGATGTTTACTTTTGGTATGTAAGTAATTCCGCCTTGCATAGCACCTTCTATTAGGTATTTTTCATATTCTTTTTCTTTAAAGAGCTTGGAACACGAATAGGATTTTTCGCTAAGTAGGGCATTAAAAAAGATAAGTTCAGATATTCCTATGCTTCCAAGGTGTGAGATTATTCTTTTTGCTGCAATTGGGCGCACTAAACCGATTATTACTTTTAATTTTTGTAACTTGTTTGACTTTGCTATTTTATGATTTTCTTTGAAAAAAAGTTTTATATCTTTTTTGTATACGCATGAGTAAATGTTTTCTTTCCCAAGAATACCAAATTTAAATGTTTCATTATTTTTAAGTTTTAATATTTCAGTAATGTGTTTTGTTCTTGAATCATTGAGCATGATTCCATTTTCAAATTCATCTGGTTTTATTAATATTAGGTTCATTTATATATCTAATCTCTTATTAATTATAATTATATTTTATTTATGTTATAATCAAAAATTAATTGATTTAGGAGAAAATATGGCAATTAGTTTGACTAAACAGGAATTTATTGATAAGGTTTTTGATTATGAGAATAATAAGAAGTGGGATTTTAGGGGTAAAAAGCCTGCGATAATTGATTTTTATGCTGATTGGTGTGGTCCATGTAAGATGCTTGCTCCGATTTATGATGAACTTTCAAAAAAATATGGAGATAAGATTGATTTTTATAAAGTTGATACTGATAAGGAACAAGAGGTTTCTATAGCACTTGGTGTACGGAGTCTTCCTACTATTATTTTTATTCCTGTTGAAGGAAAGCCAAAGATTTCTGTTGGTTTTATTCAACAGGACTCTTTTGAAGATGCAATTAAAGATTTGTTTAAAGTTTAGTATTTGTAATAAGTTTTAATAGAAAATTGAAATCTTGTCTATTTGTGTAATATTCTTTTTAAGTTATAATTGTCCTAGGATATAGTGAATTGTTAAAAGAAGAGTTAAACTTATGGGCAGAGGATATTGAATTTGAACATTGGGATTCTTATCGTGATTTTATTTTATCTGTTCTAAGTTTTCTTTGTATCGAAGAATATGAGCTTTCTGTTATCCTATGTAACAATGAATACATCCAAAATTTGAATTGTGAATTTAGACAAAAAGCTGAGCCTACTGATGTTCTTTCTTTTAATTATCTTGAAGAAAATGGACAAATAAATCATAAAATACAAGGTGATCTTATAATATCTCTTGAATACTTAAAGTTTAGCTCTTTGGAATTTAATGTTGAAATGTATGATGAGCTTCAAAGAAATACTATACATGGTATTTTACATTTAATAGGGTATAATCATGAGACAAATGATTTTCAAAGTGAGGAGATGTTAATTGTTCAAGAAAGAGTTTTAAGAGAAACTAAAAGGATATTTTAATGTTCAAATTTTTGAATTTTAAAAATAAGAGGATAAAGGATATTGAGTATAAAAATATTGAGGAAAAATCAAAATTTGAAACATCTTTGCTTAAGAATTTCAATTCTCTTAAAGAAACAATTGTTAAAGAAATTATGATTCCAAGAATAAGTGTGGTTTTTGTTGATTATTCTGGAAGTAAAGATGAAATTTTAAAGGTTGTAACATCTAGCAATCATTCACGATTTCCCGTTTATAGAGAGACAATAGATGATATTATTGGGATAATTCATACGAAAGATATACTTTTGCATATGTGTAAGAAAGATTTTTATGAAATAGATTTAAGAGATATTATGCGAAAGGTTATGTTCGTTCCTGAGAGTAAAAAGATTGATTCACTTTTAAAGGAATTTCAAGAAAATCATGTTCATATTGCTATTGTAGTTGATGAATATGGGGGGGTTTCAGGTCTTGTTACACTTGAAGATATCCTTGAAGAGATTGTAGGAGATATTCAAGATGAGTTTGATAATGAACTTGATGAAATAGAACCTCTTGATGATGGAGGTTATCTTTGTACTGCTAGGGTTTTAATTGAAGATTTAAATGAAAAGCTTGGGTTGAGTCTTCCAGATGGGGATTTTGATACTCTTGGAGGATTTGTTTACGATTTATTTGGAAGAATTCCTTTGAAAAATGAGAAGATAGAATATAATAATTTAATATTTACCATTAAAAATATGCATCAAAGGAACATTAAAGTAATAAAAATTTCCCAGAAGGAAGATTTATGAATTTAAAGAGATTTTTGACAATGCTTTTTATTTTTAATTTAAATTTTGGGAGTTTGATGGGCGCCACTACAACTGCAATCGAGTATTATCAAAAGGCACAAGCATATTATCTTATGCAAAGGTATTATGATGCTATTGACGAGCTTCTTGAAGCTGTTAGGATTAATCCTAATTATTATGAGGCATATAAGTTTATTGCAGAAATTTATTATCTATTAAAGATATATGATCAAGCTCAGTTTTTTATAGAGAAAGCGTATAAAATGTCAAATGATGATACTGAGTATAAAATTCTTTATGCAAATATATTGCTTAAAAATAATGTAACAGTACAGGCTAAGAAATTTTATTCGGAAGTTTTAGTTAAGCAAAAAAACAATGTTGATGCTTTAGTGGGGCTTGCTTCAATCTTTGAGAAAGAAGGTTTACTTATTGCAGCTGCCAATTATTATCTATCTGTTCTTGAGTATAATCAGACAAATTATAATGCATTTGAGCGTCTTATGAACATTTATGAAAAATTGAATATGAATGATAAGGCTCAACATTTAATAAACAAAGTGAGAAGTAACTTTACTTCTTTGCCAGATTTTCATAAACGGGTAGCAGAATTTTCTATTAAGACGAATAGTTTGGGAATTGCTGAGAAATATGCTCAAAATTATTTAATGTTAGTGAAAACTACTTATAGAGATTTTGGACTTGTTGATGCTTACCATTTACTTGCTCTTGTATATTTATATCAGTCTAAATATGAGGATGCGACTGATGTTCTTCAAAAGGCAATACTTGTTGATCAAAATTCCGATGAACTTTATTACTTGCTTGGATATTCTTATTTGAAACTTGGAAAAGTTGATAAAGCCGTTTTAAACTTGGAAAGAGCTAAAAGTATGAAAAAGGATTTAGAATTTTATGATATAGCTCTTGAGGAGAGTTTTTTCGTATCTAATTTTAGGAGTTCATTTCGAAAGAATAGTACTAATGTAGAAATTTCTAAAAGGTATGAAAACGAAGGCCTTAAGGCTTTTAAAAATTTAAACTTAGAAAGAGCAGTATTTAATATAAGGAATGCTATTGATATTTATCCCGATAATGATAGTGCTAGGTTTTTACTTGCTAAAATTTACAAGTTTATGAAGTTGGATGTGATGGCTTATGAAGAGTTGTATTATTTGGTAGAGCAGAGGAAGGTTACAGATACTAAAATTTTGGATTTGTATGATGTGGTTGCATTTGATATTAGGCGTTCTTTATTTTTTAGGTATGGTTATAAGACTATTGGAGATTTAAATAAGCTTTATGATGATCAAACAGTTTATAGAGTAGGTATTTTTACTCAAAATGAAAATAAAGTTTTTGGTGCAAATGATTTAATTTTGAAATATGCTGAGAGGATACTTGATCGTAATTTAAATATAGAAGTAGTTAATTATAGATTTGATTATAATAAGGATAAAGATTATTTGGTAAGTAATTTTTCTGAAGAATTCTCTTATGCAAGAAATAATAATCTTGATTTATTTTTAATGTTCAATCTTGATGTAGATGTTTTTAAAAATTTGGCTAATTTAAGGGTAGATATTTTTTCAGGTAAAACGGGAATTAAAGTTAAGACTTTTGACTATAATTCGGGAGGAGTGCTATATCTAAGTGATATTTTAAGTTCCTTTTCTAGAGATTTTAATGATTATTTGCCTAAAAAGGGGGAAATTCTTCAAATTAAGAAAGATGATGTTCTCATTAACCTTGGTTATATAAATGATGTAAAAAAGGGAGATATATTTTTAGTTCTCAAAGAGGGAGCTTTGAATTATAATAGTGATAGTTCCAGTTTTATTAGTTATAGTAAGTCAGATATTCTTGGTGAAATTCTGATTGAAGAGATTGGTGATTACATTTCCAGGGGAGTTTTAAAAGCATCTGCACTTTTAAGAGATTATATTCAGGAAGGATATACTGTTTTTATAAAAAAATAGTTTGACACTTGTGATTAATTAATTTATTATTTAATAATTCTAGATCTCATAAATAATAGATGGAGGATTTGTATGAAGCTAGCTATTAATGGCTTTGGGCGTATAGGTAGAAATGTTTTTAAAATTGCTTTTGAAAGAGGAATTGAAGTTGTTGCGATAAATGACTTAACAGATCCTAAGACGCTTGCTCATCTTTTGAAATATGATTCAACTTTTGGAATATATAACAAAAAAGTCGAGGCAAGAGATGGAGCAATTGTAGTAGATGGAAGGGAAATAAAGATTATTGCTGAGCGTAATCCAAAAAATCTTCCTTGGGGTAAACTTGGAGTTGATGTTGTAATTGAATCGACAGGTGTGTTTTCATCAGCAACAAGTGATAGAGGTGGTTATCTTGATCATGTTGAACATGCTGGTGCTAAGAAGGTAATTTTGACAGTACCTGCTAAGGATGAGATTAAGACAATCGTACTTGGTGTAAATGATCATGAAATTACTTCTGATTTAAAAGCTGTTTCTAATGCTTCATGCACAACAAACTGTCTTGCACCTCTTGCAAAAGTTTTGCATGAAACTTTTGGTATTGAACAAGGACTTATGACTACTGTTCATGCTTATACAAATGATCAAAAAATCCTTGATCTACCACATTCTGATCTTAGACGAGCACGAGCTGGGGCTCTTTCGATTATTCCGACTTCAACAGGTGCTGCTAAGGCTGTGGGACTTGTTTTGCCTGAGCTTAAGGGTAAACTTAATGGTACCTCTATGAGAGTTCCTGTGCCAACAGGTTCTATTGTTGACCTTACAGTTCAGCTTAAGAAAAAGGATGTTACAAAAGAAGAGATCAATTCTGTGTTTAGGAAAGCATCACAATCTAGAGAGCTTAGTGGTATTTTAGGATATACAGAAGATCCAATAGTGTCTTCAGACATTAAGGGAAATTCTCATTCTTCGATAGTTGATGGTCTTGAAACGATGGTGTTATCAGATGGTTTTGTAAAAGTACTTTCATGGTATGATAATGAATTTGGGTATTCTACAAGAGTAGTTGACCTTGCACAAAAGTTAGTTAGATAAGAGCTAAAATAATCTTGAGGTAGTTATAAATGTCAATTAAAACAGTAAAGGATTTTAACTTTTCAGGTAAACGTGCTTTAGTAAGATGTGATTTTAATGTTCCCTTAAAAGAAGGGAACATTACTGATGATACTAGAATTAGGGCCGCATTACCTACAATAGAATATCTTAAGTCTCAAGGAGCTAAAGTTGTTCTTATGAGTCATTTGGGTAGGCCAAAAGGAGAGAAAAATCTTAAATATTCTCTTATGCCTGTTGCTAAAAAGTTATCAGTGCTATTGGGACAGGATGTTAAGATGCTCTCTGATTGTATAGGTGATGAGGTAACTACTGCTATTTCTTGCATGAAGAATGGAGATGTTGTTTTACTTGAAAATGTAAGGTTTTATAAAGAGGAAGAAGAAAACTGTGATATTTTTGCAAAGAAATTAGCTCAGAATGGTGATGTTTTTGTAAATGATGCTTTTGGAACTGCTCACAGAGCGCATGCTTCTACAGCGGGGCTTGCAGCTTATTTACCAGCTGTTGGTGGATTTTTAATGGAAAAGGAAGATGAATTTTTGGGTAAAATTTTAAAGAATCCTGAAAATCCATTTGTTTCAATAATTGGTGGTTCAAAAGTTTCTTCAAAAATTGCAGTATTGGAATCTCTTTTGTCAAAATCAGATGTGATGGTAATTGGTGGTGGAATGGCATATACCTTTTTAAAGGTGGAAGGGTATTCTATTGGAAAATCTCTTTTAGAGAGTGAATATATTGATGTGGCTGCATCTTTTTTAAAAAAGGCAAAAGAATTAGGTGTAAAAGTTATTTTGCCTATTGATCATGTGGTAGCAAGTGAGTTTAAGGAAAATTCTATTCCTGAATATGTTGATTCTGTTGATATCCCTGATGATAAGATTGGAATGGATATTGGTGAGAAGACTTTGAAAAAAATTGAGGAAGCTCTCATTAGTGCAAAAACTGTGATTTGGAATGGGCCTCTTGGAGTTTTTGAGTTTAGTGCTTTTTCTAAAGGCACAGCAAAGGTTGCAGAATTTATGGCTAATTGTTCTGGAATTACAGTTATTGGTGGAGGAGATTCAGTAGCTGCTGTAAATAAATTTAAGTTATCTGAGAAGATAACTCATGTTTCTACAGGGGGTGGTGCTTCTCTTGAATATCTTGAGGGAAAAATTTTACCAGGTATAAAAGTGTTGGAGAAATAGAATGAGAAAGATTTTTTTAGCGGGAAATTGGAAAATGCACTATACAAGTATAGAAGCTGCTGGTGTTGCTAAACAAATTGTAGATGGGGTGCGAAATATTAAAGATGATATTGTGGTTATGATAACACCTACGTTTACATCTCTTTATAAGGTTTCTGAAATTACTAAAGGAAGTAATGTTCTTCTTGGTGCGCAAAATATGTCTTATGAGGATAGTGGAGCAAGAACAAGTGAAATTTCACCTTCTATGCTTTTGGAATTTGGGGTTGATTATGTGATACTTGGTCATTCTGAATGTAGGACTTATCTTGGAGATACTGATGAAGTGGTAAATAAAAAGGTTCTTGCGGGACTTAAATATCCATTTAAATACTTGATCCTTTGTATTGGAGAAACTCTTGAGGAAAGGGAAAATAATAAGACTTTAGATATTGTTTTAAATCAGGTTAGAAGAGGATTGGATTCTGTATCTGAATCTGATCTTAAACGGATAATTTTAGCTTATGAACCTGTATGGGCAATTGGAACTGGAAAAACGGCAACAAAAGAAGAGGCACAGGAGGTTCACAGAGCAATTAGGCTTGAGATTGAAGCATTGTATTCAAGATCGGCAGCAGATAATATTATTATTCAGTATGGTGGTTCTGTTAATGTTTATAATATAGAGAGACTTATGGGAGAAGATGACATTGATGGAGCATTGATTGGTGGCGCATCTTTAAAGGCCGATTCATTTTTAAGTATAATTAATAAGGTGGCCAAATAGAGAGGTTGATTTTGGAGTTAATTAAGTTTTTAATATTTGTATTTTTTATTATTACTTCATTTATAATTATTTTGTTAGTGTTATTTCAAGATGACCAGGGTGATGGTATTGGAGGAGTATTTGGAGGTGGTAGTTCTTCTATTTTTGGAGCTAAGTCTTCAAGTGTTGCTATAAAAATTACATCATTTTTTATAATACTTTTTTTTATTTTTGTGATAGCATTATCTTTTATTAACACTAAACGAGTTGATGACAGTTTATTAAAAGATGTTAAGGTCAATGAAGAAGGTTCAACGTTTTGGGATGATGATTCAAATGAAAATAAAGTTATTAATGAAGAGATTTCAGATAAGGAAAAAAAATGATTTAAATTACCGTAGTTTGTTTGATATGTTAGTGAATATTAGATAAATCTATTGGAAATCTATGTGTGTTTTGTTGTGTTCTTTTAAATATTTTAAAGTTTCTCTAAAATGATTTGAACCTAGAAATCCATTATGTGCAGAATAGGGAGACGGGTGGCTTGTTTCGAGAATTAAATGCTTTGATTTATCTATTAATTCTTTCTTTCCTCTTGCAAAATTACCCCATAACATAAATACAACATTGTTTAGATTTTTTGAAATGATTTTTATTACTTCGTTTGTAAAAATTTCCCAACCAATATCTTTGTGAGATGATGGACGGCCTTCTTCTACTGTTAGTATTGAATTTAATAAAAATACACCTTGTGTTGCCCATCGTTTTAGGTCTCCATTTGGAATAGTTTTGATTTTTAAACTTCTCTCTATTTCCTTGAAAATGTTTTGTAGTGACGGCGGTATTTTGATATCTGAGTTAACAGAAAAGGCTAAGCCGTTAGCTTGTTTTCTTCCGTGATATGGATCTTGACCGAGTATTACTACTTTTATGTCTTTGAATGGTAAAGAATCAAATGCATTGAATATTAACCTTGGGGGTGGAAATATTTGATCCTTTTTGGTCTTATATTCTTTTTTGATAAAGTTTACAAGTCTTTTGAAATATCCTTTGCAAAATTCGTCTTTTAACATTTCTTTCCAAGACTTTTCAATCTTTACTTCCACCTTTAGTATTATATAAAAAATAATTTATTTTTTATATTTAAATTTGATTTTATTGTTTTTTTTATATAATATTATATTTCATGATCAATAACATATCTAAGAAAGTAGAAATTTTATCTAAATTTATTACTCAAAGGCGGCAAAAAAGAATAGATGAGGTGTTAGATAATCGTACAAATTATTTGACACTTGTACTTGAAGATATTTTTCAATCTCAAAATGCAAGTGCTACAATGCGTACAATTGAAATTTTGGGACTTAGTAATATTCATATTATTGAGGCTAATAATAAATATGTTTTAGATCCAGGTGTTGTTCTTGGAGCTTCAAAATGGATCAATATAATCAAATATAAATGTGTTAAGACTGCTTTTGATTGCCTGAAAAGTAATGGGTATAAATTAGTAGCTACATCCTTTGATAATAAAGCTATATCTCTTGAAGATTTTCCTATCGATACTAAAATGGCAATATTTTTTGGGACAGAATTAACAGGACTTAGTAATACGGTTTTAGAAAATGCTGATTTGCATTTAAAAATCCCAATGTATGGCTTTACGAAAAGCTATAATCTTTCTGTAGCTGTTGCAATAGTCTTTTATTTTTTGATTAGTCGTTTAAGAAAAAGTTCTATTAAGTACTTGTTAAATGAGGATGAGAAACTTATTTTGAAACTTGATTATTATAGGAAAATGGTAAAAGGATATCATGCTATTGAAGAATCCAAGTTTGTTTAACTTTTATAACATTTAAGAAGTAATAGATGAAAGTATCAATTACCATGATTACAATGGTAAAAATCCATGAGCTTTCTACCACATTGATGTTAGTTCCAAGGTATAATTGTGATATCGTATGCATTGAGATGTTAGCTAATACATAAGCTATAAATGAGGAGCATAATCTTGACACGTTATGATTTATCCATTTATTACTTATATTCTTCTTCTTGAGCGTAGAATATATTTTTATATTAACGTAATTACATAAAAATATAATATATGTTCCGGTGAAAATTATTGAAATATAGGAAATATTGTAGAACAATACTTTTAAGTGTATGTTAGAAGTGTCAAATTCGTTTTGTTGAAAATGTAATGTAAAATACGTCATGATTACAAAAGTTATATGAATAAACATATTTAATGTTATAGACTTTATTGCTAATTTATCATTGTATTTTTCTGTAATCAAATTTAATGAACAAAGAATTGAGAGGAATGTTATTCCTGATAGATTTATTTGATGTTCTAATATAAATACTTTTTTCAATATAATAAGATTTGAAAGTATTGTCATAATGATGTTAAAACAAAAAAGACCTGACTTTCCAAATAAGTAATATAGTAATATTAATTGTAGGTATACAAATGCCACTAAGGCTATCCACAAGATTATGTCCATCATGTTGTGAATTATAACAGATTAAGTAGGTAATAGTTAAACAAATATTGCTAGTATGTTGAATTTTTTTTATTTTGATGAATATATTTTGCAATATAAATGAATGGAGTTCCTAAAATCCCAGCAAGTCCTTTAATTAGATATGTGGTGATTATGATATCCATATAAGCTTCTTTTGGGAATATATTAAAATAAGTTGTGATGCTTACAAAAATTATTGTGTCTATTAGCTCGCTTACTAATGTTGATCCGTTGCTTCTTATAAATAGGAATTTTGGAAATTTATCTTTAATAAATTGAAATAGGTATATGTCATTTAATTGAGATATTATGTATGCAATAATTGATGCAGCTAATAAAATTGGAATCGAAGAAAAAATGCTTTCTAGGTTTTTTAGATATATATCAGAATTACTTGTTGAAAAATAAAGTTGAATATTTGTTATGAATGCAAAACTTAAGAAGCTTATAAATCCCATATAAACTGCTTTTTTTGAACTTTTGCGACCATAGAGTTCTGATAAAATGTCTGTTGCAACATATGATGATGCATAGATAATATTTCCAAGGGTGGCATTAAGTCCAAATATTGTGATTTGCTTTAAAACTTGAATGTTTGCAATTATTACAGATGATGTTACCCATGTGAATAGTCCTTTTTTTCCAAAAAGTTTGTATATAATAATTAAAATTGAATAGGTACAAATTAACATGATGCACCATAAAATTTCGTTATTCAAAAGGATTCCTCTCGTCATTTATGTATTTATTAATATATAAGGCTTATTATAATCTTTTAGATGTTGTTTTGCAAATTGTATTATTTTTTTAAAGACGTGTTTATGTTATAATTTTTATCTAAAGAATATTCTATAGGGGGATGTTTTGGATTTGACTAAAAACTTTAGTAGCATAAGTGGCAAGCAGAGGGAATCTCTTAAAACTTCTTTAATAAATGCAAAAAATAATAACTTTACAAGTTCAAATCTTGTAATGGCTGCTTAAATTAGCAGAGAGTTTTGTTGGGTTTTGCTTTGAGATTCAGCTTATACTCTTTCAAGACATCAAAGCTTGCTTAAAAATATTTCAAGTTTGTTTTTGGGGACTTTTTAAACTTGAGAGTAATTTGGTGGTTTGCTAGTTTTCCAAGCCTTATTACTTAAAAAAAATACTAGCTAAGCTTGTAGATACTTATGATATTATTTTTAGGACGCGGGTTCAATCCCCGCCATCTCCATTATTATTTTGTGTTAAAACACATGTCATTTAGAATAAAAGCGTCCTACCGGAATCGAACCGACATCATTAGCTTGGAAGGCTAAGGTAATAAGCCATTATACTAAGGACGCATAAGGAATAGAGATGATTGTATAAAAAAATACAATTTATGTCAATTGATTTTATTGTTAATTTTGTCTAGTATTTTTTTTATTTAGTAAGTACAATTATGTTAACTTTTGTGAAAGCTGACATGATTATGAAGGCTTTTTATTGTGTGGAGGATTTAATGGGAGAGAGAGGGGAAGTATACTCTGATAAGTTATTTACAAATTCTGATAGAACTTACTTTTTTAATGTTAAAGAGAATAGAAAGGGCGATTATTTTTTGAATATTGTAGAGAGCAAAAGAGGTGTTAATGGAAATTTTGAGAGACATTCAGTTTTTGTTTATGAAGAAAATATTGAAAAATTTGAGTTAAATTTATTAAGAGCAATTTCTGTAATTAAGAAAAAGGTTTCTGAAAATTCAGTTGCAAGAGAGGAATATCATAATGATTACGATTGTCATGGTTAAAGATCTGGAAGTGACAATCGTAGTTTGGAGAATAATTTGAATTTTGTTCAAATTAGTTTAAAGCTTTTTCTATGCAGATTTGAAATTCCATATTTTTTTATTGCTTCTTTGTGTTCTTTTGTTGGATATCCTTTGTTTTTTTTAAGTGCATATAGAGGATAAATTTTATCGTATTCATCCATCAATTTGTCTCTTTGTACTTTTGCAATGATTGATGCTGCTTTTATTTCATTTATCAAAGAATCTCCTTTAATTATTGCTTGGATCTTTTTAGCTTTTATTTTTGGGATAAATTTGCCGTCCACAAGTACCAAGTTGCATTCTATATTTAATTTTTCATATGCAATTTTCATCGCAAGAAGTGAAGCCTGATGGATATTGATTTTATCGATAATTTCATTAGATATTTTTGCAAACTCGTAATATGAATTTGCAAGTATTAGTGATGATAGATATTCTCTTTTTGATTTATTGAGTTTTTTTGAATCATCTAATTCATTTAAAAAGTTAGGTTTCCCTTTAAAAATAACAGCTGCACTTAGTACAGGTCCGAAGATACAACCTCGACCGACTTCATCAATTCCACAAATCATCATTATTCATTATAATATAAAATTATCTTTAATAAATTAATATTATTTGTAATTTGATTGGGAGTAGCTTTGTTTTTAGAGAAAATAGAACTTTTGGGTTTTAAATCTTTTGTTAAAATTCAGGAACTCAGATTAAATAGTAGTTTAAATTTTATTGTTGGGCCTAATGGTTGTGGTAAGAGTAATTTGTTGGATGCAATACGTTTTTGTATAGGGGAAGATAATTTAAATGTTCTAAGAGTTAAATATATTACAGATTTGATTTCTGCCTCAAAGTCTGGAGAAGCAAATTTTGCTGAAGTGACTCTTTTCTTTAATAATGAAGATTTATCTGTTAGTGATTTTAGAGATAGGTTTTACATTAGGAGGAGACTTTATAAAGATGGTACAAGTGAATATTTTTTGAATGAAGATACTTTAAATCTTAAAAGTTATATGAGTCTTATAAACAAATTGAGATTGAAGAATTCGCCTTATATGTTTATTAATCAGGGTAAAATTGAAAGGATTTCTTCAAGTGGAAATGTTAATTTGAAGACTCTGGTAGAAGAGGCAAGTGGAATAGATATGCTTAGGGTTGAAGAAGAGCAGGCATATAAAAAGTTAGAAAAGTCCAAAGAGAATTTAAATTCTCTTTGGACTTTAAGAAACGAGCTGAATGAGAAATATGAAAAAATTAGGAATGATTTTTTGCTTAAAGATAAGTATCAAAAATTAAAGCGCGATTTGGAAGAGTTTGAAAAGGAGTTAAGATTAAAAAAACTTTTTAATATCAATTTTGAGTTGAATGAACTTAAGAGTAAGTTGGATATTAAGGATATAGATAAGATATTATCTTTAAATAGCTTTTCCATTGAAAGTGTTAGGGAAAAGTTAGAGTTTTATTCTTTTAGGGAGAAAAATGTTATTAAAAATATTGAAGTAATTAAAAAGGAAATTGAAACCTTAAAATCCAAATTGCTTGAAATGGATATCAAGATTCAAAAATTAGAGCATGATAGAAAAGGAAAATTGAACTTGATAAACATCCTTATTAGTAATAAGGCACAAATTGAATCAGTAAGGGTCAGCGTAAATGAGGAACTAATGAAGTTGAATAATTCTCTTCAGTCTAAGAAGAGAGATTTTTTTGCTCTTACTGATGAAATAAATAGGTATACTAGGAGTTTTTTTGAACTTATTGATTTAGTTTTATCAATTTCTAAGGAGAGTAATATGGAGGAATTTGAATTATTAAAGAAGAATATTTTAAATTCCTTAAAACTTTTTGAAGACACCTTAAGCATAAAGTATATTAAAGAGATTAGGGAAAATTTACTTAAATATATAGTCAAGGAAGATAGGCTTTTAAATTTATTGAAAGAAAAAATTGAACCTATTTTTGAACAAAATGTTGATTTAAGGAAATTTTTGCTTTCAAAGAATAGTTCTAAGACTAGTCTTGCAAAGGAAATAACTACTATTGAGGCTTTAGTATCTGATAAAACGGCAAAGTTAAATGAGATATTAGGTGAAATTGAATATACAGAACTCTCTAGGCTTAAAAATGAAGATGAGATTAAGTTAATAGATAGTAATTTGAAATTTTTATTTGAAACTAGAGATGAACTTAGAGAAAGACTGAATAATTTGGACTTAAAACTGGGCGAATTAAGTCTGGAAAAGAGTGATATTAATGTTAATTTGGACAAATTTTTAAGTGAAGCTAAAGGTAGTGAATTGGTTTCTAGTAACGAGATTAACTCTTTAAATTTGTTAAATGCTTTTAAAAATTCATCTTACTATGAATATATGAAAAAACAGGCAGAATATGATATTTTATTCAATTCTAGCTTAGATATTGAAGATGATATAAAGAATTTTATTCTTGTTAATAAGAATTTGGAAAAATTTGAACTTACAGAGGATATGGCAAAAATAGATGCTTTACAAAAAGAAATTAATATGATTGAAAATAATAATTATGTTTTCTTTAATGTTGAGAGAGAATATAATGAGATAAAAGAAAAAGTTGAGAAAATAAATTTGCAAATAGATGACTTGAATTTGACTAAGGAATCTCTAAATAAGCTTAGGAGAAGAATAAAGAGGGAAATTGATAAGAGATTTAATGACGCTTTTGTTGAAGTTAATAATCATTTTATTTATTTTTTTAATCGAATATTTAAGGGCAATGGGAGTCTTTTTTATAGTAAGGATTCAGGTGATATAGAGATCAAAATAGACTTTAAAGATAAGTTAACTAAGGGAAATAAAATGTTCTCGGGGGGAGAACATTCTTTAATTAGTATAGCATTTTTGTTTGCTTTGTATTATTATTCACCAGCTTCATTTTGTGTGCTTGATGAAATAGATGCTTCCCTTGATTTTGAAAATAGTAATAAGCTGTCTGTATTTCTAAAGGAGCTTGGTCAAAGAGTTCAGTTGTTGATAATAACTCATAATATGTATGTTGCTCAAAGGAGTGAAAATTTAATAGGTATTACTAGTGATAATGGAGAAAGTGTAATATTTAATATATAATTTATTAGATATGTTGGGGAATTTATTATGAGAGAGACAAAGTTTCATTTTCGAACGTATTTTTTAGTTTTGATGTTTTTGGTAATTATTATTTCCTTTATTACTTATTTTTATACATATAAAATGATTGAAGAGACTCGCAGAGATACGGAAAAAGATTTAAATCGAAAATCAAAATTATTTAATATGGAAGATTTTTATTTTGATTTGAATTCTAGTCTAAATATGGATGATTTTTTCTTTCCCAAACTTAATTTTCCTGATGGTAAATTAAGTGATAGTATAATGCATCATCAGTCAGTTAGTGAGGAGCTGCTTAAGAGTCTTTGGATAAAGTCAGATAATTTATTTAATATTGATTTGGAAAAAGAGAGTGAATCCTTAGTTAATAAAATTTTGGAAAATTATAAGTGAATAAAGAATATTTTGTTTATTGTAGTTTTTTATTGTTTATTGTTAATATAGCATCTTCTTTAGCCTTTGATAATAAATACATTACTTATAATCTTGATTTTAGTAGTGAGAATCAAGAATTTTTGGTAAATACTAATTCAAAATTTAATTTTTTTTTTAAGGATGATGCTTGGATTTATATTAAGAATGATAACAATAAGTCTTTTATTAAGCTTTTAGCAGAATCTTACCAGGATGGAGTAGCCATATTTACTTTTCAAACTTCAAGCAATTTTGGAAGTATTATGTTGACTTTTAAATATCAAAATGTGAAAGATTCTAGAGAGTTTACCAAAAATGTAATTTTGAAGATTGTTAAGAAAGAAGGAATATCCAAGTTAGATGAAATTAATCTAGGGGATAATTTGGATGTAAATAAAGGTATTGAAACTAATAAAAGCTCAGGGTTAGGTAACAAGAGTGCTAATAATTTAAGCTTGAGAGATGTTATGAAAAGGGCTTTGAATTTGTCTTATATTAATGACTATAAAGGAGCTATTGAGTTGCTTAGTAGGTATGATTTTGATGATAATGAGTATACTTTATTAAAGGCTGAACTTTATTATAAAAATGGAGATTATTTGAATTCTTATTTGAATTATTTGAGTTTGAGGGATAAATCTTTTAATCAGATTTTTTTAAATTTGATTAATCTTGGAATTAAGTTAAATAAAGTGGAGAATGTATTAAGAGATGTTAGATTTTTGATAAAGAATGATATTGATTTTGGTGAGGAAATTTATCTTGATATTCTTGAATTTTTGTTAATAAATGGTGAATATGATTTTTTTTTAAATTTAAGTTTGTTATACTACCCTAAGTATTTGGACTCAAAATTTTCAGATAGATATAATTATTTGTTGGGCAAGTTGTATGAGACTGAGAGTGAGTATAAAGATTTTGTAAAGTCTATTAGTTACTATAAAAGAGTTATTGATGACTATCCTTTTAGCAGTTATTATGATCTTTCTAAATTGAGATATTTGTTTTTGAAAAGGTTTTTTTAGGAGAATTTGGTATGATTAGGCGTAAACTTACTAAACAACTTGAAGTGATTAAAGATTATCTTTGGGATATGAAGGAATGTGTTCTTAAAATAATTGAAAATTCTTTAATAGCTTTGGAATCTAGAGACAAAAATTTGGCTAAAAAGATTATCAATGAAGATGAAAAAATGATAGACGATTATCAATATGATATTGAGGATCTGTGTGGACGCATAATTGCTACTGAACATCCTGTTGCTACTGAACTTAGAGAAATTTTGGCGATTATTAAGATAATTAACTCCCTTGAACGTATTGCAGATCATTCTACTAAAATTGTAAAGGTTGCACTCCTTTTAGAATCTAATGTAGAAGATTTTTTTTCAGTTGATACTTATCAAAAGCCTTTAAGAGAAATGGCTGATACAGCAAAAGATATGCTTGCAAATATTTTTGATGCTTACTTTGATGGAGATTTTGTTAAAATACTTAAAATAGTAAAGTATGATAATATTATAGATAAATTATTTTTGAAACAAAAGACAGTTGTGATTGATGCAATGAAAAATAATCCAGAGAATTTGGATTATCTTTTAAATATACTATTTTTAAATAGTTTTTTAGAAAGAGTTGGAGACCATGTTGCAACTATAGGTGAGTTACTTTATTTTGTTAAAGTGGGAGAAAAAGTAAATCTAACTTAAGTAGGTGTGCATCTAATTATTGAATAAACAGTTATAAGTTACTCTATTTATCTGATTTTTTTATATGTTGCTGGCATGATGTACTCTAGGTTTTTATTGCCTTTAATTGTTTCTGAATGACCAATAAGTAAGTAAGAACCATCTTTTAAATACTGATTAAATCTTTCAGTGAGTTTATTTCTAGTTTTTTCATCGAAATAAATCATTACGTTTCTGCAAAAGATCAAGTCAAATTTTTTATTGAAAGGAAAAAATTCATTTATTAAGTTTAATTTTTTAAATTGAATCATTCCTTTAAGTGTATCTTTGACTTCAAATTTGTCGTTTGTGATTTTGTTCAAATATTTGATTTTTAAATATTTTGGGAGTGTCTTTACTCGATCTTCAGTATAGATTCCTTGTTTAGCTTCATTAAGAACGGTAATTGAGATATCTGTTGCTAGGATTTTTGCTTTGCAATTAATTTGATTGCTTTTTATATGTTCATTTACTATCATTGCAATTGTATATGGTTCTTCTCCACTTGAGCATCCGGCTGACCATATTCTTATTTCTTTTTCTCCTGATTGAGACATTTGTTTAAACATTTTGGGTAAGAGTTTTTCCTCTAGAAATTTAAAATGATTAGGTTCTCTAAAAAAATAAGTATGATTTGTCGATATTTTGTCCACTAATTCTATTAAAGATATTTTGTTTTTTTGATTTTCTAAGTAATTAATATATTCTGTAAAACTATTTAAATTTTTTGCTTTGATTATCGATGATAGTCGACTTTCAATTAATAATTTTTTTTTCTCGGTAAGATTAATACCGAAATTATTATAAATTATTTTGGTGAGTCTAATTAGTTCTTCTTGGTTTATTTTTATATTAAACTCGTTATTCATATGTATTATTTTCTATCATATTTTTTATTATTAAGTTGTAGGGAACTTTTGAGTTCCAAAAATATTTTACATACATTTTTGATATGATATTTTATATCATATCAAAAATGTATTTTGATATAAATGTTTTAATTGAAATAATGTTTTAATTATGTTATTTTAATATCTAAAGTGTTATTTTACTTACATGATAAGGGTTGTTTTTATGCGTAGAAAAGGAAGGCAAACAAAAGAAGTGATATCCAAAATTGATTTTAATGATAAAAGAGTTGGGATATGGGGGCTTTTAGCACTTATCTTAATTGTATTTGGATTTATTATTGCACCCTTAATGCCAGGTTTATTTGATAGTACTGGTTCATCTAATGTAAAGTTTGGATCTTATAAAGGACAAGCGATTTATTATGAAAAAGATAATAAATTTGCTCAATATGTTAATTCTTACTCAAGGTTTTATTCTAAGCTGAAAAAAGATAATAATTTTGATATGGAATATTTTATTTGGCACTTAGCTTTTAAAAAGTATATTGAAGATGTTGCTTTTCTTGATTTGGCAAAGACTAATAATTTTTATGTTTCAAAAGGTATGTTGAATAAAAATTTAATGAGTTCTCCTGTGTATTTGGACTCTAGCGGTACTTTTAGTCCCAAGAGATACAATAAAATTTCTGATTATCAGAAGTTTAAAATTCATCGTGAAGCAGTGGAGAATTTACTCTCTTCGAACATGCAAATTTTTTTAAATAGTAGCTTCATATTGCCAGATTCTATTTTGAACTCTATTAAGAGGATGAATGAAGTTAGAAAAGAGATTGCATATGTTGTGCTCTCATACCAGGATTTTCCGAAAGATGAGGTGATCTCTTATGCCAACCAGAAACAGAAATTATTTAGGAGTTTGGATGTTGTGTCTATTCGTTTTAAGAATTTAAGGGATGCTAGTGATGCTTATGGGAAATTGTCTAAGGGTGTGCCTTTTGAAGAGATTGCTAAATTTTATTCTGAGGATGTTGCTAATTTTAAAGGTATTGCTTCTTCTAAGAAATATTATTTTGATTTGGATCTTATGCTTGAGAAAAAGGAAGATCTTGCTGCAATTTTTGCTCTTAATATGAATGAATTTACAAGTCCCATTAAATCTAGGAATGGAAATGAATATGAGATATACAAGGTATTGAGTGATATTTATTATTTTGATAAGGATTTAGAACATGATATTAGTTCTGTTAGGAGGTATATAGAAACTTACGAACCAAATGTTATTGAGACGTTTCTTGAGAATAAGCTTAATGCTATTCTAGCTGAAATTAATTCTGGTAGACCGCAACAAGTTTTTAAGAAACATAAGTTGGAATTAAAAGAAGATGTTGTTAATCTTGCATATAATATAAGTATTTATCCTAGCACTTTAAAAGGGTTATCAGTTTTTGTCAATAGCAAGGATTTTTATGATGTCATTTTTGGTTTGAAAGAAGATCAGTGGTCTAAGCCCTTTTTAGCAGATCGCAAAGTTTATCTATTTTATTTGCGTTCAAGTGGTAAGACTTCTGTGAGTTCTGATAATTTAGGTGAGGAAAATCATATTTTTGATAGTCTTTATCAGGCAAATAATAAGTTAGTGTTAGATTATATTTTAAGTAAAAATAATTTTAAGGAAAATTTTAATGATGCATTCTTTTCTTTACAAGATTTTGCGTTAAAGACTAGCAATTAGTATATTTAGACATTTATGTTGTTATTATTATAAATAATAGATAAAAATCATGTGGTATGTGTTTTGGAAAATGGATTATATTTCTTTTTTTAAGTTTATTTTCTTGTGTTAAAGGGAATAAGGATTTTGTTGTTTTTAATAAAGATGTTAGAAATAATAGTAAGATAAATTATTCTAATTTAGATGCAAGTGGCGATACAGGAGAGGATGTTTTTGATTCTCTTATTGACCTTAAGGGTTACAAGATTTTGTCAGTTCATCAAGAAAATTTAAATTTAGATGTTTACTTTGAGAAGGTGGTTTTAGCGCAGAATTTTTCAGATCTTAAAACCTATTTATTTATTATTGGTTTTGATCCAAAAAGTCATGAGGAAGTAGTCCTTTTTAAGGCACAAGTAGATATTGATTCTAAAAATTCTTACAATATGTATCTTGAAGATATTACTGGTGATTATAATCTTGATATAGTAGTTCAAGGCTTTTTAGGTGAGGATTCTGTTTTGTATGTCTTTCAAAGGGCAGTTGCTAATGATGTTTCATCGTATAGGCCTATATTTTTTGATAGAGTCAATGGAAGTATTATTATAAATAAGTATGAGAGATCTTCGGCTTATGATGATAAACAATCAAATGAGAGTTATTCTATTTCTTTAGAAAGATATGAAAAGCAGGGTGAAGATATGATGATCAGTAAAATAGAAAAGTATGAGTATTCTCAATTACAAGGCATATATCATCCTTCGTCTACTAGTGAGAAGATCAGACGAATGGATAATGATGTATATAAGACTTTAGGGAATTTGTCAAAAGATGAAGTTTATAAATTTTTATATGGTGTTTGGTATGATAGAGATGCATATCAACATTCAGGTAAGTCAAATGTTGACAATATTTTATTTTTGTCATTTAATAGACATCTTAATGAAATTAGTATTTTAAAAAACAATTCTCAAGAAATTGCACACATTGAGTATATCTCGAAACCTGCCTATAATATTCTTAATATTAGTACTAAATCTATTTTTTCAGATTTGATAGTATATAATTTTTGGATTAAAATTATTGATATCAATAATATTGAGATAAAAATTGATACTGGAACAGATGCTTATGATAAGTATGGATTCTCAGGTCTTTTTAAGAGGTTTGATGATTCTGTTTTAGTTGAGGATGGTAAGGATTCTTTGTTTATTCCAAATGGTAATTATGCGTATAAGGATGTCATTTATGATTTTTCTTATCCTAATCTTATTTATATGGCTGAAGATAACATTTATTATGGAATTTTTGATGTTTTTAGTTTAAATGATAATTTAATACTTGAGTATGAAATTAGAATGGGTGAGAATAAGATAAGCGAAGCTTTTATTGTTGAGTTTAGCGAGAAAATAATGCAGAATCAAAAATTTTCCACGCTTATTCTTAATCCTATTAAAATTTTGAAAGATGAAATAAATTTGGTGAAAGGTCAAAAATTAAAACTTGAAAGGATAGAGAAACTAGGGTAAATTTTATGAAAATCTTAAGAAGTATTGTTACTTATATTAATTTTTTTCTATTTATTTTGATTTTTGCAGTTTTATTTCCAGTATTTTTAGTTTTTAAGCTTTTTAAGCTTGAGAGTTTTTTTATGAAATTTAGTTTTCCATTAATTAGATGTGTTCTTAAGGGTAGTTTATGGCTTTCTGGAATTAAGGTTGTTGTTACAAGTGATAATGATTGTTATTTGCATAAGGGTGGTGTAGTCATTATGTCAAATCATATTGCTTCGATGGATCCACTTTTTTTAATATATATATTTGTAAGACCCTTTGTTGTAATTGCTAAGAGATCGCTTTTATATATTCCGTTAATTAATTTCTTATTAATTTCTATGGGATCTATTTTTATAAATAGAAATAGTATAAAATCTTCTGCTATTACTCAAAGGAAAGCTGCTAAGGTTATTCAAGAAGGAGGGGCTATTGTAATTTTTCCTGAAGGAACTAGAAATCGAGGTGGAAAAACAAGAGATTTTAAAAGAGGTTCTGTTAATCTAGCTTTAAAGACGAATTCTCCAATTATGCCTGTTACTTTGCTTAATACACATAAAATTTTTATTAACAATTGGATATTGAATTCAGGATTATCTATCTATGTACATGTTCATTCTTTAATAGATGTTTCTAAGTTGACAGATGATGAAAAAAATAAGCTTCATGTTATTGTTAGAGATAGGATAGTTAAAAAACTAGAAGAAATGAAAATTCAATATAATATTGATGGGAATTTAAATGAAGATAAATAGTTATGATGAGAGCAAAATTGTTACCTTGTCTTCTCTTGAACATATTAGATTACGGTCTGGGATGTATATTGGGAGATTGGGAGATGGTTCTAATATTGATGATGGTATTTATATTTTAGTTAAAGAGATTATTGATAATTCAATTGATGAATTTATCATGGGTTATGGCAAAGAAATTTTTATAAAGAAGGAAGATAATGTTGTTAGTGTAAGGGACTATGGTCGTGGGATTCCTCTTGGAAAGGTTGTAGAGAGTGTTTCTATTATTAATACTGGTGCTAAATACAATGATGATGTTTTTCAATTTTCTGTAGGACTTAATGGAGTTGGAACTAAAGCAGTTAATGCTTTGAGTTCAAAGTTTTTAGTAAGGTCAATAAGGGAAGGTAACTTTTTTGAGGCAATTTTTTCAAAAGGAAATTTAATTAATACTACAGAGGGCAAATCTAATGAACCAAATGGCACTTATATTGAATTTTTAGCTGATGCGGAAATTTTTGGTAAATATAAATATAGTGAAGATTTCTTACGGAGGCGATTTTTTCATTATGCTTGTTTAAATAAGGGTTTAAAAATTAATTATAATGATCAAATTTTTCAATCAAATAATGGGCTTTTAGATTTTATGAATGCTGAGATTAAATCTGAGGATTTGCTTTATGATTTTGTTTATTATTCTAGCAAGACTTTGGAATTTGCCTTTTCTCATACAAATAATTATGGCGAGACATATTTTTCATTTGTAAATGGGCAGTATACTAGTGATGGAGGTACTCATCAGACGGGATTTAGAGAAGGTTTTGCTAGAAGTATTAATGATTTTCTAAAAAAGACATATTCATCTACTGATATTAGAGAAGGACTTGTAGCTACTCTTTCGGTTAAGATAAAAGACCCAATGTTTGAAAGTCAGACTAAAAATAAGCTTGGTAATGTTGAGACTAGAAGTAATGTTGCTAAGGAAGTGCAAAGAATAATTTTAGAAATCCTTTATAAGGATAAGATACTTGCAAAGGTAATTGAGAACAAAGTTGTTGATAATGAACGTCTTAGAAAAGAATTAAGTAGTGTACGTAAAGAGGCAAAAGAGAGAGCAAAGAAAATATCTTTTAAGATTCCTAAGCTTAAGGATTGTAAGTTTCACTTTAATGAAAAGAGTCTACAATCTGATGCTACTATGATCTTCTTAACTGAAGGAGATTCTGCAACAGGTTCAATGGTGTCTTGTAGAGATGTTTATACACAGGCTATATTTTCTCTTCGTGGTAAGCCACAAAACATGTTTGAAAAGAGTAAGTCAGAAATATATAAGAATGAAGAACTTTATAATATGATGGTAGCACTTGGCATTGAAGAGTCAATTGAGAATTTGAGGTATAATAAAATAGTGATTGCTACAGATGCGGATTTTGATGGTTTTCATATTAGAAATTTGCTTTTAACCTTTTTTTTGACTTATTTTGAAGATTTGATTTTAAATGGGCATATGTATATTTTAGAGACACCACTCTTTAGAGTAAGGAATAAAAATGCTACTATTTATTGTTATTCTGAGGAAGAGAAGCAAAAAGCTATTCTTGAGCTTAAAAATCCTGAAGTTACAAGATTTAAAGGACTTGGAGAGATTTCTCCAAGTGAGTTTAGAGGTTTTATTGATGTTGCTAATATTAAGCTTACAAAAGTAGATCTTATCAACATTAAGGAAATAAAAGAGCATTTAGGATTTTATATGGGGCCAAATACTCCTGAGAGGCGAAACTTTATTATGGAGAATTTAATTTAATGGATATTAAAACGTTACTTAATGATAATTTTTTACAATATTCATCTTATGTTATTAAAGATCGTGCGATCGCGAGTATTATTGATGGATTTAAGCCTGTCCAGAGACGTATCATACATTCTCTTTTTGAGATGAATGATGGCAATTTTCATAAAGTTGCAAATGTTGTTGGAAATACGATGAAATATCATCCCCATGGGGATACTTCGATTTATGAAGCGCTTGTTAATATGGCAAATAAGGATTTGTTTATTGAAAAACAGGGAAATTTCGGTAATCTTTTAACAGGTGACCCTGCTTCTGCATCACGTTACATTGAATGTCGGTTAACTCCTTTGGCATTTGAGGTACTTTATAGCAAGGAAATAACATCTTATGAACCTTCTTATGATGGTCGAAATGATGAACCTTTAATTTTTCCTGCCAAAATTCCTGTAATACTTGTTCAGGGGAGTGAAGGAATTGCAGTTGGAATGGCTGCTAAAATTCTTCCTCATAATTTTAATGAGATTTTGAGTGCTGTTAAAAGTGAGTTACTTGGAGAAACTTATGAACTTTATCCTGATTTTCCAACAGGTGGAATAGTAGACGTTAATGAATATTCTGATGGAAATGGGAAGGTTTTGGTTCGTGCAAGAATTGAGCCTACAGATGATAATAAGGCCATTTTAATAAAAGAATTGCCATTTGGAGAAACCACTGAGAGTTTGATAGCTTCAATTGAGAAAGCAATTCGAAAAAATTATATTAAAGTTTCAAGCATTAACGATTTTACTACTGAGAATGTTGAAATTGAGTTAACTCTTCCAAGAGGAGTGAATGTGAATGAAGTTATTGAAAAGTTATATCATTATACAAATTGTCAAATTTCTATTTCTGTCAATTTGCTTTTATTGAGTGAAAGATATCCTGTCATTTATACTGTCACAGATATTATCAAGTTTCATGCTGAGCATTTGCAAAAAGTTTTAAAGATGGAACTTGAATTGGAAAAGAATAAAATACTTGAGAAGATATTTTCTAAAACTTTAGAACAAATATTTATTGAGAAAAAAATTTATAAAATTCTTGAGGTTATTTCTAGAGAATCTGATGTTATTGGTATTGTGATGGATGAAATTTTAAAGTATAAAGATAGCTTATCTAGAGAGGTTGTTTTAGATGATATCGAAAATTTGCTTAGAATTCCTATTAGAAAGATAAGTATGTTTGATATTGATAAAAATAATAAAGATATTCGGACTTTAAGTAAAGAATTAAAAAGTGTAGAGAGCAATATTCAGTCAATTAAGGGTTATTCAATAAATTTTATTGATAAGCTTCTTGCAAAATATTCTAAAGTTTATCAGAGAAAGACGGAAATCTCTTTTATTAAGTCAAAAAGTGTTAAAGAAATAGCTACTAAGAATATGAAGGTTTATTTAAACCTAAAGTCAGGTTTTGTGGGAACCAGTCTTATTGATGGTGATTTTATTGGTAATGCTAGCTATTATGATAAAATACTGATATTTAGAAAGAATTCTTATATTTTAAAAAATATTGAGGATAAAACCTTTATTGATAAGAATAATGTGAATGTTTTAGTATATGATATAAATAATTCTAAAGATCAAGTGTTTTCTATAATCTATCTTAATAAATCAGATAATTTTTATTATGTTAAGAGGTTTAGGATAGATAAATTTATTACAGATAAGGTTTATAATTTTTTAAATGATGAGGATGAATTTATAAATTTTGCTTTAAATCCAAAATTTGTAGAATTTTCCACTAGCAAGAATGTTATTAAAGTGATTAATATTGATGATTTTATGGTTAAATCACGACTTTCTTTGGGTAAGAGGATTTCAAGCAGTGTTATTAAGAAAGTTAGGTTTAAATAGATTTATGGCAAATTAAATATTGAATAATTTTCTTGATGTGTGTATAATCAAGTATTGAATGGTTATATGGGGGTTTTTATGAAAAGAATGTTTATTTTGGTGTTGTTTTTACTTAGTACTATTTTTGGCTTTGCCCAAGGTTATGATGAGGTAAATCCAAATAGTTCTGGTAATGTGGAAAAGATGTTACTTTATGAGACCTATAAGAAGAGTTCTTTATTACCTTTCTTATTGAATCTTTTTGTAGGTTTCGGGGTAGGTTCTTTAGTGCAGGGTGATATTACTGGTGGGCTACTGTCTTTAGGATTTGATACTTTGGGTTTAGGTTTAGTAGGTTATGGTGCATATTCTGTGTATCAATCTTATTATAAAAGTGTTGATAAGAAACCATCAGTAGTTAGTTTATCTATATTGACGTTAGGAGGGGTTACTATGGCTTTAACCCGAATTGTTGAAGTTATACTTCCCTTTACATATGTGTCTGGTTATAACAAGCGACTTCAACAGAATTTAGGAATTATGTTGGGAGGATTGCAACCTGGTTTTGACATGAATTTTAACAGAGATGGTGATTTGATGTTTGATCTTTATTTCACTAAGAGATATTGATTATAAAGCTTAAACCAAAATTTGAGTAGTTATAATTTATTTTATAACTACTCTTTATGTTATTAATTTTTATAGTTACTTGTTCTTAAATACCTTCGTGAGAGTATATTTTTAAGATCTTGGTTATTTTTACTTGTATTTTTAAGCTTAGAATTTGTATTTATTATCTATATTGTTTAATTTCACGACTTAAATCTTTTTTTATGCTTTTCTGTTTTAATAGTTCCCGTTTATCAAATAATTTTTTACCTTTGCATATTCCGAGTTCTACTTTGATTAGTGAATTTTGCAGATAAATTGATATAGGAATTAATGTGTATCCTTCTTTTTCTTTAAACTTTTTTAGCTTTTGTATTTCTTTTTTTGTTATAAGGAGTTTTCTATGTCTTGTTTCTTCGTGATTGAAAATATTACCTCCTTTATACTTTGATATATGTAAATTTTCAAGCCATATTTCATCTTTTTTAATGTTAGCAAAGCTATCATTGAATGAAAATTTTTTTAGCTTGATGGATTTAACTTCAGTTCCTTTTAAAACAATCCCGCATCTTATTTTCTCTTCAATAAAATAATTAAATTTTGCTTTTTTATTTTCGAGGAGTAATGAGCTCACATCTATTCCTTTTCAATAACTAATCTAAATCCAATGTTGGGCGAGCTCCAATATTTTAAGAATGAAGCTTTTGTTGAAGGCTTTAGTATTGAGGTATTGTAGTTATATGTTCTAATTTCGGTAATTAGTGAGTTGAAGTTTGAATTTGTAGAATATATATCATTTTCGTTTTGAAATAATATGAGATCATTGAGGCTTGAATTTTGCATTAGATTCCAAAATCCAACTTTTTTAGATATTTCGTTGGCATTTATATTCTTTATAGATTTTGGTACTTCTCTTTGATATAGTTCCCATTCTTGAGATATAGGAAGTCTTGCTTTAAATCCTTTAGGTAGATTTGAGGAATACCATTTGGCATATTCTATTGCTGCGTAATAAGATATGTAAGTGATATCTTCATTTGATGACATTTGTTTGAAAGTTTTAAGATAGCTTTCATCTACAAGTTCTTCTTTTATTAGATTATCTTTATTGTTTGGTGCCCACTTTGGATTTTCATTTAAGAAATCTTGATATTCAGCTTTAGTAACATTTTTATTCTGGATTAAAAAGTCTTTTAACTTATATGTAGTTTTGAGTGTAATGTCTTTTGAGTATAACTTATGATTTTGGATAATTTCAATTTTTTGTGATGCTATTTTCTTAAAATTCTTTAGGTATAAATTTATATTTTTATTTTCAAATTCTAGTATTTGATTTTCATTATTTAAATTTTCTATTAATGTTTGAAACCATTTTTCGTTGGATATTTGTTTTTGTTGTTCTTTATTTAAATTTTCAAAAAACCAAATTATTGCTCTATTTCCTATATGAAAGTTTTGTTGTAGGGATTCCCATATTTCTTTGTTATTATTACTGTTTATTGAATAGATGTTTTTATATGATACAAGGAATTCTTTAAACATTGTACTCGAATGTATATATGGAATTGAAGTTTTAAAAAATTTTTTTATGTGTTCTGGGCTATTTTGTAAGTCGTTTACAATTAGCGAGAAGACGGGAATTAATTTTATATTGTCATTGGTATTTTTAATTTTTGTCATAACTGAGAGTTCTTTTTGTCTTTGAGCGATGATCTTATCAGGATTTTTTAATTTTAAGTCAATATTGAATTTGTAACTTGTGAAAAACCTGTTTTGTATCTCAATTTTCTTTTCATAAGTCTCAAATCCTAGTCTTTGAATCTTTAAGGTTCCTTTGGTAGCATTTATATATTTTTTGAGAGGAGTTCTTCCAATATATTTTTCATTTAGATAAACATGTGCATTATTAATATTAGTTTTTATATTTAAGTATGCTCCAGGATTACTTGCTTTGGTATTTACGATTAAACTAAATGCTATCATTAAGGGTAGAATAAGTATTATAAATGAAACGTAAATTTTTGGGCTTATTCCTAATATTGGTTTTAATTTTACTATAAATGATTTCTCATTAATGTTAAGATTACCATTTTCGTTGAGCATATAAGGTGATTATAAAAAAGTATTAGAAGAAATTCAATATTATATGTTTCTTTGTTTGTGTTTATCTTTAATTGGGAAAAATATAAATAGTATTATGTATGCAATTGCAGATTTTGTTCTTTTTAATAATTCTTTGTGTTATGAAAGTATTGATAATTATTAGTTTTATGTATAATTTAGTTTTGAGGATAAGTATATGTATTTAGAAAAATTAGATAGGTTTGCTAGCTTTTTAGTGAAGATCATTGAAAAATATTTGACTTATAGGAAGAGACAAAAATACCTTTATAAGGTGAAAGCTAAAAGACGAGGTTTTGTTCTTAACTTTTTGCTTGAACTTTTAGGTGCTTCGGTTTTTGTTTTAGCAGTAAATCAGTATTTTTTACAAGCATATAGAATTCCGTCAGGATCAATGGAAAATACTCTTCAGATTGGAGACTTATTATTTGTGGACAAATTTTCTTATGGACCTGAACTTTTGCCAGGATTATATAAGGTAAATGGGATCAAAGAACCAGATGAAACAGAGATTGTTATTTTTGAAAATGTGGAATATAAATCAAAAGGGCTTTTTTTTGATATTCTGCATAGATTACTTTATATGTTGACTTTTAGTTTTATTGATCTTGATAGAGATGAAGATGGAAATTCTAGTGTTAGGTTTCTTGTCAAAAGAGCGTTGTTTGCAGATGGTAAGCTTGTAAGATTTCGACATGGGATAGTGTTGGTTCAAAAGGAAGGTGAAGAAGGCTTTATGGAGGAAAATTCTTATAAATCTTCATTAGGGTATAATTTTAGTATTAGAAAGATTATAGAAGATACGGATTATAAGGTTTATGATAATCTTGCTATGTTTGTTGCATTAAATCAATTAAACATTAATTTAGAAAATATGTCTGATTTTTCATTTTTTAATGTTAGGGAAATTGATAAATTTGAAATTGAGAGATTGGAGTACCGTTATTTGGTGGCTTTTATGCCATATGTTGATTATTATATGGAGAAAGCAATAATGAGAGATTATGGGATATATGTTCCTTATGGATATATATTACCTATTGGGGATAATAGGGATAATTCTTATGATGGTAGATTTTTTGGTGTCATAGATAAAAGTAAGATTCTTGGTAGAGCTTTTTTCGTGTATTTCCCTTTTTCTAGAGTAGGTTTGATTTAAATATGGCGGCGTATTTAACCTTCGAACAAAGACTTTTAAGAAAAAAGAGAAAGCAAAAACTTTTTAAGATTATTTTATTGTTTTTAATATTAAATTATGTTTTTACAAAATTTGTTTTACAAATTTTTACTTTTCAAGGTGATGATATGTTACCTTTAATAACAAAGAATCATAGTTTAATTTTTATTTCAAAATATATGCGCTCTTTTTTTATTCCTTTAAAAGTAAATGATATTGTGCTTTATGAAGATTTAACTTTGAGGAACAATTTTATTTTAAGTTTTTTTAGGGACTTATTTTTTTTAAACAAGTTTTTTAATGCAAAAAGTTATAAAATTGCAAAAATAGCTGCTACTCAGGGAGATTTAGTTTATGTTAGGGGTTTTGATGTCTTGGTTCATAGGAAATCTAACAATTCTTATTATTTGAATGGTAATTTTATGCGTGATTATAGATTAGACGATTTTTTTAGATTAGATGAGGTGGTTAAGTGTTTTGATTTAAAAAAAAATGAATTTTTTCTCTTGAATGAGAATTCAAGAATTTTAAATGATTCTAGAGTGTTTGGGCCTGTTAAACAGTCCCATATTTTGTATTTTTTGGTATTAAGGATAATGGGTTATAAGATTGTTAAATAGAATTTTTGTTGATGCTGATTCTTGTAATTTGCAGATAATAAGATTTTTACAAAATTTTGTGTTAAATAGAAGTATGGAACTTGTTTTAGTTGCAAATAGACAGTTAAATTTAGAGATGACGAAGAATACTTTTATTAAAGCTGTAAGCGATGTTGATTCTTTTATTTTAGGCTTAGTTGATAAGAATAGTATGGTGATTACTAGGGACATACTATTTGTTAAAAATTTATTGGATTTGGAAATTAAAGTTATGAATGATGAGGGTCAAATTTTTGATGTGAATAATATAAACTATTTGTATTTTCGATCTAAATTAAATGTTAATTTAGATATTAAATTAAAAAAACATTTTCATAAGGAAGTTAATAAGGTTAGATATTCAAATTTCACAATAAATTTTCATCGTTTATTCTTTAGTTAACTTTTTATTTTCGATTTTCCATAAGCCTTTTCCTTGGGTTAGTATGTAGACGGTTTTATTTGATATAGGTATAATGTCATTAAGTTTTGTTTTACTTAATTGTGAACCATTATAGGAGCCTGGTAATACAGATTGTGAAGGTGATTGCAGAGCAAACGTATCTTTATCTTTGATTAGTTCTACGAATCCATTGTTGCTTCCTATAAGTATTACTCCGTCAACTTCTCTTGCAAAGTATGCAGTAAATTCTCCTATTCCGTCGCGATTAAATATTGGGTTTTGGTAATTATCTTTACTTGAGTATATTTTGAATTTGTTATCTAAGGTATCATCTTCTCTTCCAGTGAATACTAAAGTTTCTTTGTTCCCGTGAATGCTTGTTTCTATTATTGCCATTATTTCATTTTTTGAGTTTACGTTTATAGGGCCTATACCATTTAATTGCCAAATTTTTGCAAATCTTCCTGTAATTAATTTAGTGTCATTTGAGAGTTGATAAAATTTGTCATTATTAGTTGCACTTTGAGGAGTTTTATTATTTCCATTTATATCTAGAATAATTTGCTTGTCATTTTCTCCTAATGCTAGAATTAAAGCAGAATTAACACCACTTTTATCTATGGATTTTAAGAATTTCATTGGAATTAGATTCTTTTGAAATAGAAGTTTCCAATTGTTTTTATCAAGGGTATAGAGTTCTAATTGTCCATTTTTATTTTGAGCTAATAAGTATGTTATTCCTGATACATTGACAAGGTCAATGACAAACTTGTAAGAATTGCTAAAGTTTACTCTTTCAACATTGCCATTTTCTTTTTTAAATAGATGCATAGCTGCAATATAGAGAGTATCATTGACTAATGAGATGCCATTTGGGCTTGAACTGTCTAAGATGTTGTTATTGCTATTTATTTTTTGCAGCTTGCTAAGCTGGGAAAAGATAGATTCACTTGAACATGATAGTAATAAAGCTAACACTATTAGTTTTATCATAAATTTTTTAAAATCTTTTTTATCCATATTTACCTACAATTTGTTTATATTTACCATTACTGAGAGTGATATTAGTAAAAAATGACCGGTTTTAGCCGAATTTCCGAATTCAAACATTGTCCACCATGCAGTTGTGAGTCCTAAAGCCCATTGGTAGTTGAAATTCCATAAAATTCCAGAACCAATGGATATTACAGGTATTATATCAAAAGTTCTTAAATTTGAGATGCTATCGCTTTTATTTCCGTAAGAACTTAATGCAAATCCTATATTTGAAAATATGGGTATTTGAAAAAGTTCACCTATGTCAAAGATATAGGTTGTTAAGAATGTGATAGGTACTATGCTGAGCGTTTTACCTATGCCAGAATCGGGGTTTAATAAGTTAAATGAATGATTGATGTCGGAATTAAATAAATATCTAAGCTCGAGACCTATAGATAAGGCGCTTAGTATGTGATATTTATATTTAAGTGATCCAATTCCTCCTGGGTATAGATTTGAAGAAAAGATATTTAATAAATCATTGTAAAAGAGGGGAATTCCTAAGCTTAGGTCTATTTCTATGATAGAATTTCCTTTTTTATCAATTGAATATGCTTCAATTCTTTTAACATTTGCATAAGACAAAGATAATAGGATGAGCCCGACTAAAAGATTCTTTTTCATTACTCTCTACATTTTAAAAACTTTTTATTTTAAGGTTATTATATTGAAAAAAAGCTTTTATTACAATTGATTTTTGTATAAGTCTATTTTTATTTATGCTTAAAATTCAAGTATAGTATAATATATAGTGTTTTGATCTGAATTGGTGGAGGTTTTGACTTGAGCAATGTTTTTGATGGTAAACTTTTTGCAAATCGATATTATTTATTATTGAAAGAGTTTTTAATACACCATGATTTGGTAGATAAAATTTCTTTAAAAGTAGTTTTGGCGAATGATAACCCTTCAAGTAAGCTTTATGTTGCTATTAAGGAGCGAGTATCTAAGAGTATTGGTATTAATTTTCGTGTTATTAAGTTAGCCAAAGATTCAGGACAAGAGGATATTTTACAATTGATTGAATCTGAAAATGTAAATGAAAATACTGATGGAATTATTGTTCAGCTTCCTCTTGCTAACGAAATAAATGTAAATATGGTTTTAAACAGTATAGTGAGTACAAAAGATGTAGATGGACTTTCTGATATTAGCTTGGGTAAATTAGTTTTGGGTGATAGGAGAGGATTTATTCCTTGTACAGCCCTTGCTGTTTTAAAGGTTTTGTATGATAAGAGAATAGAAATTTCTGGTAAAACTGTTGTTGTGATTGGAAGGAGTTCTCTTGTTGGCAGGCCTATTTCTATTTTGCTTTCTTGTAAACCCTATGATGCAACCGTAATTACTTGTCATAGTAAGAGTGTTAATTTAGGTGTTTATGTAAGGCAAGCAGATATTATTATTTCTGCTGTTGGAAAGCCTAAGTTAATAGATGCTAGCATGATTGCTGGTCATCCTTGTGTCATTGATATTGGTATTTCTGGGGTAGAAATTGATGGTAATAATGTTCTTGTAGGAGATGTTGATTTTGAAGCAATTAAAGATAATGTTAAATTTATTACTCCTGTAACAGGTGGAATTGGTCCTGTTACAGTTCTCATGTTGATGTTTAATACAATTAAGGCACATCTAATTAGGCATAATAAGTTTGATGTTTTAGAACAGTTATTAAAGTTAGTGGAGGTTTAAATGTCTGGTCATAGTAAATGGTCAACTATAAAGAGGAAGAAAGGTGCTCTTGATACTGAGAGAAATAAAATTTTTACTAAATTAATTCGTGAGATAAGTATTGCTGCTAAGATGGGTGGAGGTGATATTAATTCTAATTCTAGATTGAGACTTGCTGTTAATAAGGCTAAGGTTTCTAATATGCCTAAGGATAATATTGAAAAAGCAATAAAAAAAGGAATTGGTGATAATATAGGTGCAGAATATTGTGAGCTTACCTATGAGGCTTATGCTTCTTATGGTGTAGCTTTAATAATTCATTGTTTAACTGATAATAAAAATAGAACGGCAAGTGAGATACGTAGTGTGCTCTCAAAAAGTGGTGGTTCGCTTGGGTTTCCAGGCTCTGTATCTTATATGTTTCACAAAAAGGGATTGATTTCTTATAGCTTGGATAAATATCCTGCAGATGAAATAATGGATCTTGCGTTAGAAGCAGGTGCAGAAGATATTTATAGTGAAGGTTCTCAAGTAGAGGTGATAACAAGTGCTGATAGTTTTGAAGCTATTTTATCTGTTTTAAGGGCTAAATTTGAGGAGGATATTGCTGAAATTGCTCTTATTCCTGAGAGTAAAGTTTCCTTGAATAAGGAACAGATTGATAAAGTCCTTGCTATTATTGAAAAATTAGAAAATGTTGATGACGTTCAAGAAGTTGTGCATAATTTAGAGATTGTTAATGAAATTGATTAGTTTTTGATTGGATTTTTTCTGGAGATTGGGTATGAGGATATTAGGCATCGATCCTGGTCTTGCAAATGTTGGATGGGGACTTTTAGATCGAAAGGGTAGTAATTACATGTATGTTAAAGATGGAACTATCATAACTAAGTCTTCTATGTCTTTGAAAGATAGGCTAAAATTAATTTCTAATGAGATTGCTCTTATTATTGATCGATTTAAACCTGATGTTGCAAGCATTGAAGATATTTATTTAGCTAAGAATAAGAAAACAGCTATAAGGGTTGCTGAAGCACGAGGAGCTATTCTCTTAACCTTTGCTTTGAAGAATTTAGATTTTTATGAATATACCCCAATACAGGTCAAGAATTCAATTTCTGGATTTGGTAGGATTGAAAAAGTGCAAGTAGAGTACATTATGCGTGTTTTACTTGAAATGGAATCTGATTTTGTTTTTACTAGTGATCATAGTAGTGATGCATTGGCGCTTGCAATTTGTCATTGCAATCATCGATTATAATATACCTCTATATTTTGTTTCTAAATCATTTAAGAATAAAAAAATATTAGTAGTATTGTTGTAACTGACTATATCAGCAGTTTTTGAAGTTTATTAAGATCGAAAAACTCAGTTAAAAGATATTATTATTTATTGTAGTTTTTGTGTTTGGGTTGATGTTTGAGGCTTTTCACTCTGAATTTATTATGAATGTATTGTATGGGTATAAAGTAACTGATAATGAATTTATTTGTACTGTTAATTTTGCTGTTAATAGGAGTAGGACAAACTTGAGTTTTTATGTATTATAATTGAGTTTTATGATCAATAAAATTTATGGTAAAATTGTAGAAAAGAGAGATTCTAGTATTGTCATTTCAGCACTTCCCTTTGAATTTGAGATTTTAGTTAGTTCTTTTTGCAAGGCGGAATTGGCTCTTCTGGAAGATGTTGAAATATTGACTTATTTTCATCTTAGAGAAGATGAAATTAAACTTTTTGGGTTTTTAGATATATCAGAGAGAGAAATTTTTGAGGAGCTGATTAGTGTTGATGGAATTGGTCCAAGAGCAGCTTTAAAGATATTATCTGGAATGAAATATGATAAATTTAGAGATGCAATTGAGAGGGAGGATGTTGAACTTATTTCTAAGGTTAAAGGTATTGGAAGTAAAAAGGCTGGCAAAATATTTTTAAAGCTTAGGGGAAAACTTGTTAAGACTGATGATTTGAGTTCAGATATGTTTAAATTTAAAGATCTTGAGCAGTCAATTGTTAATATGGGCTTTGACAGAAAATTGGTTGTATCTGCGATCAAGGAAATTTTACTTACCAATGAATTTCTAATGTTGAAGGAAGTTGATCAGGAACAATTTTTGTTCAGAGAAACTTTAAGAAGGCTTTCAAGCTAGATTTTAGATTTCAGAGATAGTGATTCTTTATTAAAGAGAGGGAGCTTGGATGGATTTTGGAGATGGATCTAAGTTTTTAAATTCTGATGAAAATTTTCTGTATGATAGAAATGAAAGTGAACTTAGACCAAAATCCCTTAGAGATTTTGCAGGACAAGCTCACATTAAGGAAAATTTAGATATTTTTATCAAGGCATCTAAAGATAGAGGTGAAGCGCTTGATCATGTTTTTTTAAGTGGTCCTCCAGGGCTTGGGAAAACTACCCTTGCTAGTATTATTGCTTTTGAAATGAATACTACAATTAAGGTTACTTCAGCTCCAGCTCTTGATAAGCCAAAGGATATTGTTGGTATTTTAACAACACTTGATGATAAAAGTATTTTATTTATTGATGAGATACATAGACTTAAACCTGTCATGGAAGAGATGCTTTATATTGCGATGGAAGATTATAAGATAGATTGGATAATTGGACAAGGTCCTGCTGCAAGGACTTTAAGAATGCCAATTCCTAAATTCACTTTGATTGGTGCTACTACAAAACCGGGGAAAGTTGCTTCTCCACTTTATGCGAGATTTGGTATTGTATCTAGATTTGATCTTTATAAGGAAGAGGAACTTGTGAAGATAATACGAAGAAATTCTATTATTTTAAATATTAAGTTAGAGGATAAAGCTGCCTATCTTCTTGCAAAAAGTTCTAGGGGAACTCCTCGTGTAGCAAATAGGCTTTTAAGGCGTATGAGAGATTTTGCTCAAGTTGGTGGTTATGATTTAATTACAGAGGATATTGTAAGATCTGGATTTGAAATGTTAAAGATTGATCATGAAGGGCTTGATGATCAAGATAGAAATATTTTAAGGACTTTAATATTGAAATTTAAAGGTGGACCTGTAGGTGTTGAAACTTTAGCAATTTCTGTTGGTGAGACTGCAGATTCTCTTGAGGATTTTTATGAACCTTATCTTATTTTGAAGGGTCTAATTGAGAGAACTAGCAAAGGTCGTAAGGCTACTGATTTTGCATATTTACATCTGAATTTGAATAAAAATAGTCATAATGATTTGAATAGTGGGCAGGATGAATACCAAGGAGTTTTATTTTAATTTACCATATAATTTAATAGCACAATATCCAAGTAAAAAACGTGGTTTATCAAGATTAATGGTCCTAGATTCTGGCAATCAGAGAATTTATCATAATGATTCGATAAACGATATTTTGAAGTATATTGATAGCAATACTTTTTTAATATTTAATGATTCAAGGGTGAGAAAATCTAGAATATATGCCAAGACGGAATATGGAGGTAGTGTTGAGTTTTTGATTTTAGATAAACTGGCAGGGGATACATTTACATCCTTGATTTCTAAGGCTAAAAAGCAAAGTATTGGTAGGGTTTATACATTCCCTCAAGGTTTATTGGCCCAAATAATTTCAAAATTAGGTAATGAATTTGTGCTTAAATTTAATAAGTGTGTGGATGAGTCTTACTTTGAACAGTATGGACTTATTCCTTTGCCACCTTATATTAAGAGAAATTATGATAGAGAAGATGAAAATCGTTATCGAACGATTTATTCAAAGTATATTGGTTCATCAGCGTCAGCTACAGCTGGTTTACATTTTAGTGAAGAACTATTTTATAAATTGGATGAAAATAATATTGAGTACGATTTTATTACACTTCATGTTGGACTTGGTACTTTTCTTCCTGTGAGAACTAAGACGATAGAAGAACATAAAATGCATTTTGAAAGTTTTTCAATAAAGAATTCTGTAGCTCTTAGACTTGAGGAGGCAAAGGCTTTAGGTAAGAAAATTTTGGCTATTGGAACTACTACTCTTAGAGCATTGGAATCTGCTTATGATAAGCATAAAGGGTTTGTGCGAGGTGAGCAAAAAACCGATCTTTTTATTTATCCAGGCAAGGGTTATAAATTTAAGTTTGTTGATATGCTTTTTACAAATTTTCATACACCAGAATCAACTCTTTTAATGTTGGTTTCTTCATTTGGTGGTAAAGATTTTGTATTTAATGCTTACAGAGAAGCTGTAAAAATGAATTATAAATTTTTCTCTTATGGTGATGCTACTTTATTTTTAAACCATATATAGATATTAATGGTTAATTATTTTACTATTTATTTAATAAAATAATTAAGATACATCTTGAAAGGAGAAGGTATATGATGTCAATTTTTCAAAAAGAAAGATATAAATATGTTCCAAAATTGCCGAAAATTTTAGAATGTGACTTGCAAAATATTAGTGTGGTTATTGGTGAAAAAACGGAAGCTTTTGGGAATAGAGATGCTTTAAGGGATCTTTTTAAGAATACTTATGGCTTTCCAGTTGTAAATTTTACTCAGGGGTCTTCAGATGTAGATTTTACAAAGGTTTTAAATGTGGGAATAATTCTTTCAGGTGGACCTGCTCCTGGAGGACATAATGTTGTTGCGGGTATTTTTGATGCGATAAAAAAGTCTAATTCAAATTCAAAAATTTTTGCGTTTAAAGGTGGACCTTCAGGTTTATTAGAAGATAAAAGAATTGAGATTACACAGGGTTTGATAGATTCTTACAGGAATACTGGAGGTTTTGATATTGTATCTTCTGGTAGGACTAAAATAGAAACTGATGATCAATATAGTCAAGCTTTATCTGTTATGCTTAAAAATAATCTTAATGCTCTTATTGTTATTGGTGGGGATGATTCAAATACTAATGCAGCTTTATTAGCAGAGTTTTTTAAGAAACAACATTGTGATATTCAAGTTATTGGTGTTCCAAAAACAATTGATGCTGACTTGAGAAATGAGCATATTCAGATTTCATTTGGATTTGATTCTGCTACTAAGACTTATTCAGAAATGATAGGTAATTTATGTCGTGATGCTATGTCGGTTAGGAAGTATTGGCATTTTGTAAAGCTTATGGGAAGAAGTGCGTCTCATGTTGCTCTTGAATGTGCATTAAAAACACATCCTAATGTGTGCATTATATCTGAGGAGATTTTGGCAAAAAGTAAAACTTTATCAGAACTTGTCGGAGATATAACTTCTGTTGTAGTAAAGCGTTCTTTGAAAGGGTATGATTTTGGTATTATCATAATTCCTGAAGGTGTTATTGAGTTTATTCCTGAAGTTAAGTCTTTAATGACAGAGTTGTGTAGTATATTTGATGTTAATGAAGGTAAGTTTAAGGAGTTAGATACTGACTCTATAAGAGAGCTTTTTATATCTAATCTTGATAGGTATATGAAAGAGCTTTATATGTCTTTGCCTTTATTTATTCAAATTGAACTTGTAAATTCCGTATTAGAAAGGGATCCTCATGGTAATTTTAATTTGTCAAGAGTTCCTACTGAGAAGTTATTTATGGAAATGGTTAATGTTAGATTAGAAGAATTAAGAAAGCTTGGTGAGTATAGTGGTAAGTTTATTCCTATTAATCACTTTTTTGGTTATGAAGGTAGATGTGTTGCTCCTTCAAATTTTGATAGTGATTATTGCTATAGTTTAGGATATAATGCTGCAGTACTTGTTTTAAATGGTTTAACAGGTTATATGTCCAGTATTAAAAATTTAAATAAGAGTACTACTGAGTGGCTTGCAGGTGGAGTACCTTTAACAATGATGATGGATATGGAAGAGAGATATGGTGTTGCAAAACCTGTTATTAAAAAGGCTCTTGTCGATTTGAATGGAGCGCCTTTTAATGAGTTTGTAAAGAATCGTGAAGAATGGGCTGTAAATAATCTATATGTTTACCCAGGACCCATTCAATATTTTGGTATTTCTAAACTCGTTGATGAGATAACGTTAACATTAAAATTAGAATTGGAAAATTAAATTATTAATGATTATTAGGTTTTTTCTCTTGTTATTTAATGTTTTTATTCTTTATTCAAAATCTTTAGATTATTCTAAATTTGGTTTTGAATATTTGAATTTAAGTCAAAAATTTTCGCTGAGAGATACAATTTCTTCCAGCGAAAATAATATTGGTTTTGGTAATGAAATCTTTTTGAAATTTGGAGATAATGATGATTTTCTTTATAGGAATATTCAGGAAAATGAGGATTTAAATGTAGAAAAGAGTATTAATTCTAATTGGGGTAAAAAATTATTTAGATTTTCAGCAATAAGTGTAGGCACTTTTCCTATAGTTTTATTTGTAGGTTTGTTTTGTTTTGATTTGTTTTATTATTTTAGTGATATGGATGGAAAAGATTTTCCATATCCTTTTTCAAATGGTTTTGCTCTTTCAAAAGATAAGACCTTTGAAAAATTTGTGATATCGACTTCAGCTGGATTAACATTATCTTTAATAATTGCTTTAATTGATTGTTTTATTGATTAGATGAAAAAGCTTACAAGAGAGTTTATTGTACATGAAGATTCTAGAAGATTAGATATTTATTTATCTGAAAATTTGTGTATCTTTAATAGAAGTCAAATTAAGAAAAGACAAGTAAAAGCTTTTAAAGGTAATAATGGTGTTTTTGTTGCAATAAAGTTGTCAAAGCCTGTTTTTGTGAATGATAAAATATTAATAGAGTTTAATGAAGAAATTGATTTAAAGGGATATATAAAACCCTTGAATTTGCCCATTATTATTCTTTATGAGGATATAAATGTTCTTGTTCTGGATAAACCTCAAGGTATTTTAAGTCATCCTGGTATATCTAACTTAGAAAATACTGTTGTAAATTTTCTTTTATATCATGTCTCAGGCTTGAAAAATAGTTTTCAGGAGGATGAAATTAGGCCCGGAATTGTACATCGATTAGATAAAGAAACATCTGGTATAATGATTTGTGCTAAAAATTTGACAACTTTAAATTTTTTGTCTAAACAGTTTAAAGAAAGATTTGTAAACAAAGTTTATATTGCGGTTGTTAAGGGTAATTTTAAAGATGAGTCTGGTATTATTGAGACTTTTATAGATAGAGATAAATATGATAGAAAAAAATTCGCTGTACATAAGAGTAAGGGCAAGAAGGCATTAACTGAGTATAAAGTATTAGCTAATGTAGGGAATTATTCCTTAGTGGCTCTAAAGCCTAAGACAGGACGTACGCATCAATTGAGGGTTCATATGAAGCATTTAAATCATCCAATATTAGGGGATAGTATTTATGCTAAATTGGACAGAGAGTTTAGGGAAATGTCTTTGATGCTTCATGCTTTCAAGCTTGAAATTAATACTGAAGATGGTTATTTTAGGAAATTTGTTTCAGCATTTCCACAAAGATTCATTGATTTTTTATCGCTATTTTATGATGAATCATCAATAAGTATGCTTATTGATGATTTTATTGTTTTTTTAGATAGGTTTTAGGAGTCAATGTCATGTTTATTTGTAGCTGGTTCAATAATTTTTTTTCCACCAGTTATTTCGTTTGTATTAAGTACTGTGATAAAGCAGTTAGGATCAACTTTCTGAGAAATATATTTAATTCTGGACATACGCATTGTAGGTACTACTATGAAGACTATAGTTTTATCGTTTCCAATCCAGGCACCTTTTCCATCAATTAGTGTGGCTGCTACTTTTAATTTATTGGTAAGTAAATAAGATATTTCTTTTCCTTTATCTGAGATAATAAAAATTGCTTTTTGATTACCAAATCCTGTGCTTGTCTTATCTGTCATTACAGCTGTTACAAATGAAGCAATTAAAGTGTAAAGAGCAATTTCAATGTTGAAAAAGGCAGTTGCAATTAGTAATACTGCAAAGTTAAAAAGGAAGTTTGTAGTTCCAATACTAATTGAGTATTTTTCTTTAATTATCATAGATATGATGTCCGTACCACCTGAGGACCCTTTTGCTCTAAATATTAGACCAAGGCCAAGACCTGATATGAGCCCTGCTAGAATTGATACAAGTATCATATCATTTATTTGCATTTTATATTGCAAAAATTGTGAATAGTTGACTATTAGGGAATATAAAGCCATTGCAATCCAACTTTGAATTACAAATGTTATATTTAGGAATTTAATTCCAATAATGAATAGAGGGATATTTAGCATGAATATTGTAATTCCTAGATTAAAGCTTAAGAGGTAATGTAACATAAGTGCAATTCCCGCAATACCTCCACTTAAGAGTCCATGTGGTATGTATAAAATATTTGTAGATATTGCCATCAGAAGTGAACCTGTTGTTATTTGCAATGTGCTGATCAGTATTAATTTTGGATCTTTGAGGATATTTTTAAGTTGTTTCCTTAGTATTTTTAATATAATAAACTTGACTTTTTGCTTTATTTTAGTCCATTTGTTCTTTTTTTTCTTCATTTTTTGTTATTTACTCTTCGGCATAAAATCATTGGTTCACTTGAATTTTATATTAATTTTACTAAAAAACAATTCAATTTTATTGCAATTATTTCTTTTTTTTTGATATTATTATCTTACATAAAGATATGATTGTTAATTATATAAAGCTTATAGGGTTAATAGTTTTCCTATTTTTTTATATTTGGTTCTTTATTATTTTAAAGGTGAAAAGGACTAGCGTAGCTTTGCTAGGAAAGATTAAAAATGGTGCAAAAATATTAGATATTAGATCTCCTAAGGAATATAATAAGTCTCACTATGCGAAGGCAATTAATATTCCTTTTAATAATTTATTTGCTAAAAAAGATAAGTTAGGTAGCCTTGAGACTCAGATAATAATTTATGGTAAGAGTTTTGGCAAATCTTTTGAAGCTGAGAAGATTTTAAAAGGATTAGGATTTAAAAATGTATTTGTTGCAGGAACATTAAAGGATATGCCTAAATTGCTTGAAGCTAAAGAAGAGATTAATGGCTAAGATTATAGGAATAGCTGGTGGGTCTGGAAGTGGGAAAACTACAGTTGTTAATAAAATTAGTGAGGTTATTCCTGAATTTGTTCTTATATCGCAAGATAATTATTATAAAAGTGTTAGTGATTGTGAATATGAATTTCTAGATGTTAATTTTGATCATCCAGATGCTTTTGATAATAATTTGTTCTACAATCAGTTAAAGGAATTAAAAGAAAATAAGTTAATTCATATGCCTCTTTATGATTTTATTAATCATAGAAGAAAAGTTGAAACTGTTGAGGTAGTTCCAACCCCTGTTGTTATTGTTGAAGGTATTATGATTTTTGTTGAAGAGCGAGTGCGCAATTTGATAGATTTAAAGATATATATTGATACTCCTAGTGATATCAGATTTATTAGGAGACTAGAACGGGATATATCTAAAAGGGGGCGTACATTGGAGTCTGTTATTGATCAATATCTGAATACTACTAGGGCAGGATATTATAGGTTCATTGAGCCTACTAAGGAATATGCTGACCTTATTATTCCTGAAGGAGGGCATAATGATAAGGCTCTTTATGTTCTCTCTTCTTTCTTAAGAAGTCTTGGTAAAGAAAGTGTAGATTTTTTTTAAAGTAGTGAAAGTGGGTAGTAGTCTATTTCGATGTAGGTATCTCTTGTTGCTTTTACTTTTTCTTTTGTATTGTGTATTAATTTTTCAAGTAAATTGAAGGATTTTGATAGATATATTATGTTATGTCTATAATATTTAGATATCCTTGACATAGGAGCCTCTGATGGACCAAGATATTCGATTTCGTCATTTAATAATTTTTTGGATATTTCGAAAAATTCTAAGCATTTATCTCTAGCAACTTCTTGTTTGTAACTTCTCACTACTATTCTAATTATTTTTTTGAAGGGAGGGTAATTTAATTCTTTTCGAATTTTTATTTCTTCTTTGTAAAATTCTTCATATTTTCCTTCGTATGCATATTTTATAGCATAATAATCAGGATTTTTTGTTTGGATGATAATTGTATTATCGCTTTGAAATCTTGCAGCTCTTCCTAATACTTGTGAAATTATTGCAAAAATTTTTTCACTACTTCTAAAATCAGGAAGTCCCATTCCAATATCTGCGTTAATTATACCTAGTGTTTTGATTTGTTTGAAATTGAAACCTTTTGCAATAATTTGTGTTCCAATTAAGATATCTAATTGCCCATTTTCAAATTCATTAATTGATTGGATAATTTCTTTTTTATTAAGATCGGAGTCTATTCTTGCTATTCTTGCATTTGGCAAGAATTTTTTTAGTTCTCTTTCAATAAATTGAATTCCATATGTTTTGTATACGATGTCTTGTGAATTGCAATCAGGACAGTTGCTTGTTGTGTTTTTTTTGTGATTACAATAATGACAAATGAGTTGATTTTCGATCTTATGGTAAGTTAAATTAAAGGAGCAATTTGGACAGCAGATTATATGCCCGCAAGTATTACATTCAAGTGTTTTTGAATATCCTCTTTTATTAATAAATATTAATGATTGTCTTTTATCAATTAAGCTTTTTTGTATGCTGTAAAGCAATTCTGAAGATATTGTTTGGCATTCTTTTTTCATGTCAATTATTTTAAGTTCTTTAAATGTTCTTTCAAAGAATTTGTTTTTTAAAACCATTTTTTTGATATGATTATTTTCCATAGCAAGATATGCTTCGAGTGATGGAGTTGCACTTCCCATGACAAATTTAGCATTGAAGCTTTTTTGTAGAAAAAATCCTATATGTCTTGAGTGAAATCTTGGGGTGTTTTCAGATTTATATGTGTGTTCATGTTCTTCATCCATTATTATTAACCCTAAATTTTGAAATGGCAACATGAGTGCACTCTTAATACCAATTATGATTAAACTCTCTCCATTCTTGACTTTATTCCATATTAAGGCTTTCTTTGAGTTTGATACTTTTGAATTATATTCATAAACTTTGTTTGTGCTTGAGTGCGATTTAATTCTTTTAATTATTTGGTAGCCCAAGGAAATTTCAGGAATTAAGAAAATTATTTGTTTTTTTTGTTCCAAGTAGTGTTCACATAGTTTGATAAATATTTCTGTTTTTCCAGAACCAGGAACCCCGAATAGGTAGAATGTCTTTTTTGTATTTGATGTAATAATTTCTTTATAAATATTGTTTTGTTCTTCATTTAATTGGATAGATAGTTTATGGCTTAAATTTTCATTGTCATCACTTTTTATTACTTTATTTGAATTTGAGATTTTAGGTAGTCCACAAAATAGAGCTTCTCCAAAGCTCGAAAATGTTTTTTGACTAATCCAGCGTGCAAGATTAATATTATGTTCTATTATTATTGCACTCTCGTCAATAATTTTTAATATATTTTTTATTTCAAACTTAAAATTTGAATTAAATTCTTCCTTGGCGTATCTTTTTATTATTATTCCAATTGTGTTTTTTCCATTAAAGTTTGTTATTACTCTTGTGCCTGTTTCTAATTTTAAGTTGTATTTATAAAAAAAAAGTCTATTTATAGGAATATTAAACGCAATTTCATAGTAAAAATTGTGCATTAAGATATTATCCATATTTTATTATACCTTTTATGATTTTTAAGTCTTGCCAGATTTCTTTCTTGAGTTCTGGATTTGTTATTTGACTTTTGGGAAGATATGTAAATACTATTGGAATTCCTTTGAAGTTTAGTTCGAATCCCCGCACGATTTGAATTCTTAAATTTTGTTTTAAGAATAGTTCTACCTCTTCACAAGCAAGGATTGCTTTGGGTTGTTTGTTGTTAATCTCTAATGTTAAAGTGTTGGGATTATCTATTATCTTATAGTTTAAAATGTTAATGCTTTCACACCATTTTTTTACTATTATTTTTGTGTTTTGGTTTAAATATTTTTCGTCTATATATACTATTAGTAGATCTTTTTTGTCAGTTTTTTTTGTTTTATGTTCTGTGGATTTTATTGGTCTATTATTTTTTTTTATGTTTTTTTGTTTTATGTGTTTTAAAATTTTTGTATTTCTGGTTTTTATTATTATTTTATTTTTGACCTTTTCAAGCTTTTCTTCTTGTTTGTTATAAATCTTCCCCGATATATTATTTTTAAGTATTGTGAGAAGTATCAGTTTTTTTAGCAGTTTGCTTTTATTCATAAAAAACCTTATCTAGAAATAAAGCTTTTGCAGGTGCTGTTGTTCTTGTAAATTTTCTATTTTTCGAGTTTAAGATTTTCTTAAAAGTATCAACAGGTTCATTTTTTATCTCTATATCAATTATTGTTCCTACTATTGATCTTACCATTTTCCATAAAAATGAAGAACCTATTATTTCAAAGATTATAAACTTATTTTTTTTCTTAAATCTGGCAATGTAAATTTCTTTTAATTTTGAATTTGTTTGGTCTCTTATACATGAAAAGGTAGTGAAATCATGTATTCCAATTAGCATTTCAGCCATTTCATTTAATCTGTTAACATTTAATTTTTTCTTCACATAGTAAGCTTGATATCCTTCCCAAGGATAATAATTTTCATTGTTGAGTATGTAATAGCTATATTTTCTTCTTGTGGCATTAAATCTAGGTTGAAATTCATTTGCTACATACTTTAACTTTATTATTCTAATATCATCCTTTAAGAGAGAATTAATGGCTTTTTTTAAATTTTTAAGCTTAATATTTATTCTTATATAGAATGATATTATTTGTCTTCTTGCGTGAACTCCCGTATCTGTTCTACCTGCTGAATGAATTTTAGTCTTTGTTTTGGTTATTTTCTCTAATACCTTTTCAATTTCTCCTTGAATTGTTGGCTTGTTGGGTTGGATTTGAAATCCGTAATATAGCGAACCATCATATGCTATTTCTGCAAGTATTTTTTTCATTTATTTGAAAGTTTTTATTTCTTTTGAGATTTTAAAATAAACTTCTTTTATTTTATCTATGAGTATTGAGGGTTTTTCTTTTGATGATTTTCCCATTCCGGCTATTTTAGAAAGTAAATTTTTTATTTCGACTAATTGATTATATCTGTATTGTCTATCTTCTTTATTTCCATAAAAATATTCTAGTAAACCTGATAGGTATAAAACACTGTCATAGCCATAATTTTTATCTGTATCAGGACCAAATACTGTTTCAGCATTAATTGGTTCTGAATTATTTTGTTCTTTTTCAATTGTTAATTTGTAAAGATATGCTGCTTTATAATAAAATATTTTTTGCAAATAGTTATAATTTTGGTTTGGGTATTCCTTGTCTAGATCTTCAAATGTCCAGGCTGATCTTATTGCACATTTTGCTTGATTGAGAGTTGGATTATGATTTTTATCCAGGTATTCATAACACATGATAGCGAGGATATAGCTTGCAGCTCCTTCTTGGAGTCTTCTTGGTTCATTAAAGTTTAGGTCGTCTTCAAAAATTGATTTTATTTCTTTGCGTTCATCAATACGGTTTATTAGGGTTTGCTTGATGTTATTATTAACAAGTAATATCGCATTAAACTCGTTTGGGAAGGTAGCCAGATAACAATTAGGACATACTGTTATTGAGTATATTCTGGGATAAATATTACCATATTTTTCATTTTTTATATATTCTCTTTTTAAATCAACTTTTAACTCTCCAGATATTAATCTACTACTGCCTGTTAATAGTTCTTCTTTTCTAAAGTTATGCTTACATAAAGGACATTCAATTTTATATTTTGTGAAGTATGATATCTTTTTCATGAGTTAATTTTCTACTATTACAAATGCAATAGCATATTCCTTTTCATGAGAAATTGTCAAATATAATTTTAGATTCATTTTGTCGATCAAAGCTTTAATATCATTGTATAGTTGGAATATTATGTTACCCTTTGGCGATTGTATGATTTCAATATCTTTAAGTGTGTATTTTATTTTAGTGTTTATTAGTGGGCTTATTGCTTTAATTAATGATTCTTTTGCTGAAAACTTGCCAGCTAAACTTTCTAAAATTCCTTTTCCTTTCATTTCTAAGTCTTTAATTTCTCTTTGTGTAAAAAATCTTTCTAATTTTTTTCTATTTTGTAAAAAACTTTTTAATCTTGTAACTTTTATTATATCACATCCTATTGATTTCGTCATTTTATTGCTCTGTTGAAATTACTTCGATTCTTATTGTTTTAGGTTCATATTCATATACTTCTATACCAGAAGTATCATTTTTAAGTAAGATATCTGTGTTGATGTCATAAGTTCCAGGTGTTTCAATTTGACTTAGATCGAGGTTGAGGTTAACATTTTTATTGGCTATATACATTTTAATTATCTTCTCTGAGAGTCCGCTTCTTATCTTAATAAACATTTCATTTTCTGGGTCTAAAATTTTTTCTTTGTTTTTTATCTTCAATCCATTTTTGAGATTATTGAAAGTTAAATTAGGATTTTTTATTGTTGTCTGTATATATTTTTTGCCTAGCGTGATGTTAACAATTACGTGGTTTTTGTCAAGTGTTATAAGTGGGTTTGGAGAAATTACTTCAAGATGTTCTGAGATGAATACAGTATTTATATCAAATTCTTTTATTTCGGTTTTAATTGAGTTTATTGTTTTTATCACTTTTTCAGGGCCGTGTATTGTTAATTTGTCAGGTACTATATTATATTTGGCAATGAAGTATTCTCCTTTACCTTCTTTTTCAATTAGTTTAAATTTAGGTTCAACTTTGACCAGTTTTGAAATTTTTTTATCGAGGTTGAGTACAATTCTGTTTTTTGAAAGTTTGTATTCAACAATGTGTACAGGATTAAAATTTTTGATCTTTATTGGCAGCTCATATTGCCCAGCTTTTTTTATGTTATTAGCTTCAACGAATAGAGCTATTCGATCAAGGTCTAAATATTTTAAGTCTTGTTTATTAATTTTGACTATGAGCAATATTTTGTTAAAATCAGGAATTTTACCTAGTGTAACTTCATCTTCTAATAAAATATTGAATTTTTTTTCTATTTTGATTGATTCTATGTTATTAAAGTAAGATGTTGTGAACATAATAATTGCTATTAAGATAGAAATGGCTTTATTTTGCCAATCTTCAAATAATAATTTCATTAAGTTTTTAAGTTTCTTAGTTATATTCATTATTTATTCTATTAATGCAAGATTTAGTTTTTTCTTGATTTCATTTAAGCTTAAATTATATTCTAATTTTCCATTTTGTGTGAGTGAAATAGAACCAGTTTCTTCGGATGTTATTATTGTTATTGCATCTGAGTTTTCAGAAATTCCAAGGCCTGCTCTGTGTCTTGTTCCAAAAGTTTTACTGATAGATTCAATATTGGATAATGGTAAAAAAGAACCAGCATAGACTATTTTGTTGTTGCTAATAATGACTGCTCCGTCATGTAAAGGTGTTTCATAATCAAAAATTGATATTAAGATTTCATTAGATACAATGGAGTCTAATTTTATACCTTTATTTATTATTTGATCTAATTGTATTTTTTTTTCTATGCATATTAAGCTACCAGATTTATTTTCTGATAAATGCTTGATTGCCTTTATTATCTCAGCAATGGTTTTAATGGTTTCTTCTTTATTATTTGCAAGTTTAAAAGATAAGTTAAAATTCCCAATTTGCATTATTATCTTTTTTATTTCTTGATGGAATAAGATGAGCATTGCAATGGGTAGTATATTTGCTATGTAATTTAATAGCCAATTTATTGTGTATAAGTTGAAATAGTAGGATATGATTCCGATGGATGTAATAATGATCATTCCTTTAAGTAAGTTTATAGAATAAGAATTAATTACATTTTTATAGATATAATAAACTAAAATGCTGATTAGACTTACATCTAATACTCTAGAAAAAATATCTTTTACTTGATTTATACTACCCATGTCTATCATAAGCATTTCTATTTAATTTGTTTTATATAATATTGTTGCTATATACAATATATTGAATATAGTCATAGTTGTATATATATTTTAATACAAGTTAATGTTGATTTGAATTTATTTTTTGTTTATGGCTAAAAAAGAAAAGATTATAGCTTTGATATTTGATTTTGATGATACTTTAATTTATGGCAATATGCAGCAGGTACTTTTTGATGAGTATAATGTTGATGCTGGCTTGTTTTGGGATGAGGTTGAAAATTTATCTATTACTTATAACAAAAATCATTATAATATCATTGCTAATGAGATGATATATTTATCACATATTTTAACATATGTTAGAGAAGGTATTTTTAAAGGGCTCAATAATAAAATATTATTCGCGTTAGGCTCGAAATTAAAGTTTTTTGAAGGTGTGATTGATTTATTTAAAGAGATAAATGAAATAAATAGGAGCTTGAAGAAGTCAGATACTGTAGTAAATGTTTATATTGTTTCAAGTGGTTTTAGACAGATGATTTTGGGAAGTAGTATTGCTTCTTATATTACTAAAGTTTGGGCTTGTGAATTTATAGATACATATCTTGTGCCTTTTTATCAGAATTTGGATAATAAGTTTTCAGTAAATAGTGTTTTAAGTAGCGTATGTTATTTCGTGGATCATACAATAAAAACTCGGGTTATTTTTGAGTTAAATAAGGGATCTTATGATAAAATTAATAAGAGGATTCCAAAAAGTAGGAGAGACATTCCTTTTGAAAATATGTTTTATATTGCGGATGGTTTTAGTGATATCCCGGCTTTTGAAATTTTGAATAATAATTTAAATCATTATAAAAATACATTGACGGTTTATTATGGAAATGATGAAAATGCTAAAAGGCTGGTTAGAGAGAAAAGAGTGGGGGATTTAGCCGAAGCAAATTATAGTAAGGGAACTAAATTATATAATTGGATAATGGAAAAGATTTATTTAAATATATAATTTGGTTATAAATTTAAATAAATTAAATAAATATTCTTGAGTGAATATGATTCTACCTTTAAGTATTTTAAGTATTTCTCAATAACGGTTAGAGTGTATTAAGGAGAGATTTAGATGTCTTTAGATCTGAAACCAACTGATAAGTTAAAGTTTGTTAAACTTCAGTCTGTTTTTTATGTTGTAGCTTTGATTATAATGTTAATTTCTATTTTAAAAATAGCACAAACGATATTTAAACCTTTAGCTATTGCAGTGGTTCTTGGATTTTTAGTATATCCCATTTATACTTTTCTTAAAAGATTAAAGATTCCAAGGGTTTTGATAGTTTTTGTGATTTTTTTTGTTCTTTTTTCATTTTCTTATTTGGTTTTTAGTTTTGTTTATTATAGTGTTACTACTTTGATTGAGCAATTACCTTATTATCAAAAGCAATTAATTTTTATTATGATAGACATCCTTGAAAAATATAAGTTAGATAGTGCTATTATTAGTAATATAGATTTTTCTAAATATATTTATCCTTTTTTAACGCGGATATCTAATGAAATTATTGGTTTTGCAAGTAGTTTGGTAGTGTTATTTTTATTGTTATATTTTTTGATATCAGAGATACATATCTTTGATATCAAGGTTAAAAATGCTTTTAGGCAGTCTATTTCGAGTATGTTTATTGAAGCTTTAAATACGATCAATACTCAGATTAGTAAATATTTAGGGATAAAGGTCTTTGTTAGTTTTCTTACAGGTTTTTTGGTATTTATAGGTCTCAATTTGTTTGGGCAAGATTTTCCTCGTGTATGGGCTGTGCTTACATTTGTATTCAATTTTATTCCAAGTATAGGTTCTATTTTGGCTGTTTTTTTTATTGTGATAGCTGCTTTAGTACAGTTTTATCCTAATTTAAATTTGGTGTTTTATATCTTTATATATAATACATTTGTGCAAATGTTGATTGGCAATATCCTTGAGCCAAAGATGCAAGGACATAGACTTGATCTTTCTCCTTTTTTGTTGCTTTGTTTTCTTTTCTTTTGGGGATGGCTGTGGGGTATTGTGGGCCTTTTAATAGCTTATCCTTTTACAGTTATTATAAAAGTGATAGTAGATAATATAGAGTACTTAAAACCTTTTTCTGTGTTTTTAAGTGGGTCGAAGATATTAGGCATTGATAGTGTAAGTAATAAGGAGAATTAAGTTTGCAGAGAAAAGTTATACTTACAGGAGACAGGCCTACGGGTCCTCTTCATTTGGGGCATTATGTTGGCTCTATTGTTAATAGATTAAAATATCAGGGAGAATATGAAACCTATATTATTATAGCAGATTTGCATACTCTTACTACAAAGCCATATTTAGAAAATATTAGTAAGATATCTGTTAATGTTAGAGAAATGGTTTTGGATTATCTAGCTTGTGGAATTAATCCTGAAAAAGTTAATATCTATTTGCAATCAGCTATACCTGAGCTTTTGGAGTTAAATTTAATACTGTCAATGATTGTTATGGTTAATCGCCTGCAAAGGATCCCTAGTATAAAGGACATGAGTATCGCTGCTGGGTTGACTGAAGTTCCTTATGGACTTTTAGGTTATCCTGTTCTTATGAGTGCGGATATTTTGATGGTAAAGTCTAATTTAGTTCCAGTTGGGCGTGATAATGAAGCTCATGTTGAACTTACAAGGGAACTTGCAAGGAAATTCAATTATCTTTATGGAGAAAATTTTTTTCCAATTCCTGAAGCTATCTTTACAGATTCTCAGGCTCTTGTGGGCATTTATGGTAAGACTAAGATGAGCAAAAGCCTTGGTAATGCAATATTTCTAAGTGATGATGAGGAAACATTACGCAAGAAGGTTATGTCTATGTTTACAGATCCTAAAAGGGTGAGAGCAGATATGCCAGGAGAAGTTGATGGCAACCCTGTTTTTATTTATCATGACCTTTTTAATAGTAATATTGATGAGCTTTATGAGCTTAAGACTAGATATAAAAAAGGTACAATTGGAGATGTTGAAGTTAAAAAGAGGCTTTTTGGAGTTTTGAATCAATTTTTAATGCCAATTAGGGAAAGAAGAGAATTTTTTAAATCCAAAAAAGGTTATGTTGATGAGGTGATATTTGAAGGTACAAGTAAGACTAGAAAAGTTGCAGTAGAAGTTGTGAAAAATGCTAAAAATTTAATGGGTATATCAAAGACATGGAATGATGTGAGGAGAAATGTGGAGAAAATTTTAGAAAGTAATGTAAACATATAGTTTATGTTATGCTAACTGATTATGAATTATTGGAAAGTTTACACCATATTTTATAAAGATCTTTAATTTTAAGAAGTTTTATGATACTAAGGACAGTTGTTAGTGGGTCTCTTACTTTTGAGGGGTATGTAATATTTCCTCCATTTGAGCCTTCTCCAAAAATTTTTACTACTAATCCTTGGTTTCGTAAAATGTCGGCCATTTCAGTTAAGTTGGCTTCACCGACTTCAACTCTGTAAACTTTTGTGTTGAATAAAGAGGCAATTTTTTCAATATTTAGTGAGGTTGCATCATTAACTACGACGGCCAAGTTATCTTTAATATCCATATAGTATAGATAGCTAAGTTCTGAGAGTACTGATAGTGCAAATATTTTTTGTGGTGCAATAATAGTTGCTTGTTCTTGTTTCTGAATAGTAACCAAATTGCCTCTATCTCCATCACAATCAGGGACATATCCTAATTGGAAATCATTGTCTTTTTTAAACTTTTGTTCTAGTATTTGTTTGCACATATTTAAAGAGGTTCCTTCAGGAGTCATTCCGTGTTTAAAGATACCAATTTCAGTGTTATGAAATTCTGATTTTATTCCCAGAGATTCAATTATCTCTTTATCGATTGAGTTAATACGAGAGCTACCATTCATTTCACCTATTATTCCTATGGGTTCTTTTTTGATATTTTCTTTTAAGATATCAATATTTTTTTGATTATGTTTATCTGAATATATTATTTGTTGCATTAGTGATTTATATGAGTTATAAGATTTTAGTTTGTTTTGGTTCTGTGTAGTGATAATTGTTTCATATGTTTTTAAGTGCGAAGCATTAGTATTAAAATTTTGTAGCTTTTTTATTAGATTATTTATTAGATTTTTATTTTTAATGTTGACTTTGATTTGAGATATTATTTTCTTTATTTCATTTGAATTTAATACTCCTCCATCATCTAAGCCTGTTTTAATGCCGTTATATCCTTTGGGATTATGACTTGCGGAAATGTATATAAATCCTTTTGAATTTTGGCTTATCTTTGTGTGAGCTAGGATTTCTGGTATTGGGAGTATTCCAAAAAAATTGACATTATCATTATTTAAGATTAGTGTCTTGATTGTTATCTCTGAGATTATATTTCCAGTTGCTCTTGAATCTAGTCCTATATTGATATATTCTTTTGGTTTGTCTTTGAGATAATTTGATATTGTAAAGGTTATAAGAGCAATTAGTATTTTGTCATCATCATTTATTTCATAATCTGTTGAATTTTCATCTTTTGATTTTGCAAATATTTTTCTAAATCCTGAAGGTGAAAATATCATTTCATTGATAGCATGTTTTAAGTTTAGCATGTTTAAGACATAGTGTTTTAGCATATTTTCCTTTTTATTATTATATGTTTATATTTTTTCTTTATTGTAGTAGCATAATTATATTAACATATTCTATTATAAGAATCATTACTTATGATGCTTTAAAATATTAGTTGTTGTTTACCTTGTGTTAGATGAGGTTTTTAGTATGTGTGAAGTGATAGATAAGATCTTTTCGAAAAGAATGCTTGATATGCTTAATAAGCATAAACTTGAGACTTTAAACATGTCTTTTAAAAATTTTCCTGATGAGAATCATAGTAATATTTTAAATCTTGCTGATACTCCTATTAAATTAAAGTTTAAGAAAGAACTTGTTGAATATAATTTAAGGAAATATATTGATGATTTTACAAGATTTGTGTTGTCATCAGAAGGTGATTTTTATGTTTTTACTGGTGATAAGCTAGAAGAACTAGGCTTATTGCTTTATCCTTATCTTTCATTTGGTATTCTAAATGGGGGTTCTGCAACTAGTTATTTTGATATATTGAAAAATAGTGATTTTCATGAAGAATTATATTTTTTGTGCAAAGATAAAATACTTGAGGCTAGGGAGTCTTTTGGAGATTTGCCAAAGGGAATAACACCTGCATATATTAATAAAGATGGTAGTTATGGATTTTCATTCTTAGCATTAAAAATACGACATCTTTTAATGCTTTCTAAGAAGTATTGTGATCTTTATGGTAAAACTATTAAGCCTTCTATTTTTCAGATGACAAATTTTAAGACTTATAAATTGATTTCTAATTTTTTTGATAATATTTTTGATGATTCCTTGATTAAAGATTTAAATTATTGTGGCTTGCAAAAGGAAGATATTTTTACAGCTATTCAGCCTTTGATTTATTGTTATAAAAAACTAGACAACGGTCAATATGAGTATTTTAATTATAATAATCATGGTAAGAAAACTCTGTTAGCTTTGCCTGCTGGTCATGGTCAAAATTTTAAAGTTCTAAGGGATGTTTATTTAAAACTTTATAATTCCGGAAAAAAATTTGTTTATATTGGTAATGTTGATAATATTGGTTTTACTGTTAACTTAAAAGCCCTTGCTATAATGGCTATAACAAACAATTCTGCTGGCTTTGAATTTAGTGTTAAAACCTCATTGGATACAAAAGGAGGGGTTTTAGTCTTAGATGATGATCATTTGGCTTGTGTTGATATTGGTAGTACAATTTCTAAAGAAATTATACTACAAGCTGAGTATAGTGGGAACAAGATTTTGTTTAATTGTGCTACCGGTCTTTTTAATTTAGAATATTTGATAAAACATATCGATGAAATAATATTAAATATGCCTATAAGGGTTGTTGAACAGAATAAAGAGTTTGGCAAATATACTGCAATTGAACAGATAACTTGGGAAGTTATAAAGATAGTAGATAATCCGTTGATTTTTGAGGTCGATCGAGGCGATAGATTCTTGCCTGCAAAATTGTTTGTTGATGTTCTTATTATGAGTGATTATATAAATGGTAAGTTTTTGTTAGGTAGTCTTTCTGATATTTCCAAATATTTGAATAATGCTCTTAGTAATGTGTTAAAGAATAAATGTGGTTTGGTATTTGGAGGGGGGAGATGGAATGTTTAGATTTTTAGTATTTAGACTTTTATTTCATAGTTTAGTTTTATTAGGGGCTGTTCCTGAAATAGAATATAGTTATTTTGAAAATGATAAGTCTGATCTTGTAGATATTAATGTATTTTTAGGAAGGGTTGATTTTAGTAACGTTTTGAGGGAACGTTATTTTTTTGTTGGTATTAGAAATGTTTCTAATCCTACCGCTGTACAATCGCTTAGTAAAGATGCGATTGATAAGCTAAAAGAGATAAACCCAGTAGGAATTATTTTATTTAGAGAAAATTTTAAGGATGCTCAACAAACCAAAAAATTAATTAGCGAATTAAAGAAATATCTTGGTTCTGATATTTTTATTGCTGTTGATGAAGAAGGAGGACTGGTTAGTAGGACTGGTGAGAATGAGAAGTTAGGGGTTTATAAATTTCCTGCTATGGAGTCTGTTGGTAAGACTGGAGATGCTCAACTTGCATATAAGATTGGAGAAATTCTTGGCAAACAGCTTAGACGCCTTGGTATCAATTTAAATATGGCACCTGTAGCAGATGCTAAATTTTCCCCCGATAGTCCTTTAGGTAGTAGGACCTTTGGATATTCATCTTATAATATTGGTCTTATGATAGAGGCATTTATCGATGGAATTCAAAGACAAGGTGTTTTTGCTGCAGTGAAACACTTTCCTGGACTTGGAGGCACAAAAGTTGATACTCATAAAGATTTAGCTTTACTGCCTTATAGTAAAAATTTTTTGATGATAAATAATTTTGTACCATTTATTTTTGGAAAGGAAGCAAAATTTATTATGCTTGCGCATGTACTTGTACCTAAAATTTCTGGAGATGTAACTAGTATGTCAAGAGATATTGTAAATATTATAAGGCATAATTTAAATATTTGTAGTGTTATAATTACAGATGCGTATGATATGGGAGCAATTGTGAATAATTTTAGTTTAGTAGATGCAATTAAAAAATCCTTAAATTCAGGTATTGATGTTGTGCTTATGCCAGAAAGCTTTGAGAAATTTGGTGTAAAGGTAAATTCTATAAAGAAGTCTGACGATTAGTAGGAATTAGGATATAGAGATTTATCATTAACAAACTATCAAAGTTGTTAAGTTTTTTATTTATTATACTAAAAACAACTAAATA